>MPML01000068.1 GCA_002238445.1 Caldilineaceae bacterium bin5
CTTGTGCAGGGGCTGCGCCCCCGCAACGCCCCCCTACAAAACCATCCCTCACCGACCGTGTGTGCGCATTCCGGCAGCGTGTCTAGCCAACAGTGTCTCCTACCCCATCTGCAGTCTCAGCCCACTGACCACTAACCACTGATCACTGACCACTGCAGTTCCGACCGTGTGTGCGCATTCCAGCCGTGCGGCTCCAGCAACGAGGCCGCCGCCAACCGAATACGCAATCAGATAGCCTGAATGGCGGCAGCGATAAAGGGCTGGTCAAGACAGGCACTGTATATGGCTTA
This sequence comes from Caldilineaceae bacterium bin5, assembly GCA_002238445.1. Lineage (GTDB taxonomy): Bacteria > Chloroflexota > Anaerolineae > Caldilineales > Caldilineaceae > Bin5. The sequence goes on from MPML01000068.1 coordinate 291, forward strand.
GTAGTTACGAAGTGGGATAATATAGAGGTGAGGAGTGAAGATGTCCCGCTCCTCACTCACTTCCCGCCACCTGCCCGAACCAGCGGTCTTCCAGCAGTTCCAGTTGCCCGTGCTCCTCCAGCGCTGCCAGTGCCGCTAAGAGCGCGCCCTGCAACTTCTGCGCCTTGATCGACACCGCAATCACATAGGGATCCGCATCGAGCGCAGCGCCCACCCCGCGAATCTCCTTACCCTCTCCCTGCGCCAGCCGCAGCGTGACGCCGTCGATGAGCAACCCATCGCTCGCGCCGGAGACGAGCGCCTCGATCGCCTTCTCCGAAGAATCGAATGGCAGCCGCGTAAAGCCGGCGCCTTCCCGTTGCAGTCGGCGCGCGATCGCATCCCCCCGGCTGCCCCACTCCACCGCCACCGTACCTCCGTCCAGGTCCGCAACCTCTTCATACGCCGCATCTGCCCCCACCACAAGCCGCACACCCGCCTCGAAATAGGGCGGCGAATAATGTACGTCTTTCGTCATGCGCGCATTGTACGGAAACGCGCTGATCACCGCATCCACACGGTCGACCAGCAACGCATCCAACAGACTGTCGAACCCGACCGCGACGATCTCCGCCTCCAGACCCCACTCAGCAGCAATCTCCCGCGCCAGCTCCACGTCATAACCAATCGGCGCCCCTTCCGCATCCAGCGTTTCAAATGGCGGGAAACTGGGGTCCATCCCCACCCGCCAACTGCCCCGCTCCTGCATCTTGAGCCAGGTTTCATCCACCGGCGTCCCCGTCCCGCGCAAGATGAACCACCCGCCCACCACCAGCGCCGCCGCCAATACGCCGACGACGATCCACAGCCGTGGCTGCTGCTCCAAACTGCCTCGAACAGAGAACTGTGTCCATCGGCCGCCGCCATTCCTGGCGACTAACCACTGGCGGCCGCCATCAGCTGCATTCGTCTGACGCGATTCTCTCCCGTCTATCTTCTCCCGGTCGTTCATGGCGCCTCAAACTGCCCCTTCGCGTACTTCTGCAACTCCAGATAAATGGCCTTGGGCTCAAAATCCGTGCCGACAAAAGTGTAGTTGTCCTGGTAGCTTTTCTGATCCCACGGAAAGCGAAAGACCCATAAACCGACGCTTTCGAGCCAGGGCCACTCGGTGCGGGCGATCTCGTACGCCTGTACAGAGTTGAGTATGCGCTGCGCCGGACGCACCGCCCTCGTCCAGCGCGGATGATCGTTCCATCCGCCTTCTGTTATCATGGCCGTCTTATCGCCGTCGCCGTTGCGTACCATGATCTCCCGCAACAGTTCGGACCGTCGAAAGTTGACAACCGATTCACCCGCCGGCTCGTCGGCCTCGAATCCCAGACCGTAAGCGTGAATCGCCAAAATATCGAAATAGTCGGCCGCGCCCGCGTCGTACATCCGCTGCAGATAGTCCAGATCGTTCATGCTCCATTCGCTCCCCGGCGGGTCCAGCGTGGGCGCGAGCGCGCCCGCCAGCACCTGCACCTCCGGCGCGGCCGCTTTCACCATCGGGTAGACCACCTTCAGCATCTCCACATAGCCCGCCGGATCGACCGGGCGAAAGCCCCACTCCAGGCTCAGATTCGGCTCGTTCCATATGATCAGATACTGCACTTTGCCCGCATAGCGCCGCACGAACTCGACCGCGAAGCGCCCAAACGCCTCGTACTGCTCCTCCTCCAGATATAAATGATGCGAATCTTCCGGCCGCGCCCACTCCGGCACATAGCCCAGCCGCGCGATCACGGTCAGCCCCTGCCGGTTTGCGTGGTCGATGACCAGGTCCGGGTGGCTCCATTCGTACTGACCCCGTCTCGGTTCGTAGTAGGCCCAGGGGAAATACTCAACAATCCACGGCGCGCCCATTTCGCGCACCATCTCGAGGCTTCGTTTGATCTTGGCCGCGTCCGGCTCATCCGTCAGGCGCGTATGAACGCCCATCTTGGCGTTGATCGTCGCCACCGTTCGTTGCGGGCCCAAAGGCACCCAATTGCGAAAATAGGAACGATAGGTCAGGCCAAGAACGCTGCAAAGAAGCAGCGCCCCAATCAGCTTTCTGACGCGGGGCGGCCACGTTGCGAGCGGCGGTATGCGGTTTAGAGAGTCGGACTTTCTGCGCACACTGGAGGCGATGCGGCCTATCATTAACAGGGGAGGTGAGGCATGCCGCGGCTATGTATCTTCCCGCAGCGCTGTATCTTCATCATCGGAGGGTAAGGCAGGGGAAAAGGCGAATTCGCCCTCGCTTTCTTCCAACGCCGTCGGCTCCTGCGGCGCTTGGCTGGCTTCGATCGCCTGGATGCCATTCTCTGCCTGGTGCAGTGAATTGTTCAGCTTGTCCCGCAGCCGGTAAAGCACATCGAGCGCATAGACTTCGGCTTCATCTACCAGACGGATCGCCTCGGCGTGCCCATGCGCAATGATGCGCTCCGCTTCTTCCCGCGCGCGTTCAGTGATGGCGTCTTCGCTGGCAATCTGTATTGCCTGCTGCTCCGCGTGGGCGACGATCTGCTCAGCCCGCGCCTGCGCATCACTGATTATGCGGTCGCGCTCTGTAATCATGCGCTCGCTTTCCTTGATCGCGCTCGGTATGCTGATACGCATCTGATCTATCAGCCGCAGACATTCCTCCGAATTCACGATCAAAGAGGGCGAGAGAGGCACCCGCCACCCTCTGTTCAGGGTCTGTTCAAGTTGATCCACCAGTTGTAAAATTTCCATGATCAGGTTGAACTTTCGTCTTGCTGTTCCCAGCGGCTGCCAGAAACAGGAAACCGGATGCTAATCCGCTACTGCTTGCGCTCCGCAAACCGTTGCCGTAACGCCTCCTCAGTATGCGGCGTCACCCAGTGCGACACGTCGCCGTCCAGGCTGGCCACTTCCTTCAAAATTGTAGAACTGAGATAGACATAATCCGTGCTGCAAAGCAGGTAACACGTCTCGATCTGCGGCGCCATCAACCGGTTGGCCATGTCAATGCGGGATTCAAAAGAAAGATCATCCACATTTCGTAACCCGCGTACAATCACCCGGATACCATGTCGCTGTGCCCATTTTACCGTTAGTCCGCTATATGACACAATCGTGATATTCTTCACGTCCTCGAGCGCTTCCCCCGCCAACTCAATACGCTCGTCCGTCGAAAAGAGAAGCTGCTTGGCCGGCGCGTCAAAGACAGTCACAAGCAACTCATCAAAGAGCCCAGCCGCCCGCCGCGCAATGTCCAAATGGCCGTTATGGAAGGGATCGAAACTGCCAGGATAGATGGCTCGGGTCATAGTGCGTCACTGTCTCAACTGGTAATTGCCCAATCGCGCAGCCGGCAGCGCTGCTTCTGCCTTCAGGCCGCCGAACGTTCACTCTTCGAACTATCAAAACAGGCGATCAGTTCATCCGGCGCCATGCTGGCAATAGAGTCCAGGCAGAGATCGGCGGTCGAAAAGTCGGAGTCTCGAGTGACCCAATTCGGTACCGAAACACACCACAATCCGGCCCGCTGTGCCCCGAGCATCCCGTTGTACGAATCTTCGATCGCAACCGCTCGCTGCGGCAATACGTCCAGCTTCTGCGCCGCCAGCCGGTAAAGCGCCGGGTCCGGTTTCACCCGCTCGACATCATCCGACGTTACCACCGCCGCAAACCGCTCCCACAGGCCCAGCCGCCGCAAATGCCGCTCCACCCATTTGCGATCCGAGCTCGAGGCCACCGCTAGCCTCACGCCTCGCCGCTCGGCCGCCGCGATCAGTTCGAGCACGCCGGGCATGATCGGTTGGACATGTACCCGTTCCAGAAATAGCTTCCGCCGCTCCGTGCGCAGTCGCTGCCGGTCAATCGCCCTGCCTAGCAATCCTTCCAGATAATCGTCGGGGCGGAACACATCCGTGCCTCCACCAACACATTGCAGCCAGACATCAATCGGCAACTCAGCGCCGTAGTCGCGGTAAATTTCCTGCCAGGTCTGGAAGTCAGGTGTCTCTGTGTCCAGAATCGTCCCGTCAAAGTCAAATACAATCGCCTGCAGCACCGGCACACTCCCTCAGAGTTGTTGTTGCGGAACACGCGCTGCCATTTGCCGCACCAGCGCACGAAATGATCGAAAAGTCGGCCGCGCCGGCGCCGCTCATGCGATAAACTCGCTGAACACGCGATTGCCGAGGAACAGTCCTCTGGATGTCAGCCGCACTCGTTCCCCATCCGACGCCAGCAGGCCGGCATCTTGCAGTCGATCCAGAATGGGCCCAAACGCAGCCTGCATTGTCTGTCCATGCATCTCTGCAAAGCGCGCAAACGCCACGCCCTCCCGCACCAGCCGCAGCCCCAGCATCATCGTTTCCCCCATCGAAACCTCGCCCGTCAACGCCTCATGGAAATCAACCGGGCTCGCCTCCGACTCGACGCGCTTCATGTAGCCCTGCACCCCTTTCCGATTCGACCATCGTACCGCGGCAGCCGCCGAACAGCCCCCCGTTGACCCGTGAAAATCCTCACCAGAAAGGAAGGCAAAGTCAGGGCTGGCCTCTCCTTGCAACCTGATCGGATAGCGCAGATGGCTGTGCGCGCCAGGCCCGACACCGATCCACTCCTGATTGCGCCAGTAGAGCAGATTGTGGCGGCAGGTGTATCCATCCCCACGTGTCCAGTTCGACACCTCGTACTGGTCATAACCGGCCGCCCCTAAGCGGGAAATCGCAATTTCGTACATCTCTGAGGCCGCGTCATCATCCGGTGCCGCCGTCTGACCGGTCTCCACCCAGTGCGCCAGCGGCGTATCCGGCTCGACGATCAAACTGTAAAGGCTCACGTGCCGCGGCGCCAGCGCAAGCGCCTTGTCCAATGTGTCGATCCACGCTTCCAACGGCTGTCGCGGCAACCCAAACATGAAATCAAGATTGATGTTGGTGAATCCCGCCTTCACAGCCGCGTCAAAGGCGCGCAGCGCATCGTCTGCATCGTGAATGCGGCCCAGAAACGCCAATTCCTCCGCTTGAAAGCTCTGCACGCCCATGCTCAGCCGGTTCACGCCCAGGCTGCGCAGCAGCGAAAACTGACCCCAGTCCTCGATGCCCGGATTCGCTTCACTGCTGATTTCAGCGTCGGCTGCCAAAGTGAACCGTTCCTGGACCAACGCTAAAATCTGGGCCAACTGGCCTGACTTGAGCACGGTTGGTGTGCCGCCGCCCATGAATACAGTATGCACCGTGCGCCCGTCGAGCCGCGCCGCCCATCTGCCCAACTCCCGGCAAAGAGCCTGCGTGTAGGCCTCGTAAAGAGGTTCCAGACGGGCATATGTGTTGAAGTCGCAGTAGGGGCACTTGCGGGCGCAAAATGGAATGTGGATGTAGAGGCCAAGTGGTCCGCTGCCGGCCGCTGAACCTGCTGCAGCCCGCGCCGGCCGGGAATCCTCAGTCCTGCCTCCAGGCGCTGCACCTGCAACTGTTGATCCGACAGCGGGCGCGCGCCCGGCCGGCGACTCGCGGGCGTCCGCCGCGATCGCAGCCGCGTCCAGCTGTGCGCGGCGTTCAGTATTTGTCGGACGCATTCCAACCGGTACCTTCATCAGCCCTGAGTCGGCGCTCCTTGGGCGCGCGCAAAGCGAAGGGGAACGAGAAGAGAGAGAGTCCGCTTTTCACGCCCCGCATTTGCGATCAGGGATTCTCCAGCCGGAACCCGTGGCCGCGCACTGTTACAATAAAGTTGGATCTCGCGTCGTGCTCGTTGAGCCGTTCCCGCAGCCGGCGTACAAGTGCGTCAATAGCCTGCTTGCTGACACCGGCCCCACTCGTCTCCGGCCAGACCGCCTGCACAATCTGTTCCCGGGTCATGACCCCGCCCCCCTCATGCCACAGCGCACTCAGCAGCCGGTACTGATGCAAACTCAAGGGAGGCTCCAGTAGCGAGCCGTTCAGCCACACTTGGCGGGTCTCTTCTTCAATGCGCAGACCTGACTCGGGCTCCGTCTCGGTATCGGGCGAGTCCAGCGTCAGAGGGGTGGTAGCCTCGTCATCCACAAAGGACAGTTTGAATCGCAGTGCAATCTGCACTTCGTCGCCGTCAGACAGGCTATGCGACGCATCCGCAATATCCATGCCATTTACATGGGTTCCGTTCTTGCTGCCCAGGTCCTCGATCGAATAACCCAAGCCGTCCCAGAATATGCGGGCGTGGTTGCGGCTTACCTGCCGGTCCGGCAGCGTTACGTGACATTCGTCGTGGCGCCCGATGATCAAAGGCGTGGTACGGCTAAGCGGCCAACCCTGGCCGGTCTGGTTGCCATGGCGGAGGATCAGCATTGCCGTCTCACGTTGTCTGTCGACAGGCCGGGCTTGACGAATATTTACTGAACGTTGTTCAGCGTTGTGGTCCTCTTGCGACATTTCCATCCCTCTTAAAAATACCATGCAAGCATAACTTTTCTTGCCACTTGCACATTTTGCCTACTATTCATTATAGTATGGTTCTCAACTCATTATAGTATGGTTCCCAGCATCCATGTCTTCAATATATAATAGAAGCAGGATGTCCGTAAACCCGGTGTAGTGATGCCAGGGGGGACATTCATTATAACGAAACGAGTTCTATACGTCAACCAATTTCCCATAATGAGAGCGCAGCCAGGCTCGGGTGGTAAGATGTCCCGGTCGGATGAAGGCCACAATTTCCCCGGCCCGCGACATCGCACAATGGCGTTAACTCCCTTCAGGGCGCGCCGCGGACGGCAGTCTTTCCTCCTCCGGGGATGACGCGCCTCGCGCGGTCCGGTAATTTTGCAGAGGTGTATTTTGGCTACAGTGTTGGATTCTGACTCGATTCTGCGCGGGCGCTATGAAATTGTCCGTCTGGTTGGCCAAGGAGGAATGGGCGCAGTCTATCGGGCCAACGACCTGCGCCTTGATGGACGGATCTGCGCAATCAAAGAAATCCTGCCCGCCCTGCTGATCGACCAACGAGGACCCGACCTGGATCTCGGCCAGACAATTGAACAATTCTACCAGGAAGCCAGCGTCCTCGCCCGGCTCGACCATCCCAACCTGCCCAAAGTGTCCGACTATTTCTCCGTCGACGGGCGCGAATACCTGGTGATGGATTTTATCGAAGGCCGCGACCTGCAGGAAATCGTGAATGAAGCACTGCGACAAAAGAAACACCTTTCGGAAGCCCAGGTCCTTCTGTGGGCTTCGCAGCTCCTGGACGCACTCGAATATCTGCACGGCCAGGACCCGCCGGTGCTCCACCGCGACATCAAACCGGGTAACATCAAAATTACACCCGAAAATCGACTGAAACTGGTCGATTTCGGGCTGGTCAAGGTGCTCCAACCGGACGACTCACGCACCGTCACGGTCGTCCAGGGCCGCGGCACCGTCGCCTATACCCCACTCGAACAGTACGGAGGCGACACCGGCCATACCGATGTGCGCACTGACATCTACAGCGTCGGCGCAACTCTCTATCACCTGCTTTCGGGTACCCCGCCGCAGGACGCCAAGGAGCGATTCCTCAAGTCCGGCCTGCTCGACCCGCTTAGGCAGCTGAATCCAGCCATCTCCACCCGAACGGAAAGAGCCGTCTTCCAGGCGTTGGCGATGCATCCTGACGAACGACCCCCCACCATCGCAGAATTGCGGCAGACGCTGTTCGGTGCCGATAACTCCAAAAAAGACCCCACCACCGATCTGTTGCCCCCGCCCACCTGGAATGAAATTCTGCACAAAAACAGAATGCTGATCGGGACAACCGTCTTCCTCTTCTTCATCGCCGCCGCCATCAGCATCTATGATATCTGAAGCAATTTCAGCACGCGAATACGGCGGTTATTCCCTGTCAGTCCCCAATGTCGGCGCACACACTCCCAACAGGTAATAAGAGGAGTGTTGGATGCTCCGGACGACTTCCTTTCAACAGCGCCAGTCGACACAATCTAATGCTGAAACAACGCTGTGAAAATTTGCGCAATCCTTTTGTGCTCTTTTATACTGAAAACAGACTTTTTCAAGCATTGCTGCGACCCCACTGATATTCATCCCCCTGATCGAGCAAGTCAGAGGGCAGTCGCGTTCCAATGGGCGGTCTGGGCAAATCAGCTCGTCCCAACCCGCCAGTTGTGGAAGCATCAGCGGCCGGTTCATTGCCAGTTAACGCCTGCGTCCCATACATCGTCTCCTGGCAGCGACCGATAACCGGATTCCGAACGCCATAAACTGCCGTTTACAGGAGGGTGGATCTTGTTCAGCCGACTCAAGAATCTTCTCCAAGCATTCCTCTCGAACGCACGCGTTCGCAACATTACCATCGGCGTCATTGCGCTGCTCGTCTTGAGCATGATCCCGTTCTTCAATGCCCCCCCTCCCCACGTCGAATTGGCGGCCGAAGCACTGCTCGAAAATGGGCCAAAGTGGTTCACCAACGGCCTGCTGACGACTTTCCTTGTCGACATTATCATTATCCTCTTGGCCGTTTTCGCCGTCTCCAGAATGAAAGAGATACCAGGAGCTTGGCAGAACATCGTCGAGATGATGGTCGAAGGCATGTGGAACCTGACCCAGAGCATCGCCGGCCATGGCTCCGCCAACAGTCGCAAATTCTTCCCTTGGGTGATCACCATCTTCATCTTCGTTCTGGTCAGCAACTATATTGGCCTGCTGCCCGGCTTCGGCTCAATCGGCATCTACCATAGCCCCGCCGAAAGCCACGCACAGGCCGAATTGGGCAAACAGCTTGCAATGGTTGGGGGCGAAGCAGTCGCTGTCGCCGCCGCCGCCGAAGAAGGCAAACCAGTCCTTGTTCCCCTGTTTCGCAGCCCCTCCGCCGACCTGAACATGACCCTGGCTCTTGCCCTCATTTCCGTCTTCATGACCCAGTTCTTCGGCGTCCAGGCATTGGGAATGCGCTACTTCACCAAGTACTTTAAGAACCCCTTTAAGGACGGCATGGGTGCCGTGGTTGGCATCTTCGAACTGATCGCCGAAATCTCCAAGATCATCAGCTTCTCTTTTCGTCTCTTCGGCAATGTCTTTGCCGGTGAAGTCGTACTGCTCGTGATGGCCTTTCTCGTCACCTTCCTCCTGCCCAGCATATTCTACGGGCTGGAGCTGTTCATCGGATTCATCCAGGCACTCGTATTCATGTTGCTGACTCTGGCATTCTTCACAATGGCCACCGTCAGCCACGACGATCACCATTAACATCAGTTGCCAGTGACCGGACTGCTCCGGAATTCACTCGTAAGACTGATCACGAACCAATAATCACTGCAGTTTAGAAAAAGGAGTTCACACTCATGGATGTTGAAGTCGCAAAGGAACTGGGTTCTGCTCTTGCTATCGGGTTGGGCGCAATTGGCCCTGGTGTAGGTATCGGTCTGATTGGCGCCAAAGCGATGGAAGCGATGGGCCGCAATCCTGAAGTGACCAACACTGTGCAGACCAACATGCTGCTCGGTTTCGCCTTCTGTGAATCGGTCGCCATTTACGCGCTCGTCATCTCCCTGTTGGTCAAGTTCGTCTAAACCTGTTCTCAGTGGCCAGAGTTCAGTCGTCAGTGACCAGTGGTCACTTAATACGGCCGGTGACACGACTGGCCGCGACCCACTAGCCACTGCAGTGTATCCAGGAGGTTGGCCTTGGACGCTCTCGATAAGTTAGGTATCAGTTGGCAGTTATTGCTCTCACAGATCGTCAACTTCGGTCTGTTGATGGTTATTTTGCAACAGCTTCTCTACAAACCCGTTCTGAAAATGCTCGATCAGCGCAGACAGCGCATCGCCGAGGGCTTGGAACAGGCAGATAAGGCGTCCAACGCCGCCGCCGAAGCCGAAGCGGAGAAACAAGGGATCCTCGAAGAGGCCCGCCGCGAAGCACAAGAAGTCCGCGCGCAAGCAACCCGCGACGCCGAGCGCATCGCCCAGGACATCCGCAGCCGCGCCGATCAGGAGGCCCAGGAAATCCGCATGAAGGGCCAGGCCGATGCCGAAGCCCAGACCGCCGCCGTCATGGCCGACGCCAGAAAACAGATCGCCGACCTGACCATCGCCGCAACCGAGCAAATCCTCGGCCGCGAATTGGCGAACCGGGATGAGCAGGAGCGCTTTGTCAACGACTATCTGGCCCAGCAAAACGGGAGCGGTTCATGAGCGAGCGCGCGACAGCCGAACGATATGCCCAGGCCATTCTTGAGGCGATCGTAGAGCAGTGGCAGACCACGCTGACCGAGGTCGCCGACGCGCTCGCGCAGGATCCCAAGCTGGGCGCAGATGTCGATTCCATCGAAAAGGCGATTCCCAAAAACGCCGGCCCCGAGCTGCAGAACTTCGTCAAGATGCTCGTGCAGGAAGGGGACGCAACTCTCCTGCCCCGTGTCGTCGCCGCCTTGGGCGCAAGCCTGAGAGGGGATTCCGGGCCGCAGGCAGCTGACATCACAAGCGCTGTCGAATTGGATGACGATGCCCAGGAGAAGATTCGACAGCGGCTTGCCCAGCAATATGGCGAAGACCTCGTCATTAGCTTCGATGTTGACCCATCCCTCATGGGCGGGTTGCGCATCAGAGTCGGCGATCAGTTGATCGACAATACGGTCGCTAACCGCCTGATGGCGCTGCGCGAAATGGTCGCCGCCTCAGTGCGGTAAATTCGGATCTTGTAGTCAGTTTCGGGGCCCGACATCCAGCGGCACTCACCTGTCAGGAACCCGAACTGAAAACTTACAATAAAGGACAGCGCTTATGGCAGTTCAGACTGAGGAACTGACCCAGGAATTTACCGACCGGCTCAAACAACAGATCCTCAACTTCACGCCGGCCCCCAGCCGTGTGGATGTGGGCGAAGTCGTAGAAGTCGGTGACGGCATCGCCATCATTTCCGGCCTCCAAGGGGTCATGGCGAGTGAGTTGGTCGAATTCACCAAAACCGGTGTACTCGGTATCGCCCAGAACCTGAACACCGATTCCGTCGGTATCATCATCATGGGCGAATACACCGAGATCGAAGAAGGTGACCTGGTGCGCAGCACCGGCCGCCTGGCTTCTGTCCCCGTCGGCGATTCGCTGATCGGCCGCGTTGTCAACGCCGTCGGTCAACCCCTCGATGGCAAAGGCCCTATCGACGCAACCGACACCCGCCCGGTGGAGCGCATCGCTCCCGGCGTCGTCCTGCGCAAGGGCGTAGACACACCCGTCGAAACCGGAGTCACCGTTGTCGATGCCCTCATCCCCATCGGTCGCGGCCAGCGGGAACTTATCATCGGCGACCGCCAGACCGGCAAAACCGCCCTCGCCATCGATACCATAATAAACCAAAAGGGCAAGGACCTGATCTGCATCTACGTCGCCATCGGTCAGAAGCAATCTACCGTGGCGCAGGTGGTGGGTATCTTGGAGAATCACGGCGCCATGGATCACACAATCGTCGTGACCGCATCCGCCGCTGACCCGGCCGCCCTCCAGTTCCTCGCGCCCTACGCAGGTTGCGCAATGGGCGAAGAATTCATGGAGCAGGGCCGAGACGCGCTGATCGTCTACGACGATCTCTCCAAACACGCCCAGGCCTATCGCCAGGTATCGCTGCTGCTGCGGCGACCCCCCGGCCGCGAGGCCTACCCCGGCGATGTCTTCTATCTGCACAGCCGCCTGCTCGAACGGGCCGCTCGTATGGATGAGGAGTTCGGCGGCGGCAGCCTGACCGCGCTCCCCGTCATCGAAACCCAGGCCGGCGACGTGTCCGCTTACATTCCCACCAACGTCATTTCAATCACCGACGGCCAGATCTTCCTTGAGGGCGACCTCTTCTACGCCGGTATTCGACCTGCCATGAACGTCGGCCTTTCCGTTAGCCGCGTGGGCAGTTCCGCCCAGACCAGGGCGATGAAAGGCGTGGCCGGCCGCCTCAAACTGGAGTTCAGCCAGTTCCGCGAGCTGGCCGCATTTGCCCAGTTCGGCTCCGACCTCGACGCGTCAACCCAGCGCCAGCTCAACCGCGGCCAGCGCATTCAGGAAGCCCTGAAGCAGCCCCAATACGAGCCTTTGCAGTTGGACAAACAGGTCATGAGTCTCTTCGCCGTGACCAACGGCTATGTCGACGAAGTCGCCGTCACCGATGTGAAACGCTGGGAACTGGAAATGCACGCCTACATGGATGCCAACCATCCGGAAATCGGGCAGACCGTCCTGCGCTCACAAGATATACCCGATGAGTCGCTCGATTCGCTGCGCCTGGCCCTGGAGACGTTCAACAGTAACTGGAGTGGCTCAGAATAAACCAGAGATCAATTGTCAGTGACCAGTCCATTAACCTGGTAACCAGCTACTGATCACTGCAGTTGAGGAGGCATAGTGGCAAGCACACGTGAGATTCGTCGTCGCATCCGCTCGGTCACAAACATCTCTCAGGTCACAAGAGCGATGGAGGCCGTGGCCGCGTCCAAAATGCGGCGTGCCCAACAACAGGTGTTGGCGACCCGCCCCTACGCGGAAAAAGCCCTCGAAGTGCTCAGCGATATCGCCCGTCTGCACAGCAGCGGCGGAACCATGGACGCGCTCATTACCCCCAGAGCCGAGGTCAAACGGGTCGGGGTTGTTCTGATTACCGCCGATCGCGGGCTGGCCGGGGGCTTCAATGCCAACGTATTGCGCCAAAATGCCGCCTTTATCAAGCAGCAGCGTGACCAGGGACGCGAAATAGAAGTCATTGCCGTCGGCAAAAAGGGCCGCGACTGGCTCCTGCGTTACGACCCGGTCATCCGCGCCGAATACACCGATATGGCCGACACGCCGTCGGCCGCCGACATCGGCCCCATCTCTCGCACCATAATCGACGACTTCCGTTCAGAGCGTTTCGACGAGGTCCATCTCATCTTCACCGATTTCGTCAACACGCTGATCCAACAGCCCACAACCCAACAGTTATTGCCGGTCGTCCCCGCCGAGTCTACGTCTGCGATGCCGCCCGACTATATTTTCGAGCCAAGCGCCGAGGCCGTCTTGGAGCAGGTACTGATCGGCTTCATTGAGGTGCAGATCTTGCAGGGCATGTTCGAGAGCATCGCCAGCGAACATTCGGCCCGTATGGTTGCCATGCGCAACGCTACCGAAGCGGCCAATGAACTCGTCGACGAGTTGACGTTGACCTACAACAAAGCGCGTCAGGAAGGCATCACCCGAGAGTTGATGGACATCATAGGCGGTTCAATCGGCCTGGAATAGAGTCGAGCGGGCGAAAGCCCCTTCCCATAGCAGAACGGAGCATAACATGTCAGAAAACGGAAGCAATGGCCGCTTTAGCGGCTCCGTGTCCAGCGTTGTCGGTCCGGTTGTTGATTTCTCCTTTACAGGTGATACCCTGCCTGAGATCTACGACGCCGTCTATGTCGACCTCGACGATGACTCGACCCTGGTCTGCGAGGTGCAGCAGCATTTGGGAGAAGGCGCTGTCCGTGCCGTGGCCATGAGCTCTACCGACGGATTGCGTCGCGGTATGGAAGGCTACTCCGATGGCGCCCCCATCACCGTGCCCGTCGGCCCCGGTACTTTGGGCCGCATCTTCGATGTGGCCGGCAACCCCATCGACAGCGACGACCCAGTGGACGCCACCGACCACTATTCGATCCATCGCGAACCGCCCAGCTTCGCCGACCGCAGCACGCAGGCCGAGCTGTTCGAGACCGGCGTCAAGGTCGTCGACCTGATCGCCCCCTTTACCAAGGGCGGTAAGACCGGCATCTTCGGCGGCGCCGGCGTCGGCAAAACCGTCATCATCCAGGAGCTGATCAACAACGTCGCCGAGTACCATAGCGGCTACTCCGTATTTGCCGGTGTTGGCGAGCGCAGCCGCGAAGGCAACGACTTGTGGCACGAAATGCGCGACTCCGGCGTGATCGATTCGACCGTAATGGTCTTCGGACAGATGAACGAACCGCCCGGCGCCCGCCTCCGCGTCGGCCTCACCGGCGTGACCATGGCCGAGTATTTTCGCGATGAGGGCCGCGATGTCCTCCTCTTCATCGACAACATCTTCCGTTTCGTGCAGGCCGGTTCAGAGGTCTCCGCCCTGTTGGGACGCCTTCCCAGCGCAGTAGGCTACGCGCCCACGCTGGGTACCGATATGGGCCAGTTGCAAGAACGCATCACCTCCACCAATACCGGCTCAATTACATCGATGCAAGCCGTCTATGTGCCTGCCGATGACTACACCGATCCCGCGCCGGCCACAACATTCGCCCACCTTGACGCCACCATCACGCTCGAACGCGCCCTGGCCGAGCAGTCCCTCTACCCGGCCATGGACCCGCTCGGCTCCACCAGCCGCATCCTCGACCCGCTCATCGTCGGCGAGGAGCATTACAACGTGGCCCGCGACGTCCAGCAGACACTCCAGCGCTACCGGGACCTGCAGGACATTATCGCCATTCTCGGCGTCGAAGAGTTGAGCGAAGATGACAAGATCATCGTCGCCCGCGCCCGCAAGATCCAGCGTTTCCTCACCCAGCCCATGCACGTGGCCGAGGTGTTCACAGGCCAGCCTGGCGAGTACGTGAGAATCGAAGAAACCGTGCGCGGCTTCCGCGAAATTCTCGACGGCAAGCATGACGACCTGCCGGAACAGGCCTTCTATATGGTCGGTGCCATCGAAAAAGCGGTCGAAAAGGGTGAACAACTGAGGCAGGAGTAATGACGATACAGGTCGAAATCGTAACCCCCAGTCGACAGCTGTACAGCGGTGCTGTCGAGATGATCACCTTGCCCGGCGTCGAGGGCGACATGGGTGTATTGGCTGGTCATGCCCCTCTGCTGACGACGCTGAATATCGGTGAAATCACGCTGCACAGCGACGACGGCGAGCCCGATTACATCGCGGTCAGTGGCGGCGTAGTCGAAGTGCGGCCCGACAAGGTGATCGTGCTGGCCCGCTCGGCAGAGCGCGCTGACGAGATCGACATCGCCCGCGCCGAAGAAGCCCTGCAACGCGCCGAAGAGGCACTGAGCACGCGCTCGCCCGAAGAGCGCCAACCCGTAGAGGTCGCCTACCGCCGCAGCCAGTTGAGACTGAAGGTCGCCCGTCGTCGCCGCCGCACCCGTCCAGGTGTCTTCGTGGAGGACGAAGGGTAGAGCATCGTCTCGAAGTAAAAGAATTCAGGCCGGGTCTTCGCACATGAAGACCCGGCTTTATTGTATCGGGTTCTCTTGGATCTCAGTCAGTTCTACGACATACAAAGCAGTGGCCAACCGATAGTTTCTCTGGCCGCTTTATACATGTATGTGCGGTTCGACAACAACAGACAAGCCTATTGGAGGCACAAATTGGGGTACGGAAGAAAACTTCGAAGTAAGCGGAAGTATCCAAATAGGGAAGGGTACGAAGGCGAGGAATACTTTCCTCGCTCAGTAGGGGTGCACAGAAAATTCATTGTGGAGAAACTATGTTTCAACGAACAATTGCGTATAGATTGCAGTAATTTAAGGGATGAATATAGGAATTGGCTCAGGACTGAGTTTCCCGGAGCCTTTCGTTCTGAGTTGGAGAATAAGAACAACGTCGATCTCAATTTTTTGTATGAAGAGATTGAAATAATGAGTGGTGGGATAGCGGAATGGAGTGAAGAAGGGACCAACAACCACTTCATTGGCGTTACCCTGTTGTAGAAGCAAGCTTATGGGTGTCCGCGGAAAGACCAAGAGGCTGTTACGTTCGTTCTAAAAGGACTAACGCCTGCAATGCTACAGAAAAGCCGTTGCAAAAACTTATGGTTCTGGACGGAGTTCCAATTAGCGAAACGATTCGCTGTTCTCTTGTACTTGGCCATGACCACATTTTCTGACAAGAGTGATGGTCTGCGATTCCTAGCCAGACTAACGAAGGCTTGGGAGACCTGATGAGGAGACGCACTATGGATCGCAAGAATATCCATGACTGGCTGCGGGGCCCCGTAGTGGCCGTCGCGACGCCGTTCAAAGAGGACTTCTCACTCGATCTGGCCGCCTTGCAAGACAATATCCGCTTCATGATCGAAGGCGGCGTCACCACCGGCGACGGCGTCCTGTTGGTCGGCGCCGCAGGCGGCGAGTTCCCAAGCCTCAATCCGGAAGAGCGCAAAGCGGTCATGGACGCCTCGCTCGAAGCCGCCCAGGGCCAGGTGCCTATCATGACCAGTATTCAGCACACCGATTTCCGGGTCATCCTCGACCTCGCCAACTACGCTGAAGAGGTCGGCGTCGCCGCCGCCCAACTGGGTCAACTCTACTACTACCCTTCCACCGAGCGCGATATCTACAACCTCTTCAAACTGGTTTCAGACCACTCCAGTGTAACCCTCATGGTCTACCACACGCCCTGGGACGGCATCCACATGAGCCGCCAACTGCTGGACCGGCTGACGTCCATCCCCACCGTCGGCGCAATCAAGTGGGCCTCAGCCGATATGGCGCTCTTCCGTGACACGATAATGGCGTTCAAAGACACGGTGGCAATGGTCGACAACGAGGGCCATCACGTACTCAGCCATATGTATGGCTCCAGAGCGTTCGTCACCCACCTCAGCGGATTCTGGCCGCAGTATCCCCGCAAGATCTGGCGCCAGTTGGAAGCGGGAAAATACGACGACGCACACCTAACGCTTGCTGCGTTCAAGTGGAAGTGGTCGGCCTGGGTCGAGCAGGCAGTCAAACATACCGAGGGCGAGGGACCGTTCATCAAGGCGGCCATGGAAGCGGTTGGCCTTAAAGTCGGCCCGCCGCGCCCGCCCTATACACGGCTCTCATCCCAACTCCTTGCCGATCTGCGCAACCTCTTCCGCGAGGCGGGCGTGCCCCGAGTCTGAACCTGTGTTTCGGATCTCTCATGCCATCTTCGTGTAGCCTACGTACGGCCCATTCACGACAGCCGTCTCTTTCCCCACTGTCCAGACAGCCAGCCCCCTCATGCAGCCAGTGCAGAGGCACTGCCACCCTGTCCTTCGTATCAACCTAACTCCTCTCAGGTGTCAGGGCGCGCGGATTCAAAGCGTCATTGAGACCATCGCCGAAGAAGTTGAAGGCGATGATTGCCAGCATCAACAGGATACCAGGCATCAGCACCAAATGGGGATAATAACGCCACTGTCCCATGCTCAGGACAATCATGTTGCCCCAGCTGGCCCCAGGGGGCTGGATGCCGATGCCAATGAAACTGAGGCTCGACTCGTACATCATCGCCCCGCCAAAGCTGCTGCTCAAAGCCACGATCACCGGGCCAATTGCGTTTGGCACAAGATGCCGCAATATGACCCAGCGTTCCTTGGCCCCCACACAGCGGGCAGCCAGGACGAAATCGGTCGCCCGCAACGTCAGCACCTGACCGCGGATCAGGCGGCCGATACCAGCCCAGCCAATCATGGACAGTGAGCCAAACACAACCAGGTAATCAATGTAGACAGTATTTTCTGCGAGAAAGCTGATTCCCTGCGTTGTCTCAAGCTCCCGCGCCAGCCGCAGCACCCATGGCCTCAGTGTCGACGCCAGCAGCATCGCCACCAGAATGTGGGGAAAGCTGTCGAACAGATCAACGATGCGCACAAACACCGCATCGGTAAGCCCCCCGCGATAGGCCGCCAGCGTGCCGAAGAGAATACCGATCAAATAGGAAATGGAGGTGCTTACGACAGCCACCATGATCGCCGTCCGTCCACCCCATAGCAGGCGCGACAGCATGTCACGCCCCAATTCGTCAGTGCCCAGCAAATGCTCGCGGCTTGGCCCCTGATTGTACGCCCGCAAATCCTGCTCAAGGTAATCCTGCGGCGCCACGTAGGGCCCGAAAATGCCGATAAAAAAGATGAAAATGATGACAAAAAGGCTGATCATCGCCAACCTGTTGGCAACCAGCTTGCGCACGGCATCGCTAACCAGGCTGCGCTCCTCGTGGCGGAACAGTTGGCTGGCGGAGGAAGCCTCACTGTACACGACTAGACCTCCTCGACACGTCTGCCCAGACGGACTCGCGGGTCAACCAACCCATAGGAAATATCAAGCACCAGATTCAAGGACATTGCAATTATCGCCGCCACCACCGTCGTCGCCAGGATGACAGGAAAATCTCGCGCCACGAAGGATTGAAAACTCAGGGCGCCGTAACCCGGAATGTTGAAAACGCGTTCCACGAAGATAGAGCCCTGCAGGATCCCACCGAAAAGCCCCACGCCGACCGACAACAAGGGCGTCAGGATGTGGCGAAAAATATGCCTCCAGATAACCATCCGTCGCGGCAGCCCCTTGGCGTAGGCGGTGCGCACATAGTCCTGCCTGATGACCTCCAACACCGCGCTCCGCGCCTGGCGCACTATCCCCATCAGCGGCCCCACCGCGATACAGAATGCGGGCAGCACAATCCGCGCGTCGAATATACCGCCCCAGCCGATTGGGTTCTTCAGAACAGGGATCACCAGCACGAACAGAATCATTAGCATCGGCGCCAATACAAAAGTTGGGATCGAGGACACCACGACCGACGCCGACACAATCGCGTAGTCAACCAGCGTATTCTGTCTCAAGGCCGCGAAGATCCCCAGGGGAATGCCCGTCCCTACCGTTATCAGAAAAGCGACGAAGCCGAGTTGCACACTGACCGGCAGCGCTCGCCGGATCATCACCTCGATGGGGCGGCCGCCGGCCCAGATCGATTTGCCGAATGTGCCCCGCACGAGACCGGTGACGTAGTCGCCGAACTGCACCAGGAACGGGCGGTCCAGCCCGTATTGCCTGCGCAATGCCTCGTAGGCCTCCTCACTCAACCTGCCCTGCTGCTCCAAAAAGACACTGACCGGGTCGCCAGGACCGAAATAGGTCAAGGCAAAGGCGATGAAGATGCCAACCAGTAGCGTCGGCACGATTGCACCAAGGCGTCTGATGAAATAGCCGATCATGGCTGCTCACCGCCGATGTTTGGCAGCAACGACCAACAGACCCCGCGACAAGCCGTGAGGAATTCATTCTCGCAGTTTCTATTGCCAGCAGCGCGGCCAGAAGCCTTGATCGTATACCCTCCCAACATTCGGACCTACTTTCCGTAAAACCAGTCGATTCCGATGCGCGCCACGTAGATGCCGTCCCGTTTATGATAGCTGACCAGCGCCATGTCGTTCACAAAGGTCAGACTCGGATAGCCATAGTCGTCATCAGGATCAGAACCGATCGCGCGTTCGTGGATCCACGTGCGGCCTTCATCCGTAGAGACTGCCGAGACGAATGGCGTCCGCAGTCTGTTCTTGGTGTCCGTCGAGCGCAGCAACAGCAGGTCGCCGGTAGATGGGATTCGTTTCACGTTGAGTGCCGACGAGTTGCTGGAAAGCTTCAAACCGCGCACATGCTCGCCTAGCGACCAGGTAACCCCCTCGTCGTCGGAGTAGGATCGGACAATATATCCGCTGTACGTCCGGCACAGCATCATCAAGCGGCCGTCAAGCAAAGGGACCACGTGTGGCTCCTGCGCCTCAACCGGCAGCGTATCGACGACGTTCTCCGACTGATGCCAGGAATACCCATCGTCGTCGGAGTAAAAAACCATGCTCACGAAGCCGCGGTGGTCACCGCCTTCCTCCTTGATCTCCCGCTCGCAAGGGGCGAGAATCCGACCGGAGGGCAGTTGGATAAGCTTGTCGTTGAAGATATGATTGGTGCCGGCGTGGGGCGTGACGATCAGCTGATCGCCCCACGTTTCCCCGTCGTCGGTCGAGCGGCGGTAGTAGGTGTGCGCGTACCGCGGCAGCGACCCGGCAAAGTAAATGTAGGACAAGAGCAGCTGGCCGTTCGCCAAGCGCAGGAAACTGGGGTGCCAGTATCCCTCATCCTTGCGAGTTGGCCGTGGGCGGCCAATCAGTATGAACGGTTCACCCCAGCTCTTGCCCTGGTCACTTGAGAACCGTCCCATGATGTCACCAACGATAATGCTATCAACAGGGCTGTCATCGTTGCAAGTGTAGGATAGCAACAGTCGTCCATCATCGAACTCTGTGATATCGCCCACATTCCCGCGATAGCCGAACCTTTCCCTCGGCAACTTCACCACATGCACATCTTCGAAGACTGCGCCCGAGATGTCTGCAGATCGACCTGCTTGCATTGTAAATCTCCCTCGCTCTTGCCCTCGTCGCTGCCGCGGCAGCGGTGCAGAAAAGCCAGCTCTCTCCACCGCTGCCGTACAGTCGTTACTCCTCAGCGATGTACATGTATTCAGCGTTGATCCAACGGAAAGTGGGATCGAAGGCAACGCCCTTTACGTTCGGCCTCACCAGGAATCTGCCGGTCGGCCAGTACAATGGGATCATCCAATACTCTCCAAACACGACATCCTCGAACTCTGTCCAGGCCTCAATGCGCTCGGCTTCATTCGGATTCGACTCGATTTCCGCCAGCAGCGCATCGGTATGCTCATCCCCCCAATGCGTATGGCGCGTAGCGATGAAAGAATCGCTGGCAAAGTTGTAAGACCCCCAGGCCTGGGCGTCCAGGGAGAAAGTTCCGTAGCTGTCCTCCCAGATCTGGAATTTTACCCTTTCAGTGGCCTCCATACTGGAGGCAACCGTGATCTGGATCTCCAGGCCGGTTGCATCCTTCACCATCTGCTGGATTGCCTGGGCCAGCTGCGGCCATTCAGGGTCAGGATAGCGGGACCAGTAGAGGATTGGCGGCACGTTTTCCGCGCTGCCGTAAGATGAATCGGCTACTGCCTGCTTGGCGCGTTCCGGATCCGCCTGCCAGTACGCCGGCCGGTCCTCGCGGTAAAACGGTCCATCGGGAATGATACTCGTCGCGCGCCGCCGCAGGTTGCGGTAGACCGTCTCGTGGATCAGGTCCAGATCGATTGAGTAATAGATCGCTTCGCGGATCTTGGGATCGTTTGTCGGTTCCGCCGAGACATCGAATTCAAGCCACTGCAAACCGGCAAGACCGAAACCCTGTACATGGTCACTCAGAGGGTGGTTGGAATCGCTGGCAAACTGGGCGAAGTCAGCGGTCGAAGGCATCGCGATGTCCAGCTCGCCGCTTTCGTAGAGCACCAACTGCGTCTGCCGGTCCTGTATCGACTTCAACGTGATCTTGTCCAGCAGTGGCTGCGGGCCCAGCACGTAGTGGGGGTTGGGTACCAGCACGCTAACGTCCTCTTCGGGGTCATAGGATTCCACCATGAAGGGACCGAAGCCGCCGCAATAGTCGGGATGTTCATGCCACGGAGCTTCCGCCGTACCGAGTCTGATCTGCGCAGGGTCGAGAAGCCCCCAGGTACCCAGTACGCCCGAAGACGTGACGTCAATGAACGCCGGTGTCACACCCTTAAGATTGACCTGAAGCGTGTGGTCATCCAAGGCAACCAGGCCGCTGATTTCGGCATCGTCTTGCTGGTCAAAGTCCCAAGGGCCCACATCGGCTGTTGCCTCGAGGAATTCGTCAATGCCTTCCACCATGTACCAGGCGTAATCCTTGGCCCACTTGAACTGGATATTGAGCCACTCCCAGCCCTTCTTGATATCCTGGGCCGTAATGGGTTCACCTGTACACCACTTCAAATCGGAACGGAGGTTGAAGGTGTAGACTGTGCCATCGTCGCTGACATCCCATGAGTCGGCGGCCCATGGGCGGACGCTGCCGTCAGGATTGCGTTCCAAAAGTCCACCGCCCATGACAAGACCGCCATCATACCAGGAACCCTCAGTGAAGTGGCCCGAAAAATAGAAGACCCTGCCCATGGTCAGTTCCTGGTTGGCGGCCATGTCGGTCGGTTTCGCCGGGTCGGTCGAGGCGGAATCGGAGGCCGACGCCTCCTGCGGCGCTGCGGCGGGAACTGCTGCGGGGGCACACGCAGTGAGCAGAATCGACAAAACGATTATCAGATTGGCTAACCTAAGATACTTTCCCATCAGATTTCCTCCTTGCCATTGAAGAGCCTTCAGGATTTCGAATCTGATTTACGGGTCTACCACCTCCCTTCCCTTCATGAGCCGGAGCGATCGCCTTCCTGTTCCAACTACCAGCGCAGGGCTTCCGCCGAGCTGCGTCAGGAACCCTAAGCCTTCTCCTTTTCAAGCCCTTTCACGACCGGTCGTAGCGCCGCTATATGCTCCGGCCCCGTTGCGCAACAACCGCCGATGATCTGCGCGCCCATGTCGAGCCACACACGCGCAAACTCGGCATATCGGTCCGGGGGATAGTCGTCGGTCTCGATCACGTGCCACTGTCGCTTGGGGAACTCTGGCCGTTCTGACGACTGATTGTAGCCAATGTTCGCATAAGCGCCGACCGGTCCGTCGAAGGCCGCCCGCAGCATGGGCAAAGCGGCCGAAATCTCCTCAGGTCGGCTGCACATCGGCAGAATCGCATCGACCCTGTGGTCTTCCAGGGCACGAGCCAGTTGCTCGAAAGTTTCGCCGGCAGAGTTGGTTCCTTCCAGTGTGACATGCTTTAGACCCAGGAAGATGGGCAGACCGGTCCTCGAAGCGGCCTCGACTGCCTGAACACAGTCCGCCACAGATCCTACGTATTCGAGTAAGATGATGTCCACACCCCCTGCCGCCAGCACCGCCGACTGGTCGGTGAACTCCTTCGTCAGATCCCCCCAGCCCGGCGGGGCCATGCTGCCGGCCACATACGCCTCCGGATTGAGCCGGTCGCGTGCCTCGCAGGCAATCTCCGCCGCCAAATGCGTATACGCTTCCATCCTGTCGGCCAGACCCACCATCCCCAGCCGCTCACGATTGGTCCAAAAGCTGTTGGTCGTGATGATATCCGCGCCCTCGCGCAGGTAGTCTTCATGGACCTCGCGTACCAGGTCCGGCGCATCTCCCATCGCCGTCGCCGACCATGCGCCCAGACCGCCCTCCGAGGTCACGCCCTTGGAAACGTTGACGCCGCGTCGCTGCAGCTCCGACCCGGTAGCGCCGTCCAATAGCAACCGATCTCCCTCTGCCAGCCGAGACTGAATGTCATCTCTATTCATGCTTCTCTCCTTTTGAAACGTTGGAAGCGCCAGTATCTGGGCCGGGGAAAGGCGTGTTTCTAATCAACCTCTGGTCCGCTGAAGCGGTACCTGCACCGCGGGATCTGGCAACCTGCTGGCCTGAATGCACCAAACCGAAGGCTGCCCCCGGCCAATCGCTGCCTGAATCATAAATGAGAAGAAAGGAAAGTTTTGGCAGGGTCCTTGGTCGAATGGAGGTGACAAACCAAGACATCGGCCAGACGAGACGGCTGAGCGCCAAAACTGTGCCATAGTATAAGAAATAGTATTAATTTTGTCAACGGCAGTTTGGCGAAGGGGGTGCGGATCAGGACGGGGTGAAAATGGCAGGAGTCGATGCATGGGGCTTGATCAGCCTGATTTCTTCGCACTCCCTTTCTTCCGCGACGGCGACCGCGGGCCAAGCAGTACTTCGCCGCCCCAAATGTACAATTCGGAGGGCGACAGCACGCAAGCTTCGGCCCGCGCTGGGGTCAGGAGATGAGAGGATCTGGCGGCAGACAGCAAATGATGCGATCCCTGTCTGCCCATTTCCCCTAAATCAGAATGCCGCCAAGTCAGTCGGCGGCATTCTGTACACTACTATTTACCTTTATTTCGCGCGCGGATTCCCTTTACTTCGGCATATCCCGCAGCGCATTGAACACCGGCAGATTGCCCCAATTCGCATCCACTATCCCCCACTGCGCCTTCTCAGTGTTAGGGGCCACAACCCGGAAATTCAGATTCCACAGGATCGCCGGGCCTACCCAACCCCAACTCTTCATCATCCGATAGGCCTCGACAGTCCAGTCCTTCTGCTCGTTGTAGTCGTTGTCGTTTGCGTACCCGTACCGGGGGTCAAGAGCGCCGCCGGCTGCCCAGCCAAACTCGGTCGGCCAAATGCGCTTGTTGCCGGCCCCGTACGTAACCGCTATGTTCCGATAACCCTCCATCGTGCTGCGGAAGCTCCAAGAGTGGTGTGGGTTGTCGCACGCGCCGTTAAAGCTGTTACCGTGGATCTGTATCGCCTCACAACCCCGCTGATATGTGTAGGACGGCGGCACGTTATAGCCACTCGGATGCGCGCCGATGCCGTCCGCATAGTTGTTGAGACCGGCCTGGAACATCTTTTCCAAATATTCAAAGTCATCCATCGCCGCGATTCCGCCCCTGCTCTGCGGCGCGCCATTACTGGCCGCCGGCGTCAGCGCACCGCTGATCACCAGCATCGACGGGCACGCCCTCTTGATCTCCGTGTAGGCCGGTCGCAACAGCGCCACATATTTTCCCGGATCCAAGGGCAGGTTGCCCCACTCGTAATGCAGATTCTGCTCGTTCCATACCTCGATCGCCTTCAAGGATGTCCCGCAATACTTGCCGGCCATCGCTCCCAGGAATCTGGCGAACGTGTTCGGATCTGCCGGGGGTCCGCCCACATTCGGTTCGAAACCACCTTCGCGTGCCCATGCCGGCGCATTGACAACGCTGAACAACAGGCTGATACCTGCGCCATTGGCCGCGTCTATGATGCCCTGCATCGATCCCCAATCATACTGCCCCTGACTTTGCTCAAAGACCTTCCATTCGATCTGCTGCTTCACCCAACCAAAGCCCATCTCGTTCGTCTTCTGCATCACCTGACCAGCAAAATTGTTGTGCACCATGTGGGCCTGGACCCCATAACCGAAGCTGCCGCCCCCAGCAGGCGCCGGTGCCACTGCAGCCGGTGCCGCAGCCGGCGGGTCCGGGATATCGGTAATCACGGCCACAGCCTCCAGCGGACCGCTGGCAGTCGTTAATTCAGCAAACACCCAACCCTTATTGCCATTGCCAATATCGATCTGCCACCAATCGCCAGCCTCGTTCTTCCCAAATATGAGGTAAGGCTCACCGGCGCTGAGCTGACCTGCAATCGGATAGTTCGTGCCCGGCCCTTCCCGGACATTTGTGTTCTGCGTGCTGACCAGCCTTGAAACTTCAGGCGTGGCCGTCGGCACCGGCGTGTTCGTCGCAACCGGCGTCGGCGTCGCCAGGCTCAACGCTACCTTATTCTGCGGGCTGGCCGCCATGCTGCTCCCAAAATTCGAAATCTGCACAACCTGCGCCTCGACATGGATATCCCCCTCGCCGGGCGGCGCCATAAACGTGTATACCGGATTCTCAATCGGAACCGTTACCTCCTCCATCACGCCGCCGTCAGGATGGAGTATCCTGAAGGATACCTTCAGCATCGCCGGCGTCGTATTCACCCCCCCACCCGTCTGAAACTGACGGGCGACCTCCCACAGATCCGGGTCCACATCCCCCGAATCCGCATCCCGCACCATCACCTGCGTAACTTGGTATCGCTCCAACAAGTTGAGTTTGCGGGCAAAGCTGCTGCTGTTCTCAATCGTAACCACGCGTTCCATCTGCTGGTCGTCAGTGTACGCGTACACATAAGCGCCAATCGCATCATCCCAGGCCAGCGGGCGAGAAATTCGCGGGTTGACCGCCGCCACCTCAACATCCGCGCCTGGCACGATCACCCCATCTTCTCCCCCCAGCCGGATCTGAGCAACCAACGGTTGAAGCGCCTGCTTAAAGCCCTTGAGCCACAGCTGGTTTCCGCTCCGTTCAACCGACATACCCGGCAGTTCCACCTGCACCTTCTTCCGGTCAATCTGGTCCGTGGCGTATGCCAGCAGGGCTCCCATCTGCCCGCCCAGCTGATATGCCGCGGGGTCCGCCGGACCCGGAATCAGTATACGGTCAGCCGCGCTGCCCAGCGCCTTCCAGTCGTAGCCGCGCGTGTTCCAATCAACCGCCGAAATCTGCTGGGGTGACTCCACCCGCACTGCCAGCCAGCGATTCATATCGGGCGCGTGCAGTCGCTCAGCCAGACGTTCGATGAAGCGCGTGAACTCTGCCTCTCCCGCCAGCGTCGCCTCCATTCCGCGATAGTCGATGATGACGCCCGGATAACTGTACTGCGTCAAAAGACCGGTGATCGCCGCAATCTGGTTCTGCTGTTGCCCCGATTCCACCAGCATATTGTGGAGCAGGTCGCTGCGTGGAGCTTCCCCGCCTTGCCAGTTGCGCAGGACCGGCACAATCGCATAGTTGCCAACAGGAGCAGTGGCGCGCACAATATCCAGCGCACCGTCCCCCCGCAGGTAATATCCGGCCACCCCAAGAGTGGTAATAGCAGCATTGGCCAGACTCGCTGGAGCCATCTCGGCGACCCCAATGTTCGTCCCCACTCGCGCCGGCGGCGCACCTGTCTGCATCACAACAAAATTGGACGGTGGCGGGCCGTTGACTCGCGCTTCAATCCGGTCTTCCATGGCCAAAATAGCACTGGGCACGAATTCCCAACTGTCCCCATCCCAACTGTACAGTTCCAGCGTTTCGTATGGCTGACTGTCATTGGGAATCGGGATCTGCACAATGCTCTGCCCCAAGCTTCCGCCGCGCACATCCACTTGGTAGATCGGGCTCTTCGCTTCCAGACCCGTGGCGGCCAGAGCATCGCGGGCGGTCATCCAATCCTGTCCCGCGTTCCCACTCAGAAACTCTGCACGTGGAATACTTTCAAGGTTGACCCTGAAGGTTTCAAATACACTCTCCGGAGGAAAAACAATCGTCGTCCCGTCCGGATCCATCAACGAGCCTCCGCTCCTGTCGATCGTCGTAAAGGACAGGAACTGAATGCGATCGATCAATCTGATCGGCGGCAGCAGCAGCGCGGCGATGATCAGGGCCGGAATCAAAACAAGCGAAACAATGGCCGTGGCGATCCTCCGAAACGCGGAAGTCGGCCTCGACTCCGGTTGGAGCGGCTCATCGTAATCAAAAGAAGACCGTCGCATTTACATTTTCCTCCATTCCGCACCGCTTTGGTTCAGCGGCGCATTGAACACGAATCCTCTGTATTGACCCGTGCATAGTGGCAACGGTCGCTTCGCGTAGAAATGCCGAAGCGACCGCGCATATGTCAGTCTCCTGCGCTTCGCGCCGCGCATGTGAGTCCGGGGAAACTCCCTCTGCTGCCCGTGGCCAAGTCACCGGGTTACCCCAAACTATCAACATCCCTGAAGCCGGCAGCGGGCCAACCCGGCCACTGAACTGCCGCGCCCGATCCAATCGTTCTGCGACCGGGCAAGGGCTTCATCTTCCTGCTTGGCGCATGCAGTTTTGCATTTATCTTAGCACAAGCAAAATACGGAACAAAAACAGTTACATTTCATGGGGCGTTGCCAAGAGCCGTCACCAGTATATGGGCGGTCGGGCCTTCGGC
>MPML01000069.1 GCA_002238445.1 Caldilineaceae bacterium bin5
CACACCAATCCTCAATCAATCGCCGCAGTCTCTGACCACTGATCACTGCAGTTCTGGGCGGTCGGGCCTTCGGCCCTCCCTTGTGCAGGGGCTGCGCCCCCGCAACGCCCCCCTACAAAACCATCCCTCATCGACCGTACGCACTGTTTCCAGCTGTGCGTCCCGTGCAATGTGGCCGCTGCCAACGAATGCACGATGAGATAGCCTGAATGGCGGCGTGAATGAAGGTCTGGTCCACACCGGCACTGTAAATGGGTCAGTAGCTACCCATCATTTAAATCCCAACTCCACCAGCTTGCCCACCATCCCCTTGATGCGCGGACTGTCGCTGTACAAGAAAGCGTCTTCGTACACGCGGGCTGATTGCGTATACTGCATGTTCTCCACGTGCTTGAGGTCACTCTGGTAGACCCGAATTAGATACTCGATGTTCTCATCTTTTGACGGCTGCGCAGCGAAATTCATCGTGAACATGCGCCGCCCTGTCTTGCCGCCGAACGCTGAATGCCACAGGCTCTGGTCAAAGAAAACTACATCGCCCGGCTGCGACTCGAGCGGATAGCTTGGGATGTCGCGGCCGTCCGTGCCAAACGCCTTCTCGTCCTGTTCGCGCCGCTGTTGCTTGAGCGGGTCGAGCGCGGCGTGCAGCGGCAGCCGGTGCGAACCGGGGATGACCCGCAGGCAGCCGCTATCCTTCATCACCGGGTCGAGGTAGAGGGCGACCTTGATACACCCATAATCGAGAACCGAACCGTCGGGATGCCAGCCGGTGTCGCCGACATAGAGGTTGCCGTCGGAACCCATCCATACAAAACCGGGGCCGAGCAGCTGTTCGAGCGGCAGATAGATGCGATCATCCTCAACAAGGCCGGACAGTAGCGGCCTCTTCTCGATGAAGCCCAGCACCGCCTGCCGCGCTTTCCCGTCGAACGCCTCACCCCTGCGGTCCTCCGTCAGCACCTCTTCGAACGCGTCGCTGATCTTCTCCATTTCGCTCGTCGAAAAGCACCGTCGCCGGACGACAAAGCCGAATGTCTCAAAATGAGCGATCTGTTCCGCAGTTAACATCTGAGCGCCATTCCTTCCTGCTGCGCGGCAGCGCCTATTATTTGCAACTGAATCGACCGCGGGCAAAGCCCAAGCTTCAAATAGGAGGTACTTCCTCTGTCGGATTCCGTTCGACGCGCAGGTCAGTCACAGCTCACAGCAGATCGAACATGCGCGCCGCATTACCACCCAGGATCAACGCCTTCTCATTTTCCGAAAGAAACGCACAGTGCACCCGAATGTAGTCGATCGCCTGCTTGTACGTACACCAGGAGCCGGAACAGTAGGGCATATCCGTTCCCCACAACAGCTTGTGAACGCCGATCTCCTCGCGCAGCTCCCTGATCTTTTCCTGGGCGCCGGGAAACGGGTATTCCGGCCAGAACGCGCAGAACAGCACTTCAACGTGCATGTTCGGCCGCTTGAGCAGCGTCATCAGCGCATCGGGGACCTGATAGCGCTCCTCGCCGCGGCGCATGCTGAACGTATCGATGCCATGCGTGAGAACGGCAGGGATTTCGGGGTGGGCCTGGGCCCAGCGGTCGAGCTCAGCCACGTGCTCCATAAACCCGCCCAGTCGGTCGCGCTTGCGGCTGTGCAGATACCACCAGACGGGGATGCCCAGGTCACGCACCTTCTCCCACAGCGGCTCGAACTTGGCGTCGTCAAGATGGTCGCCGTAGTTGCTCAGCGCGAACGGCTCGACGCTGAAATAAAGACCCTTGAGACCATATTCGCAGACCGCCTGCTCCAGCCGCTCATGCTCCTCACGCCTGTCCGCCTCCCATTCCCGCACCTGCGCCAGCCCAATGAAGCGATTGGGAAAACGCCGCATCTGCTCGCCATAGTACCCGTTCAGCGCGCCGTAGATGTGGTCGTGCTGGAGAACACCCATGTCCACGCCCACCAGGTCCATCTCGCCGATCATGCGCTCGGGCGGCGCTTCACAGTTGATCAGGCTGGGCGGGTAAGCCTGCATGTAGTAATCGACGCCGTCAACCGTGATCTCCGCGCGGCCAAAGTCGGCCATGCGAAAGTTGACATCCGGCATCTCGTTGAGGTCGTCCGAGCCCCAATTCATGAAAGGCTCGGGCACCTCTTCGTCATCGGCTTTGCGGCGGAAGCGGCGGCTGTCGCGCATATGATACTGCCAGAATTTCATCCGCAGCGGTTGCAGCGGGTCCTCCGCAACGGACGCTCTGCCAAGCGGAGGAAAGATGTGAAAATGTGCGTCGATGATCACAGACGTTTTTCCTCTCCTGATATTGCTGTAGATATGGGCCGCAATTCGCTATCCCTTCATGCCGCTCACCACCACGCCCTGGATAAAGTGCCGTTGCGCGAAGAAGAACACCATGACGGGGGGCAGAGAGATCAGGGTCGAGACCGCCATTATCGCTACCCACGGGACGTAGTGCATCGAGGTGGAGCCGTGCGCGGTCTGCACCCACGTCGTCAGCGCCACGGCCAGCGGCTGCGTTTCGAAACGGTTCAGGTAGATGAGCGGCTCGAAAAAAGCGTTCCACTGGCTCATGAAGGTAAAGATCGCCATTGTGCCCAGCGCCGGCTTCGATAGGGGCAGGATGATGCGCCAGAAAACGGAGAACGTGCCACAACCGTCAATGCGCGCCGCGTCGTCGTAGTCCAATGGAATCGTCAAAAAGAACTGTCGTAACAGGAATATGTAAAAGGCTCCGCCCCCGAAGAAACTCGGCACGACCAGCGGTTTGAACGAATCCAGCCATTCCAGCTCGCGAAACAGCAGATACTGCGGGATCAGCGTGACGTGCGATGGAATCATCATCGTGCTCAGCACCAGGATGAAGAGGGCGGTGCGCCCAGGGAAGCGCACGCGCGCGAAGCCATAAGCCACCAAGCTGCCGCTAAGCACCGTCCCCAGCATGACCCACACCACCATGATCATTGTGTTCATGGTGGAGCGAACGAAGGGGAACTCGGTCAGACCCACAACGTAGTTGCTCCACTGCACCGGATTGGGGATGAAACTCGGCGGGATCGCGAAGGCGTCGGTCTCGGTCTTGAGCGAACTGGAGATCAGCCAGATGAAGGGGATCGCCAGCATAAAGCCGACTGCGAGCAACAGGATGTAGACCAGGACCTGATTGACCAACTGCCTTTTGCTTACGCTCTGCAACCAACCGCCCAACGGCCCGTCTCCTGTGTTGGTTCGTGTCGTAGTGACCATCGTGATCGCGCCTTACCTATCTTTCAAGTTAAGCCCGCTGAAGACTACCTGACCGCGCCCTCGTAGTAGACATACCGTCCCGAAACGCGCAGAGAAATAAGCGTCAACACAAATATGATTGCGAACAGTACCCAGGCCAGGCCGGCCGCGTAGCCCATCTTGAGGTAGTTCCAGGCATTCTGATAGAGATAGAGAATGTAGAAGAGTGAAGCGTCAGCCGGGCCGCCTGAGGTGATGACATAGGCGCCAGTGAACACCTGGAAAGTGCCGATCATGCCGGTTAGAAAGGTGAAGAAGATGACCGGCGAGGTCATCGGCAGGGTTACATTGCGAAACTTGGCCCACACGCCCGCGCCGTCGAGCATCGCCGCTTCGTATAGGACCGTCGGGACGCCCTGCAGACCGGCGAGATAGAGGATCATGTTTCCGCCCAACCCCCACAGGCTCATGATGATGAAACTGGGTATTACCCACTGGCGCGAGGCGAACCATTGCGGTCCCTCAATATCGATGCTGGCCAGAAAGTTGTTGACCAGCCCAATCTCTGGGTTGAGCATCCAGGCGAACAGGAAGGAGGTGGCAATGGCTGGTGTAACCACCGGCAGGTAGAAGACGGTGCGAAAAAAGCCAACCCCCTTCACGGCCTGATTGAGCAGCAGAGCCAGCACATATCCGCCTATCGTGCCCAGCGGAACCAGAATGATCGTATAGATCACCGTCACTTTGAGCGACTGCCAGAAGAGGGGGTCTCCGTTCAGCATCTTGCCGTAGTTGTCCAGGCCGATGAAGCGGGGCGGATCGAGGATTGTGTAACGGCTGAAGGAGAGCCCGAAGGAGGCGACAATGGGGAAAGCAGTGAAAATGAGGAAGCCCAGCACCCAGGGCGCGATGCAGATGTAGCCGTCAATCGCTTCGCGCAGGCGCAGACGGGACATCCGGCGTCTGCGGCTTCCGGCCGCGGCAGGGGTGGCTGCGCTCACGGCTGCTCCTCCATCCATGCTCGGAATTCACTTTGCCGCCACGTATATCGCGGTTGGTATCCCAACAACCTGCGTGCCTTTTCGGTCGAGACGAAACTTTCAAATTCGGACAGCGGCCTGCGTAGGGGCACGTTCTCATAGAAGCGCGCAGCAAGCGTCGAGGACTCCAACAGCGAACAGGTGTCCGCGCCGTTGATTAGGAAGACCTCATGTGCGATGTCTTCGTTCTCCAGCGCCAGCCTGAACGCCCGCGCCGCGTCGCGCGCATCGGTGACGGTCCACAGGTTGGAGCGTCCTGTGGCAGGGTCGGTAATATAACGCCGGTATCCCTCCCACTGCTCATCCACTGTTCGCTCCCGGTTCCACCCCGCCCGCACCGCGACTTCGACACCGGCTCTGTCGAGGTACCAGTTGTGATTAATGCGCAGGCTCATGGTCTGAATGCCGTAGCTCTCTGTGTAACGCTGACAGGTGATCTCGTTGATCAGCTTGCTGATCCCGTATTCGTTGCGCGGCTCGGCCGGGTGTCCCTCGTCAATGGGAAAGTAGCGCGGCGGCGTGTCACACTGCCTGTAATCGGTATTCATCGCCTCCTTGGAAGAGCCGAAGATCACCTTTTGCGCACCCGCACTCACCGCGGCCTCCAGAACCGTATAAGTTCCCCGGTCGTTGACATACATCAGCCGCTCCGGCGTGGTGATCCCAGGACCCGGCACCGCCGCCAAATGGATGACGGCATCGTGGCCCTGACAAGCCTCCCGCATCCGCTCAAGGTCGGTGATGTCGCCGTGAATATGCCGGACCTCTGCGACGAGCGGGGCGGTTCGGCTGTAGTTTGACACCGTGTAGCCGGCGGACAGGAGTTCGCGGAGCACGTACCCGCCGATTTTGCCGCTGCCGCCAGTCACCAGAACGTTCATCTGCAATCAGAGAAATGAGAAGTAAAGGGTGAGTTGCAAGGGGCGAGGAGAGAGGAATCAACTGGGAGAAGTGAGAAGCAGGTTGGCGAAGTAGATCACAGCACATCCCACAATCCCGCAAATCACAGTTCAGACGGTCTCTCCATTCACTTCGCTAAGCGACTGCCGGTGACCAGAATTTAACATCCTGGCCACCAGCTACTGGTCAAAAGAGTGCCGCTATCCTTCCTGCAAGGCTGCATCGATCTCGGTCTTGGCGTCCGACATGGCCTCTTGCATCGTCTTCTCGCCCAGGAAGACCTTGTCATATTCGCGCCGCACCGTATCAGAGAAGAACCGCGCCTTGCGGCCATACCATCGAGGCATCCATAGTACGTCCTCCGCGGCTGACGGATGTGTGGTGAAGCGCTCGTCGCGGCTCAGGAAGACCTCGTAGAAGCGCCGCATCCACCCTTCCGGCAGCGCAGGAAGCTTGTCAATGGCGCTCCGCATATCGTAGCCTGTCAGATTGATATTGGGCGTAATCCAGTCGCTGATCGTCCCGCTGGTGGTGGCCCAAATGGAAAACGTTGAGGCCGCGTCTGTGTTTTCGCCTCCACTCCACACGCCCCAAGAGTTCGTTCCCATCAGCTGGACGCGGTGCTCGCGCCAGGGAACCGGCATGAACAGCAGACCGAACTCTTCCTGGTTGACCCGCTGATCTCCGACACCGGGGTGTCTGATCGTGCAGAAGGCCTTGCCCGAATTGAATATTCCGCCCTGAACCGCCTGGGCCTCGGCGGGCGTGGGTGCAACCTTGTCCACCAGCGTCAGGTCGATGTAGTCCTGCAACGCTTGTACCGACTCCTCCGAGTCGATCAGCGCCTCGGTTTCCTGATAGCCCCACAGATCGTCCAAGGCTTGGCCGCCGTTACTGTACATAAAGTAGAGCGAAGTGGCCCCGAAACGCGCGGTGCTGTTGGCGAGACCCCACTGTTCCACTTCACCGTCGGCGTTGACCTTGGTCGTCGCCTTCAGCAGTTCGACCAGATCATCCCAGCGCCACTCATCGTAGTTCTCAGCCGGCCCGTCGTCGCCCCAGTCCGGCAGGTCGATGCCCTCCTGCTCGGCCAGCGTCCTGTTCACAACCAGCTGCCAGTTGGGGCAGTAGATCTGGGAAAGGGAGTAGATGTTGCCGTCATTCCCGCACTGCCTCAACGGGTCCGCGTCCCACTTGCTGTTGTCCACACCGTGGGCGTCAAGCGCGTCGTTCAGTGCCAGTAGCACCTTGAACCAATCGCCCTGCCAGTAGCTGTCGACCATGACAACATCCGGCGCGACCCCGCCCACCATCTGCGTCAGGAGCTTGGTCGAGTATTCACCCCAGGGCGTCGACTCGCTGATCGCCGTGATTTCCGGGTGCGCCTCGCCTATACCGTCACGAATCGGATCCCAGAAACCGCCGTGCCAATGGCTGAAACGGATTTCGACCGCCTCCATAGACGGCGCGGCTGCTTCTCCTTCGCCCGCCATGTCGGCTGCCGGTACAGCCGGTTGACACGCGGCTGCTACAACCCCTGCAGATCCGATAGCGGATGCCCACAGAAACTGCCGCCGGCTCATTCTTGTCTTCGCTGCCATCGACTTCCTCCTTTGCTGGGTAACCGTGAATGCTACACTCGCTTGCCCTTTCAGCAGGAAAGAAAACTGGACTCAGTCATAGTGATCCATAGCCATTGTCCGCACAGGTCACAGACCAGTTCCATTCTTGCGCCTCAATTACAGGGCACAGTCTATCCTGAATATACTATATTTCATAACGCGAATTTCCGACCGGAGTTCGGACGTCAGCGCTATCCATTCCATTCTGACGAAACTCGCGCCGCCTCCATTTGCGCTCCGCCAGAGACCGTCGGATTTCAACTTAAACTGTAGCTACTCAGCCGCAACTGAATCGCAACCCTGAACGAGGGGAGCAAAGGTGTCCTTTCTCCCCACATTGTTGTATTTGGGCGGTCGGCCGCAAGCGGCCTCCCTTGTGCAGGGGCTGCGCCCCCGCAACGCCCCCCTACAAAACCATCGCTCACCGACCTTGTGTGCTCATTCCAGCCGTGCGGCTCCAGCAGCGTGTCTAGCCAACAGTGTCTCCTCCCCCACTTGCCGCCTCAACCCACCGACCATCGACCGCTAATCTCCGGTGTTCCCCTGAAGACTGGAATTCCACCAAAAACTAAGAACTGAAAACTAACAAACTGCAGTTCCGACCGTGTGTGCGCATTCCAGCAGCGTATCTAGCTACCAGTGTTTCCTCCCCCACTTGCCGCCTCAACCCACCGACCATCGACTGCTAAACTCCGGTGTTCCCCTGACAACTGGTGTTCCACTAAAAACTAGAAACTGAAAACTAAGAACTGCAGTTCCTGCCGTGTCTGCCTATTCCAGCAGTCAGATCCAGCATCGTAGCTTCCGCCAACCGAATACGCGATCAGATAGCCTGAATGGCGGCAGGGTTGAAGGGCTGGTCAATACAAGCACTATATCTGGCTTAGTAGTTACGCTTTTTCTACGAACGGTCGGTGCGGCACGTTCCCCGGGGTTTGCGTGGGGAGTCGCCCCACACAGCGGAGGGCCGTAGGTCCGATCGCCCGCCTGCAGAGAGAGGAGGCGCCATCGCGCACCTGATTCAAAGGCGCGAACTGACTCAAGCTGAGTGGATACAACCTTTCCAAACCGGGCAATTCATTGTAGCTTCTTTGCACGGGTGCTATACTGCCCATTACGGCACTCAATACTCGCATTAAAGCAGGCACCGCGGTCAGTCGGAACGCTTTCGTCCAGACAAGCTTCATTCACATTGCAGTTTCCAGGTCGTTGCGCGTGCGGCCGTAGAGCGAGACCAGGCAATACAACAAGGAGTCAAATTCCGATGTCGAAGAGATCACTGATGATGTGGGGCGGTTGGGAAGGCCATGAACCGAAACAATGCGTGGATATCTTTGCGCCTCTGATCGAGGAGGCCGGCTTTGACGTAGACGTCGAGACGTCGCTCGATATCTACACCGACGCCGAGCGCATGGCAACCTATGACGTCATCACGCAGGTATATACGATGAGTTCCATCACGAAGGAACAGGAAAAGGGTCTACTGGACACCATCGCCAATGGGGCGGGCTTTGCCGGCTGGCATGGAGGCATGGCGGATGCCTTTCGCCAAAACACAGAGTATCAGTTCATGGTAGGAGGTCAGTGGGTGGCCCACCCGGGAAATATCATTGACTACACTGTCAATATTCTCGATCATTCCGATCCCATCACGGCAGGAATGAGCGATTTTCAGATGCACAGCGAACAGTACCTTATGCATGTAGACCCCAGCAATGAAGTTCTGGCGGCAACGACATTTTCCGGCGAACACGCGCCCTGGATCGATGGTACCGTCATGCCGGTCGTCTGGAAACGCCGTTGGGGCCAGGGGAAAATCTTCTACAGTTCACTGGGGCACGTGGCAAAGGATTTCGACGTGCCGGAGGCCCGCGAGATTGTGCGGAGGGGCATCATCTGGGCGGCGAGAGACTGAAGAGGCCTGGACGTCTGTCAGCTGTAATGGGCCAGCAACTAGCAAGGAAAGGGTACTGACAATGGAATTGCCAGCACGTATCGGCCTGGTCGGTTGCGGAATCATCAGTAGTCGATATATTGAAGTCAGCCGGGAACTGCCGGAGTTTGAAGTAGGGGCCTGTGCCGACGTGGTAGCAGCAGCAGCGGAATCCCAGGCAGAGAAGTACGGACTCAAAGTCCTGTCGCTTGAAGAGCTGGTGGCTGCACCAGATATCGATGTGGTGCTCAACCTTACGCCTCCAAATGCCCATTTCGGCGTCAGCAAGGCCGCGCTGGAGGCAGGCAAAGCGGTCTACAGCGAAAAGCCGCTGGCCGCGAGTTTTGACCAGGGACAGCAGCTGTTAGCGCTTGCCAAGCAAAAGAATCTACGCGTAGGCTGTGCGCCTGATACCTTTCTTGGCGCCGGTCATCAGTCGGCGCGAGTCTACCTGGATGAGGGGGTCATCGGCGCGCCTGTTGCCGCAACCGCGTTCATGATGAGCCGCGGACACGAGTACTGGCACGCCAACCCGGACTTCTTCTACAAGCCCGGCGGCGGACCAATGTTGGACATGGGAGTCTACTACTTGACGGCGCTGGTTCATCTACTTGGCCCCGTGCGGCGCGTGACCGGTTCGGCGCGCGCGACCTGGACGGAGCGCAAGATTCACAGCGAGCCGCGCAGGGGAGGCATCATCGAAGTGGAGGTCCCAACTTACGTCGCCGGCCTTCTCGACTTCGAAAGCGGCGCCATCGGCACGATTGTCACCTCATTCGATACACAGGCATCAGGGCTGCCCCGTATAGAACTGTATGGCACGACCGGTACCTTCAATCTGCCCGACCCGAACACGTTTGGCGGCCCTCTGCAGTTGCGCACAGCCGCCGACCAATCGTGGAAAGAGTTGCCGCTGCGCTTCGGACACGCCGGCAACAGCCGCGGTATCGGCCTTGCAGATATGGCAGTCAGCGCGATCGAAAACACCGACCATCGGGCCAGCGGTGAGATGGCGCTGCACGTGCTTGAGATTATGGACGCAATCCAATTGGCATCAGAGACTGGCCGCCACGTAGAGCTGACGACCAGCTGCGAGCGACCGCAGTCCCTGCCGGAAGGCGAGTACAAGGGCATCAGACCTGCCTAGCCGACCGACGGGCCAGCATTTCATCGGATGATGACTCCGAATGACTGGCAGTATATATGACGGGGGATGAATGACAGTCGAAGTAATTCGCGGCGTGCCAGTTTGGGGAGACCCGCTGAACAATGCAGTCGCTCAAATCGTCAACTGCGCCCAGGAAGCCGACGCGGTCGCGCTCATGGCCGATCATCACCTGGGCTACACTGTTCCCATCGGCGGCGTGGTTGCCTACGAAAACAAGCTGAATCCAGCCGGCGTCGGATTCGACATCGCCTGCGGGAACAAGGCCGTGCGCCTCGATATTCCGGCCATGGAAGTCAAGCAGCATATCGAAAGAATCATGGATGATATCTGGGAAACTATTTCCTTCGGCATAGGGCGCAAGAATAAGGATCGGGTTGACCATCCTCTATTCGATGACGATCCGGCTTGGTACCTCCCCGTTGCCCGCCAACACAAAAAGATGGCCGCCGAGCAACTTGGAACTGTAGGCAGCGGCAATCACTATGTGGATATTTTCGAGGACGAATTGGGCCGGACTTGGCTGGGGGTCCACTTCGGTTCACGCGGACTGGGGCATCGCCTGGCCAAGTTTTTCATGGAGGCCGCTGATCGCCAGCGGGGAACCCTCCGCCAATCTGTTCCGGCATCGAGCGGCCGTCCGCGCCGCAGTCGCCGCAGCGCAACCAAGGGAATTCCCAGTCTGCTTGATTTAGATTCTGCACTGGCCCAGGAGTATCTCGCTTGCATGGAGCTGGCTGGGCGCTACGCCTATGCCGGGCGGGACTGGGTATGCAGTAGGGTGGCCTCGCTGTTGGGCGCCAACATCGTTGAAGAGATTCACAATCACCACAATTTCGCATGGCAAGAGGACCACGACGGGCGCTCCTTGTGGGTCACACGCAAAGGAGCCACCCCTGCGTTTCCCGGACAAAAGGGCTTTGTCGGCGGGTCAATGGGGGATATCTCGGTAGTCCTGGAAGGTGTGGACAGTGAAGAGAGCCGGCTGGCTCTCTATTCTACCGTCCACGGTGCTGGCCGCCTGATGTCGCGCACGCAGGCCGCGGGCCGCTTCCGCTGGAGGAACAGGCGCAGAGTACAGGTGAAACGCGGGCAAATTAGTCGCAACCAGATGCTCGACTCGATCCGGAACATGGGAGTGACATTGCGCGGCGCGGGGACCGATGAGGCGCCGCTAGTCTACAAGCGTCTGCCCGAAGTGCTGGCACACCATAACCCCACGATTCGAATTCTCCACACCCTCACCCCACTGGGGGTAGCCATGGCCGGTGAAGATGAGTACGATCCCTATCGGGACTGAGTAGTTCCTTCGCTCGATCCGGTTTACGGATCAAGGCGGCATACAGTTCGGCTTCGCCCTGCCTTTCGTTCCGCAGGAACCTTTCTGCGGAACGCGCCCTTCAGATCAATCCTTTGGCTTCTGCTTCCGCCAGTACCGACTGAATCGTCTCCACCAGTTGGCGGGCGCCGTCAACGCTGAGTTCGACCGCGATCCGAGCGCCCGGTCCATAGCTCTCATTAACGAAGTCGATGTTGAGCGCGTGCTCCTCCGGTGTATGAAATGGGTGATCCCAGCAGACGTTTGCCTGGTTCATGTCAAACCAGCCGTCGGTGCCCTTGCCAAATCCTTCCAGAGGGACTTTCTGAACGATCATGGTGCACATGAGTTTGCTCTCCTGTTTTATGATTCCTGTCATATTTCCACGCCACCGCATGCGCGTTACTCAGCCAGTTCTCGACCCAAAAACGTCCAGATCTTCTCCCAGCCGTCAACGGCCTGAGCCTGACGATAGTTGGGGCGATTATAATAGAAGAAGCCGTGGCCTGCGCCATCATACATATGAAACTCGTAATCCTTCCCATTCTGCTTTAGCGCTTCTTCGTGGAGCGCCACCTCTTCAGTTGTTGGGCTGTGATCTTCGGCGCCAAACAGACCCAGGACGGGGCAACTGAGATCGGCAGTATAGTCGATCGGAGCCACCGGCCGTTGAGGGGTAATCTGGTCCGGCTGCATCACGACCCCGCCGCCCCAGCAATCAACGACGGCGTCGAACCCGGCAACGCGGCTTGCCGCCAGCACTGCCTGCCGCCCGCCCGAACAGGTGCCAAATACGCCAACCTTGCCGTTAATGTAAGGCAAGGCCCGCAAATATCGCATAGCCGCCTCAAGATCAGCGACTGCCTGATCATCAGGCACGCCGCCGCCGGCGCGTGCGGCTGCGGCCACATCTTCAGGTGAACCGTGCCCGACGCGCTCATAAAGATTTGGCGAGATCGCCACGAAACCATGATGGGCAAACCTGCGCGTGGCCTCCCGATACCATTCGTCCCAGCCAGGCATATGGTGAATGAGCACCATCCCTGGAAACGGTCCATCTCCCAGTGGTCTGGCCATGTATGCAAGGACTCGATCCTCGTTTGCACCACGCACTGAGACAGTTTCCGCCAGCATTCCTTCATATTGATCGGTTGTGTACATGGCTCAATCTCCTGAAATGTCTATCATTGTTTTCCGACAAAAGCTAAGGGACTGTGTTGCTCCGCTTCGGCTGTCCCGGCGCCAGGCGACAGCTTCACCCGAAGCTGCAATTGCCTGTTCGCCACTCAGAATAGCACAATTCACGGCAACTACCTGTGCGCGCCGCCAGCAAAGTGCGTTATTATTAACTTGATTTGTGTACGATGGACGACTAAAATAGTCTTAATCGGGTTAACTCAGGATTTCACAGGTCCTCCACTGTCTGAAAGCAACTTTCGAACGATCAACAATCCAGTTCGCCCTTGCTGGTGTGTGTTCTGGGACCATGCCAGCCGAGCGTGTGTTTGTCCAAATCCGCCTGTCCCCTTGGGTGGGTTCAGTGACGGATATCAAGTGGCGCACGGGACCAAATGGAAACAGCAGCCAACAAGGTGAACCCATGGACATTCTGCCGCACGCCGTCAACCGTTTCAATGGCATCGAAATCAACACCGGTGATCTGCCGGCAGAGACTGAACTCTTCGAGCAAGGCCTCACCTCCTCCTTGGTGAAATGGGTCCAGGATGGCCGATTTCTTGTCTGGCTCCACCTGCCAATCGAGCGGGCCGCTCTGATCCCCGTCTCAACCTCTGCCGGTTTTGTCTTCCACCACACCGAGCCCAACTATGTGTTGCTCGTTCGCAAACTGCAAGACGATGCGCTGGTACCCGGCTACGCCACGCACTACATTGGCGCGGGCGGTGTGGCCATAAACGATAGGCAGGAACTGCTGGTTGTTTCGGAAAGACATCGCGGCTCTTCCCGGGCCTATTACAAACTGCCCGGCGGTGCGCTTCATCCCGGCGAACACTTGGCTGATGCGGTCGTGCGCGAAGTCCTTGAGGAGACAGGTATAGAAACCAGGTTCGAGTCGGTAGTCTGTTGGCGGCACTGGCATGGCTATCGGTATGGAAAATCAGACATCTACTTCATCTGCCGGCTTTCGCCGCTGACCGATGCCATCGAGCGCGATGACTGGGAGATCGACGAGTGTCTGTGGATGCCGGTAGACGAGTACCTGCAGCATGAACAGGTCGGTGACTTCAATCGCGCCATAGTCGAAGCGGCAATCAAGACGCCCGGCCTTAAGAATTCCTGGATGGACGGCTACGACGACCCGACCATGCGGGAATTCTACTGGCCCGATTACAGATAGTCTCGGCTCTACTTGCGAGGCGACCCAAAGTCGACAAAGTTTGTCAGACCGCGATCCCTCCTCGAACTTCCCCTTTGGTGTGAACTGCCTATTTCGAATAGCTGTCCAGGCTGCATGCGTCATGCCATTCTTAGCCACTGGATCGCTGGCCTCCACAACCCAACAAGGAGCTACCGTATTGTTCGCACAGCTTAGTCGCCGCAAAAACGAATGCCTTGCCAGTTTGAGAACTGAATCTGTACTTTATGTCTTTTTGGCAACGTTTGCCGCATTGACCGCAACCGGTTGCACGTTTTCAGCCGGCCAGATGGAAGCGGCCGGATGTGCCAACGGTATCGCTGTATCAGACCACATCGAGAATCCCGGCCTGGTGGGAGACTGTGCAATTCTGCTGGGAATCCGGGACAGTTTAGCAGGCGAAGCAACGCTGAACTGGGGCACCCAAATCTCAGTTGAAGAATGGGAGGGTGTGAGCGTCGACACAAGCAGGACCCCTCCACGCGTCACTGTAGTGGAGTTGGATGGCCGAGGCTTGACTGGTGAGGTGCCGGCCGGACTAGGGGAGCTTACCGCACTGGAGGGGCTGTGGCTTCAAGGCAATCGCCTGACCGGCGAGGTCCCCTCTGAACTCGGCGCGCTCGCACATCTGGAGTGGCTGTGGATTTTCGACAACCGGCTGACCGGGCCAATTCCGTCCGAGTTGAGCGAGCTGTCAATGTTGAAGGGACTGGGTCTGCACGAAAATCATCTGACAGGAACAATTCCTGCCGAGCTAGGCTCGTTATCCAATTTGGAATGGCTTCGTCTGGACGGCAATCGGCTCACAGGAACCATTCCGGTAACTCTGGGCGCGCTCGTCAACCTGACAGGAATGGGTCTTCACAGAAACCAGTTGACCGGCACAATACCGGCCGAGTTGGGCGGTCTCGCCAGCGTGGAATGGTTTCGGCTCGATGGCAACCACTTGGAGGGCGAAATCCCGGCTGAACTGGGCGCGCTCGCCAATCTGGAAGGGTTGGGCCTGCAGGAAAACCACCTGAATGGGAATATCCCACCTGAACTAGGCAATCTGAGCAATCTTGAGTGGCTCCACCTCTTCAACAACAATCTCACTGGACCTATCCCTGCTGAACTGGGCGCCCTCACAAATATGGAGTGGCTGCGGCTCGACGGAAACGGGTTGTCGGGTACTATTCCCTCCGAGTTGGGCGCTCTCGAGAATTTGCGGGAACTGCATCTCTCTGACAATAAGTTTTCAGGGACCATACCGGTCGCTTTGACCGCGCTCTCCAGCCTCGAATGGCTGCGGCTCAATGACAATCAGCTGTCCGGAGAGATTCCCATCCAACTAACTGGTCTCACCAGACTGCGCGAGCTTGGGCTCGCCCATAACAGACTGACGGGTGACATCCCGTCAGATCTGGGCAGCCTCTCATTTCTGGAAGGACTCGATCTCCAGGGAAACCAACTGACGGGGTCCATTCCCTCCGAATTGGGCGCGTTGGCCGACCTCGAATGGTTGCATCTTTTCGATAACCGTCTCTCCGGGGAGATTCCAAGGGCATTAGGCGCGCTGGCCAAACTTCAATGGCTGCGTCTGGATGGAAACGAACTAAGCGGGAAAATACCCGTTGACCTGGGAAACCTTCACGATCTGAAGGCGCTGCGCCTTGATGACAACGCTCTTACCGGCAACATCCCGGCTGACTTGGGCGAACTTGAAAATCTTAGAGTATTGAGCCTGGCTGATAACGTTCTCTCCGGCGCGATACCCGCAAATCTCGCTGGCCTCGACGACTTGAGGGAGTTGCGGCTTGGCAACAACCATTTTAGAGGCGAGATTCCAACTGAATTTGGCGGTTTGACGGGTCTGAGAGAACTGGGCCTCGAAGGAAATTCGCTAACAGGAGCAATCCCAATTGAACTGGGCGAACTGGTCAATTTGCGACTGCTTCGACTGGCCGAAAACGAATTTGAAGGATGTTTTCCTCAGCTTTTGCAAGCGGTTGGCAAGAACGACTTTCCTGAAACAGAACTGCCGCTGTGCGACTAACTAACACCGGCGGGACCAGTACTGCGGCTAGTGGCATTCGCAAGCCGTTAAATCCGACAGAAAGACATTTCGAAACACGGAGCAACCACATGAAAATTCAGAGCGACTACACCGACCGAGTTTACGCCGGCGTGCTGGGCAAGCTGATTGGTGTCTACCTGGGCCGGCCCTTCGAAGGCTGGAGTTACGAGGCGCTTAGCGAGAGGTTCGGCGAAATTAACTACTACGTCCATGAGCATCTGGACGTGCCGCTGATCGTCACCGACGATGACATTTCCGGCACATTTACTTTCCTGCGTGCCCTGCCAGACTACGGCAACCAGCTACAGATTACACCCGCGCAGATCGGTCAGAGTTGGCTGAACTACATTATCGAAGAGCGCACTATCCTCTGGTGGGGAGGCATGGGAAACTCCACCGAGCATACCGCCTATCTGCGCCTGAAGGAGGGCATCCCGGCACCCCGCAGCGGCTCGACCGCGTTGAATGGCCAGGTTGTAGCCGAGCAAATCGGCGCCCAGATTTTCATCGACGGTTGGGCCATGGTTGCGCCTGGCGACCCCGAGCTGGCGGCCGACCTCGCGCGGCGGGCTGCCAGCGTCGCCCACGACGGCGTTGCCATTCACGGCGCACAGGTTCTGGCTGCAATGGAGGCCCAGGCCTTCGTTGAATCGGATATCCAGAAGCTCATCGATACCGGCCTGTCCGTCATTCCAGCGGACTCGCTCATCCGAACGATGATCGAGCGCATTCGGGAATGGCATGCTCACAATGGCGATGACTGGCGGGCAACCCGACAGCAGATCGCCGATAACTTTGGCTACGACAAATACGGCGGCAACTGCCACATGGTGCCCAATCACGCCCTTATCATCCATTCACTCCTGCACGGCGACGACGATTTCCAAAAATCTCTCATGATCGTTAACACCAGCGGCTGGGACACTGACTGCAATTCCGGCAATGTCGGCTGCCTATTGGGCATCAAGAACGGGCTGGCTGGGCTCGAAGACGGTCCGGACTTCCGCGGGCCTTTGGCCGATCGACTCTATCTGCCAACAGCCGACGGCGGTAGGGCCATCACCGACGCTGTCACCGAAACACTGCATGTAGCCAACGTTGGGCGGGCCTTGGCGAAGGAGCCGCCGCACCTGCCCAAGGACGGCGCCCGCTACCACTTCGAACTGTCAGGCTCTGTCCAAGGGTTCATGGCCGACGAAAGCGTAGACAGCCGCGGAACTCTCAAGCTCGAAAATGTGGCTGGCCACAGTCGGAAAGGCACCCGCAGTCTCGCGCTGCACTTTGACGGCGTCGCGACAGGGCGCCCGGCGCGGGCGGCAACCCAAACTTTCATTCCCTCCAAAGAGATCGCCGCTTAT
This sequence comes from Caldilineaceae bacterium bin5, assembly GCA_002238445.1. Classification (GTDB taxonomy): domain Bacteria; phylum Chloroflexota; class Anaerolineae; order Caldilineales; family Caldilineaceae; genus Bin5. The sequence continues at coordinate 16,999 of MPML01000069.1, forward strand.
TTCGAGCAAAGGGGATACGGCCTGATGGCCTCTCCTACGCTCTACCCAGGGCAGAATGTAACCGCAGAGCTGGAAGCCGACGCCAGCAACGAAAACCCTGTCGAAGTGAGCCTGTTTCTGCGTCGTTTCAAAGCGGAAGACGACCAATTGAAGCTTGAAACAGGTCCGTCCAAAATGCTCGAGCCGGGGGCCAGACATACGTTCAGCTGGTCCATTGAGGGAGAAGGAAATGAACCGATTGCCGAGATCGGTGTAGCGATTCAAAATAGTGAACGAACCAGAGGAAAAATCTATCTGGACTACCTCACTTGGGAGGGCGAGCCCAACACCACCTTCACGCGTTCCGAATCTTCCTTCAACCGGCCCAGGCCCTGGATACCCGGTCCTCAAATGTGGAGACGGGCCTGGGTCAACGGCGTGGACGGCTATGACTATTGGTGGCCAGAGGCATTTCGCATTGTCCAGAATCGAGGTCGCGGCCTCCTGATCACCGGCACTCGCGAGTGGGTTGACTACGAAGTCAAGTCAGACATAACGCTGCATATGTGCAAGGCAGCCGGCATCGCGGCCAGAGTGCAAGGGATGCGTCGCTACTACGCGCTGCTTCTCACGCGAGCGGACGATGGCCGCGGCGTAGCGCAGCTCGTGCGCGCGCTGGACGGCGACACTGTCCTGGCTGAGACCGATTTCCCCTGGGAAAACGGAGATACGCACAAGTTTGCCCTGCGGGTCACAGGCAATCGCCTGCAGGCCGCCATTGATGACCTCGAAACATGCCTTTTCGATGAGACAGATGGCGAACTAAAAGGCGGCGGAATCGCCCTGGTGGTCGAAGAGGGTCGCGTAATGAGCGACGAGGTAGCTGTTAGACCGTGAAGCGTGCCGCGCCAAGCGGTTGAAATGGCGGATCGGCTATGCGATAATGAAAACAACGTCAGGATCATTCAATTACCAATATAGGCACGTCTGGGATGTATCTAAAACAAATGCACTTCCCCTTTGTGCGCGAGCGCGCGCCAAAGGCAAAACCTTTTCTCAAATGGGCGGGCGGCAAGGGACAACTCCTGGGTCAGATTGGGCGCCACCTTCCCCCTGAACTGGATGCGGGCAGTCTGACAAAATATGCCGAACCCTTCATCGGCGGCGGAGCCGTCTTTTTCCTGATTGCAAACGACTTCAATGTCCGTGAGTTCTTCATTTCCGATATGAACGAGGATCTTGTTCTCGCCTACCGCACAATCCAGCAGCAAGTGGAGAGTCTGATCGAACGACTGGATGACATCAGGGGTCATTATCGCGAACTGGACCAGGAACGGCGCAAGAGCTTCTACTACGAGACCAGACTGAAGTTCAACCAGGGGCGTTCTTATCGCGGTTACTCCGCCTCGGTCCAGGACGAGGCGTTGCACGTTGCACGCCTTATCTTTCTCAACCGCACCTGTTTCAACGGCCTCTATCGCGTCAATTCCCGCGGCGAGTTTAATGTACCCTATGGTAACTATCGCAACCCCAGAATCTGCGACGAGGCCAATCTTCGATCAGTCTCGAAGTCACTCCGGAATGCGGAGATTCACTTCGGAGACTTCACTGCCTGCAAGAGTTTCGTCGACGAAAAGACGTTCGTCTATCTGGATCCTCCCTACCGTCCGATCAGCAAGACAGCAAACTTTAACTCCTTCTACAAGAGCCCGTTTAACGACGAAGAGCAGAGGAGGCTTGCGCTCTTTTACCAGGAACTAGGGTCCGCAGGCGCCAAACTGATGCTGAGCAATTCCGACCCCCAGAACGAGAACCCGCATGACAGTTTCTTCGAGGAACTGTATGCCGGATACAACATTCACAAAGTGCTCGCCAATCGCCGCATCAACAGCAATGGGGCGAAGAGAGGGCCAATCACCGAGCTACTGATTGCCAACTATTAATGGAACGCACGGGTGAAAGTCATATGCAAGTTGGCGGGGCTAAGCGAGTCTCGAAACTCCACTACCGGTCCCGGTAGTCCTCTTCTGTATAGTGTTTGATCCCGTGAAAACTATGACAAACGCACGGATCGAAATCCCTGCTGACTTGGTCGCAGCCTTCTGTAAGCGCAACAAAATCGGCCGTCTGGCGATATTCGGCTCGGTCCTGCGCGACGATTTCACTCCCGATAGCGATGTGGATGTACTCGTTGAATTCGAGCCGGATGCTCGAGTGGGACTGGCTTTTATCACTATTCAGGATGAGTTGTCGAATATTCTCAAACGACAGGTAGACCTGCATACGTTTTCGGGAATCGAGAATAACCGAAATTGGTTGCTTCGAGCGGAGATACTCGGTTCAGCAGAGGAAGTGTATGAGCAAACGAGATGACCGAGTCAGCCTCGTGGACATGCTGGTCTACGCTGAGGAAGCCACAGAAATTCTGGGGAACACTAGCCAGGAAGAATTTGCAAACAACCGCGTAATGCAACTTGCACTGCAAAGATTAGTGGAAATCGTGGGAGAGGCGGCCAGACGCGTTTCCAAGAATACGCAAGAGCAACATGAAGAAATAGCGTGGCGTGAAATCATTGGAATGCGCAACCGTTTGGCTCACGCCTACGATCGCGTGAGTCTGAAAGTGCTCTGGGAAGTCATAGTCGAAGACTTCCCTCCGCTGGTAGAACTGCTAGAGAACATTGTCGGTAGAGATCCAGACCGTTCCGAACCCCCCTAACAGCCACCGATTCCTTACTTTAAACGCATTTCTTCCGACTGCACTACCTCCCGCATCGCCGCTTCCAGATACGGATAAGCCAGCCAGACCGAGGCGCCGCCAAATAGCCCTCCGGTCACGGTACGTAGCCACCAGTTGCTCTCGCGCAGTCCAAAGAGCTGGCTGAGGCCGTCAAAAGCCATCGGGACCAACAAAAGCAAATAAATTTTCAGGCTGATTGTGCGGCTTCGCCCGCGCAGCAGACCAAAAAGCAGGCCTGCCACCACGACTGAACCATAGATGGCCACATCTCGCTGACAGACCGCTATCTTGTAGCCGGCAGCTTCGTTGCCGCGGAATGAGCGACGCTGAAAGAAGCTCTGCCCTTCTTCCAGACCGGTCGATTCCAGTGCCGAAAGGCTGTACAGTGGCCGCTCCCCGAAGAGGAAATAGCTGCGCTCTGGCAGTTGGTGGCAGGTCGCCGAGTAGGCCGAATATAGAAGGGATGCCGGAGTTGTCAGTCCGGCCCTTGCTAGCGCAGGGGCAAGGAAAGGCAACAATAGATACAGTGCGACAAGCGCATTGAAGAGAGCCAACCAATGCCTGGCAATCCAGATGACAACGCCGTCGACTCGGCGGGCGACCTCTGCCTGGACGCGTCCTTCCGCCGGCTCCCCTCCATCCTGATCAATCGAATGGCCCATCAGAGGTAGTCCGACTGGCGTTTCATCTCGGCGTGAATTGCCCGACGCAGTTCAGCCTGCTTGACCGGAAAGTCGAAACGGATCGTAGCCCCGTCGGCTCCTTCAATATCCACTGTCGGAACAAGGTGCTGCTCGTCATCCTGGGCAACCTGATCGCCTTCTACGTACTCCTCGCGCAGCGTAAAGCCATATTCGCTCTGCAAATCCATCAGTTCATACTTGATGGCATCGCAAAGCTGACAATTCTGTTTGGTAAACAGCGTCACCTGCATATGAGCGCTCACTGTGTCCTGATCTGCTCGACGAAATCGCTCAACTGCTCGCCGACGAGAATGCCGGGCCAGCGCGCACCGATCGTGCCGTCTGCTCTTATGAAGACCGTCGTTGGCATGTTACGCACGCCGTAGGCGCGGCGCAGCGTGTCCTCTTGATCCAATACGACCGCCATATTCATGCCAAATTCGGCCGCGAACTCCTCCACTGCCGTCAAATCTTCGCCAACATTGACCTCTAGTACGACGACATCGGGGTCGCCTTCATGAAGCGCAACCAACTCCGGCATTTCGGCCCGGCACGGGCCGCACCAGGTCGCCCAAAAATTGAGTACCACCGGCTTGCCCTGCAATGAAGCCAGGTCGGCGCCGCGTCCATCTTCCAGGAAGAATGCGAAATTCGGCGCAGTGTCGCCAACATCGGCACCGCCTTCTTCGACGCGAGCGGCAACCGGGAAACCGGCTCCCAGTTCTTCCGGGAACGCTTCAAGCGGCGTAGGCACAAACTCTTCAGACGAGCTACTATCCGCTGAAGGCGCCGCACAAGCGGAAAAAACCAAGGCAAGTAAGAACAAAAGAGTCTGAACGGTCAGGCGCTTCATTGCACTTTCCATTCGCTCTCAGGCCCGGTTCCCGGAGAGCGCAGCCCCGCTCAAATAACCGATATAGGCCGGGATGAGCGGCAGGACACAGGGACTGATGAAGCTGATTATGCCGGCGATGAAGGCCAGAGGCGCCGCATTCAACGCACCGGCACCAAAGGTCTCATTTACACCGACCGACGACGAAAGACCATCCTCCAACACAAAGACCCACTGGTTCAGGAACGCGAACTGCGTTGTCAACGAAGTCAACTGGTCGCTCCAGAGCAGCCAGGCCACATAGAGCAGGAAAAATCCGCTGACGATGCTGACTACATTGGCGTGGCGATTGAGGCGGCGCAGTATTTGCGTCGCCTGGCTGAAAGCGGCGCCGGTGATCAAGAATGGCAAACCGAGCCCCAAACTGTAGATCGCCAGGAGGAGAGCCCCCTGGACGGCCGTGGCGCTATCGCTTGCCAGAAACAATATGCTGGCCAGGATCGGTCCCACACATGGAACCCAGCCGGCGCTGAAACTAACGCCCATCATCGCGCTGCTCAAATAGCCCCAACCCCGTTTCACTTTGTGCAGTTCGGTCACTCTGCGCTCGGTATACATCAACGCATTGAGAAAGCGCAAAATGTCCAGCAGCGCTGCGATGGCAGGGTTGGAAGCAAGCTTTTCCTTCCCCTCAACCCGATTTACGATCCAGCCCAGCAACCCAATTGTGGTCAACCCGAAAATGGTAAGGAGGATCGCGCCCAGTCGCTGAATAAGCGGCAAGTACGAATTCAGACTCTGCCCCAAAAGACCTGCAGCCGATCCCAACAGCGTAAAGACGGCTCCAAAACCGAGCACAAAAGCGAGCGAATGCAAAAAAGTGCTGCTTCGCCTGACGGGCGCCGGCTCTACAGGACTTGACGGACTGCTGGTTTGGACGGTTCCCGGGCTTGAAATGTTTTGCACCATGGCCTCAACCTGTTCGCGGACTCTTGCGGTCTGCTGTCTGCTTTCGCCCTCACGAAAGCGAATTGACTTCTCTGGTTTCAGTATATGTGCCTCTATCCGGGCGGGAAGTAAAGAAGCTTACGAAACCGGCGAAGTTACTCCCGTGGCTCCTCTTCCTTCAACCTTTCCTGCAGAGACTGCAATTCCCTCTCCAGCGCACGTTGGCGGGTGAGCATGTAGATGAGGTAACCACCTACCAGGAGCCATAGGAGGACCAAAACAGCTGTCAGAAAGATCACTCGTCCAACGCCTCCCGAATTTCTTCGATGCGGGCCTCCATCTCAAGCTGACGGACCCGGTGGAAGAGCAGAGCGAAAAAGAGGAACGCGAAGCCGACCATGGCAATTGCAAGGGTCTGTCCCATCGTTGGGCCGATGGAAAAGCCTCCCTGCGCTTCCTGGTTGGCCCCGTCAAAGACAATCGGATGGATTGAGCGGAACAGACGCGCACTGTAATAGGTGAGCGGCACGCTCAAAAAAGCGAATATTGCATAAATGGCAGCAAACCTGGCTCGCACATCGGCATATTCGAAACCATTGCGAAACAGCATATAGGCGATGTAGATTAAAACAGTAATTGTCGCCGTCGTCAGGCGAGGTTCCCATATCCAATATGTATTCCAGGCAGGTTTAGCCCAGATTGCCCCTGACAGTAGCACAATGATTCCGAATATTGTGCCAATTTCAACGCTCGCCGCCGCCCAACGGTCCCACACGAGCCGCCTGCTGAATAAGTAGCCTACGCTACCGATAAGAGATGCAAGAAATCCGAGCAGCGCAGCGATGTTGCTGCCAATGTGGAAGTAGAAAATGCGCTGGGCGACCTGTTCCTCCCCAGCGAGATTAATTGCATCGCCTGCATAGAGCAGCGCGGCCCACATCACCGCTACCATCGCCAGCGCCGCAACGATATCGAAGGCCAGCAAAGGGGCAAACCAGCGATCCGTGGCCGCCGGTCTCGACTGTGCGCTCATTGGTAAACTCCGAAAGTCTTGTTCACCCTTGCTCCCAAATCTGATCGACCAGCAGGAAGGCAATTGCGAAAACCATAGCATCGTACATCGCCAGGATACCAAGCCAGGGCCACACTTCACCGCTCGGCCGGCCATCCAGAACGGCTGCTGTCAGGCCAACTCCCGATATGAAAAGCGGCACAAGCACCGGCAACAGAAGTACCGGCAACAACGTCTCCCTGGCCAGGTTGCGGGCTGTCAGCGCCGCGAAAAGCGTGCCCACCCCTGCGTATCCGATCGTGCCCAATAACAGTCCCAGCAGAATCAACGGGTCGAGCAGGTTTACATCGAACAGGATCAGTATTGCTGGCAAAAGAAGCGCTTCGACAACCAGGAAAAAGAACAGGTTGGCGGCCACCTTTCCCAAATAAATCGCCGACCGCTCAACCGGTGCCAGCAACAGACCGGTTAGTGTGCCTCGATCCATCTCCGATCCAAAAGAACGGTGCAGTCCCAACACGCCAGTAAAGAGAATATTGACCCACAGGATGCCAGGCACAACCAGTTCGGGCCGGGGAACACGCAGGTCGAAGGCCAGTCCGAAGACGACCGCAGCCAGAATGGAAAAGGCCGCCATCATCCCCACGACCTCCTTTGCCCGCAACTCCGTGCGCACGTCCTTCTGGGCCACTGCCCCAACAGTGCGCAGATAAGCTGCCAGCCCTCCTCGCCTGCTCGCTGCCGACCTTTCCCTCGTTGGCTCTGACATCATACCACGCCGGCGTTGATCCAGCCCCCGGACAGGAGTAACGCTAGAGGACCAGGCGTACAACGCACATTACTCACTACGTTCTGAACCCTCCAAAGGATGCAGGCTTCCCTTTCGCAGTTCGCAGACACGGTCCGCCCAAGTGAACGCACGCTTCAGGTCGTGAGTCGTAGCTAGTACTGCCCTTCCCCTCTCTCGCAAGTGCCTGATGAGTTCGGTTAATTGGTTCAAGCTCTCACTGTCAAGGCCGGTATCCGGTTCGTCGAGGATCACGACCGGCGGATCATGCAGCAAAGCTCTTGCAATGGCCAGCCGTTGCGACATTCCGCGACTGTAAGTCCGAACAGTGTCGTCTCGCCACCCCCATAGTCCCAGCGATCTCAGCAGATGCTCAATCCGGTCCGACGGTTCATCCAGGTCGTACATGCGGGCGTAGAATTGAAGGTTCTCGGTGCCGGTGAGCCGGTCGTAAAGCAGGGGGGCATGCGCGACCACCCCGATATACCGTCGTATCTCATGGGCAGCCGCAGAAAGTGACACAGGCCCCAACCATACCTCACCTTGATCCGGACTCTCCAGTCCTGCGACGATACGCAGAAGGGTCGTCTTGCCCGATCCATTGGCGCCCAACAGCGAAACCACTTCGCCGGCGGATATCGTTAGCGTTATATCGCGCAGGACGCGTTTATGCCCAAATCGTTTGTTGACCTGGTCGCAACGAATTAAGGGTAAGGGCGAGGCTGTCATGAGGTCTCTTGCTCTTGCAGCTCGGCAAGAGAGATGCCGACCAGCTCACTCTTCAGGGAGGCTCTCTCGCTTTTCCAGGACTTCTCCTCCAACTCCCCCAAAGCATGCAGGTCATCTAGCCTGGCGATTCGATCTATCAGCTCTTCACGACGCGCCGCCAACTGCTCTTTCGTCGGCGGGCTCTTCGTCCGCTCCCGGTAGACAAACAGGAGAATGGCAGCCACAAGCAGAAGGCCAACGATGCTGCCGAAAGCCAGGGGAACGCGAGCGTCGAGCGGGGGCGCGGAGACAGGCATCTCCCGACTCGGAGTAGTGCCTCTGTCTGGCCTGGGATCGAGCCCGCCTGCCGCAATCAGGCCCCGCAACGAAACATGAACCGGTGTACTACTGGCAACGGGCGCGGTCCAAAGGCGGAAAAAGACTCCTTGTATCGTTTCCTGGCCCGCGGACTCGTGGGCTTCACTTCCGATCGTGAGTGCCACCTCCAGTTCGGGTAAATCTGCCACCAGCAGATTCAGCGTCGACGTATCGTAAGGGACAGGAAAGATGACGTCTGCAGAGTCACCCGAATAGGGCAGGCGATATCGTACAAATATCTGCCGCGAGCCTTCACCTGGCGGCACGGGGCGCGTGTCATAGAGGACCTGCTGCCGGAGGCGATATACCTCTCCAATCAAACCGTCCTGAACTTCAACTTCACTGGCGCCGTCAGGCAACGGAACTGCAAGAGTTACCGGCAGGTCGAAGGCCTCTGCGTCAACCCCTGTAAAGGTGCGATCGCCTCGATTGCCGAAAGTGAAAAACTGTCCGACAAGCAATACGCCTGGCTCATGCTCTATTATCCAGTTGGAGCGGCTGATCTGCAGGTCGCCAGGGTCGGTCGTCGTTTCATAGACTGGAAGCGACGTATCTATCCTTTCAGGGCCTACCCTGTCTTCCGTGAAGTCAGGGCCGCTAAATGCCAGGATTGGCGTCGTATAGCGAATGTCTTGGTGTTCGGTTTCCACCAAAAAGTAGTAGCCTTCGTCCACAGGCAGTTCTTCGAACTGAAAGTTGCCGTCGGCCTCTACAGCGGCCGTTCGCGTGGTTAGCAGCTCGGTCTGCTGGAAAACATTCAGCGTGACCTCTGACTGAGTGGGAGCCCGTCCGTTTTCTGTGCCCTGAAATAACCGGCCTGTGATAACTCCGGGTCCTGAGACCACAAAAGGAGCCCACAACGGCTGGTAAGTATATGTCCTGATGAACGCAAGCACTGCCTGCCGCTCGGCGCCCCCCCATTCAGCGCCAATCTCCGGATGTGCAGTTCGCCAGCGCTGATCCAGTTCCGCCTGACTGACAAAAACCATCGCGGCCTGCGAGGAAAAGTCCGGTATGTTTCCGCCTGCTTCGGTTCCTTCTCCTCGACCGCTCTCGCCATGGCATTCGACGCAGGATTGCCTGTAAAGTTCTGCGCCCGCGGCAACCTCTACCTCGTCTGTATGCAGGTTCCAGGCGTAGTAGACCGCCTGCCAGATCTGTTCGTCGCTCATGCTGTTGCGCCAGGGAGGCATCAAGTTCTGTATTCGACCAAACTTGGTGACGTGGAAAAGCTCGGCA
>MPML01000070.1 GCA_002238445.1 Caldilineaceae bacterium bin5
AAAACATGCCTCACCGACCGTGTTTACTCTTCCCCAGCATCGTGTCAGGCGAACGGAGTCTACTCCCCCACTAGCCGCTTCAACCCACCGACCACCGACCTCCAACCGCCGAAGTTACTGACCACTGACCACTGCCGTTCGCAGTTCACTAGAAACTAAAAACTGACTACTAAAAGCTGCAGTTCCGCGCCCCCGCAACGCCCCCCTCCAAAACCATCGCTCACCGACCGTGTCTGCGCATTCCAGCAGTGCCGCTCCAGCAACGTGCCTGCCGCCAACCGCATATGCAATCAGATAGCCCGAATGGAGGCAGCGATTAAGGGCTGGTCAAGACAGCAATTGTATATGGCTTAGTAGTTACCATAAATTTAGTAATTTCGCTTGTCACAAAGAATTTCCGTCGCCCCATACCAGCTTCGGAAACACCTGACAGTCCGAACTGCAAAGCGCCTTATCGGGGATCGCGCTGCCTGCCATCCTTCGGGCGAAGGTTGACCAGCGGCATATCAAACCGTCTTGTAAGTCAGGCTCGCCGACGTCCCCCAAGCAGCGGGTAACGCCCCTTTCGAGTTCGTCGGGATTGTTGGAACAGCGGTATCGTCAAACTGTGGGTAAGAGCGCCACCGCCGACATGGACAGCAAGCGGCGGCTAGCGGGGTCTAACGTTCGAAGACCTGCTCGTCCTCTTCCAGGCCGGCCAGTATCTCGGTGCGTTCACCGTCGGTTACGCCCAGGGTAATGTCGACCTCGATCGTGCTTTCGCCCTCTTTAACCAGCGCGTAGCGCCGGTTGAAATAGCTGTGGATCGCAACATTGGGGATCGTCAGTATGCCCTCTTTTCGCTCCACCACAATGCGCAGGTCGGCCAAGGCCCCAATCTCCAACGCCAAATCAGGAGCATCGAATTCGACCCGAATAGGTAACCCATCCTCGCCGTCGGATGAGGTGGATACCTGGATCAACTGGCCGGTAACCTCGCGCTGCGGATGGTCGCGAAAGAGGATCGTCACCGCCTGGCCTGTCCGCAACTTCGGCAACTCCTCTTCGCTGGGAAGCGAACTCCTGATCTCAAGGGCGTCAGGCGCTGCCAACCCCATCACCGGCGCGTATTCCGCGACAAGTTGTCCTGCTTCGCCGTCCGTGTAGCGGACCACCCCGTCAAATGGCGCCAGCAACTGCGCCTGCTCAAAGCGATCCTGAAGCATCTCTACGTCGATTGCCTTGAGTTCAGCTTCCGCCTGGTAGAGCGCAATCTCGCGGTCATGCTGGTCCGCCAACAGCGCCAGCTTCGTCTCTGCGGCTGCAACAGCCAATTCCAGACGGGCGATGTCGGCATCTTCTGCGCCGCTGCCTGCCTGCTCCAGTGCAAGCCTTCCCAAGTCCAGGGTCGCTTGCGCCTCCGCTAAGGCCAACTCCTTGGCTCCCTGTGCCGCCTGCACCCGCAGGCGGGCGATCTCCAGCTGTTTCTCCGCTTTGGCAAGCTCATGCGGCAGAAAGCCGACATCCAATTCCGCCAACAGTTGACCAGCCTCTACCATATCGCCCGGTTCAACATGAAACCCGTTCAGACGGCCGCCGATGCGAAAGGAAAGGTTCACCCGCTGCAATGAATCCACCAGGCCCAGCAGCGTCACGCTATCAACGATGTCGCCTCGTTCAATTTGATGGACCGCTTTGGGGAGGGGTACGGGCGTAGGGATGGGCGTAGGCGTAACCAGTACATCGCCGGGCAGCTGTTCGCAGCCGGCCATCAGCGCGGCTACCAGAAAACAAACAGCCAGCCCAACCACACATCTCTTCGCATAGCCAAAATGCACTAACATAATCCCGGAATCCTGCTTATCCCACAACCGTCCACTCGCCTACAATTACCCACTGACCCCTGACCCCTGACCCCTGACCCCTGCAGTTACGCCGTTTCCTCTGGTCTGACCTCGCGTCCCTCTTGCGCCGACAGCTGCGCCGCGCGACAAAACCGGAGTACCGCCTTGCCCTCCTCGCCGCTCAGCTCTGACTGCCGCCCTTCCGCAACTGCGTCAACGAAGTCATGCACGCCGGCCACGAAACTGGCGCCCCAATCCGAGTCTACCTCGGGAAACGCCGTGGTTTCACCGTCCCGGTACATTTCCACCGCCGGCCTGTCCAGCAGCATCGAGGTACAGCGGTTCACCCAGATAAAGCCGCGCGAGCCGGTCAGCTCGACCCACTCGTCCTCAGGGCGGCCGTACTTGGTTGGAACCAGCATGTCGTCGGAGGTGACTGCTTCGTATGAGCCGTACTTCTCAGCATTCTTGTACTTCCAGATGACTACGGCCGGACTGTCGAGCATCCAGCCATGCTGGATGGGGCGGTGCGTGATCCAGGCAAACACCTTTTCCGGTGCGCCCATGAACCACTGCGCGATCGAGAAGAGATGGTATCCATAATCAAGGATCACCCTTCCGCCTCCGCTCTGGGCCGGATCGAAGCGCCAAACCCAGCGCCTGTAAGGTATTTCCCAGTCCTCGCCAGAGGTACCCTGAACGCACTTGATTCGTATCGAAAGCGGCTCGCCTATTGCACCGGCGTCGAGCAGCTGCTTGGCCTTGACCAGGGGCGGGTAGAAGCGAAAGTTTTCGAACACGCGCATCAGCTTGCCCGCGCGTGCCGCCGCCTCGATCATGGCATCGCACTCGGCAACGCTGATCGCCATCGGCTTCTGTACTGAAACGTGCTTGCCTGCTTCCAGCGCGCCGATACCCATCTCCGCATGCAGATGGTGAGGCGTAATCACCTCCACCGCGTCCACATCCGGGTCGGCGAGCAGGTCCCGATAATCGGTGTACGTCTTTCCAATCTGCCACTCGGAGGCGCGCCGCTGCAGCTGCGCCTCGTCAACATCGCAGATGGCGTGCAGTTCCGCTTTGGGGTTGTCCTTGTAACCGAGGTAGTGCAGGTCGGTGATGGCGCCGGCGCCGATGAAGCCTACGCGCAGCTTTTTTGCGCCGCCGCTCACTGTTCCGCCTCAAACATGCGCGCTGACGGTTCCATGATCGGCCACGGCAGCGTTCCCGGCAGTTCAATCAATGCACTCTTGTCTGCTTCGATCGCCTTCGTGACGGCAGGCCCAAGCTGCTCGATCGAATCCACACGGCAGCTATCGACGCCGAACGCCCCCGCCAGCGCGACGAAGTCCGGGTTAACAAGGTCGACCGCGTGCGCAGCACCGTAGCGGGCCTCCTGCTGCGGCCGCAGGACGCCGTACGCAGAGTCGTTGAAAACGATTGTGACAATCGGCGTATCCAGCTGCACCGCGGCCGCCAATTCCTGGCAGTTGAACATGAATCCACCGTCGCCGCAAAGGGCCACCACCGGTCGGTCCGGTTTGGCTACCTTTGCCCCGATCGCGGCTGGCAGCCCAAAGCCCAGCGTGCAGAACCCCCACGGGTAAATGTTTGTGCGCGGCTCATAAATGTCGAGCAGGCGCCGGCACCAGTACGCCGCCACCGTAAGGTCGCTCACGATGATCGTCTCGCGCGGCAGCGCCTTCCGCAGCGTCTGCACAAGTTCCACGCCTTCGGGCGCTCGGTCCTGACAATAGCGCCAAACCTCCTGCCGCAAGTGGGCGATCCCGGCGGCACTGCCATTGCCCTGCTCGCGCACGTCTTGCAATTCCGTGTTGATCAGTTGCAGCGCTGCACGCGCATCTCCCACAACGCCGACCGTGGCCGCATAGTTGCGGTCGATCTCCTCAGGATCGATGTCGATGTGGATCAGCGACTCCGGCATGCGCAAGCCCCAACGATCCGTCTCCTCCTCGGTAAAGCGCGTGCCCACCGCCAGCATCAGATCGGATTCGGCCAGAAACGCCCGCGCCGCAGGATGCAAAATGGTTGCACCGGCTACAAGTGGGTGGTCGTCCGCAATGGCCCCTTTGCCCAGCACCGTCGTGAAAATCGGCGCCTGCAAGTGCTCGGCTAGCTGACGCAACTCGACGCCTGCTCCGCTCCCGATCACGCCCCCGCCCGCCCAGATGACCGGCCGTCGCGCCGCTCGCAGCAGCCCCGCCGCCCGTTCGACCTGCTCCGGGTCCGGTGCTAACCGATTCACCGCAGCAGGCGCGGGAATCGTTACATCGTCACTTTCGTCCAGAGTATCGCAGGGAATCTCCACCGCAACCGGTCGCGGCCGGCCGTTCTGCATCTGCGCAAAGGCCTCCCGCATCACACCGGGAATCTCCGCCACCGTGTTCGCGCCCGCCCGCCACTTCGTTACCGGCGCAAAACTCCCCAACTGGTCCTGGCACTCGTGCAAATAGCCTTTGTCCAGCCCAATCCCTTCCGCCGGGATCTGGCTGGCAATGCACAGAACGGGCGATGAATCGCTGTAGGCCGTTCCCAGCGAGGCCAGCGTGTTGAGTGCGGCCGGTCCGGTTGTACTCAGGCACACCCCAATCTCGCCGCTGGCCCGCGCATAGCCATCGGCCATAAAAGCCGCGCCCTGCTCATGGCGGGCAAGAATGTGCCGGATGCCGCCCATTTCCAGCAGCGCATCGTATATCCCCAAATTATGCGTCCCCGGAATGCCGAACGCTGTGTCGACACCGTGCGCCTCAAGGGACCGCACAACTGCTTCACCACCGGTCATGCGCATCGCTCAGTAACTCCTGTAAATTGTAGACAGAGGGTAACTACTCAGCCGCAACTGATTCGCAACCCTGAACGAGGGGAGCAAAGGCGTTCTTTCTTCCCTCACTGTTATATTGTGGGCGGTCGGGCCTTCGGCCCTCCCTTGTGCAGGGGCTGCGCCCCCGCAACGCCCCCCTACAAAAACATGCCTCACCGACCGTGTGCCTTCTTCGCAACGTGTCGGCTGGCGCGCATGGCGGCGGCTGTACACTAGTTGCGTCACCAAGAGCCTGAATGGTTCCAAGGATGACTGGCTGGTCAACTGCTGTGGCTTAGTAGTTACGACAGAGGATTGTAAACACCAGCGGGAGTTGTCTGTCGGACAGCATCGCGACGAACCGTCGCCCATCGCAGTCACTGACCACTGACCGCTAACCACTGCAATTACGCCTTCAAGCCCGTCATCGCAATGCCGCGGATGAAGTAACGCGAGGCAATGCTGTAAATTAACATGACAGGTGCGACCGTCAACATCGAGCCTGCCGCCCACATCTCATAGCGTGTCCACCACAAATTGCGCAGGCCGGCCAGCACCAGCGGGAGCGTTTGCTTGTCCTGGCTGCTGAGTACGATCAGGGGCCACAGGAAACTGTCCCAATTGACGAGGAAGACAAAGACGGCAAGCGCCGACATCGGTGACATCGACATCGGCAGCACCAAAGTGAAGAAGATACGCCACTCGGACGCGCCGTCAATCCGGGCCGCATCGATCAACTCGAACGGGATGCTCTCCATGAATTGGCGCATGAGAAAGATGCCGAACGCCGTATAAAAGCCGGTTACGATGATGCCGCCCAAATCGTCGGCGAGGCCAAAGCTGTTTGCAATTGTGATATACAGCGGCACCATTATTACCGCGAAGGGCACCATCATCGTCGAAAGGACTATGGTAAAGAGTACCTCCTTGCCCGCAAAACGATACTTGGAAAAGATATACCCCATCACCGACGACGTGTAAACGGATACGACCGTTACTGATACAGCCGAAACGATGCTGTTGCGAAATGCAGCATAAAAGTTCACCCGGCCCAATATCTCGTCATAGTTCCGCAATGTCCACGTTTCGGGCAGGAGCTGCCTTGATTCGACCAGCTCCTTGAACGGCTTGAGTGAAGCAAAGACCATCCATATGAATGGGAAAATGGCTACCACAACCATTCCAAGTAGAAAAATCTGTAAGATACTTTGTGAGATGTCAATGCGTCTGGGCGGCTGGCGCCGCGCTGGTCCTGTCTTGCCTATAACTGCCATAACGGTCTGTCCTTCAACGTTGGGTGGCTCATAATCACTGCCAGGTTCCGATCCAGACGCCTATGAAGAGTCCCGGGCCATTAGTATGTCCACGAGGGACGAAGCAGTTTGATCTGCAAAATGCTGATTGTCAGGATAAACGCGAACTGAAACAGGGAGGCGGCCGTGGCTGTGCCGAAGCGGATGTCCAAAAAGGCTTCCTGATACACGAGCAAGTTGTACAGGAAGGTGGAGTTGCCCGGACCCCCCTCCGAGCCAAACAAGACGGTGGGAAGCGTGAATTCCTGCAAAGAGCCGATGGCAAGCAGAACTGTGACTAACAGGATTGTATGGCTCATCAGCGGCATGGTGATAAGCCAAAACTGCTGCCACGGGTTGGTTCCGTCCACCAGGCCAGCGTCGTACAGTTCCGATGGAATGTTCAACATGCCTGCCGTGAGGATGACAACGAAGAAGCCAAGCCCTTTCCAGGTGGCAATGACGACAGCCGTCGGTAGCGCCGATGAGGAACTGGATAGCCACTGCAGTTCAGGCAGCCCAACTGAACTAAACAGTTTGTTCAGCTGTCCAACCTCCGGGTCCATCAACATTTTGAATAGCAAAGAGACTGCCACCAGCGACACGACTACTGGAACAAAGATCAACGCCTGATAGACGTTGCGCCCCCGCTTGACCTTGGACAAACAGACAGCGATTAGCATGGCCAAAGGCAGATGGAATACGAACGAATAGACGGCCCACAGAATCGTATTCTTCACCGAGACCCAGAACAGGGGGTGCTGAGAGATTTTGATAAAATTGCCCAGTCCGACAAATGGACTGTTGCCGGGATCCAGCAGCTTGTAGGCAACCGTGGACATGCGGAAGGCCTGTATGATCGGCCCGAAACTGAAAATCCAATACCAGATCAGCAACGGCAAAATCATCGTGAAGCCAAACCAGAACTGTGGCTTGCGCAGCGTCTCCTTAACAGCGAACCAGACGCCCATCGTCTCAGCTCGGCCTGAGGGTCTGCCCTCGTCTGCTACTGTAGTCATTTTCAGGTTCCGTTTTCAGTCATGGATGAGCGTCTGTGAAGCCTTCCCGGCGCCACCTAATCTACTGCTTCAACGATCAGCAACTCTGAAGTCAATGCGGTTTCCAGGCGTGACGCGATGCCTGTCCGCGTAAGCGTCATTCCGTCGACCTCGCAGCTCTCAGAACTGTTGTCAAATGTGACGCGATAGCGCCGGCCCGGATCGATCCCCCGGAAACGAAGCAAGTACTCCGGTTCCGCCGGATCGCTGAGACGAAACAGCCCCGCAATCGCCCGCGTACGATCTTGCGATGCCAGCTCCAGCACGCCCCAACCATGCGGCTCAAATCCTTTGGCCACCGGTGTATGGTGATAGATGCGGCTGGTCGGGTGGATGGGGCGGACGAAATCCTTGTATATCCGAACAGCATTGCGGATGCGCGCCTGCTGGACCGCGTTGGGAGCGGCGTCCTTAAGATGGAACCAGTTCAGTGATGGATGCACAAACAGTTGCAGCCGGAACTGGAAATCCAGCTCAGCCGTGCGTTGCCCCGACTGGCCCATCCCGGCAAGTCGGTCAACCCGCTCCGGCGGCAGTGCCATCGTCATCCCGTTGGTGATCGTAAAGGCGCGCGGCGCAATCTGCCAGTCGGTTACCCAGGTATGATCAAAGTAGCGGACCATGCCCACATCGGTGCGGGCGCCGCCGCTGGCGCAGTTCTGGAAAATAACATTCTTGTGGCGTGCAGACAGACGCGCGTAAATGCCATAGACAGCCTCGTAATAGCGCCAATAGGCGTTTTCAAGATAGCCCGACTGCTCGCTGTATCCACCCGCGCCAATGTTGCCGATGTTGTAGTCCAGGCGGAAGAGATCCAGCTCGTGCTCCACGATCAGACGGTCGATCTCGCTCTCCATCCAATCGGCAACGTCAGGCCTGGTAAGATCGATCATGCCGCCCAGCCCGCCCTCTTCACCGTATGGCCTGGCCAGCCATTCAGGCTTCTCCTTGGCAATTCTGCTTTCCGGGCCTACCCGTTCCCCGTCCATCCACAGGCCGAACTTCATGCCTTTGCCATGCACATAGTCGCGAAAGGGCCTCAAGCCCCCTGGAAAACGTTCCAGGCTGACATGCCAATCGCCAACCGTCGCATGCCAGCTTCCATTGGGCGGCGTGTACCAGCTGGCGTCGATCAGAAATACCTCTGCGCCCACGTCCGCGCAGGCGTCGATCTCGGAAAAAATAAGCTCCGGCGTCAGCTCCTGCTCCGGCCCGATACCGCTGACGACCAGACCGGCATTATCGGGATTCTGTGGAGGGATAACGCTTGTCCGCAAATGGTCGTGCAGTGCGTGGATACAATTGTCGAAATCGCCGATCACAACGCCCAGGTGCATCTCCGGCGTGGTTACGGTCTCGCCGGGCGCGATGACACGCAGCGGCGCAGGTCCGTCCGGGCCGCCGCGAAACCAAAGCCGCGACTGCTCCCGGCTGTTCCCGTCATCCAGGTCAAACTCGAAGGCATACCCCCCCGACCACGCCAACGTACCCACGAATTGCTCACCGCTATGGTGATTGCGCAGAACAAAGAAGGGATGTCTGTGGCGGCCGCGACGGTAGCGGCCATCGATGCGGTAGCCCGCGTACGGCAGCGCCCGCCAGTCAAAGTCGCCCTCATTGCCCCAGTGGGTGTCGATAAAATAACCCACCGAGTAAGGCGACGCCTCGTCATCTATATCGTAAGCGCATGTCTGTAGGACGCCGCTCCACGGGAAGGCAGCAGAAAGCGCAGCCGGCTGTTCGGAGGTATTAACGATCTCCAGCCAGCGTGTCAGGATTGCCGTGCCGTCCAGGAGCGTGTGAACGCGAATTACCACCTGGCGCACGGTGTGGCGCAGTTCCAGTACCGCCTTTAACCCATGCTCTTCTTCCGTCTGGGAAAATCCGCTCCACTCCCAGTGGGAGCGCAGAAGCTGCCCGTCCACTTCGACCCAGAACGCCTGCGGAGCCGGATGCGCAGCCGCGTCTAATCGCTCCGGTTCGGGATTCGTGTAACCCGAACCGTTCCAACCCCGCCCCACCAGTTGTCCGCGGCTCAACGACTCCTGGTAGGCTGCAAGTCCCGACCGGTAGGTGATCGTAGGGTCGGGGTCGTGGGAAAGGAAGATATCGGCGAACGTCTCGGTCATGGCCTAAGTTCCATTCGAGGTTCGGTGCGAAAGAGGGGTGCGTGAAGAGGAGAGAAAAGTGAGAGCCGAGGGCGCGACGCCGCACACTCTCACTCCTCTCTCCTGTACTAAATCAAAACTAGTCTACGGTTCCATACCCAGCTCGCGGACGTCACTGACCCATTCTTCGTACTGAGCCTCACAGCGCGACTGGATCAACTCCACTGCTTCCTCGCTGCCAATGTTCCCCTGCCGCACCTCGGAAGCTCCTTCCGTGATGGCCGAGCCGATCTCTGCGATGGAGCCGAAGCCCACGCCTTCGAACCGGGTCAGGGGCTGCAGATGCTCCTGCAGGACCCTGGCCATGCCAACTGCGGGTCCGTCGGGATCAGGCTCGGAGAAGTGGTCATAAACGCCGACCAGGTCCTTCCAGGAAGTGTGGGGTGCGCCCCCGTAAATCTTGGCGTATTCTACCTGCCCTTCGTGCGTGACCAACATGCGCAGAAATTCGACGGCCATATCGGGATTCTTGGCCTGCTTCAGCGAGATGAATCCCCATCCCCCCTCACCGGCGAAGATCGGCAATTCGCCTTCAAAGACCATTGGCGCGCCGCACATAAGGTAAGTGTAGCCCAGTTCCCAGGACATCGGCAGCGACGGTGTGCCGTTGCCTCGTGCCAGCGCAACCTTGCCGGCCAACGCGGCGTCGACGTGGCTCTGGTCCAGCTGTGTTTCGATGCCCATCTCTACCGGCGTCTCGACATACAGCCGCATCGCCTCCATACCCTCTTCGGTATTGATGTGGAACTGCTTGTTTTCAAGGTCCCACCAGTCCTGGCCTTTCTTGTCGAGCAGCGTTCGCAGAATGCCGAGATAGCTCATGTCGTCCCAGCCCTGGCTGCTCAGGCCCCACCTGGTTACCTTTCCGTCCTCTTCAATCTGTAACGCCTGCGCCAACTCCCACATGCTGGCGTAGCTCTCGAAGAATACTTCTCCGTTCAGCGGCGGATACTGGTCTTCCAAACCCAAAGCAATGACATCTTCGCTGGGAACGTTTACCATGTTGCCGACACCGTTGGCCTCGGTTGGTACGCCCCAAATCTCGCCTTGCCAGGTATAAGCGCCAATAGCATCGCCGACAAACGACTCTTCCGGGTCTACGCCCATATGGTTGTAGACCTGCTCCGTGCAGGGGACCAGCGCCTGGTGCAGATGCAAACTGGTCAACTGTTCACCCATGATGCAGGCAACATCCGGCTGTGTCCCGGCAGCTAGCGCAGCAATCACTTTGGGTGGGATCGGCCAGGCCTGCGGCTGAACTTCGTACGTCCCTCCGCCTTGCGACTCGAAAAGGTCAGCAAGTCGTTGGTACGCCGCCACATGGGGGTCGTACTGCAAGCCCCACAGCACACCCTGCCGCTGCTCACTGGGTATGGCCGCGCCTTCGCTGCCTGGCGCAACCGGCGCCGCGCACGCGGCCAGAAGGCCTACTCCCATTACACCTGCCGTCGTCCTCAGAACGTCTCTGCGGCTGTACTGCTTCCTCGACATGTCTCGTCCTCCTGAAAGTGATGAATGTGAACCGACGTAAAGTTGTAAATTGGCTGGTATAATCTTCATTGCGCCACTTATTCAAAATGCCGTTGCACCTGCGTAGTATGACGCCCTGGCGTAAGGCGCCTAAGTCTTACTGCCCTGATAAGAGTACTGAAAAGTGCGGTCCGGGTCACTGCAATTCGTCCCAAAGAGCATATCGATACCGTGCAAGCGGATCAGCGCCAACGTCATTACATGGCTCGCCGTCTATTGATGTGTCTTAAACGCCGATCCTCCGGTTATGCCAGAGGTTGGACAAAGAAGTAGAAGCTGTGCGCGTGTGGGTTCGGACGGGATCCAATTATTCTTTTCAAGTGACGGTCGTCACCATTTGTTGGATTACGAGGCGAAGTTGAGAGAAAGTTGTGAATTGACGTGTCTGGCGGTCTTACTATACAATCGTTTTTGGTTGTCGCCAACTGCAAAAAAATACAGTTAGCTGACACCATAAGGTGGCGCCGCTATCTTAGCACTGTCGTCAGCAAATTCACAACAGCAAAAAAAGTAGGTCGGTTGCCGCCGGGGACGCTGTCTATGCCCTGTCGAATCGTCGACTGTTCCCCGCTACGCCAAGAATCGACGGTGAGACTTCCGGGTACAGGATGCCACCCAACGCTGACGCGCAAATCAACAGGAGGGGGAGTCATGATTCAGAGAACGACTTGGAGATGGATGGCGTTGGTTCTCGTGTTGGCAATGGTGCTTTCGGGCTGTCAACCAGTACAACCGGCCGCCTCCGGCGACGACGCCGCAATGGCCGGCGAAGAAGTGGTCATCGCCGTCGGCATCGAGCCGGTCAGCCTGGACGCCTGGCGCTCCTTCGCCGGGACCGGCGGACCCGGCTTCCGCAACGCAATCGAACAGCTGATCAACCGCGATTTCACCACCGGTGAGTTCGTCCCAATCCTGGCCACGTCCTGGGAGAGAATGAACGACACCACGATCCGCTTCACGCTCCGTGAAGGCGTAACCTTCCACGATGGCTCGCCCTTCAACGCCGAAGCCGCCGCCGCCAGCATCAACCACACCTTCGATGCCGACAACGCCTTCGACCTGCTCGATTTCCTCGGCACAATGAGCGCAGCCGCCGTCGACGAATACACGCTGGACGTGTCGACGCCCGAGCCCGACCCGATTCTCCTCGGCAAGGTCGAGTGGGTGGGCATCTCATCCGCCAGGCAACTGGCCGAAGATCCCGACTCCTACCATACCGAGCTTATCGGCACCGGCCCGTACAAGTATGTCGAGTGGCGTAAAGGTGAGTCGATAACCTATGAGGCCAACCCGGACTGGTGGGGCCTCTCCAACACCGACGACGCGCGCGGTGCGCAAACCTTCCAGAACATTACCGTTCGATTCCTGCAGGAGGATCAGGTGCGGTCCGCCGCTGTGCAGGCCGGTGAGGTCGATCTGGCACAGTTCGTAACGCCCGAACAGTGCCAATTGCTCGACGAGAATGCTGACACCAGCTGCGTGTCGGCCCCCAGCGTCGAAACAATCTTTATCCGCATGGATACCAACAGTCCCCTGCTGTCCGACCGCCGCGCGCGCCTCGCACTGCAGCTGGCGATTGACAAGGAAGCCATCGTCGATAGTATCCTCGGCGGCGCCGCCACAGTCGCCAGCCAGATCGTAAACTCATCCGCCACCGGTCACGATCCCAGCCTGGATCCCTATCCATTTGACCCAGACCAGGCGCGCGAACTCCTGGCCGCCGCAGCCGCAGACGGCGTGCCCGTCGATATGGAGATCACGCTTGGCGCCCGCCATGCCGTCTTCCCCAGAATTGACGAGGTGATTCAGGCGGTTGCCTCCATGCTCACCGATGTCGGTTTCAGCGTAACCACCACCTTCTATGATCCCGAAGGCTTCGGACAGGTGATGCTGATCAACATCAAGGACGTTCCCGTAGAGCGCAACTTCGTCGCCATCCATCTGCATGGCAATGAGATCATGGATTTCCACTCCTCCTACCGCTTCTACTACTCCTGCGAAGGCATTCTTTCCGTGTACTGCAACGAGGAAGCCGATGCCGTCTGGATGAAGGCGAATCCGTTGACAGGGGATGAGCGTGAAATGACGCTGCAGGAGCTCAGCCGCATCGTGCATGAGGACGTCGCTATCGGCTACATCGGCCATCTGGATCTCGCCTACGGCGTCGGTAGCAGGATCAGTTGGGCGCCGCAGCTCGACCATCGCATTCTCGTCAAGGAGATGACGCTCAAATAGGCTCGTGTAAATCCCCCGTGGATCGCGGCCTTTTGCAAAAGCGGTTTCTGCTACTGTAGTTTCTCGTTACATATCGACCGCGGCGCTGCCGCCAGCGTCGCGGTCAATCTTTGCAACTGCCTGGGCCGGGCCCTGCCCAGGCTAAGACTGGACCTTGAATTGTACAAGCGCTTACGCGTTACCACCGGAGCGCAGGATATAGTGGAGACTGACTATGAAGGATAGCAGCCGGACAGCTATGATCGTAGCGGGGGTGATAGGAGGCGCGCTGCTGGGCGGCGTTTTTGCCTGGCTATCCAGCGCTCGCACCGAAGAGAGCGGCGAGACCGCCATCGAAGCCATCGGCCCCGCCGAATACTTCCAACTGGGCATCGGCGTTCTCACTCTGGCGCGACAGTTTCAGTCTCTGCTCCAGCGAAAATTGTAAAATTCGCCGCTGTATTGTAATTTGAACGCAGAATCCAGATACAAAGGAACATTGCGTTGACCCTGACAGCAAGACTCGGCAGTAGCAGCAGACCAGTTAAGATTGCAATCATCGGCGCAGGACCTTCCGGCTTCTACGCCGCCGGCGCCCTGTTGCGGCAAAAAGAGACCCACGTTTCGATCGATCTCTTCGACAGGTTGCCCACACCTTACGGCCTGGTGCGCTACGGCGTGGCCCCCGATCACCAGAAGATCAAGTCTGTCACCCGCATCTATGAACGCACCATGAAAGACAGACGCGTTCGCTACTTCGGCAATGTCGATCTCGGCTCCGATATCACGCACGCCGAGCTGAAGTCGCACTATGATCAGATCATCTACGCGGTTGGAGCCCAGTCCGATAAAAAGCTCGGCATTCCCGGCGAAGACCTGCAGGGAAGCTTCTCCGCCACCGAGTTTGTGGCCTGGTACAACGGCCATCCCGACTTTCGCCACTTTGAGTTCGATCTGAGCGTCGAAAGTGTCGCCGTGATCGGTGTCGGCAATGTTGCGATGGACGTAACTCGCATCCTGGCTAAATCGGTCGCTGAATTGGAGACAACGGACATCACCGACTACGCCCTGGAGGAGCTGCGGGAAAGCAATGTCAAGCGCATTCACATCTTTGCCCGGCGAGGGCCGGTGCAGGCCAAGTTCACCAATCCGGAGATTAAAGAGTTGGGTGAGCTGGAGATTGCCGACGTGATCGTCAACCCGGCCGACCTGGTTCTCGACGATGCCAGCCAGGCCGAGATGGAAGGAGATCGCACAGCCCGGCGCAACATGGAAACGTTGCACGACCTGGCGGAACGCGGGGCAACAGGCAAACCGAAGCAGATCATCTTCCACTTCCTGCGTTCGCCAACGGAGATTACCGGCTCTGGCGGCGCGGTCAGCGCAATGACGACCGAAAAGAACGCGTTGCATGCTACCGAAACGGGCTATGTATCCTGCCGCGGCATCGGCACTTACGCTGAATATGACGTAGGGTTGGTCTTCCGCTCGATTGGCTACCGAGGAGTACCGATTCCAGGCGTTCCGTTTTTTGATCGTTGGGGTATCATACCTAACGAAAAGGGACGGGTGACCGCCGAACATGGCGGCGCGGTCGTACCCGGCGAATACACTGTCGGCTGGGCCAAGCGCGGCCCTACCGGCGTAATCGGCACCAACAAGCCGGACGCGGGCGAAACCGTAAAATTGATGCTGGAGGATGTGAAAAACAACGCCGTCGCGTCATCTCCTGACGGCTCTGCCGCAGCCAATCATAGGGGCCTGCACACTGGCGGGGAACTACGCCCAGGTGACATCACTACCCTTCTGCAAAAAAGGGGCGTGGCCTTCGTTTCATTTGCCGACTGGCAGATCCTGGAGCAGATCGAGAATGAACGGGGTGCGCTGCGGGGACAACCGCGGGCGAAAATCACCGACGTCGACGAGATGCTCCGCTTGATTCAGTCCGCCAAAAAAGAAGCTGCGGCACTGCCCTCATAGCGCACTGCCCACAGCGCCCTTCAACCACGACTGTGCGTCCCGCTTTCAACCACTAACAGTCCTCAGCCGGTCTCTTCCCTGTCGTCTTCAGACCTCGGTTCAAGGAGCGCATCCATCTCCTGCGTCTCCTCTTCGCCTTCCCCATCTTCGGCCTGATTTCCCTCCGCCTGATTGGTCGGAATCTCACCGAGTTCTGCGTTGCCCGCATTCACCTCTACTTCCGGTTCTGCAAGCGTATGAGATTCATCAGATCCAGACGGTTCATCAATCTCCCACTCATCTGATTCGGGCGTCAAACTAACCGGAACATGGGCAGGCAAGGAGGCTTTGACCTCTTCATCACTACCATCTCCCCAGTAGGAAGTGACCGAAGCCAGCACCGGCAGATCATCCAGACTGAGAATTGACTTCGTTCTCTTTAGCACTGCGATCCTCTCTTCCTCGGCAACCAGGCGCTCTTGGGGCTCAGGTTCCTGTATTTCGGGTGCCGCCAGGAGCGCTTCCGGCCCTTCTGGCAATTGATTCATCTTCTTGTAAAGCTGCGCCAGCGCCGGGCCGACCGCATCCAGGGGAAGGTGGCTTCGCACCGGCGTGTCTGATGTCTCCCACAACTCGGCTAGCGCCTCGAAATCCCACACTGCAGATAGTACACTCTCTGTGCGAGAATTCGACGCCTCTACCAATATGCCGCTCGCGCGGGGGGTAAGCTCCTGTGGAGCCAGCACCGACGAGCGGCCCACGAAAGGGTCTCGCTGTCGACGGCTGAACTCGTTATGACCGACCAGAAAGCTGATAGCGGCGAACAGTTGGTTGTCCTGCATTCGCGCAAGCATCCCGGCCCGCAGCTTTTCGTACAGGACCCGATCGGTAGCCGCGCCCTGGGCGACAAGAAGCTCCGCACCCTGGTATGCCAGCAGCCGCCCTACTTCCGGGTAGAGCAAGTCGCCGCCCAGCATCAGCCCGATCTGCCCGACCGGCGTCGGAATTACGTTCCACTCGTGGCCGCTCTGGGCCAGATCCTCGTCTTCAGGATGCAGCACCCGCTTGGCCTGGTAGCCCAGCCGCTCGCCGCCAGGCCCATAGACCACCGCCAAATTGCGCAGCACCCCGTCCAAAGGGTCCGGCAGATAGGCGCTCGGCGCAACCAGGGTTACATCAAATTCCCGCGCCAACTCTCCAAAAACCCCGTCATAGGCATCCCACACCGTCTCTGGCTGCGTCGTCAACAGCGCGCCCGCCATCTGGCGAAAGTCGGAACTCAGCCACCCCGCAAGCGCGCCCGAAACGCCGCCGCTGACCTTTTGCCACAGGCCTGTCTGCCGCCGCCGCGCCAAATCTGCCCGCTTGAGCAGATTAGCCTGAAAGCCGCCGAGAAGCGGCGGGATCACCATCACGCCGGCCAGTTCAGGAAATACCACCAGCCGCGCCCTTTTGTTCTCCGCAGCCCGCATGAACCGGCGTAAATCGTCCCGGTACTCGTCCAGCGTCTGCGGCAGCCGCATCTTCTGCTGGATACAGGCGACAACGAGCGTTTTCATCGGAGCTGGTCTGTCCGTTCCCCTACTACGCAATACGAAACACGCATTACGATACTATCCCTTATACGCCCCGATAATGTCAATGATCAATCCCACATCCTTGCGCGCATGCTCCAGAGACGTGCGTGACGCCTTGCCGTTGACAATGCAGTCGTGGAAGTGGCGCAACTCTTGCACAAAAGCGCTGTCCCAGTCGATATACGGTTCGCTGCGATATGTGGTGCCCTCGCTGTCGATCCCCTGGATCGACACCGTAGACAGGATCCCCCGTGAAAAGCCGGTCGGGTAGGACACGACCACACGCTTATCGTCGCCGTAGATCTCCAGCGTCTCCTTGAAGTCCCACAGATCGGGCAGATCGATCCACGTGCCCAGGCAGCGGGCTCCGTTCTCGTAGACCAATGTGAATGTAACCGCGCGTCCCTCCTGCCAGATCTCCGTATGCGTCACCTCGACCGGCAGGCCCATGATTTCTCGCAAGCCATACAGATCATGGATCATACTGCCCGCCAGCAAATGGAAAGCGCGCTCCACGTGGGGGGCCACGTCGCCGATAGCCTGCTGTCGCGCGGCCTGCCGCCCCGCAATCGCGCTATCCATCGCCCCCTCCGGCAGATCGCCAAAGCTGCGCACGTCGAACTGTTGCAGGTGCAACCCATTATCCGGGTGCAGATGATTGATCTGCACAAAGCGCACATCCATGTCGGCCGCTTCCTGCTTGGCCCGCTCAAATGCTGGGTCATAGACTTTCATATAACCCGCTTGGCCCACCTTCCCGGCTCGCTTGCACGCCTCGATCATTTCGTCGCATTCCTGCAAAGAAAAGCAGACCGGTTTTTCTACAAACGCGTGCTTACCCGCATCGAAGGCATCAACGGCCACACCTTTTTTCGGGTCCGTCTGGCACAGTATCACGGCCTCCACATCACTCGCCAGCAGATCGCGATAGTCGGTAAAGTGCTGGGGCACGTGAAAACGGTTAGCCACATACTGGGCCGCGCCGGCCGACACGTCGCAGACCGCCGTCACCTCGAACTCATCCTGTAATTCCTTCAAATTGGGCATATGATGGACCTGGGCGATAGCCCCGCATCCGATGACGCCAATCTTCACTCGTCTCACTTTCTTTTCTCCGGTCGCTGGTCGATGGTTGACGGTGGGTAGGTAGGTGAAGGACCATTATGGACCGGTATAATCCGTGTCCACAGTGCGCGAGGTAAAGCTGTTCCAGACATCCGCCAGAGCGAACCCGCTGCGGAAGGCCGGGTAAAGAGATGCCCACATCGCATCGCGGGCTGCATGGGCCGCGGCCTCATCCCCTGCCGCGCGCGCCGCCTTAAAGGCTGCAATCTGCTCCCGCTGGGTCTGTGTATTCGTTTCGACCGCAGACAACCATGCTTCCGCTGCGGCCAACTGCTGATCAAGAATCTCGTCAGTCGGGGTCGTCCGATCCGGCTCTACGTCGTATGACGTATTCAACGCAAAACGAGGCGGCTTTTTTGTACCGTCTTCATTCCAGTAGGTATGGGTCGGCTGGATGTGCGGCGTCACCGACAGGTACATAATGACCGGCTCGTCCCCCACATTCCGCACCTGGTGGTCCTCATCGGTAAGCGCGATGCAGAGCTGGCCCGGCCCCAAAACCTCGGCATGACCCTCGATTGTGAACTCCGCCTGCCCTTGCAATATGAGAAAAATCTCATGGCCCAGATCATGGGTATGAATCTGCGCCGTATGGCCTACCTCGAACTGCAAAAAGCGGGCCCGGATCTCCGGCGTTGTCAGCACGTTACGTATGTCTTTATGAAAGTCCAGAACCTGAAAGGGCACAGCTCTCTCCTTGTTCGTTTTTCGCTATCAGTTAGCGGCTCAACTACTCGCTGCAAACGGGAACTGCCGGGAAGACGCTGCAAGCAACTGGACGGCCTCCTTAATCTATCCGCCGCCGCAGCTTCGGGTCGAGGAAATCTCTGAACGCGTCGCCAAAGAGATTGGCGGCCATGATCGCAAAAGTGATCGCCAGGCCAGGGAAGATTACAAGCCACCAGGGGGGACGAAACGCGGCTGCCAGCACGCCGCCCAGCATATTGCCCCAACTCGGCGCCGGCGGCGGAATGCCCATCCCCAGAAAACTCAGTGCCGACTCGGCGAAGATTGCGCCTCCCAGATGCAACGTCGCCACCACCAGGATCGGCGCAACCGCCTGCGGCGCGACATGCCGCACCATGATCCGGATATCCGACGCCCCATTTATCTTGGCGGCCTCGACGTAGGAGGTCTCCTTGATCGAGAGCACCACCGCGCGCGTGATGCGCGTGGCCGAGGGAATGCTCGTTACCGAAATGGCAACGATTACGGTAAACAGTCCCGCCCCCAGGACGACGAGCAGCAATAGCGCCAATATCAGACCGGGAAAGGACATCAGCACATCCACAACGCGCTGGCTGATCAGATCAAATCGCCGGCCCAGATAACCGCTGGCAATGCCCCACACGAAGCCGGTCAGGTCGCCAATGAAGACAGACGTGATACTCACGATCAGCGTAATGCGCGTCCCGAAAATGATTCTACTCAGAAGGTCCCGACCCAACTGATCGGTGCCCAGAATGTGCTCTGCGGTCGGCGCGGCGCGTATGGCGCTGTAGTCGGCTTCCAGCGGATCGAAAGGGGAGAAAAGAGGCGCAAAGACCGCCAGGATGAACATCAGCACCCAGACGCCCACGGCGAACATCCCGATCGGCGAGGACTTCGTAAAGCGTCTTACCGCGCCGCTGAAACGCAGCAAAACATTGGGGCGCTGGCCCTCAATATCGAGAACAATACCTTCGGAATCGGCAGGCGGTGCGCTCGTCATAGCCATTTCGGCTTCCTCAATGGGTGGATAGCGGCATGTACTCAGAAGGCCGCGGCTATTGTAAACGCCGCCGCCGACCACAACGCCCTATCCACTATTCGTAGCGAATGCGGGGATCGAGAAACGCGTAACTCAGGTCAACAAGAAGATTGATAATGACGTAAATCAAACCATACAGTAGAACGAGGTTCTGGATCATCATCCAGTCCCGCTCAGTCATACCCTGCACCAGCAGCTTTCCAAGGCCCGGTACCGCAAACGCGGTCTCGACCGAAACCGCGCCGCCCAGCAAGCCGCCCAACGCCAACCCGGTCGTGGTTACGACCGGAAGCAAGGCGTTCTTGAAGACATGGCGCCAAACCACCATAGCCTCCCGCAGACCCTTGGCCCGCGCCGTACGAATATAATCTTCGAACAGCACTTCAAGCGCCGCCGACCGCGCCATGCGCGCCGTCGACGCCGACAGCCCCAATCCCAGCGCCAGCGCCGGCAACACTGTCATCGAAAGATTGCCTAACGGGTCCTCCCATAGCTGAATAATTGTGATCGGAGGGCGCCAAGTAAACACGAGTACGGTGAAAAGAATAATCAGCAGCCCCAGCCAGTAGCTCGGCACTGCAATAAAGACCGTGATACCAACGCGCGAAAGATGGTCCATCATCGTATTCCGCCACATCGCGCTGAGCATCCCGATCGGCACCCCGATCAGCCAGGATAACAGTACTGCCATGACCGCAATCTGCGCCGAAATCGGGCCCCGCCGCAGGATCATGCCGCTGATCGGCTCCTTATTCCAGAACGACGAGCCCATATCGCCGCTGATTACCTGCGCCATCCACTCCAGGTACTGTATGTAATAGGGCTGGTCCAGCCCCAGGCTGGCGCGCACCGCCTGCAGCTCCTCTTCACTTAGGACATATATCCCGTCCGACTCCGACACGATCAACTGTAGCGGATCGCCGGGAATCACCCGCATTGCCAAAAAAATCAAAACCGTGACGCCGAATATGGTCGGGATGGCAATGAGTATGCGGTTAAGAAGATATTTCGACATGAGCGATTGGAGGGAGTCTGCGAACTTCACGGAATGGGCGGCGCAACAGCCCGGCGAACGGGCCTGGTCGCGCCGCCCAATAGATGTTCAACTGTCCGTTCCCTGCGCGTAACCCCTAGTTAGCATCCGGTTGCCGCGACCTGTAGCAGCTCTGACCACTGATCACCTGCAACCGCCGCGCCTCTACGCATCAGGGTCGATCCATACCGTCTCCATGCGGCCCCACTCGGCAAAGACCCGCGAGTCCAACGCCAAACCTTTGACCCGGTTGTTCCACATCGGCAGGTGATAGGTGTAGCCGACCAGGTACTCCGGCGGGTTCTCGTCCAGCAGATCCTGCGCATCGGCGATCTGCCCCGTCCGTGTCGCGACGTCCAACTCCACGTCTATACTGCTCAGCAGTGTGTCGAAGTCCGGATTGCTGTAACCGCCGAAATTCTGTGAACCGCCAGTGGCCCACCACAGGTTGCCGCGCGGCGAGATGTCAGAGACTGAATGCCCGCGCGTGTGAACCATCAACTGATAGTTGCCCGACTGCTGTTCCGAGCCAAGCAGCGCGCGTTCGACGATGCGAATGTCAGTCTCGATATTCAGTTGGCGCTTGAGCATATCCTGGAATGCGGGGGCCAGCAGTTCACCCTGCGGCCCGGCCGCCGCCAACAGTTCGATCCCTTCAAGACCATCACCGTAACCGGCATCGGCCAACAGCTGCTGCGCCGTCGCGACATCTTCTTCCTTATCGGCCCTGTAACCCGGCATCGTCGACAACTCTTCAGGAGTTGTGGCGTACGGATCGCCCTGCGGTACCCAGCGAGTTATATTGATCAGTTCCTGCGTACCGAACGCCGCCGCCAGGTTATGCTTGCTCACCGCCAGATGGATCGCCTTGCGCACTCGTGGATCGTCAAAAGGAGCCTCGCGGTTGTTGATGAATACCCAGTACGCGCCGAAGTTGGCCAGCTGGTTGGCCTGCACGGAGTCAGGCCGATTCTTGCCCTCGTCCCACGTCTCTTTGGCGACGTTCCACGACATGTCAGCCTGATCGGTGAGCACGGCAGTGCCGCGGTCGGACCAAGCCGGCACGTGCAACATTTCCAGCCCATCCACGTAGGGCAGCTCCGGATCCCAATAGTCGGGATTGCGCTCCATGATCCACTTCTCGGCCGGCAGATGGTCGACAAAGCGGAACGCGCCCGTTCCAGGGGCGATAACTTCACGAAGATCGTAGTTGTTCTCCTCCAGCGACTTCTTCGAGTAAATCAGCGCATTGGTGGGCGTCAGAAGGTTGAGGAAGAAAGGACGCGGCGAATTCAGGTTGAAACGCACGGTCATGTCATCCACAGCCTCGACCGAGTCAACAAATGTGAAGTTGGCCTTCAATGGGCTGACAATGCCTTCCGGCGGGTCAATGATTCGATTGAACGTCGCCACCACATCCGCGGAGGTGAACGCTTCGCCGTCATGGTACTTAACGCCCTCTCTCAAGGCAAAGGTGTACGAAAGGCCGCCCTCGCCTACCTCCCAGCTCTCGGCCAGGTCGGGAATGATCGTGCGCAGTCCGTCTACCAGATTGTTGCGTACCAGGTTGTTGTACATGTGCGAAAGGACATGGGTGCCGCCGCCCTGGTGGGCATCAAAATGCGACATCGTCACGCCGAAGGCCGTCCGCAGTATGCCTCCACGTTGCGGGTTGCCATCCGGGCGCATCATGCCTGCTCCGGTCGCAACAGCCTCAGGTGTCGGCACCGCCGTCGGCGCGGCCGCTGGGGCGGCCATTTCGGCCGGCGCGCCAGCCGCGCAGGCTGCCAGTGCAGATGCAGCCGCGCCCGCGGCCATCATCTTCAGGAAAGTACGGCGGCCAACGTTACGTGCTCCATTGTCCGTGTTCTGCTGACGTGTCATCGGTTTGGCTCCTGTTCTCTTGGTGATTAGCCGTATGACCTGAGTACGAAGCGCCTCCACACTTGTAACCCGCGCCCCTGGTGCGTCGGCGCAATTCCCGCGAATAATCAAGTTCCTGGAATCGGCGCCAACTGGTGGAGTACTGTTTTCAAATGGGATTCACTTTGGCTCAGGGATCATGGTACATTATAGGGGAAGAGAAGATCAGCGTCAAAGACGGCCACCTCTCCATAATTCAGTCCGGGCTCGCCTGCTTTCAGGTCGAAAACAAGCGCACTTGCCGGCACGACAGGCCCAGCCAGTTTTCCACTCCCCGATCCCAAAGAGCCAGCATCAGCGGGCCGCTGAGATCTCCCGGAGTGTTATGCCCAAATCCATTCGAAAAACAACACCTTACGGAGCGCCAAACCCATGCAACCCGACATCTCATCCATCAGCCCAGCGCGCAGCGGGCGCGCCTCCTCCTGGGACACAACCGGACGCAACGCCGACGCCTGGACCATCCCCGCCGGCGAATCCCGTGTGCTGGCAGACATCAGCGGGCCGGGCGTCATCACCCATATCTGGATGACCCAGCGCAACCACTACCGCGACTGCCTGCTGAAAATTACCTGGGACAATGCCCCGCATCCGAGCGTGCTAGTGCCGCTGGGAGATTTCTTTGGCCTGGGCAGCGGAATCGTCAACTCCTATCAGTCGCAACTATTCACCGCCTCCACCCGCTGGAACAACCAGTTCGAGACCGGCTGCGCGCTCAACTGCTATGCGCCCATGCCATTCCGCGAGCGAGCCCTTGTGGAACTGGTCAACGAGAGCCCCGAAGATCATCGCCAGTATTTCTATGTGGATTACGAGTTGGTCGACGAGATGCCGCCCGAACGAGGCTACTTCCACGCCGAATTCCGACGCGCCAATCCCTTCGGCGGCTGGGGGCACGAGATTACCGTCAACAGGCCGGAGGCGAATGTCATTAACAAAGAGAGGCAGGCCTGGGACGACAACTACGTCATTCTGGAGACCCAGGGCCGCGGCCACTACATCGGCTGCACCCTGTCCGTCACCAACTTCCAGGGAACCTGGTGGGGCGAAGGTGATGACATGATCTGGGTGGATGGCTACAAGTGGCCGCCCGACATCCACGGCACCGGCAGCGAGGACTATCTGAATCAGGCCTGGGGCATGCAGAGAAACGCCTTTCTCCGCAACGGTTCCTCCATCTTCGAGGAGGACACCGGCGGCTATCAGTCCTCATACGTCCTGCATTTGGAGAACCCCGTGCGTTTCCAACAAGAAGTGAAGGTAACAATCGAGCACGGGCACGGCAACCATCTCGCCAACGAAATGTCATCCGTGGCCTACTGGTATGCGGCCGAGCCGACTAAGCCGGTCGAGCCTCCCCCTGTGGCGCAGCGGCAACCGGTGTTGCGCGACAATCTCGGCAACTGGCTCTACGACAGTGGTAATCAGGTGGCGAGCCGGGTCGTCCCTATCAACGAGGAAATGCAGGCCATGAAGGAGCGCTGGGCCAGGGCGAACAACGCTGGCTGAGTCGTACTAACTTTCATCCGACGGCGTCATCTGCCGGTATTTCCCGCCGTAAAACAGCACCGGTTCGCCCGCGTCATGCTCCAGATATTCGACCTGCCCGATGTACAGCGTATGGTCGCCGGCCGTGTGCGCATCCACCACCTTGCAGACAAAGTAGGCCAGGGCATCAGGCAGAACCGGGTAGTCTTCGCGGCGCTCAAAACTTACTTCCAGCCCCTCCACCGGCCAGCCGGCGAAATGGCTGCTGAAATCCTCCTGATCGTGGCGCAGAATGCTGACCGCATACCGGCCGGTCTGCGCCAACAGGTCATGCAGCCTCGCCTTGTGCCCGACAGAGATGACCAGCAGAGGTGGATCCAGTGAGACCGACATGAACGCATTGGCGGTCATACCGTGCACGTCGCCGTCCAGTTCGGTTGTGACGACGGTGATGCCGGTAGCGAACAGGCCGCAGGCATTGCGCAATTCACGAGGGTCTATCGCGGCAGAGCTGTTTTCAGTCATAGGTAAGTCCGTAGCGCGTGTCGGGTGAGGTGTGCGCAGCGTAAAGTCAATATCTGCCTTCACCGCAGCGCATCGATTTCGCCAATCCTAATCGGTATCCTTTTCAAACTCAAATCGAAACTACGCAGCCACAACTAAATTGCGATCTTGAATGAGGCGAGCGGATATGTTTACTCTCTCCTCACTCCTCTATACTCTCTTTTTGCATTTGGGCGGTCGGGCCTTCGGCCCTCCCTTGTCCAGGGGCTCCCCCCCCGCACCGCCCCCCTACAAAACCATCGCTCACCGACCTTGTGTCCTCATTCCAGCCATGCGGCACCAGCAACCTGGCTGCCGCCAACCGAATACGCAATCAGATAACCTGAAGGGCGGTAGAGATAAAGGGCTGGTCAAGACAGACACTGTATATGGCTTAGTAGTTACCTCAAATCTACCTTCAGAATTGACAAATAGACGGTCAATGGTAGGATACCACGAAACTGACTGTACCGTGCAGCCGGGGAAAGCTGTCCCGGCACAAAGAGAATGGCAAACCGCATATGACGAGCGTGAATGATGGCTGAAGAAAGATTTTTCGTGACCGGCGCGCTGGGCTGCCTCGGCGCCTGGGTCGTGCACAACCTGATACGCGAGAATCTCCCCGTAACCGTCTACGACCTCGGTTCCAACACACACCGGCTTCAGTTGCTGATGGAGCCGGACGAGATTGCCCGAATTCAATTTGTCCAGGACGACATCACCGACACCGAGGCCGTCGCCCGCGCCGTCGAAGCCAGCGGAGCCAACCGCATCATTCATCTGGCCGCATTGCAGGTGCCTTTTTGCAAGGCCAACCCCTCGCTGGGCGCGGCCGTAAACGTCGTCGGCACCGTCAACGTCTTCGAAGCGGCCAAACGGGCCGGCATTTCCTCCGTAGTCTACGCCAGCAGCATGGCCGTCTACGGTGGGGCCGAACTCTACGGGCCGGAAGTGCAGGACGGCGACCCCTTCCACCCGCTCAATCTGTACGGCGTATACAAAGAGGCCAACGAAGGTACTGCCCGCATCTACTGGCAGGACGACGGTATCGCCAGCCTGGCATTGCGGCCCTACACCGTCTACGGCCCGGCCCGCGATCAGGGCATGACCTCCACCCCCACCCAGGCCATGCTGGCCGCAGCCAAGGACGAAGACTATCACATCTCATTCGGCGGT
>MPML01000071.1 GCA_002238445.1 Caldilineaceae bacterium bin5
GCGGCGACGAAACCCCACGATACAGCCCCAACGTAGAAGTTGAACTGGAGAATAAAGGCGACCACTGCGCCGCCGAAGACGGCGTGGGAGAGACCGTGACCGATGAAACTCATGCCGCGCAGGACGATATAGACGCCGATCAGGGCGCACAGGCCGCCGACGAGGACGGCGGCGATGGTACCGTTGCGGAAAAACTCGTATTGGAAAGGTGCAATCAGAACGTCCATAGCGGTCAGGACTCCTTTAAAGCGGAATCGGGGTTAGCGATTTTCTCGCGGCTGTCGTGATTGGGCAGTCCCCCCTCCACCGGATCCGGCAGGACTTCTTTCAGACCGTGGGGATGGGGCCTTTGTTGTACAAAGATCATATCGTCGCGGCGGATGACGATAAATTCACCCTGATAAGCCTCGGCGAGGATATCTTCGGTGAAGATTTCCTGGGGCGGCCCTTGCGACATGATACGGCGGTTGAGGCAGACTACCCAGGGCACGTGGGCGGCGGCCATGTTCAGATCGTGCGTTGTCAGCAGGATGGTCATGCCGTCCTTGTTGAGCAGGGTGAGCCAGTGGAAGATGTTTTCGGCGCTGCGTACATCGACGCCGGTGGTCGGCTCATCCAGCACGAGCACTTCGGGGTCGGCGACGAGCGCGCGGGCGAGGAAGACACGCTGCTGCTGTCCGCCGGAGAGGTCGCGGATGTGCCGTTCTGCCAGATGGCCGATTTCCAGTTGGTCGAGGATGTCTCGCGCCCGTTTGCGCTCTCTGCTGCGGGGCCAGGGCCAGATGTTCTGGCGGTGGTCAAGGCCCATCAGCACCACCTCTTCGGCCGTGACCGGGAAACTCCAATCGACTGTTTCGATCTGCGGCACGTAGGTCAAGCGCAGATCCGACCGTACGCGTTCGATCTTTCCTTCGGTAGGTTCAAGCAGGCGCAGCACGAGTTTCAGGAGCGATGTTTTGCCGGCGCCGCTCGGCCCCACCAAGCCGACGAACTGGCCGGGATGCAGATGCAGGTCGATTTCGTCCAGGACGTTGAAGGAGCCATAGGCGAAGGAGACGCCGGATAGTTCGATAAGAGGGTGGGCCATTTACACTTCCTTAATCAGGAGAGAGTGAAGAGGAGGGAGGGGCGCGTCACTCTTCACTACTCTTTATCTCCTGCTCGCAGTTTAAGCGCAGCCGCTATCACTGGAGAAGGAGATAGTGAAAAGGAGAGAGATTCGCACATTGCTCCTCTCTCTCCTTATTACTTACTCGCTGTCCGGCACGTTGCTGACGTCTACTTCATCCATCAGGGAGGGGTCGCCGCCCAGGGTACTCGCCAGCGTCTTCATGTTTTCCACCATCATGCCGATGTAGGTGTGCTCGGGGTCATCGGGCTGGCCGGGCAGGCCGTCGTCCAGCAGTGTGCTAACGGTAACGCCGGTCTCGGACGCGATCTGGTCAATCACGTCTGCGGGGAAGAGGATTGAGCCAAAGATGGCCGGCACTCCTTCGTCGAGCAACTGGTCGATCAGCGCGGCCACCTCTTGGGCGGACGGCTGGGATGTGTCGTTAGGCTGGATTGCGCCGATTACGGTGTAGCCGTAGCGGATGGCAAAGTAGCCGAACGAGTCGTGGTAGGTAAGCAGGCGGCGGTTGGATTCAGGGATGGTTGCGGTTGCGGCCTGGATGGCTTCATCGAGGGCATGGAGGCGGGCGGTGTACTCGTTAAAGTTGGCCTCATAGAAGTCTCTGTTGTCGGGATCGCGCTCTGCCAGGCTGACAAACACGACTTTGGCGTAGCGGATGACGAAGTGCGGATCGAGGAAGAGGTGTGGGTCGGGCTCGCCATCTTCCTCTTCGGCTGTGCCATGTTCGTCATCGTCTTCGTCGTGGCCTTCCTCTTTGGCTGTGCCATGCTCATCATCGTCATCGTCGTGGCCTTCTTCTTCGGCTGTGCCATGTTCGTCATCGTCTTCGTCGTGGCCTTCCTCGTCGTCGTGGCCGTGCTCGTCGTCGTGGCCCATTTCCTCGCCAGGGCCATGATGGTGTTCGGTGCCATAGATAAGTTCATCGGGATTGGCCACTGCGGCAGCCAGCTCGATGATTTCAGCGCCATCCTTCAGATTGGCTTCGGCCAGCTTCAAAGTTGACTCATCCATGTGCATGCCGTTGACAAAGATCAGATCGGCTTGCGACAGTTTCACGGCATCGGAGGGCCTGGGCTCGAAGGTATGGGGGTCGGCGCCTGGCGGCATGATGGCGTCGAGGTCGATCCGATCGCCGCCGATGTTATAGACAATATTTGCGACCGGCAAGATTGAGACTACAACGCGTAGGCGTTCTTCCTCGGCGGGGGCGTCAGTGGTTCCAGGCGCGGTCGGGCCGCAGGCGGTGAGGAGGATCAGGATGGCGAGAAGCGAGAGCAGCGTTCGAAGTGAGTAGTGCATCTCTGCGTGTACCCTTTCGTCAGATTGGCGCGGTGTGCTGCCAAGAGCGGCGTCAGGCACCGGCAGAGTCACGACAGTCGGTGCATTGCCCAAAGAATGAGAGATGACTTACGTCGATCTCAAAGTCGTATTGGGACTCCATTGCCCGGCGAAAGGACCGCAAGACGCTGTGCGGCAGCTCGAGCAAGCCGTCACAGGAGCGGCAGACGAGGTGGTGATGCGGTTCTGGGCCGGACATTTCGTAGGCAAGCCGGCCGTCGGCCATATACACCATCGCCAGAACGCGCTGTTCTGTCAGAAAGTGCAGTACTCGATAGACAGTGGCCCGGCTCAGAGTAGGAGCGATGCGGTGTACATGATCGTACACTGCTTCGGGCGTAACATGCTCACCCAGTTGACAGACGGCGTCCAGGATAAGCTGGCGTTGGGGTGTAACCCGGAAGCCGGCCTTACGCAACTGTCGATTGATCTCTGCGGTATTGTGGCTCATGACATTTTTGTTTATTGCGAAAATTCGCAATAGGTAATATGCTAACGCAATCTTATGGCGGTGTCAACCCCTATTTTCCTACATCAGTAATGTCGCGTCAAAGTCAGTCTTGCCGGGAACGAGATCTTGCCGGCAAGACTGATAAGCCGCGAGAACATCACAATCTGTCCTAATTGAGGCGCGGCTACTGCTGAACGGTTCTACTCAATGTCGGGCACGTTGCGGGTCTCGATGCCTTCCAGCAGGGAGGGGTCACCGCCAAGCGCTTCGGAAATGAGCGTCATATTTTGCACTCTCATATTGATGTAGGAGTGCTCAAGGTCACCAGGTACACCCGGCAGGTCGTCGTCATTCAGCATGACGATAGGGACGCCTGACTCGCGGCTGATCTGATCCATCACCGATGAAGGGGTAAAGGAGGAGCCAAAGATGGCGGGCAGCTCTTTTTCGCGCAACAGGTCAATGATCTCGGCGACGTCGTGTGCGGATGGTTCGGAGAAATCGTGCGGCTGAATCGAACCAAGGATGGTGTAGCCATAGCGACGGGCGAAATAGCCGAATGAGTTGTGATAGCTGAGCAGCTGGCGGTTTTCCTCGGGTATGCTGGCGGTGACGGCGTGAATCGCGGCGTCAAGCTCTTGGATGCGGGCGGTGTAATTGTCGTAGTTGGCTTGATAGTCGGCGGCGTTGTCCGGATCCCGTTCCACCAGTGTGTCGCGGATCACTTCAACGTATGCGAGAACAAAGCCTGGGTCGCCGCCCAAGTGCAGGTCGATAGCGCCGTGATCGTCGAGGATGTACTCGGCGGGGTCAATCGACGCGGCCAACAGGACGACCTTGTCGACGTCGCCGACTATGGCTCCGATGCGTGCGCGTACCACCTGCGGTTGGGTTGCGCCGCGGATGAAAACGATGTCGGCCTCTGCCAATTTGGTGATATCGCCTGGCGTTGGTTCAAAGTGATGCGGGTCGGACCCTTGGGCGACGAGACGATTGATGGTGATATTATCGCCGGCGATGTTATAGATATGGTTGGCTATGACGTTTCCCATGGTGAAGACGTTCAGACGCGGCTGCTCGGGTTCGGCGCTGGCCGTCTCGGGAGGTGTAATGGGGACACAGGCGGCCAAGAGGAGCAACAGGGCCAGGAGCGAAATCAGAATTCGGGATGTGTTTCGCACGAGCAGTTTTCCTTTTACTAAATTGGGGCATTAAGTCAGTCGTCGTTAAGAATTCGCTGGTCTTTGTTATCTTCACGGTTGCTGGGCAAACGCTGCGGTTACTGCCGAACGGATGTTTCGGGGCCGGGCACGTTGGCCGTCTCCACACCATCCATCAGGGTGGAGTCGCCGCCAAGCGAGTCCGCCATGGTCTTCAGATTTTCCACCATCATACTGATGTAGGAATGTTCGGGATCGCCGGGATTTCCGGGCAGATCGTCGTCGCTTAAGGTACTGACATATTGGACATCGGCCTCGCGGCCTATCTGATCAACAACTCGGGAGGGGAAAACCTCCGAGCCAAAGATAGCGGTAATTTTGCCCTCACGCAGCTGGTCTATCAGCGCAGCAACTTCCTGGGCGGATGGTTCGGAGAAGTCGGAGGGCTGAATGGCTCCCAGGACTGTGTAGCCGTAGCGGGGCGCGAAGTAGGCGAAGGAGTCGTGGTAGGTCAGCAGTTTTCGATTTGACTCAGGGATGCTGGCGGTGGTCGCCTGGATTGCGGCGTCCAAAGCCTCGATGCGGGCGGCGAACTCGTCATAGTTGGCCTGGTAGACGCCGCTGTTGTCGGGGTCGAGAGCGGACAGTTTGTCGCGTACTATTTCGGCATATTTCAGGGCGAAGAATGGGTCGGTCCACAGATGGGGATTGGGGCTACCTTCTTCTTCGGGGAAGGAGAAGTCGTAGACGTAGTCTTCAGGGTCGATCACCATTTCACCCAGCAGGACGATTTCCCCGCCTTCCTTCAAGTTGGCCTCGGCCATACTTATTGTGGACTCTTCCAGGTGCAGCCCATTGATAAAGATGATATCGGCTTTTGACAGAGTTACGGCATCGGAGGGCGCGAGTTCGAAGGTATGTGAGTCGGTGCCGGCCGGCACGAGGCCGGACAGGTCGACAAGGTCACCGGTGATGTTGTAGACGATGTTGGTGACGGGGGAGACGGTGGCGACGACTTGCAGGCGTCCTTCTTCTGATTCCGACCTGTCTGCTCCGCAGGCGCACAGGAGGCTGATAAGGGCCAGGAGGAGGAGATTCCTGGGTGAGATACGCATTCGCACGATGCCTTTCGGTGAGATGAGAACGACAGCCTTGTAAGGGTATTTTGACAGTTCTAAAGTATGAGATATTTGGGAGGGGGAACTTTAGTACGAATTGATGGTATTGGCCCAATTCTAGCACTTTTTTGGTAAGGTTTCCAATTGCGATTGTGTTTGTTGTAGGAGGGGCGGGGGGTTGGGGTGGGGGGCTTGAAGGGAAAGGACCGCGGGCCATATTGTGGTATGCGCATTTGTGGCAGCGCCCGGATGCTTCTCGTTACATCTTCGCCAGAGTCCCGCAGTCCTTCTTTATAAGCTCTTCTCGAACAGGGCATATTGATGCTGCCAGTAGGGGGTACCCTTTTTGGCGTAAGACTCGCTCTGGATGCCGGAGCGGACGAGCGCGGCGATGGCGAACTGGGCGCGTTTGGCGACGGCGGACTTGACGGCCAGATGGGCGAGCGCGTTCGACAGTCTCTGCCCGCGCGCTTGTTTTGTTACGCCTGTGGTCTTGAGGACGGCGTAGGTCTCAGGGGTTTCGCCTGAGGAAGGGAAGTGCTGGTCGGTGAATGCGTAGAAGAAGCCGACATCTTCCCCTTGGGGAGAGACGGCCACGTATGAACAGTCGTGCCCCGGCTTATGGAATTGGCCGATGAACTGGTCGAAGAGAGGTTGGGGCAGGCTTTCGAACAGGAAACTGTCTTCAAAGGCTTCATTGGCGATGCGGTAAAACATGGATGCTTCGCCTTGGAACAGGCGGGACCAATCCAGCTGGCGGAAGCGGAAACCTTTTGCGAGCGCGCCTTTGTAATCGCTTTCCGTCTGCTCCAGAAACCGATCGAGGTTGCCGAATGCGGTCGAATGGTAAGCGACTTTGCGCTCGAATCCTGCGGCCAGGAAGTGCTCCACGTAGTCGGGCGGGTTGACCGGTTCCCAGGAGAAGCAACGCTGGTCGCGCTCGTTCAGGCGAAAGCGGTAGGGGAGCCAGGTGTTCAGATTCAGGGGCCCGTACACGCGTGACGCTTTCCCTTGCAGAAAGCTGCAGGCGGCTTCGATCAGTATCCGGGCCGCCTTTTCGGCGGCGGTGTGACGGGTGTCGACTTCAAAGAAGCCGACATAGCCGGTCTGCGGATAGCGGGATGACAGGTTGGCGCCGATGCGACCAATGGGGGCGCCGTCCTGTTCCAGGATCCAGAAGTCGCGCGGCACTGGCAGCTGCATTTCGACGAGCCCCTGCTCCAACTGCTCGGGGATGAGCGCGTTGCGATAGCGGCCAAAGCGGAGTTGGGTCGGCAGCAGGGAAAACGCGTGGGCAAAGGCATGCTTGTTTTCGGCATGCGCGAAATTCTTGAGTTTCATTGCAGGATTCTTACCTCTCCTCTGGCGGCGTCCATGCGGACACGCTGGCCCGTCTTCAACTTCTGCATCAGGCCTCCGGTAATGCCGACGATGGTGGGAAGTCCAAGTTCGCGGGCGACGACGGCTGAGTGCGAGAGTAGACTGCCGCGTTCGATGAGGAGCCCGGTGCAGGAGGGGTAGAGGGGGACCCAGCCGGGATCGGTTCGGGCAGTGACCAGAATCTGCTGATCGAGCTGCTCGGCCTCCTGTGGTGTGCGGGCAACGAGGACGACGCCTTCGACGACGCCGGGACAACATGGCGTGCCGGTCAGAGTGTTGGGATCATCGGTCGCGCTTTGATCGAGTTCAGGGCGCAGGAGGTCTGCCGCGTCGAGGAGTTGGGGCTGCTGTGCCCATACGCCCACCGCGCCCTGGGTCAGGAACCGGTCGGGCGGGGCGGGGGCCTGGCGGAATCTGGCGTACTCCTGCCGCCTGAGGGTTGCCAGCCCGCCCAGATCGGTTACGGCCAATCGGCCCTCGACAAAGGCGGATATCTCGTCCAGGGTCAGATAGAAGACGTCGTCGACGGCCTCCAGTACGTGAAGACGGACCAACTGGAGGCCGATGCCGCGGAACAGATGGCGGGCGAGGCCGAAGACCTTGGTCCTGTCGAAGCGTAGGTTTTCGCGTTGCCGGACGGTGCGCCGCGCCTGCTTGAGTACCCAGCGGTAGACAGGCCGCTTCCAGGCGGACAGCGCACTGTCGATCCGGCCCTCGGCTGCATTGCGAATCGCTTTTTCGCGCTCGATCATGGCGTCGATGTCATAGGCTTTGTCGCGAACGTAGCGGGCGATTGCGCTGATGACGAAGGTCGGATCGTCGTGCAGGTCCGGTTCCTCCAGCTTCAGCTCGTTGACGGAGCGGAAACCGTAGAGGTCAAGAAACTCGCCGAGCATGGCGGCGATGTGGGGCGCCTGATCCCGTTCTTGCCAGACCTGAGCAGGGGGCGATTCGATGAACCAGGCCCTGGTCTGGGCGTCGCCTTGGTCGATGCGGGCGGCTATCCTCATCAGCATGCGGGTGGGTGCGGTGCTCACGAGGCCGCCTTCGCCGCAGAGCAGGTCATTCTGGAGAGAGGAGGCGTCGCCCGGCTGGCGCTGGGGGCTTTCGGCGGCGCTTGTTTCGGGCTGATCCTGGACGATCCAGCTCTCGGTAAGTTTCTTGAGGAGTCCGAAAAAGACCATGCAGAGATAGTCGTTGATGATGGGCGCGTGCCACCTTTGCAGTAGTTCTTCCTCGATGGCGGCGTAGTGTTCCAGCAGCGCGTTCAGCGACATGGTGTCGAAGTCAAGCCGGCGCGACGGCTCGTAGACGGCGGAGAATCTTGTTTGAAACTCGTCGACGATGCGATCGAGGCGGATGAAATGCCAGATGGTTGTGACGGTTACGGCAAGTTGGCGGAGGCGCGAGGGGCGGGGCGGCTCTTGCAGTTCGTCGAACAGGGATGACAGTTCCGGGCCGAGGCTCTGCTGCAGGCCCATCATCGTCTCCATGAAGGCGTCGCTGCGCCCGCCGACAGGCAGCATTCGAATGAGCCGGTACCAGTTGATCAGGTTGTAGTAGATGCGGCCCTGAATCAGGCCGAGCATATTGCGAAACATGTCGTCGTGTTCCTCGACAACATGTTCGGGGATGCCCATGATTTGGCAGAACTGGATGTAGACCTGGCGGTAGGCCCTGCTGGCGAAACTGAATGTCAGGGGAGAGGTTATCCCTTCGTAGCTTTCGATGATGTTGGCGTTGTCCCAGAGGGCGTATTGCGGGCCGATTACGTCCTTGTCGTAGAAGGCCTCGGGGGGAAGGGTGGTGATGGGGCGCGTCTGCAGAAGGAAGAGCTGGCCGTCCAGGTCGAACGCCCATTCGCAATCCTGGGGCGAACCGATCATCTCCTCCAGGCGCTGCGCTTGTTCGGCCACCACCTTGACCTGATCATCGGAGAGGCAAGGGCGCGTCTGGTCCTCGGCGGGAACGGGGGCCGGTTGGATGCCGCCGTGGGCGCGCTGGCGGTAGGCTTCGGTCTTGCGTGCGATCTTGGCTTCGACAGATTGGGTGCGGCGGTCGACGGTGAAATGATCGGATTCAAGCGCGCCGCCGACGAGGCCTTCGCCCAGTCCATAGACGGCGTCGACGATGATCTGATTGCGGTCGAGCGGCGCGACGGGATTGCGCGAGAAGGCGACGCCTGACACGTCTGCCGGCACCATCTCCTGGATGACGACGGCGACGCGGATATCGCTGACGGGCAGTCCCTGCTGTTGGCGGTAGGTGAGGGCCCTTTCGGAGAAGCCAGAGGCCCAGCAACGCCTGACCGAGGCCGATATTGCGTCATCTCCCTTCTGGTAGAGGAACGAAGAGAACTGGCCGGCAAAGGAGGCGGTGGGCGAATCTTCGTCGATGCCGCTCGAGCGAACCGCGAGAAAGGAAGCGCCCAGGTTCATGGTTTCGATCATCCGAAACAGTTCTTCCTCGACCTGGGTGGGGAGCGGTTTGGAAAGGAACAGCTCGTCAGTCTGGCGGGCAAACTGGGCGCGGTCGCCCGCGAGCGTCAACCGGTCGTGCAGCCCGTGCTGGTTGACGAAGGCATCGAAGGCGTGCGCGGACAGACAGAACCAGGCAGGGACGCGCAGGCCGTGCTGGGTGATGCGGGCGAGGTTAGCGGCCTTACCGCCGCCGTCGGCAAGAAAGAGGGAGGGATTGTCGCGACTGGTGAGGATTATTGTCATACAGTTATCCGGTGCTTCTGAGCCATGTGCTCAACGGGACTGCCCACACGTGCAGTGCCAGCGAAATTGTTGCCCCATGCTCGATAATTTTGAAGCGGTAGGGCGCGAAGAGAAGGAGAGACAACAGTGCAATCAGGATGCCTTCAAGGGGCCACAGTATTTGTCCCAAACCTAGCCCAAGCGCGCC
The DNA here is from genome assembly GCA_002238445.1 of Caldilineaceae bacterium bin5. Taxonomy (GTDB): domain Bacteria; phylum Chloroflexota; class Anaerolineae; order Caldilineales; family Caldilineaceae; genus Bin5. The sequence goes on from MPML01000071.1 coordinate 9,490, forward strand.
CAGAGCGGAGAGAGCGATCGTGCATAAGGTAAAGATAAGTGTCTTTGCAGGTCCATAGTGGGAGAGGTAGGTCTGCAGGAGCGGATGCGCGCTTGGATCGAGCTTGCGGCAGATTTCGTAGGTGAAGAAAGCGCCGAGGACGGTGATGCCAAGAAACGCGGGCTGCAGGTGGCGCCAGGCATCCGGGTTGCCGGCCAGGACACAGAAGTAGGAGAGCGGGAGAATGATAACCTGGTGGGAGGCGGCATAGAGGAGCGGGCGATTTGCCAGCCAAGCGCCGACGTAGAACTCGCGGTACATCAGCCACAGATAGCCGGTGACCAGCAGGTAGGAGATGCCTGCCGGGCGGTTGGCGAGCCCGACGGCAACACTTAAGAGGAGCATTGCGACTGCGAGCCCCTTGACGGCAACCTCCACTTGCTCAGGCGCGATGAGTCCTCTGGGCAACGGCCGGAGGGGATGGGCAACTTTATCTTTTTCGTAGTCCTTATATTCGTCCATGATTCTGAGGACGGCGAAGAACAGGAAGGCGCCCGCGGCGGCGATGGTAGCGGCCCCCCAAGGGGGAAAGACAGATTCGGCAGCTGCGGCCGGGCTGCCCAGAGCGTTGCCGGACATTGCCAGCCCGACCACCAGGACCAGGTAGGAAGGCAAGGGCAGCCGCTCCTTCAGGAAGGTTATCCAAGCGCCCATTTTGCACCTCGTGTCAGACTCCTGTGGCGGTCGATGCGGGACCTGTGCCTGCGATCGCGGACGATGCGCGTGCGCACGATGCGGTCGATGCCGGGCAGCTGGATGTTGGGGTCGATTTCGCCCACCAGGAGGGCTTCGCCGGCGGGCGTCCGGTGGACGAAACAGTTGCTGGATTGAAGCGCGGTGTAGACGCTCTGTTCCAGTTCAAAATCCGACTCGGGCTGGTTGGCGCGCCCGCGATACCACCATGCGTCATTGTCCTCGCGGGTGCCGATTCGGTCTCCCATGAAGTGCCAGGCGAGGCCCTGTTCGTCGATGTGTTTGTCAGTTCGATTGGCCTCTTCATTGCCCAGGTATGGGCCGCAGACGTGGGGTCCGTGGACCCAGAGCCCTCTTTGGTCAGAGCGGTAGGCGATCTCCGGGACGGGGTTTCCGAGGAAGAGCGTCTGGAAGTAACCTTTTTCCCTGCTGAGGCCGACGGCGGTCTGTGCGTCTGCCACTGCGACAGGCTCGGCCTCGGTGCTGCCATAGAGATGCTTCCAATGGGCATGCGGCCAGCGCTCAAAGGCCCGCTCGAAAATGCGGCAGTCGGTCAGCGCGCCGCCGACGTGGACGCTCTTGAGGATGGGAAGCGTTGCGTGTTGCGTCAGGTGCGACAGAAAGGCAGGGCCGCAGGTCAGGGAGTCGGGCTGCAGCGACGGCGGCAACTGGTCGATTTGGCGCAGGAGGCGGGGCTGCCAGGGATTTGGCAGCAGAAGCGAGAGCCGGCCGGAGGCGAGATTAGCCAGGACGAAATTGGCGAAGATGCAGAGGTCCGGCCCGGCCAGTTCGGCGGTTTTGAGCGCGCGGTTCAACACCTGATGCTGTTGGAGGAGCGCGCCCTGGGTCCTGACCACGCCCTTGGGCGTACCGGTCGTACCGGAGGTAAAGGTGATGATCGCCGGCGAGTCAGCATCGGTATCTTCAACGACGAATTTCCAGCCGCTTGCCGGTTGCGCCAGGGCACGGATATTCAGTTTGTGGGGAATGCTGCGAATGGCCCGATAGCGCAGGCCCCATAGCTTTCCCAGCCAGCCGCTGACAAAAAACTTTGGCGAAACCGCCCGCGTTGCGCTTTCTATGTCGCGTGCGGGCATCCACGGTTCGATGAGGACGACGGTTGCGCCGATAGCGAGGATAGCGAACACGGCGGCGTAGAGGCGCACGCTGAGGCGGTCCTGCAGGAGGATCAGGTCCCCTTTTTGGACGCCGGCGGCGACAAGCGCGTGTTGCATGGCGTTGGCCAGGGTGTAAAGCTCGGCAAAGGTGGTTAGCGAGCCTGCCGATGCGCCGGGCAGCCAGATGGCAGGCCGGTGAGGGCTTTCTGCGACATGGTCAACGGTCAGTTGGACGCAATTCAAGAGAGCTTCCCTGGGACTGACTGCATCGGTTACATGACCTCATCGACGTGGAAGGCCCGGTAGAAGAATACCCTATCACGTCGAAAGCAGTCTTGCGACAGCTGCTGCAGTTGACGGACCTGCTGCGGCCAGTGGGGGGCGATGTCTCTTGTGACGAGCATGTTCCAGTAGGCAAGGCGAGCGCAAGGCCGGGCGTGCTGCAGGAGGAGGCCAGCCGTCTTGAGGAAGAGCTCGTGGCTCATGTACTCAAATATATCGGACAGGTTGAATTTGTCGAAACCGGTCTTGTCGGCTTCAAAGAGATCATCAGTGGCACCGTGGAACAGTTTCAGTCGCGATAGATTGCCTCTTATTTTCGGGTAGTTCTGCTCGCGTACATAAAAGGGCAGCGTTTGTCGAAAGGAGCCGGTGACGATGTAGTCGAGAAACGGATTATTGTGGGTTGGCAGGTTGGTGAGGCCCTCTTCGACGCGCCGCAATATGGGCGGGCCGGCGCTGCCCTCTACGAATCGCATGAATTCCGGGTCTCGGGCTACTCTGCCCAGAATTGGCCGGCTCAGGAGGATCCTGCAGAACAGCCGCCAGCGCCAGGTGTCCCAGCGGTTGCGGAAGAAAGCGCGACGCGCGGGTTCGTCTTTTTCGGTGAGCAGGTCACGTATGGTCTCTCGGTTGTGGATCAGTGGGAGTACCCACGACCCGAAGAAGCGCAGGTAGCCCTCGAATTTGCCGCGGTGGATGAGCCCGCCGGCGATGTTGTCCTCGTGCTGGTCGAAGTACATCCTGGCGGAGGGGCTCAAGGAGGAACGCAGGGACTGATAGAGCACCAGGCGGTCATCGCAGGCGCGGAAGCCGAGAAAGGCGAGCAGGTCGGTATAGGAGAGCTCGGCGAAGGCAGCCTGTCTGATTTCGAGGCAGGCCAGCTGGACGGCGTTGACATCGCAGGCGATGACGACGTCGGGATCGTTGGCCAGCAGGGCCAGGGAGTTGTCGCCGGCGGATGCGATAGAGAGGCACCGGTCGCCTTTCTGCACGGCCAAGGCATCGAGGAGGATGTCGGCATCTTCCCAGCAGTTGGCGTAGCGGACGCGGTCGAAGGCGGCACGATTCTGGATGGCGTCGTGGTTGGTCATCGCGGGCGGTTTACGCGAGGGGGGGGCCGGCGGCTCGGTTTTTGTGGGGCTCGCGGATTCTTGGTTTCAGAAGGGATAGTCATTGGTTGTAATTGTAACTAATACGGCCAGTGCGGGAAATCCTGGACAGGCCTTTTTGAAGGCGTTGGGTATGCTGGCGTTTATTTTGTTTTGTCCGCGGAGGGTGGCGGAGAACGGTAACGGCAACTTCTTTTTTCCACGAAGGGCCGCGAAGAACGGCAACGGCAACACCTTTTGTCCACAGAGGACACGGAGGACACGGAGGGCCACGGAGAACGGCAACGGCAACGGCAACGGCAACTTCTTTTTTCCACGAAGGGCCGCGAAGGACCGCGAAGAACGGCAACGGCAACACCTTTTGTCCACAGAGGACACGGAGGGCCACGGAGGGCCACGGAGAACGGCAACGGCAACGGCAACTTCTTTTTTCCACGAAGGGACGCGAAGGACCGCGAAGAACGGCAACGGCAACACCTTTTGTCCACAGAGGACACGGAGGGCCACGGAGAACGGCAACTGCAACTTCTTTTTGTCCACGAAGGGCCGCGAAGGACCGCGAAGAACGGCAACTGCAACTGCAGCTTCTTTTTGGTCCGCTAAGTGTACGGAGAACAACTTTTGGAGCCTGCGCGTCATCCTTGGAAGCTTTGGGGCTGATGCGTTGGGGGTGCGGTTGGGGTGGGCGCATGGCAACGTCGATGGCTTATGGGGGCGGGGGGGATTGGTGTGGCTGGGTGGTTGCTTGTGTTGCGTCAGTCGTGCTGGATTTGGGAGGAGACGCTGGCCCGCCATTTGGTATACCAGCGGCCAAATTTGATCCAGGTGAGGAAGTTGTCGGCCTTTATGGCCTTGAAGACCTGCTTTTGGTAGGTAATGCAGTCGTCGCCGGTCATGACGTATTTTCTTTTGGGCTTGCCGTGCAGGCCCTCAAATACCAACCACTGGTTGCTGGCAAAGATAAGGGTATGATTGGCGACATGCTCGGCTTCGGGGCCTACAAGCTGGACATGGATCAGGTCCTCTATTCCGGCCAGTTTCCGCAGTAGATTCCTGGACATAACGGGATTGGTAAGGGTTGCGCGGGTAAGGGGGGTGAACAACACGGCTACGATTCGCCAGACTTCGAATTCATCCAACTTGCCGTCGGCGGCGTGGCTGACCATATTGTGTACATTTTCGAGCTTTAGGGGCACGAGAAAATCGTAGCTGTCCGGCAAACCCGGATCAATGTGGATTTGGTTTTCTTCTATTCTGGCGGTCAGCTCCTCGCCGGTTTCCTCGATGGTGATGCCTATTACGTCGAACAGACCGGTGAAGAATTCGACTAGCTGTTCGGTCTGGACGATTGCCCGCCAGAGGTCTACTGCCCGGCCGGTCTGCGGTTCGTTGTTCATGGCTTACTCCTTTGCTCTTAACATGGAATCGGAGTCAGTGCGCGTTTTGGCCAGAGGACAGGGGTGGCATTCAACAGTTCAACCCCGTTGTCCGTCTGCCACAACAAGCGTATTGGTCGCCATCGGATCTTTGCCGAGGTGGCCAGGCGCGGCAAGAGCAGCATGGGATGGTTCTATGGCTTCAAACTCCAGTCGTTCTCGAAGACAAGCTCGGCACGCGTAAGCGCTTTGTCATTGAGACCATCGTTAATCAACTCAAGAATATCTCACAGATTGAACACACCTGGCATCGGAGTACGACCAACTTTATCGTCAGTCTCATCGCCGGTCTGATTGCCTACACCAGGCAAGCCAAGAAGTTTTCTCTCCATCTCTGTGACAAAGATATGGCTCTCTTGCCGGCCCTTGTCTAACTCCGATTTCAGGTTATTGTAACGGACCGATGTCAGATATATATGAGAATCTGTTTGCATCTTGTATAAATTATTGTGAGTTTTGGTAGGAATTGGCGATAGGCTTCAGTAGGAGTCAAGACTTGGCAACGAGTCCAGACTCAAAGCGGTGGCGCGGGAGGTTTTTGCTATCGGGCGACCAGTTCGATGCGGTCTGCGTAACGGCGGAAGTCAGCCGTGTTGAAGGTCAGCAGCCTGCGCTCTCCGTAGGCCAGCATGGTGGCGACGATGTAGGCGTCGTGGATTTGTTTACCGCCTACGGGGGACTGGCGGCATAGCGCTATCAGCCGGTCGGTAACTACTGGCCCGTCCTCCAACACCTCGAAAGCTGCGGCGAATCGGTTCAAGTCGTCGAGTGCTTCATCGCGGGAAATGGCCACCGGCCAGGCCTGTGGACGGGTGACTACTGCCAGGTATTCCCGTAGGACCTGGCGGCTGATGCGAAGCGCCTCTGGCTTCTCAATCGCGCTCTCCAAGCTGGCCCTGGCGGCTTCGTGGTCCGGGGCCTCAATGAAACGGGCATTTACCAGCACGTTGGTGTCCACAAACATAATGGAGGCTAGATCCTCTTCTAGTAGATATCCTCTCGTCTGAGACTGAGGTCTTCCGGCCAGCCTCCAGCGGAGTGTACGGGTAACAGTTCGTCCAGATTGAATTTTTGGGCCGAAACCGCAGCTTTGCGCCGGAGCAGCAGCGTTTCGGCATCCATGTCCACCTCTGCGGTCTCCCATCCGGCGGCACCCCAGGCCAAGGCCTGGCTGTGACCGTTGCCGCCGGCCTGATTGGACCACCAAGGTCGATGAAGACGGGCTGACGCGGGCAGTGCGAAGCCGATGACGGACTCGATTTCGCTGAAGGTAGTTCTCCACTCCGGCGTTGCGAGTCCGTTCAGATATGTGTATAGCCCCTGGTACTTTCCCCTCGCCGCCATTTGCCGGTACTGCTGTTCCTTGTCCATTGCCATGCGTAGCTTCTGTGTCAGGGCCAGATGCAATTGCTGGTTAGTTACTACCATTATAGTTAGTTAGTACTTAGGGTGCAACTCTTGTTCTGCAGTGGATGTTCTGGGGTGCGGAGGAAGACTCTTGGCCTACACTCATGGCCTTACTTGAAATCTCCATTGGATGAACAGTGCATCGGGACATGCGCCATCCTGTCCCGTTCGTTGACCTGTGGGGGGACGTCCGCTATACTGAGCGCAGCCCTATACCAAGTTTTCGCGCCCTATAGTAAGGAGTCTCACAATGGCATCTGTACCGACGGTACCCGTCGCTCAAGAGAGCGGCTCGTCCGGGCTTGCGGCGGCCGAATCTGCTGGCAGTGTCAGAGAGTTTTTCGCTGAGAACGGCTATTATGTTTTGCCGGATGCGTTGACGCCGGTGGAGGTGGAGGCGCTGCGGGCGGAGACGACGGCTATCTGCAAGGGCGAGCGGGGCGATGTGGATGGGTTCGAGCCGAGTGTGCCGGGGGAGAGTGAGGAGGATGTGCTGCGCCGATATTTGTGCGTGCATTTTCCGCACAAAATTTCGGAGATGATGTTGGATTATCTCGGCCACCGGCAGATCGCGGATGTGCTGACTCAGGTCATCGGGCCGAACGTGAAGTGTATGCAGTCGATGCTGTTTATCAAGGCGGCGGGCAAGCCGGGCCAGGCGTGGCACCAGGACGAGTTTTCGATCCCGACGCGGGACCGGACGCTTACAGGCGCGTGGATCGCGCTGGATGACGCCACGGTCGAGAACGGCTGCCTGTGGGTGATCCCGGGCTCGCACAAGCGCGGCATTATCTGGCCGCAGCACGACCACGTGGACCCGCAGTTCGATTGTGCGGGCGAGGCGTACGGCTTTCCTTATGGTGATGAAGACTCGATCCCGGTGGAGGTGAAGGCGGGCGCGATCGTCTTTTTCAACGGCTATCTGCTGCACCGCTCGTTTCCGAACCAGGCGCAGAGCGGTTACCGGCGGGTTCTGGTAAACCACTATATGAGCGCGGAGTCGCTGCTGCCGTGGCGGAGCCCGAAGGAAAACGAGCACATGGCAGTTGCCGACTACCGGGATGTCGTGATGATTGCGGGCGAGGACCCCTACCCGTGGAAGGCGTATGAAGAGCTGGCGGCGCCGCAAGTGCGGCCCACGCTTGAGGGCGGCTGTGAGACCTGGCGGCGGGGACGTAAACGGGAGATTCTGCCTTTCTTCAAGGATGGATTCCGGCCCGGAGACGCGCCGGAGGATGACGACTGATCTCGGCTTTTGCAGCGGGACGGTCCAAGGTAATTCAGGTTCCGTTGACATTTTGGGAAGGCCGTTCACAGTTCAATAGGAATGGTACGTCTGGAAGCCCGCTTGGGATGTTTCTGGCTTGAGTCTTGTGAGAAACAAAACGTAACTACTAAGCCACAGTACTTGACCAGCCAGTCATCCTTGGAACCATTCAGGCTCTTTGTGACGTAACTGGTGTACAGCCGCCGCCATGCTCGCCAGCCGACACGTTGCGAAGAATGCACACGGTCGGTGAGAGATGGTTTTGTAGGGGGCGTTGCGGGGGCGCAGCCCCTGCACAAGGGAGGGCGCTTGCGCCCGACCGCCCAAAATACAACAATGCGGGGAGAAAGAACACCTTTGCTCCCCTCGTTCAGGGTTGCGAATCAGTTGCGGCTGAGTAGTTACAACAAAACTGACCTATCCGCGAAGTCACGCGAAGGGTCGCGAAGAACACCTGGGACGTATCGGGTTTTCTTGCGTGACTGCGGGGCTCTGCGAATCAGCCACAATTTGCTCCCGGATATGGTTGTTCGGACATGTGTCGGCGAGCCCTAGTCAGCAGGCAGTTGCACGCGGTATATTCACGGTCATTCACGTCTGTCAATAAGGAGTAGCACGATGGCATCTGTTCCTAAGGCCCCGGTCTCGCACGCAAACGGCTCGCCCGAATTGGCGCAGGCAGCCAATGTCCCGGAGATGGGCAAGGGCGTGCGTGCGGGGGCGGCATCTTCTGAGAGTATCAGGCAGTTCTATGCTGAGAACGGCTACTATGTACTGCCGGATGCGCTGACGCCGGTTGAGGTGGAGGAGCTGCGGGCGGAGACGACGGCTATTTGTAAGGGTGAGCGGGGCGATGTGGACGGCTTTGAGCCGGGCATGGCGGGCGAGAGCGAGGATGATGTGCTGCGCCGTTATCTGTGCATCCATTTTCCGCACAAGATATCCGAGATCATGTTGGACTATCTCGGCCATACGCATATTGCCAATGTGCTGACGCAGATCATCGGGCCGAATGTGAAGTGCATGCAGTCGATGCTGTTCATCAAGGCGACGGGCAAGCCGGGCCAGGCGTGGCACCAGGACGAGTATTTCATACCCACGCGCGACCGTACGCTGACGGGCGCGTGGATCGCATTGGATGATGCCACTATCGAAAACGGGTGCTTGTGGATTGTGCCGGGCTCGCACAAGCGCGGCATTATCTGGCCGCAGCACGACCATGACGATCCGCGCTTCGATTGCGCGGGCGAGGCCTACGGTTTCCCCTATACGGACGAGGACTCGATTCCGGTGGAGGTGAAGGCGGGTTCGCTGGTCTTTTTCAACGGCTACCTGCTGCACCGTTCGTTCCCGAACCGGGCGCAGAGCGGGTACCGGCGTGTGCTGGTGAACCATTATATGAGCGCGGAGTCGCTGCTGCCGTGGCGGAGCCCGAAGGAAGGCCAGCACATGGCGACTGCTGACTACCGGGACATTATTATGATCGCGGGCGAGGACCCCTATTCGTGGCACGGGTATGAAGAGATGGCGGCGCCTAAGGTGCGGCCCACAGGCGAGGGGGGCTGCGAGCAGTGGCGGCGAGGAGACAAGCGCGAAAAACTACCCTTTTTCAAAGATGGATTCCGACCTGGAGACGCACCCGAAGATGACGACTGATCTCTGTTTTCGCAACGCAAAGGAACTGGCCGCGGGCATCCGCGGCGGCGAATTTTCCAGTGTGGAGGTAACGGAGGCGCACATTGCGCAGATCGAACGGGTGAACCCGGCGGTCAACGCGGTGGTGACCTTTTTGCCGGAGCAGGCGCTGGAACGCGCGCGGGCCGCGGACGATGCACTGGCGCGCGGTGAAGAGGTCGGACCGCTGCACGGTCTGCCGATGCTGCACAAGGACACGACGGACACGGCGGGCATTCGGACGACGTACGGTTCGCCTATCCACCGGGACAATGTGCCGGAGCAGAGCCAGCTGATCATCGAGCGGCTGCATGCGGCGGGCGCGATCCCGATGGGGAAGACGAATGTGCCGGAGTTTGGGGCTGGTTCGCAGTCGTTCAACCCTGTGTTCGGGGCGACGGGCAATCCGTACGATCCGAGCAAGACGTGCGGGGGTTCGAGCGGCGGGCAGGCGGTGGCGCTGGCTTGCGGGATGACGCCGATTGCGGACGGGAGCGATATGGGAGGCTCGCTGCGCAACCCGGGGAACTACTGCAATGTGGTCGGCTTCCGGGTTTCACCGGGCCGGGTGCCGGTGTGGCCGAGTATGGCGGGCTGGTCGGGGCTGTCGGTACAGGGTCCGATGGCGCGCACCGTGGAGGACGTGGCTTTTCTGCTGAGCGTGATCGCGGGGCCGGATGCGCGTTCCCCGATTGCGCAGTCGGAGCCGGGCAGCGTTTTCGCGCGTCCGCTGGCGCGCGATTTCAGCGGTGTGCGGATCGCGTACAGCGCGGATCTGGGGGGAGAATTTCCGGTGGATCCGCGGGTGCGGAACGCTATCGAGGCGCAGCTGCCGGCGTTTGGCGGGATCGGGTGTGAGGTGACCGATTTCAGCGGCGCGGGCGCTGGGCGTCAGCGGGATGACGGTCCGGGCTTGCCGGACTTTGGCGACGCCGACGAGATCTTCAAGATTATGCGGGCGTGGAGTTTCCATCTTTCGCACGGGCCGTTGCTGGCGGAGCACCGTCACCAGATGAAGGACACGATTGTCTGGAATATCGAAGAGGGGGAGAAGCTGAGCGGCGCGGATGTGGGACGAGCGGAGGCGATGCGCACGGAGTTGTATCAGGCGATGCGCGTCTTTATGGAGACTTACGAGTTCCTGCTGCTGCCGGTCAACCAGGTCCCGCCGTTTTCGGTGGACGTGCCTTATCCGATGGCTATCGACAGCGGGGACGGCATCGTCGAGATGGAGACCTATATCGACTGGATGAAGTCCTGTTACTTCATTACTGTGACCGGGCATCCGGCTATTTCGGTGCCGTGCGGATTCACGCCGGAGGGTGTTCCGGTGGGCGTGCAGATTGTGGGCCGGCACCGGGACGATCTCGGTGTGCTGCAGATGGCGCACGCTTTTGAGCGAGCGACGCGGGTGGGAGAGCGGCGGCCGGGCGTTTTGGCGGGCAGTGGATAGTGGTAAGTGGCCAGCTTCACTCGATAGGGGGCGGTCTGCCGCTTAAGGCCCCGCCACTTCGCCTGAATGGGTATGGCGCAGTTCGCTGAAGTTGTTTTTTGTGGAAGGACGCGGGTAAGGAGGAGGCGAGCAACAGAAATCAACCTGAGCACCAACGCACTTGGACTGTCGCGGAGGCCCGATCGCAGCTATGCGAAGTCCTGCGGCTCGCCGCGAAAGAGGGGCGGCAACATATCGGCGCGGACAGGCCTTTCGTCGTCGTGCCCGCCGAAACGTGGTAGGCACACGAACAACCCCAAAGGCTGCCCCAACAAGAAGGTCGTATACCTATGGGCAGGTGGCTGTTGGAAAACATGCCGCGCGGGATTGACCTTGAACTCCCCAGTCGACGCGAAGTCGAACGCACGAATCCATTTTTGAGCCTAAAACCAGATGAGCGGCTATCTCCTCAAGACAATCGTTGTCTTGGAGGTTTTTAGAGCTGCGCCTGATGTTCGGGTTCGCGCTTTTGTGGCCGAGCAAGAAGGGCTGTGGTTGTCGGTTATTGCCTCAACAGAGTCAAGCCCACGAGGAGGGAGGGCACCCACAAGGGGTGCCCCTACGGTTGGTCTATGAGGCGGCGCCCAGAAGGGAGGGCATTCGAACGGGATTTCAGCGGGCCTGGGGAAGCTGGCGGCGATTAGCTGGCAGGCTTTGTCAGGCCCCAGATGCGGGCGGCGGTGCCTCCCAGAATCCGTTCTTTATCATCTTCGCCGAGAAACGGCAGGCCCTTGCGGATGAGATTTAACTCCTGCTCAAGTGAAGGCCAGTTGTGTTTGGCGCGATGGTGGCCGGGGTATCCGGTGCCCCAAATCATGCGGTCGGCGCCGAAGGCTGAGAATACGCGAACGATGAAGGGGTGGACATCGTCGTAGGGATAGGGCTGGTGGGCGTGCCCGTTGACATCGGAGAGTTTGACGTGGACGTTGTCGTAGCGGGCGAGGTCGACGATGGGCTGGTAGGCGGCGTTATCGGCGTCGACCTTGGGGTAGCCGAGGTGGTCGAGGATCAGTGTCAGATGGGGATAGCGGCGGGCGATTTCCGCGATCTGGTCGGCCTCTGCGGCGCGCAGGTGGAACTGGATGACAGCGCCGGCGGCGGCGATTTCCTCCCACATGGGCCCGTTTTGGGCTGTCAACAGGATCTTTTCATCGGGATAGTACATGGGATGGAAGCGGAAGCCGGCGAGGCCGCGGTGGTGGATCCAGTAGTGGACCTGCTCGGCGTTGGCGGCATCCTGCGGGTCGATGAGGCCGTGGCCGACGAAGCGATGGGGGAAGCGGGCGGCGGAGTCGGCGATGTAGCCGTTGTCCCAGGTAGACCAGCTGGTTTGGACGAGCACGGCCCAATCGACGCCGTGCGCGTTCATTTCTGCCAGCAGCTCGTCGGTGGTGCCGGGTTCGTCGGGGTAGGAGTTCCAGGTGGGGGCAGTGGGGCCGACGGGATATTTGGGCGGGTCGATTTCCCAGACGTGAACGTGGGTGTCAACAATCATAGGGTGAACCTCCCTGAAGTGTGCGGCGGCAAGGGCGCGGCTGCAAGGGGGTTGACGAAGTATTGACGGGCTTTACTTCATTTTGACCGTCAATACAAGCGTTCGTCGGCCTGCCCACGAGCCGCGGGTGTTTGGCGGCCAGGCGGCAGGTTTGGCATAATGCAGTAAACGCGCGCCGAATTTGAAATGTGGTTGAACTGATTCAGATGATTTTACTCATCCCCGCCGTCTGAATCAAATGGATTTCAGGCGGATGCTGGAAGCGTTGGCGATTTGCCTGCTCATCTGAAAGCTGAGGCACAGCGGTGAACCGACGGCAGTTGGGCGCCGAGTCAGGACCGGACGGCACCTTCGCCGGTGATGCGGGTTGCCTTGGCAGATTCGGGAAGCGCACTCTACCCTTGGCCGAACGGCCGCAATCCCCAAAGGCAGGTTCGACATTATGAAAAGAGTTCACAGACAGCTGACCCTTCTACTTATTGTGTTGGCGCTGGCGGTGACCGGCTGCAGTGCGATATCGAGCGAGGAGATGCCGGCCAGCGACAGCGAACAGGTGGCGGAGGCTACCGTAGAGCCGGTTGAGGAAGCGACTGCTACAACGGCACCGGTGGTTGAAGCGACTGCGACGCCGGAACCGGAACCGACTGCGGTTGCGATCGGGCCGCCGCCGGCCTTCAGGGAAGAGTTGCAGGCGACAGACCCGGCGACGGTTGTGCTGGGCGCGGGCAAGCCCCAGGTGGTCGAACTTTTTGCTTTCTGGTGACCGGTCTGCGTACGCTTTGCGCCTGTGGTTCACAGGCTCGAAATTGATTACTGGGGACAGGTTGAGTTCATCTACCTGGACATTGACGACAGTGCGGTAGGGCCCTACAAGCAGCAGTTTAACTTTCGGTACCAGCCCCATCTGATCCTGCTGGACGGGGAGGGGAATGTGGTGCAGGAGTATGTGGGGGCGCAACCGGAGGCGGACTTGCGCGCGGCGCTGGACAACCTGATTGCAGTGAGCAGCGGCCAGTGATCGGTTGCAAGCAACTGCAGAGGTTGACGGCCGCGGGAAGCCGGTCATAACGACATGACGGCAGAACTCGGCGAAGTGACGATCGCTCAACTGCAAGAGGATATGGCCGCGGGCGCGCGCACGGCTGCCGGCATTGCCGAGGGTTATCTGGCGGCGATTGAGGCGGTTGACGGCGCGCTGTGCTCGGTGATCGAGACCAACCCGGATGCGGCGGCGATCGCGGGGCAGCTGGATCGGGAGCGGTTGGACGGCCATGTGCGGGGTCCGCTGCACGGCATCCCCATTTTGCTTAAGGACAACATCGATACGGCTGACCGCATGCAGACGACGGCGGGCTCTCTGGCTTTGCTGGGCTCGCGTGCGGCGGGGGATGCGACGGTGGCGGCGGCGCTGCGGCAGGCGGGCGCGGTCATTCTGGGCAAAGCCAACCTGAGTGAATGGGCCAATTTTCGCTCCACCAGTTCGACGAGCGGCTGGAGCGCGCGCGGGGGTCAGTGCCGCAACCCCTATGATCTCAGCCGCAACCCGGGCGGATCGAGTTCCGGGTCGGGGGCGGCGGTAAGCGCTGGTTTGGCGGCGGCGGCGCTGGGTTCGGAGACGGACGGTTCGATCGTCAACCCATCGGGCGCCTGCGGCATTGTTGGCATCAAGCCGACGGTCGGATTGAGCAGCCGGGCCGGCGTGATCCCGATCTCGCATACGCAGGATACGGTGGGGCCGATGGCGCGCACGGTTGCTGACGCGGCGGCTGTGCTGGGCGCGCTGACGATGGCCGACGCGCGCGATGCAGCGACTGCGGCGAAGGGGAGGACGGTTCACGGCGACTATCGCCCATTTCTCGACGCGGACGGCTTGCGCGGGGCGCGCATTGGGGTGGCGCGCGAAGGGGTGAGCGGATATCACGACGGTACCGAGAAAGTTTTCGAGGATGCGATCCGGGCTATCAGGGATGCGGGGGCGGAGGTGATCGATCCCGCCGACATTCCGACCGTTGGCAGCGAGGAAATGGGCGCCAGTGAATTGGTCATAATGCAGACCGAGTTCAAGCATGGCGTTGCCGCATATCTGGCGACGCGGACTGTGGTGAATGCGGACCTGCCCCAGCCCGGTTCGCTGGCGGACCTGGTGCGTTTCAACCGGGAGCACGCGGAGCAGGAGCTGGTCCATTTCGGCCAGGAGCGTTTTGAGCTGGCGCTTGAGAGCGGACCGCTTGATGGGGAGGACTATTTGCAGGCGCTGGCAACGGGACGGCGGCTGGCGGCGGCGGAGGGGCTGGACGCGGTGTTGGATGCGTATGGTCTGGATGCGTTGATTGCGCCGACGGGCGGGCCGGCGTGGCCGCTCGACCCGCAGGATGGGGATGCCGTTCATGGCGGCAGTTCGCGCTGTGCGGCGGTGGCGGGATATCCGCTGGTGACGGTGCCGGCGGGATTTGTGCCGCCTGCAAGTGAGACGGGCGCGGAGATCGGACTTCCGATCGGGCTCTCATTTATGGGACGGGCGTGGAGCGAGCCGATTTTGATCCGTCTCGCGTATGCCTTTGAGCAGATCTCGCAAGTACGGCGGCCGCTGGAACCGCGGGGATAGCGGTCAGTGGTCAGTGGTCAGTGGTCAGTACGTCTAGCGTTGTAGTAGGCTTTTTGGAGTGAGGAGAGAGGATGAACCTGCAAACTGATCTCAAGTCGGAGCACGTCAGCCATCTGGTTGTCAGCGGCTGCGCGCAGGTGGCGGTCGGCACTTCGGTTCGCGATACGCTGGCGCTGATGCGGGCCGACAGACAGGTCGTCTGCCTGGTGGTGGACGAGGGCGCGGCGGCAGAGCGCGGCGGCGGAGAGACAGGCGACTCGCAACAGGTGCGGCTGGTGGGCATCTTTACCGAGCGAGATGTGATGCGCAAGGTTATCGATGTTGCGGGGTCGCTGGACAGGCCGGTGGAAGAGGTGATGACCCGGGATCCGATCACGATTGATCCGGACGCGTCGGCGGCGGACGCATTGCGCCTGATGGACGAGAATCATTTCCGCAATCTGCCAGTCGTCGACAAAGACGGCAGGCTGTTGGGCAATATGACGCACCAGGCGATTATTCACTACTTGGCGGACCGGTATCCGGTGGAAGTGCTGAATCGTCCAATTGATCCGGAGCGTTTCCCGCGCAGAGCCGAGGGTGGGTAGGGGGAACTGCAAGGGTCAGGGGTCAGGGGCGAGAAACGGCATGGGGGGAGGAGACATTGTTGGCTAGACATGCTGCTGGGGAAGAATGAACACGGTGGCTAGCCAGGGCGGGGCGTTGCGGAGGCGCGGAACTGCAGTTTTTGGTAGTCAGTTCTTAGTTCTTGGTAACTGCTAAGCCATCTACAGTGTCTGTCTTGACCAGCCCTTTATCGCTGCCACCATTCAGGCTATCTGATTGCGTATTCGGTTTGCGGCAGCCAGGTTAGTGGAGCAGCACTGCTGGAATGAGCACACACGGTCGGTGAGCGGGGGTTTTGTAGGGGGGCGTGGCGGGGGCGCAGCCCCTGCACAAGGGAGGGCCGAAGGCCCGACCGCCCGGAACTGCAGTTTTTAGTTTTCAGTGGAACATCAGTCGTCAGGGGAACACCGGTGATTAGTGGTCGGTGGTCGGTGGGTTGAGACGGCAAGTGGGGGGTAGACTCCGTTCGCCAGACACGATGCTGGGGAAGAGTAAACACGGTCGGTGAGGGATGGTTTTGTAGGGGGGCGTTGCGGGGGCGCAGCCCCTGCACAAGGGA
>MPML01000002.1 GCA_002238445.1 Caldilineaceae bacterium bin5
CCCGCAGTTCCCCCGCAGTTCCCCCGCAGTTCCCCCGCAGTTCCCCCGCAGTTCCCCCGCAGTTCCCCCGCAGTTCCCCCGCAGTTCCCCCGCAGTTCCGCGCCCCCCTCCAAAACCCTCCCTCACCGACCGTGTGCATTCTTAGCCACCTGTCGGCTGGCGAGCCTGGCGGCCGCCGGTTACCACCTCCCTCACCGACCGTGTGCATTCTTAGCAACCTGTCGGCTGGCGAGCATGGCGGCGGCTGTTCACCAGTTGCGTCACCAAGAGCCTGCATGGTTCCAGGGATGACCGGCTGGTCAGCTGCTGTGGCTTAGTAGTTACGAATGTTCGTAGCCGATCCGGACGACCGGCCGCGGCCCCTCCTAGCCGCAGAACAGAACAGCCAGCGTTACTCAAGCAAGCCTGTCCACTTTGTTGGCATCAAGACCGGTAGGCAACGAAAGTCAGTCCAGCCTTCCAGGACCTGCCGCCACAGGCCCTTTCTGGAAGCAGGCCGGGATTGTGACGATTTGGCCGGACTTGACATTTCGCCGCCAGATGTACATACTCCGCTGGAACTTTCACGCCGATGCAAGCAGTCCTTCAGCCGTCAATCGAGCAAACTCGCCGCGGTACAACGAGCGCCGTACGGAGAATCCCGCAATGCCCAAATCTACGATGCAGTCTTTCGGAACCAGCGCTCGAATCGGACATGACTCAAGCGCCTTCTATGGCCGGAAGATGTATGAAGATGGCGATGCGGTAGAAAGAGATCCGTCGCCGGACAACGCAGTCCCGCAGCTGGACCGCCTCTATACACATAGCAGCACCTCCATGCACGAGCTGCCGGACAACAGTGTGCATCTGATGGTGACCTCTCCGCCCTACAATGTGGGCAAAGACTATGACGAGGACATGAGTGCGGACGAGTACCGCCATCTGCTGCGGGAGGTTTGGAGAGAGACCTATCGCGTGCTGGTGCACGGGGGAAGAGCCTGCATCAATGTCGCCAACATTGGCCGCCGGCCGTATGTGCCGCTGAGCGCAATGATTACGGCCGATATGATCGATGTCGGCTTTCTGATGCGCGGCCAGGTCATATGGAACAAGCAGGCCAGCGCCGGCGCTTCCTGCGCCTGGGGCAGCTGGCGTTCGCCGTCAAATCCCGTGCTGAGGGATGTACACGAATATATCCTTGTCTTTTGCAAGGGTGACTTTGCGCGCCCGAAACCCGAGTGCGGCACGAAGCAGCCAACGATTGGCAGAGAAGAATTTCTGGAGTGGACCAAGAGCGTGTGGGAGTTCCCGGCTGGGTCGGCCAAAAAGGCAGGACATCCCGCGCCGTTTCCTGTGGAGCTGCCGGCCCGCTGCATCCAGCTGTACACCTACTCGAATGATGTCGTGCTGGATCCGTTTATCGGCAGCGGAACAACCGCGATTGCCGCGCAGGAAGCCGGCCGGCACTGGGTCGGCTATGACATCTCTCCGGAGTACGTGGCCTTGTCCTATAAGAGACTTGGCGTGCAGCCGGGGGCCCCGGCAAGAGAGGGTGTCGGAGAAGTGAGCGAGGAGAAGGGTGCGCCAGAATAGACGCCTGTCTTAAAATACGCAGTACCTGAACTGGTAATCGAAGCGGCTCACGCAGCGGGCTGCTGAACCGCGCCGGCGTCCACGCGCGGGCTCAGGTGGGCCTGGCCGTCGGCGTGGTAGCTGCTGCGCACCAACGGGCCGGATTCCATCCAGCGAAAGCCTCTTTGCTCGCCTTCGACGCGCAGCAGGTCGAACTGCTCTGGCGTATAGTAGCCAACAATGGGCAAATGGAAGCGGCTGGGCTGCAGGTACTGGCCGATCGTCATGATGTCGACGTCGTGCGCCCGCAGGTCGTCCATCACCACCAGGATCTCCTCCCAGGTTTCGCCCAACCCGACCATGATTCCCGATTTCGTAAGCGCCAGCGGATCCATCTGCTTGGCCCGCTGCAGGAGTTCCATTGAACGGACGTAGCGGGCCTGGGGCCGGACCGTTTTGTAGAGGCGGTCGACAGTCTCGGTATTGTGATTGAGGATTTCTGGCTTGGCATCCATCACAGTTTGAAGGGCGGGCCAGTCTCCCTTGAAGTCGGGAATCAGAACTTCGACCGTGCAGCCCGGCTGCAGCCGCCGGATCCAATAAATGCTTTCGGCGAAGACCCAGGCGCCGCCGTCCGCCTGCTCATCGCGATTGACGCTTGTCAACACAGTGTGTTGCAAGTTCATGGCCTGGACGCTCTCGCCGATGCGCCGCGGCTCCTCCGGGTCGAGGATATCCGGTCGGCCGGTCTTGATCTTGCAGAAGCCGCACGAGCGCGTGCACGTATCCCCCATCAGCAGAAAAGTAGCGGTTCCCCTGCCCCAGCATTCGCCGATGTTGGGGCACATTGCCTCTTCGCAGACAGTGTTCAGACTCTTTCCCCGGAACAGCTGTTTGAGCTCCCGGAATTTGGGCGTATCGGCTGAACGCACGCGCAGCCAGGGCGGTCTGCGGCCGCGCGTAAGCTGGCCGGGGCCATTGTTATCGACCACCACCGGCAAGGGGTGCAGGTCAACTACATTGCCCGCCAGTGCCCCGGTCGAGTCGACAGGTTCACGGGCGACCGCCGTTGGATCGGACGGCGCCGCCGGTACCGGATCGACACGGACTTTGCCCAGATCGTTAGTTTCGCTGTGGAGACCCTTCGACGCTCTCTTCATGCAGCCTCACTCTTGCGTTTCTTTGCCCAGTGACAGACGTTAATAGTAAGAAAAAGCCAACTGTTCAGCCAATGCCACCCCAGACGCAGGCGTGGCAGGTGTTTCACTCACGTCTCTATATTCTCTCTTTGTATATGGGCGGTCGGGCCTTCGGCCCTCCCTTGTGCAGGGGCTGCGCCCCCGCAACGCCCCCCTACAAAAACATGTCTCATCCACCATGTGTGCTCATTCCAGCCGTGCGGCTCCAGCAGCGTGTCTAGCCAACAGTTTCTGCTCCCCCTCGCCGTCTCAAGCCACCGCCCACTGAAAACTAAGAACTGACTACTAGGGCTCGTTGACGTTTGTCTGAACCACGACTTTCGGGTGCAAATTTCGCCTGATCGTCGAAGGGCGGCGCAGCTGCGCAAGGAAAATCCGATACGCCTTTAGTGTTCTCCGCGTCCTCTGTGGACAAAAAGGTGTTCTTCGCGACCCTTCGCGTGACTTCGCGGATCAATTGGTTTTGACTGTTTCAACATTCAAGCGAGAAACATCCCTAACAGGCCTGCAGGCTTTCAGCTCTTGTTGACATCTGAACAGCCTTCCCAAATTGTCAACTTTACCTAAGAACTGCAGTTCCGACCGTGTGTGCTCATTCCAGCAGTGCCGCTCCAGTAACGTGGCTGCCGCCAACCGAATACGCAGTCAGATAGCCTAAAAGGCGGCGGGGATCAACGGCTGGTAAAAACAGGCTGGTCAAGACAGGCTGGTCAAGACAGGCACTGCATACGGCTTAGTAGTTACAGATACAGAACAAAGCACTGCTAAGAAACGGGATTGGATTCCCTTTCGACCAGAATGGTAGCGACAGTCATGCCGGCAAACATCCAGAACAGAACCGTCATATGCGGATACGTAAGGTTGAACCAGTAGTGATCGGCGATACCGCTGACAAGAGCGCCAAGGATCGCGCCGCCGAAACCCAGAAGTAACGCTTCACGTTCGAGTGCGACCCCGGCCCGCCAGGTGGCAATGAACATGCTGAAAAAACCAATCATCACGGCCAGGAATATCACCAGACCCATGATGCCCATGTTCTCAGCCAGCGTAAGGTAAAACATACTGACGCCAAGGTAGATGTCGATGTCGGGCACGCCCGAGAACCCGACGCCGAAAACCGGATAGCGGCGGATCAGTATCAGTGCATCCTTGTACTCGCCAAAGCGCATCTGTGTGGCCACATCCTCGCCGGCGAGCCCTTCCAGCAGCCGGGCAACATAGTCCTGGGTCTGCGGCAAGAGAAGAAGAAGCAGTCCCATTACAATTCCGATCGGCAGCAGACGCCGATATTTCAGCACTGCCGGTACAGAAAGCGCCGCCACCATGCCAAAGAGGGCAGACCGGCTGTAGGTCAAGTAGAGTGCGAGCACGACCGTGGCGAAAATCAGGACAACCAGCCATCTGGGGAAGAGAGGCCGCGGGGATAGCAGCTGCGGCCCGACCATTGCCGCGGCCAGGATCATCATGCCGCCCAGCACATTGGGGTCGACCGCTGTTCCGATTGCTCGCATGGTGCCGTTGGGGTCATCTTCGATCCAGCGCAGCGCGCCGAAGCCGCTGGGGTAGTCGAACCGGGCCAGCTGATTCAGCACTCTGACGGTCCATGTTTCGGGAATGACGTAAAACAGCACTGCGATTGACGCGCACGCCCACGCCGCCAAAAACAGCCAGCGCACCACCCAGTTCAGCTCTCTCTGCGAGCGAACCGTGTTAATGACGACGAAGAAGAGGCCGATGCCCAGTAGAATCTCGCCAAAGCGGCGGATGATGGTGGTAGTAGGCCGGCTGTGGGACATGCCATAGACAAAGCTGAAAATGGCCATCAGCATGAACAGCCCGATCAGCAGCCCGATCGGCGAGATCTGAAACTGGCGAGCCCCCGCCGCCTGTGGATTCCGGGCCGAGCGCGCAAGGCTGAACGCCGGCCTCCCTGCCACCAGCTTGAGCGCCCAGACAAAGACAAGCGCGCCAAGCGCAGCATCCAGAAAAGTCGGTTTAAAGCCGAGGCGAAACGGCAAGCTGGCGAAGGGCAGAACAAAGACAACGCCCACCAGCGCCACATAGCCCCAGTGCGTGTCCATGAGGATGAGCGTAGCCCCGACGATAGCCAGCGCCAGCACCAGTGCAATGAGCGGCCCTGCCACCCCGATCAGGAGTGTTATCGTCACTGCCCCCGCTGCCACCAGCAGCCCGATAGCGCCGCGCCGGACCAGCGGTCTGGTCGAAAGTATAGTCCCGGCAAAGTGAGCGTAAGCGGTCTGAATCATCCCCGCCAGTATACCACAGCGCCCCCCCACCTTCGCGCCGCCAGTCCCCGTAGGGGCACCCCTTGTGGGTGCCCTCCTCGTGGGCTTGACACCGTTGACAAAACGTCGACACTCTTCCTCTGGCCCTGCCCAGGATTGAAGTGGACCCCAGAAACTGGACCACGAGATTTGGTGTATAATGGACCTGATCACCAAGTCCGTGGAGAGCCAGTTCAATGGTCAAGAGTCAACAGCGGCACACGCCTGCCTGCTCGCAGCCAACATTCAAGCCAGCATCGACGGCATCGGCAGCGCCCTCGACAACGTCTCCCGCGAACGCCTATCGCGCAGCGTCAAATCCGAGAACACATCTCGTAACCAGCATGACTTGGCGCGCCAGCCGCAAACCGACTTGACCCCCTACTGCGACATCTCCAGCCATGAAATACCGCATCCACCCCAATGCACCTAATTCTTCCTATTCCGTGGACCAAACACTGGGACCCACCACACCATAACCTACGACCATGAACTACTATCCCTTCATGGACAACGCCGAATTCATCCTGCTGATCCCCGCCATCCTGATCATCTGGTGGATCGTCACCAGCAGCACACCCTGGAGACGCAGAAGACACCTGTGGAATAAACTTAAGCAGCTCCTGTCCCCCAAAGACCGTCACAAACCGTGACGGCCTAACCCTCTTGCCTCCCACCGGCAGAGAGAGCATAGGAGAACCCCATGTTGAAGATAAACCTGGTTGTATTGCTCGCCCTCTTTGTCACTGCCTGCAACCCCATACCGCAACTGCTGGAGCAACACCTCACGAGGTGTTCCACAGGTAGTTTAGTCATGCTGCCAGGACAAAGCGCAGAGGGGTGGGTTTCAGATGACTTACCCAACTATGTCGATATAGTTGGCGCAAGCTCTGAACTGGATGGCGAAACACTCACGGCTGTATTCCACCTGAGAGGAATCCCCCAGCGGCTGGAATTTAACCGGAAAGGCGTGCCGGATAACCGCATAGAGTACATGTGGGTTGTGGCGATCAATACTGATGGCGACCCCAATCTTACGCTCAACCAATTCGATTACTGGCTACAGGCTTCTTATGCCGCCACCCGGTTTACAGAAAACTCGCGCGGCATAATGCGCGATGTCAATGCCGCAGTTCGGGGCGGTGTGTTGAAATACAACCCCAATTCCGATGAGCAAACACTGCTGATGGACCCCCTCGAGCAAAATGCAGATCTGGTAATCTCTCATCAAGACAACACACTTACTCTAGTGAGTCGCATTCCGGGAATCACCCCCAACTCCACCATCACATTCTCCGCCCACGACGACCTGCTGGGCCGCGATTTCGTCCAGTGTGTAACCGGATGAGGTTCGGATGAATCGCATACTCACTGGACAGCTGGCGAATCGTCTTACTGCCTTCAAGCGCTTCCAAAGCAACCCGAAACTTGAAGGCCGCCGTGTGTCGCCGCCGTCTCTCGACCATCGTGCTGCTCCTCCACAGGCTTGGTGTATTGCTCCATTGTACACCTTAGCTCGTGGGCCAGTTTTTGGGGCCCACTTCATCATGAATCTTCCCAAAAAAAGGGAATTATATCGAATTTTAGCCAAGCCTCTTGACAGATTACGAGTATCTGGAGAATTACAGGGGATTGTTCATGCACTTACAGAGGAAAAATCCTCTCTGAAATGGAGGGGGAGGCAACTACCCATAGAAGCCTACAAACATGAGAAGAATTATAGAGAAGGCAATTGAAAAAACAACCCCAACTTTCAATGCAAAGAGTTGGCGACTGTAGAAGTCAATATCCCTCTGGCTACTTATTCCCCAAACAGAATCAGCCCATTGTTCCATCTGGGGCATTCTTAGTCTAGCGAGAAATGCAAGGATGACGATGGGTGAACCAATGCCAATCACTGGCGACAATTTCTCAAAATGATTGAATACGAATTCCCCATCCCACCCGGTTATAAGGACAGTTATGAACATCAAATAGAAAGGGATAAACAGAACCAATAGACTCGCACCCAAGAAGAAGGGAACTAAGAATCCAAACATGGGTTTAGTTGCGAATTTGGGAAGGTTGGTGCAATCAACTCTTGCTAAAGCCGGTTTCAACTGGTGCTGGATCAGAAACTCCGTGAGCAAAACAAAGACTGCAACCCAAAAGGGTCTAGACTCTGTTATTGTCTCCTTCAACTGCTGGAAAAGATACCACTCGAGAAGCAACTTGAGCACTCGTCTAATCACGGCTCTTACTCCCTCCATATTGCACAAGACAGTGCAAAAGATAGCACTCAGAACTTATGACGGATTTCAACCAGCAAAACACTTGCAGAATTGACAGATTTAAGAAGGACAATCAGAACATTTCCCGTCCTCGTACAGTGGCTCAGGATAGAGCACACTACGACCACAATCCCCGATCATGTAATCCCGCCTTGCGGCACTTGTAGAGGATGGTGACCGAAAAAACGCACATGCAATTTCTTCTGGTGAAGCGTCGATGCGAGGCGGAAGTGTCATACTGACAGGTCGGCCGCGTCCTCCTATTTCTATATGAGACTTGGTATATTCCTCTTGCTGTAAATGACTCATATGGTCATTGGAGCACCTCTCACCTTAACCATCTTACTTCAGAAAATCCGTTCTGTAAAGAGAAATCAGGGCGATTGCATCTAAGTTGGGTCAGGGCATCGAAATGCTGCCGAATTCCCCTCCAGGTCGGGGTCAGACGTAGAAAAATGTACGAATAGTGGAACGTAGACGGAAAATCTGTCCGATTTCGGCGACTTTTGGTCGCGGTTAAGCGAGCTGAAGGCGATTTCCACTTATTCGCGCTTCCTTCTGCCCGTGATTTCAACGGAATTGGCCAACATATTTAGATGCGATTGCCCTGATTCCATCTCGCTAGGAGCTTGACAACTGTGAACGGGTGTGCGAAAATTTCTCTCCGCAAATTCGCATTTGGACCGACTTGGGAATGGAAGAAAACAGACCATGTATGTAGAGAGAATCCAGCTGGCCAATTATGGCCCGATAGTTGAACTCGATATCTTCTTTCCCTTCGAAGGCGAATCCCCTAAGCCCATACTCTTGGTAGGTGAAAATGGTTCGGGAAAGAGCATCGTACTTTCGCACATCGTGAATGGATTGCTTTCAGCACAGCATCTCTTGTTTCCGGACACTCCTGAAGTGGAAATCGGTAGAGTGTATAAGCTTCGGAGCAATTCTTACATCAGATCCGGTGAAGAATTTTACTTTTCTAGAGTAGACTTTGAAAGTGATTTGCATATAGGAGAGTTAAGATCTAGACAAGCCAAGAACAAGTACGAAGAAGGTCCCAGAGGTCTTTCCGGCACGAATGGCCTAGCCTTATGGAAAGACATGAAACTTGAAGACAATGATCGATTCACTACATGCCTCGATAGCAGAAACACAGAAAAGATTAGAAGGGTATATTTGAGACGATGTGTTCTCTATTTCCCTCCAAATCGATTTGAAGAGCCAGCGTGGCTGAACAAGGATAACCTAGAAGCAAAGGCCCGTTTCACGGACGCCGATGTTGCAGTAGGAAGCACGGATCGAAAGGTTGTAAACTATTCTCCGCTCCACAAGATCAAAGATTGGTTGTTTGGCGTAGTTTACGACCGTGTAGCCCTTGAGATTCAAACCCCTAACTTCCAATTCCCCGCAAATGATGGGAGGAAGCAGATGGTACTTCCTATATTTGCTGGGTATTCAGGCGATGCAACAAACACCTATAACGCCGCGCTGTCTGTAGTCAGGGCAATATTGAGAGAGCCAAGCGCTAGATTCGGCATAGGTAACCGTCGCAACAGAGTAATTTCTGTCGAATCAAATGCTGGGCAGGTAGTGCCGAACGTTTTCCAGATGTCAAGTGGCGAAACATCTCTACTTAACCTTTTCCTGTCCATTCTCCGCGACTATGAACTAAGTGGTGGTGTTTTTGGGCGTACTGAGGACATTCGCGGGATAGTAGTTGTGGACGAAATTGACCTGCATCTGCACACTGTACATCAGTACGAAATCCTTCCATCACTCATTACGATGTTTCCAAAAGTTCAATTTGTAATCACTACGCATTCGCCTCTGTTTGTCCTAGGTATGCACGAGATCTTGGGGGACAGTGGAGTCGGATTGTACCAGTTACCAAGAGGACAGGAGATAAGTCACGAAGAATTCAGCGAATTTGGCAGCGCTTATACGTATTTCGCTGAAACAGGACAGTTCTCAGAAGACATCCGAAAGGCAGTTGAGAGTTCCCAAAGGCCTCTCGTTATTGTAGAAGGTAAGACCGACATTAAGTACATTCAGAAGGCTGCTGAATTGCTGGATCTTCAGGGCTTCCTTGCCGAAATTCAATTGCTGGATGGCAATGGCTTCGGTGGCTTAGATAAGATCTATAGGCACTATAATTCGAAACTTTCTGAAGTGGCACCACAGAAAATCATCCTTTGTTACGATTGCGATAAGCCGAATTCTGACTCAAAAGGGATGGTGTACAAGCGGTCTCTTCCTAAACAAGAGGACCACCCATTGGAAAAAGGTATCGAAAACCTCTTTAGTAAAGTCACGTTGCAAAATGCAAGAGACTACAAAGATGCCTTCATCGACGTGACATCGGCACATTCGAAAACAGAGGGAGGAGAGTGCCTTACTGTTCCCGAAGAATGGACAATAAATCGAAATGAGAAGGCCAATCTTTGCAGTTGGCTTTGTGAGAATGGGACTGTCGAAGACTTCCAACACTTCCGTGTCGTATTTGATCTATTGGAGGAGGTCTTAGGTCTGGGCTCACCAAAGAAAGCGAGGCAGGCTCCCGGTAGTAGCAATTCTCTCCCATCTACGTAAATCTCAAACTGCTTTTCGTCTTCGCTAGCCCGGCCCTCGGCTAGGTCGGCAAAAACCGTACTGCGAAGATTGGCAGATGGATAGGACAGGGTCGAAGCGCACAGCCTAGATGACCGCGACTGAGCACTGTCCCACGCTAAAAACCCCACCACTCCCCACGCCCCCAACACCCACCTCTCTGCCCCTAACCCGAAACCCGCAACAGCCGCGTAAACATCACCACAACCGCAAATCAACCCCCTCAAACAGGACCAACGGACGCCAAAACAAACAAAATACAGCGCCCCAAGAAAAAAGTCCACCCACTTTGACCCGAATAATTCGACCCACCTTGAGAGTCCCGACCATATGTGCTATAATTTACACATGACAGACTTTACCTCCCCCAAACCTTGGCAGTCGCAGCCCAACATATCGCCCAAATGATACGTCCGCTTCCACACCTACCTCACCTTAGGCCCGTCCCATAACCTCGAATCTGCTCTTGGCTTGCGGGCAAACAGCAAGCGTACCTCCTCCTCCACCGTCAGCAAACAAGCCGCCAAATGGCGCTGAAATAACGATGGGGTATACTGTGCCAACCGAATAGCCTGGCATCATGCCAAACTTTGGCACGCACCAACCTTACGCCCTCCATCCGTCGATGACCCAAACCGCCCCCAGCAGACGCCTGCAAATCACGCTCGAACCAGCCGTACTGCAGTGGGCGCGCGAACGCGTCAACCTTACCCCCGAAGAGCTGGCCGAAGGGTTGAAAATCAAACCGTATCGTGTCACCGAATGGGAGCAGTCCGGCAAAATCAGCATCGCCCAGGCAGATAGACTCGCCGCAAGGACCTACACGCCTCTTGGCTACCTCTACCTGCAGGCTCCCCCCGACGATAGCCTACCGATCCGCGATTTCCGTACCCGCGGCGGCAGCCCGCCCACGCGTCCAAGCCCTAATCTTCTCGACACAATCTATCAGATGCAGCGCCGCCAGGCCTGGATGCGCGACGACCTCATCGAAAACGAAGAAGACCCCCTCCCCTTCGTCGGCGCCTACAGCCAGCGCGACGACCACACCAAAGTCGCCGCGGCCATGCGCGACGCCCTCGGCTTGAACCCAGGCTGGGCCGAAGAACAAAGAAGTTGGCGCGAAGCGCTGAGTTTCCTGCGCAGCCGGGTCGACCAGGCCGGCATCCTCGTCGTCTTTAACGGCGTCGTCGGCAACAGCAACAGTCGCAAACTCGATCCGAAAGAGTTTCTCGGATTTGCCCTTGTGGACGAGTACGCCCCCCTTGTTTTCGTCAACAGTGCGTATTTCATCACCGCTCAGACCTTCACCTTGGCGCACGAACTGGCGCATCTGTTTGTCGGTGAAACCGGGCTGTCCGCTTTCGACAAGCTGATGCCCGCAAATAACGCAACCGAACAATTCTGCAACCGGACCGCCGCCGAATTCTTAGTGCCCGCAGAAGAGTTGCGGGCCTACTGGCCTACCGTCAAGAATCAGAACAACCCATCTCAGAAGATCGCCCTCCGATTCAAAGTCAGCGCCATCGTCGCCGCCCGCCGCCTTCTCGACCTTGAACTAATCGAACGCGACACCTTCTTTGACTTCTACGAAAGGAACAAGGGGCAAGGGAAAGGACAAGCCACCACAAGGTCCAGTGGGAATTTCTGGAACACACAGAGGTGGCGCATTGGTCCTCGTTTCGCAAGCGCGATCGTGAGGGCGGCCGCGGAAGGGCGACTCTTGTATCGGGAAGCCTACAGCCTCACCGGTTTGAAACGAAACACCTTCGACATGCTCCGTCAACTCGGCGTCCGCTTCGAGTTGGCATCTTCCCCATGACTCGATCGCCGCGACCCATCGCCCACCTCACCCCCCTCAGCCTGAAGCCCGTAATACCCGCGAATCTATCGCCAGGACCGAGAATCAACCCCCAAGAACCGAGCCAACAAATGCAAAGGAACACCACGAAATCCGCCAAAAAAAAAGAAAACCCGTCGACTTAGGTCGACTTAGGTCGACTTGGGTCGACTTGGGTCGACTTTGCGCAACCCCCTTGAAAAGCCCGATCATATGTGCTATAATTAAGTAATGACAGATGAGACCTCCCCCAAACCCTGGCACCAGCAGCCCGACGAACCACCCGACTGGTACGACCGCTTCCACACCTTCCTCAACTTAGGCCCTTCCCGCTCCCTGACTGCTGCCTATCGCAAATGGGCAAACAGTACTGGTAAGCCCTCTAGCACCACCAGCCAGCAGTACCATAAGTGGCGCTGGAAAGAACGCGCCATGGCCTACGACCAGACCAACCGCGAAGAAAAAGTCGCCCGCGAATCCGAAGCCCGCGAACACCGCATCCGTCAAAACAACACAATCCTCCAAGCCGTCGCCGCCGCCCTTGACATCGCCGACTTGGAAAACCTCACCAAAGAGGAAGCCCGCCAGCTTCTCCCTTCCCTTCGCGTCCTCTATGCCACCACCTCCGAACTCCAACGCCGCGAACTACAATCAACCCAGGACGCCGACCACCTCCCCACTTCCAGCGACTGGCCGGTCCTCGACGAAGAATCAAAGAAAGTCCTCCACCACTACAACGCCGATGAAGAGTAAACCAAAAAAACATATACTTGACGGTCTCGGAAAAGCCGCGCGCCCGCTCAACTTCTCGCCCGAACAACTCGAAAACTTTGTCGCCGCCGGCTACGTCCCCCAACGCAAACAGCTCGAATTCCATGCAGCCGCCCGCCTCTGCGACCACCCCGACGGCCCCACCCAGATCGGCTTCGGCGGCGCCCGCGGCCCCGGCAAATCCCACGCATCCTTCGCCCAGCTCGCCCTCGACGACTGCCGCCGCATCCCCGGCCTCAAAGCCCTCTACCTCCGCCTCTCCGCCAAACAGGCCCGCGAACAGTCCGACGACCTCCGCCGCGTAGTCTTGAAGAGAGTCCCGCACCGCTACATCCGCTCCGAAGGCCTCGTCACCTTCCCCAACGGCTCCCGCATCGTCATCGGCCACTTCCGCAACGAAAACGACGTCGACCAGTACCTCGGCCTCGAATACGACGTCATCCTCGTCGAAGAAGCCACCACCCTCTCCGATACCAAATACCGCGCCCTGCGCGACTCCAACCGCACCAGCAAAGACTTCCGCCCCCGCATCTACACCACCGCCAACCCCGGTGGCATCGGCCACGTCTGGTACAAAAACCGCTTCGTCGACCCCTTTCGCAACAAGCAGGAAACCGACACCCGCTTCATCCCCGCCACCATCGAAGACAACATCGTCATCGACCCCGACTACCGCCGCAAACTCGAAGAAAATTCCGGCTGGAAACTGCGCGCCCACCGCTACGGCGACTGGGAAATCGCCGCCGGCCAGTTCCTCGACAACTTCCGCTACGACCAACACGTCATCGAACCCTTCCCCACACCGCCCGAATGGCACCACTTCCTTGGCATGGACTACGGTTACAAACACCCAACCGTCTTCCTCCTGCTCGCTGTAGACGGTGACGACAACATCTACGTCATTGATGAACACGTCCAGAACGCCTGGTTGCCCCAACAGCACGCCGAAGCCGTCAAGGCAATGGTCGAGAGAAACGGAGCGCCTCGTGAAGCCTTGTGGTATGTACATGCCGGTCCCGATGTCTTCGCCCAAAAGTCCGAATTCACCATTGCCGACCACTTTATCGATTTGGGCATCACTCTCCTCAGGGCCGACACCGACCGCATCCAGGGCGCACACGAGCTCCGCAACCGCTTTGGCAACGCCGACATCGGCATCGCCCCTTCCCTCTTCATCTTCAACCGCTGCCGCCGCCTCATCGAATGCCTGCCCAACCTGCAGAACGACCCCAAAAACCCCGAAGACGTCCTCAAAGTGAACGTAAACGAAGAGGGCATCGGCGGCGACGACACCTACGACGCCCTCCGCTATGCCGTCGCGTCGTACCAGTCAAACAGACTGTTTTTCGCGTGAGCCCCGCAATTCGACCCCGTCAAGAATACCGAACCAAGGTGCTATTTCTATCCTCACTTCTCTGCACTCTCTCTTCGCTTGGTGGGCGGTCGGCCGCCAGCGGCCTCCCTTGTGCGCCCGCATCGCAAGGCGAATCACCGGGAACCGTGCAGTTGATGGTGCGCGGCCGTAAGTTCAAACGGCCTGTGGCGACTGAAGGGCCTGTTTTTGGCCGGATAAAGACGACATTCGGTACAGGAGCCCCTTGTGGGTGCCCTGCGCGGGCTGGTCCGCAGGCGGCGCTTAGTTACGTTCGACCGGAGGTGATCACGTGTAGCAGTTGGGATAACGGCGATGAACTGGTAAAATTTAACGCACTTTCCATGTGATCGCCGGCGTGATTCACCACAACAGGCCATGACAAGACAAGAACAAAGATCGGACGGGTATACCGAAAACATCGTCGTACCGGAGACCGATCGGGCCCTCATCGGGCGCTATCGCGACGAACCCGCGCCGCTGCTGCCGGTCCTCCACGCCTTTCACAATCGCGACGGATATATTGGCGCCGGGGCGATGGAGGCGATCGGCAAGGAGCTGCGCATCCCCCTGGCCGACCTGTATGGTACCGTCACCTTCTATCACCATTTCTCACGTGCGGAGGGCGGTCTGCAGCGGCCGCGTGTCTGCACAGGGCCCGTCTGCTGCCAGCGCGGCGCGCTGGAAATCGTGGAAAGCCTCGACGGAGCCGAGGAGATGCCCTGTTCCGGCCGCTGTGACGACCCGGTGCCTGTCCTGATCGGCCATGAAACCTTCGTAGCGAATGCGCCGTTTCACACGCTGCAGCGGCGCATCTCTTCACCTGTGCCGGTGCCCAACCCCGGCGGCCGCGAGGAATGTGTCTTCGCCGCTATCCGCGAACCGGACCGGGAAAGTCTGGACGGCTACCGGCGCAGCGGCGGTTACGAAGCTCTGACGCGGGCTGTGCTGGAGGAGAGCCCGACCCAAGTGATCGACGTGCTCAAGGAATCGAAACTGGCCGGCCGCGGCGGCGCCGGATTCCCAACAGGAATGAAGTGGCAGTTCGTACGCGAGGCCCCAGGCGAACCCAAGAGCATTGTCTGCAACGCCGATGAAGGCGAACCCGGCTGCTTCAAAGACCGCGCCTTGATGGACCATGACCCCTTTGCCGTGATCGAGGGCATGACGCTGGCAGGCTACGCCACCGGAGCCGACCGGGGTTTCCTCTACCTGCGCTACGAATACCCGGAAACAAACGCCCGACTGGAAAGCGCCATCGAAGATGCCGAAGAGGCCGGGCTGCTGGGGGAGGACATACTCGGCAGCGGCTTCACCTTCCGGCTGTATCTGCGGCGAGGAGCCGGCGCCTACATTTGCGGTGAAGAGGGTTCGCTGCTCAACAGCCTGGAAGGCAAGCACCCTTTCCCCCGCAACCGCCCGCCCTATCCCACCACGAACGGCTTTGACGACTTACCCACCGCCGTCAACAACGTGGAAACACTTTGCGCGGTGCCGCAGATTCTGCGACGGGGCGCTGAATGGTATCAGGGCCTGGGCCTGGGCGACCATGCAGGCACCAAGGTAATCAGCCTCTCCGGCGATGTGCAGCGACCTGGAAACTATGAAGTTCCTTTTGGATTGCCGTTGCGTACGCTGCTCTACGATTGGGCCGGCGGACCGCTGCCAGGGCGAACTTTCCAAGCCGCGACGATGGCCGGGCTGTCCGGCGGCTTCCTGGCGAGCGCGGCGCTGGAGCGGGTCACGCTCGACGAACCGAGTATCCGGGCGGCGGGCGCGATGCTGGGCGCGGCCGGGGTGATGGTCTTTGACGACAGCCGCGATATTGTGGACACCGCCCGCCAGGCAATGGAATTTTTCGCCCACGAAAGCTGCGGCAAATGTTTCCCCTGCCGCATCGGGACGCAGCGCCTGTTGGAACGCCTTTCCGGCGGCGGCCCCGCCGACCTCGAAGACTGGCAGCGGGAGATCAGCGACATCGGCGAGGTCCTGGAGCTGAGCGCGTGTGGGCTGGGCATCGCGGCCGGTTTTGTCAGCGATAGCCTGCTGAGGAACTTTCCCGAGCAGGTCGCGGAATTTCGGGATTGAGTCAGGGCAGGCGGGATATTCACTTGGTAGGCGTAAGCGAAGAGATCAAAGCAATCGTTGAAAAAGCGGCCTTCGTAGTCGATGCTGAAGGCCGTAAGAAGGCGGTGTTGCTCGAATACCCTTCTTGGCAATTACTGTTGGAGCTGCTGGAGGATATTGAAGACATAGCCGAGATTGAGGCTTCGCGTCTGCGTGGCGAGGCGCCTATTCCATGGGAACAGGCCAAAGAAGAGTTACGCGATAAGGGTATCAATATATGATGGTCAGAGCCTGTCAAACACAGCCGCGAAGCATATCGATGGCTATAACCTGATGAAAGCCCAGTTACGGAAAACACTTTATGCAATCGGTGAATGAGTCCCAGCCGCTGCCTACGCTGACACTGGACGGGGAGCAGGTTGCTTTCACGCCCGGCGAAACAGTCTATGAGGTCGCGGTGCGCACCGGCAAGGCCGTCCCGACGCTCTGTTATGACCCGCGGCTGGAAGCCTTTGGCAGCTGCCGGCTGTGTGTGGTTGAGGTGGCAGGGCAGCAGGTGCCTGTGGCTTCCTGCACGACAAAGGCGGAAGCGGGTATGGAAGTAACGACCGCCTCGGCGCACGTCGAAGGGCTGCGGCGTACTTTGCTTGAACTGGTTGCCTCGGAGAACCGTGAGGTCACGGTGGACGCGCTGCGGGGTCATGCTTCACAGGAGCTGGGCACGCTTGTGCAACGCTACGACGCCGGCCGCGGCCGTTTTGAAGGCGCGCAGTCGGGCAGCAGCCGCCCCGACGACGGCAACCCGTTTATTCTGCGGGACTACGACCTCTGCATCTCCTGCTACCGCTGTGTGCGCGTCTGCGCCGAACAGGAGGGCGACTACGCGATCAGCGTAGCCAACCGCGGCTTTGAGACGCAGATCACTGTCGAGTTCGGCGGCCATTTGCAGGACTCGGCCTGCACGTTCTGCGGCCAGTGTGTGCAGACCTGCCCCACCGGCGCGCTCGCCGACAAGAAGGCGCTGCGCTTCGCCGAGTAACAAATTGACCGAGGCGGAATGTAGCATGTGAGCGGCGCTTTTCGACTTGGCGCTTTCCTCGTCTAAAGGACTTACTGATGAACACAACTGCATCTGAGACAAAGACAACCCGGACAATCTGCGGGTACTGCGGCGTCGGCTGCTCGCTGGACCTGGTGACCCGCGACAACCGCATCATTGCAGTGCACCCGGCCTTCGACGGCCCGGCCAATGAGGGCGCGCTGTGTGTCAAGGGCCAGTTCGCCTACGACTACGTCCACCATCCGGACCGGCTGACCCACCCGCTCGTGCGCGACGCGCACGGCCAGTTGCAGCAGGCGAGCTGGGATGAAGCGCTTGAGCGGGCCGCGCAGGGCTTCATGGATGTGCTGAAAAAATACGGCCGCCACGCCGTGTACGGTGTCGCGTCCGGGCGCACGCCCAGCGAAGCCAACTACATGATGCAGAAGTTCATCCGCGTGGGGTTCGGCACCAACTATATTGACAACTGTAGCCGGGCTTGACACGCCCCGACAGTCGCCGGTCTGGCGGCAACAATCGGACGCGGGGCAATGTCCAATCCGCTGGCGGACATGGAAAAGCCGGATGTGATCTTCTGCATCGGCACGAATATGACGGAGGCGCATCCGGTGGCGGCCACGCGGCTGAAAAAGGCGCTGGCGCGCGGGGCCAAGATGATCGTGGCCGATCCGAGGCGCATCCGGCTGGCGGAGATGGCCGACATCTATCTGCCAATCCGGGTGGGCAGCGATACCGCGCTGCTGCTGGGGATGGCGCACGTGATCGTGCGCGAGAACTTGGCCGATCAGGAGTTTATCGCCACCCGAACCGAGGGCTATGACCAGCTGGTCGATCATCTGCAGGAAAAGACGCCGCAGTGGGCGGAGAGCATCACCGGCGTGCCGGCCGCTTTGATCGAGGAGGCCGCTATTCTGTACGGCTCCGCCGACAAGGGAGCGATCTACTATACCCTGGGTATCACCGAGCACATCTGCGGCGTGGAGAATGTGCAGAGCCTGTGTAATCTGGCGCTCTTGACCGGCAATTTCGGCCGCGAAGGCACCGGCGTCAACCCAATGCGCGGCCAGAACAACATCCAGGGGGCCGGCGACAGCGGCGCGCTGCCCAACAACTACGCCGGCTTCCAACCTGTGGACGATGCGGCCAATCAGGAAAAATTTGAGAAGGCCTACGGCCGCAAGGTCGACCTGGAAAAGGGTATCACCAAGGTGACGGCGCTGGACCAGTGCGGCGACACGATCTTTGCGATGCTGATTGACGGCGAAAACACAGTCGTCTCCGACCCCGATCAGAAGCACTGCATCCATGCGCTGAAGAGCTTGGACCATCTGGTCGTGATCGACATCTTCTTGACCGAGACCGCAGAGCTGGCGGATGTGGTGCTGCCTGCCACCTCCTGGGCCGAGACCGACGGCCATTTCGTCAATACCGAGCGGCGCATCCAGCGCGTGCGCAAGGCTGTGGATCCGCCGGGCGAAGCCAAGCCGGACTGGTGGATCATCGGCCAGATCGCGCAGCGAATGGGTATGCGCGGACTGGACTACAGTTCGCCCGTGCCAATTTTCGATGAACTATGCGAGCTGGCGCCTATTTACAACGGCATCGACTGGGAACTGGCGGACGGCGGCCAGTACCAGTGGCCGATCCCCTACCGGGGCCATCCGGGCACGCCGCGCCTGCACGAAGATGAATTCATCAACGGCCGCGGCAAGTTCAGCTTCACCGACTACCGCGATCCGGCCGAAACAATCGACGATGCCTACCCGCTGTGGCTCACAACCGGGCGGCGGTTGGAGAGTTATCATACGCGCACGCAGACGGGAAGATCGGAGGGCATCAACGAGCTCCTGCCGGAGGAGACGCTGGAGGTGCATCCGAGCGACGCCGCCCGCTACGGTCTGCACGACGGCGGCTGGGCCAAAATGAGCAGCCGCCGCGGCGCGGTGGACGTGCGCGTCGAGACGACGAGGCGCTCTCCACAAGGGACAGTGTTCGCCAGTTTCTCATTTGCCGACGTGCCCATCAACGTGCTGACCGGCTCGGGCTATGATCCGATTACGCAGACGGCAGAGCTGAAAGTTTGTCCGGTTTTGGTTGAGCCGATTGGAGAGAGAGTGCCGCTGGCCGCGGACTGAGTTGAATGAGGGCTGCAGAACGCAGCGGCTAATCTTACGACGTCGTCATTGACTATTCTTTTTTGCCTGATACACGATAGCTACAAGAATGACCAAGCCGGAGGCATTTCATGCGCGCAATTGGCGTTAGAGAATTGAAGACTCACGCTTCAGAAATCATGCGCAAGGTGCGAGAGGAACGGGTCAGCTATACGATAACCTACCGGGGCAAGCCGGTGGGTGTTCTGCTTCCTTTGGAGGAAAATGGCGATGTTGCTCGGGAAAAAGAACAGGATTCCTGGGCTGAGTTAGAAAAGATAAGGGAAAAGATGGCCCTTTTGCCCCGTCCAAAGAAGAGCCTGATAGAAGCTCTTTCCGAAATGCGTCGATAATTCTGATGTCTGAATTGTACACAATCGATGCGAGCGTTTTTGTAAGCGCATTCAACAGTTACGAGACTGACCATAAGGAGAGTCATTACCTGCTGGAACGACTACAGGCATTACGCGTTTCTCTCATTGAACCAACATTGCTCTTGCCAGAACTGGCAGCAACTGTTTCGCGGATCTATCGGGATGAAGAGATGGCTCTAGATTTCTCTGACGGTATTCGGAATCTGGCTAATCTGTCTCTTGTTCCACTAGATGAAAGCCTTACTGAACTCACAGTGAATGTTGCCGCCAGACACCGACTGCGTGGTAGCGATTCGGTGTACGTGGCAGTGGCACACAAATATGGTGCGACTTTGGTTACTCTGGATCGGGAACAATTCACTAGAGGATCTGAGGTAGTTCCCACGCAAACACCCTCGGAAGCGATAAGTGGTACGGAAGCTTAGTCTCGCATCCTCCAATGCGGTTTGGTAAGTAATTCAAAGTACGAAGCTATTCCGCGTTGCTTTTGACGCAACATAGCAATATTCATTTGAATCGAGTAGAAACGCCAAGACGCAACAGTGTCATGAGCAAGTACTCATCAGCAGCTTTCTGCGGTGAAACCAAATGATTCCTCGAGTTGGTAGCAAAGTGCGCACCCGCGTTACGGTCGTGGAGAGCGGGCGGCACAGAGTCCGCGATGACCAGCTGGCGACGGAAGAGCCGCTGGAAATACGCTTGCAAGCGGCGGGCGAAACGCAGACCGTTGCGGTGACGATGCGCACGCCGGGCAATGACTTTGAGCTGGCTGCCGGGTTCCTGCACAACGAGGGCATCATCAGCGAGCCAGCCCAGCTGAACGGCATCACCTACTGTGTGGACGCCGATGTCGACGCCGACCAGCGCTACAACATCGTAAACGTCGGTTTGCGTCTTGCAGGCCTGCCGGAGTTGGCGACCCTCGAACGCCACTTTTATACGACAAGCGCGTGCGGCGTCTGCGGAAAGGCCAGTCTCGACGCCATCGCGATGCGCGATTGCCCGGCGCTGCCGCCAGGACCGGCGGTCAACCCGTCGTTACTGACTGCCCTGCCCCAAAAACTGCGCGCGGCACAGGGACTTTTTGAAGCGACGGGCGGGCTCCACGCAGCCGGTCTGTTCGACGCAAGCGGCACGCTCATGTGCCTGCGCGAAGATGTGGGCCGCCATAACGCGGTCGACAAGGTGATCGGGTGGGCGTTTATGCAGCGCAAGCTGCCCTTGCATGACTGTATACTGTTGGTGAGCGGCCGTGCTTCCTACGAGATTTTGCAGAAGTCGACGGTAGCGGGGCTGCCGGTCGTCTGCGCCGTGTCCGCGCCAAGTCATCTGGCCGTAGACGTGGCCCGGCGCTTCGGCGTCACGCTGGTCGGTTTCTTGCGCGAAGAACGGTTAAACGTCTACGCCGGCGCGCAGAGGATCCAATGGAACGGGCAGATAGGCCCGGAGGAGATCGAAAGTTCGTGATGGTTTCGCCACACCTGCCTCCATCTTCGCACGGTTTGCCACTCCCCACAGCTGCCAGACATATTTAGCCAGTCAAGGCATGATCACGTTTCGTCATCCGGCGCGACGCTATACATTTGATCATTCGGGGCATTTGTGTCAACATAATCGGACCGTTAGCATTCATTTCTCATACTTTTTGACTTCGATCCACTGATTTACTTGTATGTATGCTGCAATTACGGAGATAAATCGGATATGAAACGGATTTTCCTTGTTGGCCTGTTCCTTGTCCTTTGCTTGGCCGCCGGCCTCTTTCTGTCCGGCGAACGGCTTGCGACCATTCTCGACTCGAACTTTGGCTCCGGCGAAATGAGTCTCTCCAGCAATGGAGAGGACGGGGTCAAGATGGCGTTCCTCCAGGAAGAGGAAGTCGCGGAGTATGTGCCAGGACAGGTGCTCATCCGCTTCAAGAAGACGGTGACGCGGGAGCAGATCTCTGATTTTTACGCCGAATACGGGTTGTCGGAAAAGGACAATTTGGACAACAATCTCCTGGACGCGGATCAGGGTCTGCGACTAGCTGGCGTGTCGGTAGATGTGGACGAAAATCTCATTGAGGTGTTGGAAGGGGACGAGCGAGTCGCCTTTGCCGAGCCGAACTACCTGCTGCAGATAAATGAGACGCCGCCTTCAGACCCACTGTTCGAGAATCTTTGGGGGCTGCATAATACCGGTCAGACCGGAGGCACTGCCGATGCCGATATCGACGCCCTGGAAGCCTGGGAGATAGGCACCGGCTCGGAAGACGTAGTAATCGCGGTAATCGATACCGGAATCCATATTGAACACGAAGATTTCCAGGCCAGCCTGTGGACGAATCCGAAGGAGTGTCCGGGGGGCGTTGGAAAATGCGTAGAGAACGGTGTGGATGACGACGGCAACGGCTATGTAGATGATTTCCACGGCATAAATGCAATCAACAACAGTGGCAGGCTGCTCGACGACTACGGTCACGGGACGCATGTGGCCGGTATTGCCGCCGCGGCGGGCGACAACAGGAAAGGCGTGGTCGGCGTCAGTTGGAATGCCAAGATCCTCGGCTGCAAGTTCATCACGGCCTTTGGTTCCGGCACGACATCCAACGCCGTCAAGTGCTTTAACTACATCCATGACCTTCGCAACAAACAGAAAATAAACATACTGGTTACAAATAGCAGCTGGGGCGGTGGTTCGCCCTCCCAGGCCCTGCGAGAGGCGATGGGGCGTGTCGATTCGCCGCTTCATATCTGCTCCGCCGGCAATTCCAACTCCAATCGCAAGCTCTACCCGGCCGCCTACGATTTGGACAACATTATTTCCGTGGCCGCAACTGACCACGATGATATCTATGCCGGCTTCTCCAGCTGGGGCGAAGATTGGGTCGACCTGGCTGCCCCCGGTGTAAATATTCTTTCTACCATTCCGGACGGGCGCTGTCCCATGTGCCTGCCCTCCGGCTATGGGGCCACGAGCGGCACGTCGATGTCGGCCCCCTACGTTACAGGCGCGGCCGCGCTGATCTGGTCTGAGTTTGAGGGATTGAACAACGAGCAGGTTAAGCAGCGCATCCTGTCTGGCGTCGATCCACTGCCCCCCCAGTCAAAGAAAACGTTGACAAACGGGCGCCTCAACCTGTTCAACTCGATGGAAAAGGACTCGACGCCGCCGGCGACAGTTACGGACCTGTCACCATCAGGAATACTTTTGACCAAGATCCTACTCTCCTGGACGGCCACGGGTGATGACGGATTCACCGGGCAGTCGACTGCCTACGATGTCAGGTACGACACTGCGCCAATATCAAACGCCACTTGGGATTCCGCCCAGCGTGTGGAAACGGTTCCGATCCCAGGCGCCTCCGGAACAAGAGAAACACTGGAAGTGAAGGGGCTGGAACCGGACACAACCTACTACTTCGCGCTGCGGGTAGCTGACAATGTAGGCAACGTATCCGATCTCTCCAACATTGTCATCGCCCGAACCAGTGCGGGGACGATCGTCTTTGAGGACGACATGGAAAGCGGCGCCGGCAAATGGACTATCGAAGACGCCGACGACAGCCTGTGGCATCTCTCCAGTCTACGCTTTAACAGTCCGGAAACATCCTGGTACTACGGTCGGGAGAGACAGCGGGACTACGATACAGGCAAGGAAAATGAGGGCAGGATCACGACCGGCGTTATCGACATCGCCGGCGCCGACGACGCCTTGCTAACCTTCTACGAGTGGAGTGAGCTGCAAAGTAACATCCGCTATGACCGCACACGGGTGCAGATTTCCACTGATGGAACGACGTGGCGAACGGTCTTTGAGTCCCACGGCACAGAGGGACGCTGGGCGCGACGAGACGTTGACCTGAGCGAGGCTGTGAAAGAAAGCGGCTCGATCCAGGTACGGTTCTGGATTGATACCGTAGACGAAAGGTTTAACGATAACGAAGGCTGGTATATCGACGATGTCCAGGTTCTGACTGCCAAGCTGCAGTTGCCCGGCGAGAGGCAACTCCTGCCCAACCTGTTTGCCCAGTCGATAAATATTGGCTTCAACCCCGCCGAGCCGTATGCGGGCGAAACGACAACCATCCACGGGACGGTCCTCAACAACGGGAACGCCGATGCCCGTGCGGTCACTGTACAGTTTGTAGATGTCACCGACGAGGACGCGGCAGTACCGATCGGCCTGCCCCAAACGATTGCTGAGATTCCGGTTGGAGGCAGCGGCGTGGTCCAGGTGCAGTACGACACCGAGGACAAGGGCGGCGAACGCACTGTCCGCATGGTCATAGATCCCAACAACTTCGTTTCCGAGCGCAACGAAGCGGACAATGCGGCTAGCAGAATTCTCGACGTCGCCGAAGCGCCCGCGCCGAACCTGTACGTTGATGCAGACAACATTGGCTTCGACCCGGCCTCACCGCAGCTCGGTGCGCAGGTCACGATCCTGGCAACGATAGTCAACAACGGAACCGCGGACGCGACAAGCGTTGTTATCCAGTTCAGGGAGGGTAGAACCACGCCCGTCGCCTCGAACCAGGTGATTGACAGTATTCCCGCCGGCAGCAGCGCAGTGGCAAGCGTTACCTATGATTCCGGCTCGACTTCGGGCGATCCGAGTTTCACGGTCACGGCAGATCCGGACAACTTCATTACTGAGTTGGACGAGACTGACAATACTGCAAGGAAGACCCTGGCGCTGCAGGCGGACGCCGAACCGAACCTGGAGCTTTCATCCGACAATATCGGTATCGCCCCGTCCAACCCGGTCCAGGGTGATGAGGTCACAATCTACGCGACGATTCTGAACGCGGGCAATTCCGAAGTGCAGGATGTGCAGGTACAGTTCCTGGACGCCAACAGAAGTCCTGCCGCGCCGATCGCGGCACTGCAGGTCATTCCAGCGATTGCCCCCGGCAGCAGCGGTGTGGCTTCGATTCGATTCGACACGTCCAACCGCAGCGGCGACCAGAAGATTCAGGTGCAGGTGGATCCGCATAACCTGATAGCCGAATCCAGTGAAAGCGACAATAGCGCCACGGCCACGCTGAGTGTGGAGCACGGTCCTGCCCCGAACCTGGTGGTTGTGGCCGAAAATATCGGCTTCAGCGCGACCGAAGTGGCTGCTGGCACACCGGTGACCATCTACGCGACGATCCTGAACAGAGGAAGCGCGCGAGCAGAGAACGTGAATGTGCAGTTTGTGGATGTGACCAGCAACAACGTGAGACCTGTGGGCGAGCAGCAGGTTATAGAGGTCATAGAACCCGGTACGTCGGCAGTAGCTGTCGCGCAATATAAGGCAGCGGGTGGGCAAGGCTCTCGAACTGTTCAAGTGGTTGCCGATCCTGGCAACTTCATCCGAGAGGTAAGTGAAGAGGACAACGAAGCCAGCGCTTCTCTGAATGTAGGCAGCGCCCCGGCGCCGAATCTGTTCATCCATAGTAACAACATTGCCATATTCCCGGACCAGCCGGTAAGTGGAGAAGAAGTAACGTTAAGAGCGGTTGTCGGCAACAACGGATCTGCGCCGGCCGAGCATGTATCGGTGCAGTTCTTCGACATCTCCAGTGGCGAAGCCCGGCTCTTGGGCAGCGAACAGACGATTCCGGAAATCGGCGTTGGCAGCAGCGGCACAGCAGCCGTGACCATCACAGAATCAATCTCGGCCGACAGACCAATAGGAAACCGAAAGATTCAGGTGCTGGTGGATGCCAACAACCGCATCCGAGAATCGAACGAAGAGGACAATACCGCCAGTCGCCTGTTGACCCTCCAACCTGAGCCGATGCCCAACCTGGTGGTACTGGCTGAGAATATCGGTTTCAGTCCGGCCAATCCCCGTGTAGGCGAGACAGTCACGATCCTGGCGGTCGTGCGTAACGATGGCGACGTAGTTGCCAGGAATGTGGTCGTACAGTTTGAAGACGTGAGTGCAGGGCGCCCGACGCCAATCGGCCAGGCGCAGGAGTTGGACAGGATCGCAGTGGGCGGCAGCGGTGTGGTGACAGTGAAGTTCACGATACCGGACGCCGCCGGCACGTACAAGGTGCGGGTCGTAGCCGATCCGGGCAACTTTATAGATGAAACGGACGAAATCGACAATCGGGGCACGCGCAGTCTGGAAGTTGGTACCGCGCCGATGCCCAACCTGGTGGCGATCTCCGATAATATTGGCTTCAATCCGCCCGCGACTTCGGCCGGTACCGACGTAATCGTCTCGCTGACCGTAGTGAACAACGGCGCTGCCGCTGCCGAGAACGTGCAAGTTCATTTCACGGACGTGACCGGTGGCCGCCTGAGTCCGATAGGCGATATACAGACGTTGCCCTCCGTTGCCGCCGGCGACAGCGCCATCGCAAGCGTGATCCTCAAGACAGCTGGGCGCGCAGGTGAGCGACGCATCAGAGCCAGTGTTGACAGTCTGTCGATCATTCCCGAGAGCGATGAAACCGACAACAGTGCCAGCAAGACGTTGGTCATCACAGCGGGAGCTTCGCCCAATCTGTCAGTGCATGCCGCCAACATCAGCTTCACTCCCACGCATCCGAACTCGGGCGACGAGATTCGTGTGCGCGCGGTAGTTGTCAACCAGGGCGGAGAAGATGTTGGTGAGGTCGATGTCCAATTCCTGGACGTGACCGATGATGAGGCAGTACCGATCGGTCAGGGTCAGTTGATTGCTTCGATACCTGCTGGCAGCAGCGGGATCGTGGAATCGGTTCTGGACAGCCGTGGCATAGCCGGTGAGCGCAAGATACGCGTCGTGGCCGACCGCAGAAATCTCATCTCCGAGTCTGACGAGACGGACAATCAGGCCGAGGCCGCGGTTACGATCAACCCGCCTGTGATTCCCAACCTGGTTATTGATTCAAGCAACGTCGGCTTCCATCCCAGTAGGCCGGTAGACGGCGATCAGGTTACGATCAACGCTACTGTGCTGAACGAAGGCGGCGGCGACGCCAGTGAAGTTATCGTGCAGTTTGTGGAAGGCAGCGGGCAAGGTGTGCCGATCGGCGAACCGCAGGTAATCGATCGGATACCGGCCGGAAGTAGCGGTGTTGCCCAGGTCATCTACGATACGGCCGGCAAAGACTCGCCGACCATTCAGGTGATCGTCGATCCCAACAACTATATTACGGAAACGAAGGAGACCGACAACAGGGCGTCCGCTGCGCTGAGAATGGCGTCGCAGCCGCTCCCGAATCTGGCTATCAAGAGCAGCAATGTTG
This sequence comes from Caldilineaceae bacterium bin5, assembly GCA_002238445.1. Lineage (GTDB taxonomy): Bacteria > Chloroflexota > Anaerolineae > Caldilineales > Caldilineaceae > Bin5. The sequence continues at coordinate 26,757 of MPML01000002.1, forward strand.
CCACAACACCGAAGTCGCCGCGCGAAGGACAGAAGATTATTCTGACCGCGGTGATCGTGAATCACGGCAGCGCCGCGGCACGCGACGTGGATGTCCAGTTCATGGATGCCACGGAACGGCCCCCGGTCCCGGTAGGGGCGGCGCAGTCGATCTCGTTGATCCCGCCCGGAGGCAGCGCAGCCGTGGGCGTCGTCTACGACACAACCGACAGGGAGGGTTCTCGCCGACTCCAGGTGACGGCCGATCCCGGCAACTATATCGAGGAAAGCAGTGAAAGCGATAACACGGCCAGCAAGTCGGTGGCGGTGTTGGAACGGGCTGCCCCGAATCTGATTGTGCAACCCCGCAATGTGGGCTTCAATCCGGCGTCCCCGACCGAAGGCGACCGCGTGCTGGTCCGAGCTATCGTCCTCAATGACGGCGCCGAGGATGCTGCTGATGTGGTGGTTCAGTTCCTTGACGTGACGGAAGCAGGGGTCGTGCCGATTGGTCAGCCGCACGTCATTGGCTACCTGGCGGCAGGCTCGAGTGCCACAGTGCCTATCATATATGACACTCTGGACAGACCGGGCGACCGCCGCATCCGCGTCGTGGTCGATCCGAACAACTTCATCCGCGAAAGCAGTAAAGAAGACAATCAGACGGTGGTTACCTTGCCTGTGCAGGCCGCAATGGCGCCGAACCTGGCGATGCTGTCGGGCAACATCAAGTTTGTTCCACAGTCACCTGAAATTCACGATGTGGTGACTGTCTCGGCCACGGTGCTCAACAACGGCACCGAAACGGCCCATGATGTGATCGTGCAGGTACTGGACGTAACCGGCGGCGGGTCGGTACCGGTCGGCACGGAACAGCTGCTGGATGCAGTTCCGGCTGGCGGCGGAGGTACGGTTGAAGTTTCCTTTACGGATACCGGTGAGACTGGAAGCCGCCAGATTCGGGTGGTCGTCGATCCCAACAATGTAATTGCCGAAATGAATGAGCGGGACAACCAGGCAACGCGGGGCATCTTTATCTCGCCGCCGCAGCTGGCCGACATAGACTTTGGCGAAGACGATGTTGAATTCGATCCTGAAGAACCGGTCGAAGGGAGTGAGACGACAATATCGGCGAAGATAACAAACCGCGGCAACGCTAACGCCAGAGGTTTCGTAGTACGCTTCATGGACGTTACCGAACGCGTTCCCAGACCGATAGGCGGTCCGCAGCGAGTCGACCAGCTGGGCGCGAATGACAGTACGACCGTTTCCGTAACCTACGACACCGCAGGCAAGGCCGGAGAACGCAAGATCCGTGTGGTAGCCGATTCGGAAGATGCGGTCGAAGAGCTGGACGAAGAGAACAACAGGGTTGAAAAGATTCTGAGGGTACGCACCGCTTCCCAAGCGTCCGATGAGGCGCCGAACCTGACGATCCTGCCTTCAAACATTCGCTTCTTCCCGGCCGTACCCGCACCCGGGGACCCGGTCACGATTACGGCGGTTGTTCGCAACCAGGGACAGACGGCCGCGGCTAATGTGTTGGTCAGGTTTGAAGACGCCACCGAAGACGAAACAGTCGAAATTGGCGAGTTCACAATATCGGAGCCGATTCAGCCGGGTGCGCGTGAGCTTGCGGTGATGACCTTCGATACGGACGACCTCGATGGAAATCGCATCATTCGAGTGACCGCCGACCCCAACGACGCAATCAGCGAGACCGACGAGGACGACAACTTCGCCGAGCGCACACTCCGCTTCAGTTCGGGGGCGCAAGGGAATTCGGAAGGGTCGGAAACGGACGGTGTGGCGTCAGCATCTGCCACCGAAAGCGACGTGGGGGGCCCCAACCTTGCGCTGAACGCCCAGGAAGTCGTGGTAAACGTGGCGCGGGCCGGTGAAGGCGACCTGGTAGTTGTCGCCGCAACGGTGCGCAACGAGGGCAGCAGTGACGTGGGTGGCTTTAGCGTCCACGTCCTGGATGAGTCCGACAATCTCAACCCGCTCGGTTCGCCGCAGACGGTAGAGCGCCTGGCCGCGGGTGAGGAGGTCACCGTGCGCACGACTTTCCGGGCAGCGGAGGGTCTGGGCGTGCGGACGCTGCAGATTGTCGTAGATCCGACGAATCTAGTATCGGAAAGCACTGAGGTGGACAACCGGGTCAGCGTTCTGGTAGGCGCCCTGGACCAGGCCGACGGATAGAGTAGGCCAGCTGATATTGCATTACAACGCCCCTCTGCGCTGTTCTTACACTCGCGGAGGGGCGTTGCGTGTTCAGGATTGTAGACGTACCGTATCTACTCAGCCGCAACTGATTCGCATATCTGAACGAGGGGAGAAAAGGTGTTTTTCTCCCCTCATTGTTGTATTTTTGGGCGGTCGGGCCTTCCGCCCTCCCTTGTGCAGGGGCTGCGCCCCCCCAACCCCCCCCTACAAAACCACGCCTCGCCGACCGTGTGCCTTCTTCGCAACGTGTCGGCTGGCGAGCATGGCGGCGGCTGTACACCAGTTGCGTCACCAAGAACCTGAATGGTTCCAAGGATGACTGGCTGGTCAAGTACTGTGGCTTAGTAGTTACGACGTACCGCTTAAGAGGGTGAGTCCCTGTCCGAGTTCAGAACAGGCTCAGCTGTCCTTGGGCCTGCACTTGCAAGTTCGTGTACGCTCTCTCGGCGCCCGGCAGGGGGATTTCGAAGAGAAGGTCGGCGCCGGGCGTGATCGTTTCCCCGAACATGGGATGTTCGACTACGTCCACAACTTCTCCAGCTTCGTCATAGAACGTAACGGCTACCACCACCGACGTCAGCGCAGTTTCGTGCCCGTTGTGAAGTCTGCCCACGACCGCAAGGCGTCCTCCCCGCTCCACAAGGGTAACTGCCGACACTTCCAACGCCCGAAATTCGGTGATGCTGAATTCATCAGAGAATACGCTCAACTCGTAGCTCTGCACTTCGGCGGGATCGACGTCCGCGATCATGCGAAACGGAGCAGAACTTTCAGCCTCCAGCTTGCCAAAGACCGCCAGGGCCTCGGCGACGGCGATCGATGCGCCGCTGCTACTAAAGAATTCAGCATGAACGCGGGCGCCAAACACTTCAAAAGCCCCGCCATTCACGAGTTCACCAACCAGTACCAGTTGTGAGTCAGAAGCGTAACTGGTATGACTTCGGACAAAGACGGCTGCCGGAACCGGTGTATGTGTGCGCGTGGCTGTGGCCGTCAGCGTCGGTGTGAGCGTCGGCTGCGGAGGCGAATCTGTGGCGCTTGCCGTCGGCGTGGCTGTCGGCCGGGGCGGTTCAGCGGTGATCGTTACGGCTTCGGTTGGCGTTGATGTTGGCGTCGGAACTGCTGTCTCGGTGGACGTCGATGTCGGCAGTGGAACCGCCGTCTCTGTGGGCGTCGCTAAAGGCGTAACCGTAGGCTGGGCCGTAGCGGTGGCTTCTTCGGCGGCTTGCGCGGGAGCGGCGGTTTCGGAGGGCGTGTCCGCGACTGGATCTTGCTCTTCGGCGCTGGAGATATCGGTATCCGGCGGCAGGGCGTCACCGCCTGCGGGACCGCCGCAGGAAATGACAAACAGGAGTAATACTGTGGCGGCAAGGAGCGAGACTCGTGGCATGGTAGTTGAATGCACTCTCGCTTCGCTATTTGCGGGCAGATTGCCCGATATCAGTTCACGTTACTGGGAACAGTTTACCCCTTTAAGCCGGAGGTTACAACGCCGCTGACGAAGTGGCGCTGAAGCACAAGGTAGATGAGCAGCACTGGCAACATGGTCATGGTACCGAGAGACAGGAACCAGTGAATCTGGTATTGCCGCAGGCCGCCGCCGTGGCGGAATTCGGCCAGCGTCCGTTTGAAGGTCAGCATGCCGCGCGCCAGGGTCCAGGTGTTATCGTCGGTCAGGTAAATCAGCGGCCCCCAGAGATCGTTCCAGGAATGGAGGAAGAGGAAGATCGAGGCCGCGGCCAGCGCCGGGCCGATATTGGGCAGGATCACGTGGCGGTAGATGCCGACCGGGGAACAGCCATCAATCTTGGCAGCGTCATCCAGTTCGGTGGGGATCGTCATAATATACTGGCGCAGCAGGAAGATGTAGAATGCGCCGCCGCCCATCCACATAGGAACGATAAGCGGCAGGTAGGTGTTGAGCCATCCCAGTCGGTGGAAGAGCAGGAAAGTTGGAATAGCCGTGACCTGCATTGGGACCATCATCGTGCCCAGCACAATGAAGAAGAGGAAGTTTCGGCCGACGAAACGAAGGCGGGCAAACCCGTAGGCAACCATGGAGGCGGAAAGCAGCCCTCCGAACATGGTGGCCACGGTGATGACGAGAGTGTTAAAGAGGAAGCGGGTGAAGGCCAGGGCGGTCCAGGCTTCGATGAAGTTCTGCCACTGCCATGGCTGCGGCGGCAGCAGATTGATGACGGTTTCTTCGAGCAGCATTTCCTTTGTCTTCAATGCGCCCGAGAACATCCAGAGCAGCGGGAAGATCATGATGATGCCAATCGCGATGGCGATCAGATAGTTCAGGGCCAGTCGTGGCACACGGCTGTATATCCAGGGATTGCTTGCCGGTCTGATTTCCGTTGCCATTTATGCCTCCTGCGACTCGTAATGAACCCAACGCCGAGCCAGCCAGAACTGTAGTAGGGTCAAGCCCATGATAATCAGGAAGAGAAGCCAGGCCAGCACGCTGGCGTATCCGAACCGCCTCTCGGTGAATGCAACGATATAGAGATAGAGTACATAGAAGAGCGTGGAACGCGCCGGCCCCCCCTGGGTCAACATGAAGCCCTCGGTGAATACTTGCAGCGAGCCGATCATGCCGACGATCATCAGGAAGAAGATAGTGGGTGACAGAAGCGGCAAAGTGATATGGCGGAAGAGAGCCAGGCCGCTGGCGCCGTCGACCTTGGCAGCCTCGTGAAGATCGTCGGGGATGCTCTGTAAGCCGGCGAGCATGATCACCATATAGTGCCCGACGCCGTATAAACGCATGATGATATAGGAGGGCAGGGCCCACTCGATGGAAGTCAGCCAGTCGACGCGATCGAAGTCGAATATGCGCAGGATTTGGTTGAACATCCCGTAGTCCTTCTCGAACATCGCGGCCCAGACGAAGGTCATGGCGACACCGCTGACCGCGGCCGGCAGGTAGAAGAGGCCGCGGAAGAAGGTGTGTCCTTTGAAGCGCTGGTTGAGAAGAAGCGCCATCGCCAGTGAGATGATGATTGCCAGTGAGACCGTCCAGAAGGCAAATACCGCGCTGACGCGCAACGAGCCTATAAAGCGGATGTCAAATTTTATCAGTTCCTCGAAGTTCGCCAGACCTACATAGGTGATTTTCTTGAAGCCGGCGTACTCGGTAAACATCAGGCCAAGTGAAACCAGAAGAGGTCCTGCCAGGAAGAGCACGAACCCCAGGATCCAGGGTGAAATGAAAAAATAGCCATAGAGGTTTTCGCGCCACGCCTCCCCGCGCGGCAGCCGAAACCGGCTTGGGCGCATCTGTGGAAGCGCGGTGTTCACTTCGGATAGGTTTGCCATTGATACAGTCTACTTTCCTTTGCAAGGCGCCGGGTGCTTTTGCCCGCTACTCAGTTCGGTGTGGAGCGCGACTCTTTCTCGGCGGCCGGACACTGCGGCCAGGAGAGGTCCTCTGGGAGCGATCAGAACTTCAGGGCGCCCTCGGTAAGGCCGCGCTGGATGCGCCGGTGAAAAAGGATGTACATGAAGATTGGCGGCCAGGCCGCCAGCGAGAGGGCGGCTACTTGCAGGCTCCACAGGCTCACATACTTGCCTTCAAAGTGCATGATTCCCAGGGGGATCGTGCGCAGCGTATGCTTGTGCAGGTAGATGAGGGGCCAGAGAAAGTCGTTCCAGAAGAAGACAAAATAGAAGATGGTCATGGTGGCGATCGCCGGCATGGCCAGTGGGACCATGACGTGACGCAGGATCTGCAGCTCTCTGGCTCCGTCCACGCGGGCCGCGTCCTCCAGTTCAGGGGGAATCGACATGAAATAGGCGCGGATGAAGATGATGGCCAAGGAGGACCAGCTCATGTAGGTCAGGATGACGGCAAGCGGGCTATTGAGGAAAGCGATCGGCAGGTGCAGAGCAGCGGCCCAGGAATCCAGGATGGCCATCAATTTGAAGCCGGGGACCATGAGCGCCTGGGTGGGAACGGCCATGCCGACAAGGAAGTAAATAAAGATTGCTCGATTGCCCTTGAAGTGATAGCGGGCCAGCCCGTAGGCGGCGGTGGTCGAAATGGTAATGATGCCGATGACAGAGACGACTGCGATCAGGATACTGTTGGCATAGAGGCGGGTGAAGTTCCCGGTCTGCCAGGCTTCGGCGATGTTTTCGAAAGAGATGCGGGTCGGCAGGCCAAAGGGGGAGAGCATGACCTCCTCGTTGGTCTTGAGTGAAGTGTAGGACATCCACGTCAAGGGATAGAGGATGCTGATAGCAGCAACGACTAAGAACAGGTAGAAGAGGAGTCTGACAGGCAGACTGAGTTCGCGAAAGACCATTGCGGAATCCTCAGGTAGAAACGGCTCCCCTGCCGGCGCGGGCAAGGGTGAACTGAATGATGGACATGCCGATAATTATCAGGACAAGCACAAGCGCGATGGCGGTGGCGTATCCATGCTGTGTACGGGCGCCGCCAAGGCCAAGCTGGTAGATGTAGGTGACGACCGTCTCAGAGCTGTGGTAGGGCCCGCCGCCTGTCAGCGTGTAGACCAGATCAAAGACGCGCATGGCATCGATAGAGGTGATAACAGAGGCAACGACGAGCACTTCGCGCAGAAGGGGGACTGTAATCTTCGTGGTCAGTTGCCACGACGTGGCGCCGTCGAGGCGGGCGCTTTCCTGCAGTTCACGAGGTATGGCTTGCAGACCCGCAATCAGCAGGAACATGGTGAATCCAAAGTTGCGCCATATGTGGACTGCGATGACGACGAAGACGTTGAGCGTAGTCGTGCCGAGCCAGCCGAATTTGGGCCCTTCCAGGCCAACTGCACGCAGCAGGATGTCGACAATTCCGATGGTCGGGTCGAGCAGAAAGTTGAAGAGGATCCCGATGACGACAAGCGAGATCACGAAGGGAACGAAAAAGATACTGCGGAACCACTTGGCAAACCTGGGTCCGGACTCCAAAATGATGGCGAAGAAAAGGGCGACCCCGACCTGGAAGAGGAGGCAACAGACAACAAAGAGGAAACTGTTGCGGAACGCGCCCCAGAAGAACTCGTCACCGGCCATTTGAATGAAGTTTTCAAGACCGGTGAATCTGAGTGTGGAAAAGCTTATGCCTGTCCAATCGGTAAAGCCAATCACCACCGTGCCGATCAGCGGCAGGATGAGGAAGACCGTGTAGAAGAAGAAGGCGGGCGCTATGAGGAACAGCGCGAAGCGTCCATCATAGCGACCCGTAAGCGGGCCCTTTCCTGACCCGCCCGTCAGCGTAGGGCGCCGCATTCCTACTCCTTATCGGGAACAGTTGAAGGCTGCTAGCCTTGCGCGAGCGCTACATGCGCGCTTCGCGCCACTCGAGTACGAGATTTTCGGCGCGTTCAGCGGCCTCGACTGGGGACAGGGCGCCGCTCAACACACCGCTGGAGCCGTGCCAGAGGATTTCCTGGCCTATGTTGTAGTCCATGGCGCGCTCGATCATGATTGTCAGGGCCGGGGCGTTGTCCAGCAGGTCGATAAGCCGGGATGACTCCGGCCGCAGGTTTTCCATCGGCGACGTTAGCGGCATCGGAGGCGCCTCGCCGGGCAGATGCTTGTACCAGATCCTGTGCGGATCCTCGGACTGCAGGTACCACTTGACGAAGACCTGGGCCTCTTCTGGATGCGCCGACTCCTTGGGCACGATCAGCGTGCGGGCGTTGAACGAGACTTCGTTGGCGTTGCTCTCGGCGATATCGTCGATGGCCGGCATGAGCATGAACTGGAGGTCGATTTGGGGAGTCTCCTGGGCAAACCATTCGCCCAGCAACCAGCCGCCGGTCTGGAAGAAGGCGCCGTCGCCGCGGAAGAGCTTGCCAAAGGCCGCCGGATAGTCGTCGGAGAGCACGCCCCGGGAGTAGTAGTCGTTGTCCAGGAGCTCTCTGATCAGTTCCCAGACCCTTACGCCGGCCGGGTCGGTGAATCGCAGGGGGGACTCATGGTTGGCATCGAGGCCGCGGAGGAAGAGATCGACCGAGCCTTTGACGCCAAAGGTCCTAATGTAGAGGTGCTGTGCCCAGTGGCCGCCGGGCCATGCGTTCTTGGCGCCAATCAGGACGGGTGTGACACCGGCATCCTGAAATGTTTGGCAGGCGTCGGTGAAGGCGCTCCAGGTGGTCAGAGTAGCAGGATCGACGCCGTGCTCTGCGAGGATGTCGGCATTGTAGTACATGAGGTTGGCGACGGTCATTGCCCAGGGCGCGCCCCAGTAGCGGCCCTGGTAGAGGACCGAGTCGAGAGCATCGGGATAGATTGCGCCCTTGCTTTCCTCGACTACGTCGGTCAGGTCCAAGAGCTGGTCGGCCTCGATAAAGGCGGAAAGCGCGCCGGGTCCGGCATCGGTTTGAAGGAAATCGGGTACCGCGCCGCCGGCAAAGGCGGTCTTGGTGGCCTGCTCGTAGGCCAAGCCAGAAAAACCACTGTGGGTTACATGGATGCCGGGGTTGGCGCTGTTGAAGCTTTCGACGATTTCGTCCATCGCGCCCAACCAGGGGACGGTTGCCATTTCGGTCCACATTTCAAGCTCGGCGACCATCTCGTCGGGCCCGTCCCCCGCCATGTCGCCGGAGTCGGCAGGCGCGGCAACCGGTGCACAGGCGGCCAGCAAACCGATCCCTGCGGCGCCAGTGGCACCTTTTAGAAAACTGCGTCTGCTCACGTTATTCATCTCATTCTCCTCAGCGGTGGTGTGGTTTGGAAAGCGCTTATGCTTCGCTCAACCGAAGCCCGGTTCAGCCGAATTCTGGCCGTGGTGGTCCTGTGTGCTCCGGTTGGGCTTTTTTACGAGGACTGCTCGGGGTATCCCTGGGAACGCTCGCAGAACTGCTGGGACGCAAGTCCGCAGGCAAAGCTTCCAAGAGCCCGGACTGCCGAATTCCAATGGGCGACGGCGTAATTTAGTGGAACCGTGAATTTGACGCGGCCCTGGGCGAGGCCAGCGAGACTGGGGCGACGGGGGCTGGATGCCCCCGACCCCAAGTTCACATCGTGTTTGCAGAGCGTGCCTAGTTGTATTTGTCGATGATGCGCTGAACTTCGGCTTCGGCGGCCGCCATAAGGTCGCCTAGATCATCATCGGTATGCACAGCGAGATCCCACAACTCATACATGGATTGCTGGGCTTCTTGTGCGCCTTTGAACAAAGCCCAGAAGCGGGTGTTGGTGGCGTAGGCGGGCATCTCGCCGGCGACCTTCATGAACTCCTTGCCTTCTATAGCATCGAGCCAGCGCTGGTCGGCGAAGTGACTCTTGGTGAAGGGGAAGTAGCCGGTCTCAAGGCAGAATTCGAGATAAGGATCTCCGAGCGCCCACCACTCTGAGAACTCGTAGGCGGCAGCTTCACGATTCTTGTCATCCTGGACGGGCATCCACAGCTCTTTGTCGTACCAGGGGGTGGCGGTAATTTGATGCACGGGATGGCTGGGTGTGTAAAGGGCGCCAAGCCCACCTTCTCCGATCTGCATTTCGAAGTCGAGCAGACCCCAGTTGCCGACTTCCTGGAATACGACTTTGCCGGTAACGAGGCCCTTTTCCGGCGGTTTTTCGGTGGCGGCGCCGCTGGCATAGGCATCGCGCAAGTACTGGAGGGAATCGCGGACACCATCATTGTTGATAGTGGCTTTTGTGCTAGTTTCGTCAACGTAGAGCTGACCGGCGGTCCAGGGCAAATATTCCTGGATGGCGAAGTGCTGCCAATAGGCGACACCCCAGATATCGACCTCGTTGGCGTCAAAGCCATCTTCATCGGGGCGGTTGCCGTTTACGTCGCGGGTAACTGCGACACCCCATTCGATGAGTTCATCCCAGGTCCAGTCCTTGGGCGGCGGTTCCATGCCGGATTCTTCGAGGGCAGCGACGTTGTAGGCGAAGAGGACAACGACTTGCTCGTAGGGCATGCCCCAAAAGTTGCCGCCCACGGTTGGTGGGGCGTAAATGGCTTCGATGCCATCGACGAAGTCGTCGAAGTCAACACCGGAGGCCTCCATGTAGTCTTGCTGATTGACGATCAGACCCTCGTCAATGGCCTGGATGACTGAGGTGTAACCAGCCCAGAACAGGTCGGGCGCTGTGCCGGCGGCAAGATCTGCTTGTACACGGGACATCTCATAGCCGGTCTTGAGCTCTACCTGTACCTCCGTGTCCGGAACTACGGAGTCGTAACGTTCGAGAATCTTTCGCTGGTTGCCGCCGAGCATATTGGTGTCCGGGTGAGGATAGGTGTACACGACGGTATACCCTTCGGCGGCGGGCATATCGCCTTCGTCGGACGCGGCGCCCGGGGCAGGCGCCGTCCCGCAGGCAGCGAGGACTGCTCCCGCGGCGGTTGCGCCGGACAAGGTCAGGAAGTCTCGGCGGCTTACACTACGTCTAATCATGATGCTCTCCTTTGGGTGGCAAGCGAGAGAGGTCCACTCGGTCAAAGACCTCCATTCAGTCAGAAAACGGAGTATACGAATTCAGATTCTGGCCGAGGGGAGATTTTCAACAATATAGAATAAAGGATTGGACGTGTCAAGTGCGCGAATTTCGTCGTGTGTGCCCCGGGATCCGAAGTCCATTGACCGAACTGTAAATGGTGGACGGTCGGGGAAAGGCGTGCTTTCGGACGAGGAATAGAATCCAAAATGGTCGGAGTGTTCTCATCTTTTGTTCTTTTCGGTCGCTTGTCATCTTAAGAGCAGGTGTTACAATCAGCCGATACCCGCTTGAGTTGCCCATCACCAACAGTCCACTCGCCCTGGCGCTGGAGACGGGCGAGTCCAGACAGGAACAGAGTTCCCTATGTCAATTACAGCAGATCATCGCGCAGATCCAGCAACCGTCCAGGACGAACCGCCGGAAAGCAAGACGTTCCAGACTCGAGAGGTGTTGACTATCGTGACGGGCCATTTCGTCCACGACATTTTCACCGCGTTTGTGCCGCCTCTACTTCCTTTGATTCGAGAAAGGCTGGCGGCCGACTATGCAGCGATCGGAGCCCTTGCGGTCTTCATGCAGATTCCCAGTCTTCTGCAACCGTTCATTGGCCATGCAGCCGACAGGATTAGTTTACGATATTTCATCATTCTGGCTCCGGCGGTGACTGCCAGCGTTTGTAGCGCACTGGGCCTGGCGGACAGCTACGTACTGCTGGCCCTGATGCTGTTTGTAGTGGGTCTGAGCTCGGCTGTCTTTCATGCGCCGGCGCCGGCGATGATCGGGCGCATATCGGGCAACCGAGTAGGTAGGGGCATGAGCTTTTTCATGGCGGGTGGAGAGCTGGGGCGGACGGTAGGGCCCTTGATGGTGATCGCAGCCGTCAGCTGGTTTGGGGTTGAGGGAATATGGCGGGTGGCCGTGTTTGGCTGGTTGGCCTCAATTTTCCTTTACTGGCGACTGCGCGGGGTCTCGGCCAGGCCTGCGCCGGGCAGGGTTCTTTCCCTTAAGCGTTTGCTACCGGCTGCCCGGAGAGTTTACCCTCCCCTGCTTTGGATCATGGCAGCCCGTGTCTTTATGTCGATTTCGATGACGACCTATTTGCCGATTTTCATGCAGGATGTGAAGGGTTATGAGTTCGAGATGGCGGGGCTTTCGTTAACGCTGTTGGAAGGGGCGGGTGTGTTAGGCGCTCTGACAATGGGCACAGCTAGCGACTGGTTGGGGCGGAAACGGATCCTGATTGTTCTATTTCTTGTGTCGCCCGTCCTATTCCTGGGATTTCTGAACAGTTCAGGCTGGATGCTATTTGCATTTCTGTTACCTCTTGGATTTGCGATGCTCTCGCCATCTGCTGTGTTGTTGGCGGTTGTGCAGGACAGTTTTCAACATAACCGGGCCCTGGCAAACGGCCTCTTTCTGATGGCCAATTTCGTGATCCGGTCGCCCGCTTTGTGGTTGCTGGGGTTCACGGCAGACAGATTCGGACTTTCGACCGCGTTTCTGATCAGTGGGCTAATCGCTTTTGTTGGCGTGCCGGCTGTTCTGAGGCTGCCGGAGCGGCGTAGCGAGCAGAGTGAGTAAGCAGTTCTTGAATGCGTTCCCGCCGTTGCATAGAGGCGCAGATCTTAGAAGAGGAGTTGCCAGAGGCGGGGCAGGAAGATGATCAGACCTGCAACGGCGCTGCCCAGGGCCACCAGCAGTATGGCGCCGGCGGCTGTGTCTTTTGCGGTTTTCGCGAGAGGATGAAAAGTGGGTGAGGCCAGATCCACAAGTGCTTCGATGGCGGTATTGAGAAGCTCCAGGCCGATGACCAGCGCAATCAGAGCGACGACGACGGCCCACTCTGCCCTGCTGATACGCAGGGCAAACCCGGCGATGACGGCTACAGCAGCGATGCCAAAGTGAATGCGGACGTTACGCTGGCTGTGAAGAGCGTGGCGCACCCCAGCGCAGGCGAAGGCGAGACTTTGCCAGAAGGTGCGGGCACGAGCAGGCGGGCTCATTTACCAGTCCGGTGTCGCAAGCCGGGGCGCAAGATCTTCGGCGGTCAACGTGGAGAGGATTTGGTTCTGTTTGCGCCACATTGCCGCCTGCCGTGCGTCGGTGTCATGATCATAGCCAAGCAGGTGCAGGGTGCCATGAACGACCAGGAGTTGAAGCTCTGCGGAGAGCGAGTGGCCGAAATGTCGGGCTTGGCGTGAAGCATAGGGGAAAGCGAGCAGCAGATCACCTAATTCATCATCCATTTCCGCGGCCAGGGTGTCAGGAACATCGGCTGAGAAAGGCGATCCCTCGTTGATGGCGAAACTCAGCACATCGGTTGGGGCATCCTGCTGGCGGTAGAGTCGGTTGTAGCGCTGTACTTCGTCGTCGTCCACCACCAGAATCGAAAGCACGTTACCGGCCCGTCCACAGGCGCGCAGAGTTGCCTGAACTGCGGCCAAAAGCCAGGCTTGTTCCACGTATGTCTGAAATGGTTCATCAATTTGAATGTATATCTGCTCGTTCGTCATCGCTAGTGTCCAACCGGGCGTCCTATGCAGGCGAGTAACTTTCAAGGCCGACGGCCTACCAGGAGATCTGGGCGGGAGGTTCCAGTCATTGCCGCCGCGCGGTACCATTATACCGCCGGACAAGGCCGAGGCAACTTCTTGTTGAAGAGCGATCGTCTCCGCTAGAATAGAGGTCGATGACCCAGAGAAAGAGGTTGGAAATGAGATTGGGGAAGAAGGTTAAGCCACAAGCGTTAGGCGTTTACAGTCATGTTTTTTGATCGAGCCAAGATACATGTGGAAGCGGGGAAGGGCGGCAACGGCATTGTCGCTTTCCTGCGCGAGAAGTTTATGCCCCTGGGAGGGCCCGCGGGCGGCAATGGCGGCGGGGGCGGGGATGTCTATCTCGTTGCCGACCCAAGCATAAATACGCTGCAACACTTTCGACGCAAAGTACATTTTCGGGCCGAGCGCGGCGGGCACGGCGGCGGCACCAAGAAAGCAGGCGCAACCGGTGAAGACCTGCTGATCGCGGTGCCGGTAGGGACAATCGCGCGCATCGCCGAGACCGATACAGTCCTCGCTGACTTGGTAGGGGACGGGCAACAAGCCATGGTCGCCAGAGGAGGCCGAGGAGGGCGAGGAAACGCAGCGTTCAAAAGCGGACGTAACCGTGCGCCGCGACTAGCCGAAAATGGCGAAGCGGGAGAGGAGCGCTGGCTGGAGCTGGAACTGAAGATCGTAGCCGATGCAGGGATCGTCGGCGTTCCCAATGCGGGCAAATCGACGCTGCTGAGCGTCATCAGCAAAGCCACTCCGAAAATTGCCGACTATGCTTTCACGACGATTGTTCCCAATTTGGGTGTGGCGGATGTGAACCACGTGCAGATCGTGTTTGCGGACATTCCCGGTCTGTTGGAGGGCGCGCACGATGGCGTCGGCCTTGGATTGGAGTTTCTGCGTCATGTCGAACGCAGCCGCGTGTTGGTACATCTTCTTGACGGCGCGAGCCCGGATCCAGCAGGCGATTTTGAAGTCATTAACCAGGAGATGATGCTTTTTAACCCTAATTTGGCGAAACGACCGCAGTTGGTCGTCCTCAACAAGATCGATCTGCCGCAAGCAAGGGAGATGTTGCCGCGCCTGCAAGAGGAATTGGCGGATGCGGACAATCCGGTCATCGCGATAAGCGCGGTGACCGGGGAAAACGTGCAGCAACTCTTGTACGACGTAAAATCGCTTCTGGACGGGCTTCCGGCGCCCATTGCGACGGAGGAGGCCGAAGCGTTGCCGACGCTCTCGCCTGCCGAAGATGAACGGTCGTTCCAGGTAACCCGCCTTGATGATGATCTGTGGCGGGTGGAAGGGGTGGCGATCGAGCGGGTGGCGCAGATGACGAACTGGGACTACTACGAGTCCGGATTGCGGTTCCAGCGAATCCTGTCGGCGATGGGGATCTCCAAATCCTTGCGCGAACTTGGTGTTGAGGACGGAGATACCGTGCAGATTGGCGCGGTCGAACTGGTGTGGGGATTCGAAAACGCACTGGGGGAGTGAGAACGTCAGTTGCCGGTGTGCAGTTGCCATCGATTGGGCCGGTCGCAGGACGGAGGCCGGCGGCACTGGTTAGAGACAGGGCTGGGTCGAGGCAACAGTTCACTGGATATTGGAAGAATGAGTTCGGAATACAGATTGAGCGGCAAGCGCATTGGTGTTTTCGGAGGCACCTTTGATCCGATTCATATTGGGCACCTCATTCTGGTAGAGGAGGCCCGGTATCAGCTGCTGTTGGATCAGGTTGTACTGGCGCCCGCCGGCGATCCCCCGCATAAACCTGACAGCCCAATTTCCCCATTACATCATAGGTTGGCGATGTGCCGACTAGCGGTTGCCGACGAAGATAAGATCGGCATCAGTCTGATAGACGCCGAGCGTCCCGGACCCCACTACACGTCCGATATGCTGCGGCTGCTTCGCAAAGAGATGGACGCGGACGCGCAGATTTTTTTTCTGATGGGGCTGGACAGTTTACGCGACCTGCCCACCTGGCATGAGCCAGATTGGCTAGTGCGAAACTGCAGGCTGGTTGCCCTGCGACGCCACGATGTAGAGATCGACTGGGGTAACCTGGAAGCCGTAATACCCGGCGTGCGGGAACGGGTCGATGTTCTGGAAATGCCTGAACTGGAGATTGCAAGCAGCGCTCTACGGGAAAGGGTTCGTACGGAGCAGCCGATTCGCTTTCAGGTCCCCCGTGCGGTCGAACGCTACATACTTGAACAGGGGCTATACCGGCCTTAAGTCCGAGAATCAAAGGGCAGGCGACTTCTGCCTGCCCTCACTGCGGTCTCCTCTCTAACTCTCCTTTGTCACTCGGATGTCACAAAATCATGCGGCGCGGCATTCAGGAGCGGCGTTGCATGCACTTCGACCCCCAGTTGCTCAAGCGCCCTTAGGAATTGGGTATCTTCGATAGTGCTGAACTGATCTTCAGTCAGATTTCTAAGCAGATCTGCATTCACATGCTTGTAACTGGCCGGTTGCGCGATTTCCAGATCAGGGGTCACGCCATGGCCTTTGATGAGGTTGCCGTTGGGCGATAGCCAGTTGGTCACGCCCAGGAGAATGGCAGAGCCGTCGCTGAGCCCAAACTGGTTGAGGACTGTACCGGTACCGAATGTTGTCTCTCCGATAAGGAAGGCGCGGTCGTTTTCTTTTAGGGCACCGGCGGTGATTTCGCCGGCACTAGCAGTGCCTTTATTGATCAAGACTACCAAAGGCATTTCCCTGGCATAACCTAGGCCGCGAGAGCGATGGACGGTTTGGTTTTGGTTGGCATCGGATTCGATAAGAATCAGATCACCCTTGGGCAAAAACTGACTATTGGCCTGAATGGCCTGCTGCAGGAACCCGCCGGGGTTGTTGCGCAGGTCCAAAATGATGCCTTTGTTGGCTTGTACCTCTGAGATTTCGCGCAGTGCGGCTTCCAGTTCCCGGTCTACACCTGCGGTAAACTGGGATATCGAAACGTAGGAGACGTCGGTGTTCGGGATGGGGCTCCAGCTCACGCTGGGCACCTCGATGCGGTCGCGAATGATTGAGACTGTGACCGGATCCTGTACTTCGGGGCGGCGGACAGTCAGGACGACTTCGGACTCTGCGGGGCCGCGAACGAGGAAGATAACCTGGTCCAACGATTTTCCTTCGACCGATTCACCGTCCACTTCCACGATTACATCGCCGGCGAGAATGCCTGCCTGTTCAGCAGGCGAACCGTTGATGGGGGCTACGATCAGGACATGGCCGTCTTCCATGGAGACATAGGCACCGATGCCTTCGAAAGAGCCTTCGAGGCTGGTTTGGTGCAGTTTTACTGCATCCGGGGGAAGGAATGTAGTGTGTCCTTCGTCGCCCAAAGAGGCTAGCATCCCTTCGATAGCGCCATATGTCATCGTGGTGAAGTCGACGCGGTCGCGGTCGACAAAGTGGGAGACGACATAGTCCCACGCTTCCCAGAAGATGGCGAATTCGGCGGGACGGACCTCGGCCGCCTGGGCCGACCGGATTGTGTAGCCGGAGATATTGCCGCCGACAAACGCCAGCGCCATCAGCCAGACGACAATAACAGACAGTACCAACCGCCTAGCTAATGAGGATCGGAAAGATAGTTTCATTCCATTCATTCCATTAATGCACTCTGCGCGCCGGGTGCTCTCATTCTGTTCTTTGCAGTCACAAATTGCCTGCAGTTATTGCAGACAACAAAGAAAAGTATCAACTATGCACCATCTTTTGGCAAGTATCGGAGGGGGTTTTCAGCCTACGTTGGGACTACGGTCTGCCTATGTTTTTTGTGCAATCGACGGAACGCGGTTAGCAACAGGTAGGGTGGACACGGCGGCGAAAAATATAGGCAGCAAGCGAAAGGGAGGATGGATATCGGGGAGGAAAGCGGAAAGGTATTTGCAGTCGCGATTGAGGTGAAAGCGAGAGACAGATTATTCCCAGACTAAGAAGAAAAAAGCTGCCTGATGTATAGACTTACGGGAACCGATAGTCCATCCATCAGACAGCTTCTTTGTTGTTCAGCGACTGCGGGCTTGATAAATCCCAGACCGGTAGCCGAGTTAAGAGGCCTTAAACCACGTGGCGTCACAGAAAAGTTGACGGCAGTTGCGACCTGGAACAGGGCAGCCCACGCACTTGCAGAAAAGGGGCGCAAGCCGTCGGCGTCTGCCCACAAGTAGAGTGAGCATGGCGACGCCGACGGGTTACGAACCCTCTGCTGGTCTTAGTTCATGCTGATCGCAATCGAGCCGGAGTCCTGAGCAACACTGACGCTGGCGGGGAGCATGATATTCTGGGCCAGTACAGCGTTGATCTGCGCATTGACCGGAGCGAGCAGGGCTCCACCCACGGCCATGCCGCCGGCGCCGGCCGACTGGAGATCAACCATCAGGTGACCGTCGCTCACCATCAGGTTGCCGACGAGGTCAAGCGTATTGCCCATCATGCTGACGCCGTCTTTCAGAGTGACGCGGAAATGCATGGCATCGGGCTCAATCCAGACCATAACGGAATCGATCGGCTGATTGGGACCACTGTTGGCTTCGAGAGCCTTGGTCACGTAGCTGCTGAACTCAGATTCGCTCAGCATTACCTCGCCCATTACGATTCCGCCCATCAGGGCATCCTGGGCCGACAGGGCCGCCTCATGGGAAATTTCGACATCTCGGGCGGGCGGAGCGGCCGGTGCGGCGCACGCACTAACTACAACCAGCAGCAGAGACAGTACAACGAGTGAAATGAGTGGGGTTCGTTTGTTCATGATTCTGTTGCTCCTTGAGAGAATTGGGTTTAAGGGAACTTTACTCTTGATCTCATCATGAATTGGTAGAGAAGCCATTAAATGATGACCATGAGCTATATCGTCTCACAAGAAAAGGTCAAGCGCAAATCTGAAAAAAAGGGGATTGGCGGGCCTCAGGATCGAAAACTCCGCGTTCTATTCCAAGATTTTCTGACCGCAACTCTATCTTCTCACAAGAACAATTCCTGTACAAGTCGGAAAAAATCAGAGGGCACCTCCCCGCGTGGGCCTCCAAACTGCCGCGCCTGCGGGCTCCATATGTTGCGTTGTAGGTTCTGCTAGCTCTTTGATGACTGTGTGATCTCCACTGAAGACTGGCGCCGGGTTGCGCCCAGGGAGAGTGCATCTGGGCCCATAATACACGTGACGGGGGAACCTGTCAAGCCTGAAAATTGCTATGAATTCACTGAAACATGTTTGCAACGTTCTGATTGTAATCGGTTAACGTCCTCTTAGGCGTTTGGGCTGCCTATGCTTTCAGCGGTAAGTACGAGAGTCATTCTTGAGCCCTACTCGCTGGGAGGCGTGCCGCCAGAGACGTTCTGCAATCTGTGCGGCGGGGGAAGATGTGGGGGCACTCTTAAGAAAAGTGCCTTTCACCCAGGCTTATACGCAGGTATGGATTGCGGACATTAAAGGGATTTGAGCCGGCAACCTCTCACCCGGCACCTATCCTGCAGCCTCGGTTTCCTCCAACATGCCGACGCCTGCAAGTTCACGGTCAAGCAAATACAGCCCCGGTTTGAAGTCCCCAATCAGGCGGAGCTTTTGCACCAGGTCATCAACCAGCTCCTCTTCCTCCACTTGCTCGTCGACGAACCACTGCAGGAAACTGTCGGTGGCGTAATCGCCTTCCAGGCGCGCCAGTTTTACGATGCGGTCTATCGATGCCGTCACTTTCTGCTCTTGCCTTAGCGCGCCTTCCATCACCTCCTGCGGCGAGCCGAAGCCCCCTTCCGGTGCGGGAACGGGGAAGAGCTCGACACGGCCCCGCCGGCTGTGAATGAATTGGTAAATCTTCATCGCGTGGGCCATTTCTTCTTCCGCATGGTTGAAGATCCAGTGGGAAAACCCTTTGAGGCCCATTCCCTCAAAATAGTCGGCAGCAGCCAGGTAGGTATAGTGCGCCTGTAGCTCCATGTTGATCTGTTGATTGAGGGCGCTCTGCACTTTCTCTACGAACATGCTTTCGTGTCCTTTCAGATGTAGTTCAATTTCAGCCGGCGGCCGACCACTCGGAACGCCGGGCCTGTCACTGTCATGCTCAGTGTGCCTCTCACAAAGGGGGCTTCCGAATATCGGCCCTGTGTTAATTGCGCGTTATGGACTCGGAGCAGCTATGCAGTAGGCGCAATTGACCGCGACCGAGGGCCCCGGCACTTGACAACCGGGCGAATACTCACGCGCTCCGGGGGTAGTCTGTCAAACTTGCGTCTCCGCCATGCTGCAGTCGCCCGGGTATTCGATTTCGATTGTTATATGGGAAAGTTGCAAACCGTCCAGTTCTTCACGAGCCTGCTGTTTTATCTCACGAATTTCGGAATGTTCAACTGATTGGTCGACGACAAGATGGGTAGACAGTACATGGTGGTTGCCGTCCAGCGACCAGAGATGGGTATGGTGACAATCTTCTACGGCGTTGATGCTGCGCAGGCGCTCCGCCAGGTGGGAAAGGTCCACTCCTTCGGGCGCCGCCTGCAGAAAGAGTTCTGCCGTCTTTTTCAGATGCCCAACCACATTGTAAAGAATGTAAAGTGTGATGAGGAGTGACAGAATAGAATCCAGGATGTACAGATCGATAAAGAGCAGTGTAATGCCGACAATGAGGACTGCGACCCATCCGAGTACGTCTTCAAGCAGATGCCACATTGCAACTTTAGCGTTCATGCTGCCGCCGCCCCGCAGGCGCCACACGGCTGTTCCGTTTACGATGATGCCGCCCAAAGCCAGCAGAATCATACCATGTGCATTGGTGGCTTCCGGTTCGAGCAGACGCGGGATCACTTCGGACAGAACGAACAGCCCGCCAGCGATGAGGACAGCAGCATTAATGAAGGCAGCAAGCAATGAAAGGCGGCCATACCCATAGGAGTAGCGCGCCGGCGCTTCCTTGGCGGCTTGCTTCTCCAGGCCCCATGCCATGCCCAGCGCGATCGAGTCGCCGAAATCGTGTAAGGCATCGGACAAAATGGCGACGCTATTGGTGAAGTATGCGCCTATAATCTCTACGACGGTGAAGCCCAGATTGAGGAAGAACGCAGTGCGCAGATTGGCCGAATCGCCGTGATGATGATGCAGACTGTGGCCATGACCGTGATTGTGATTGTGGTCATGGTCATGAGCACCGCCATGTTCGTGGCTGTGATCGTTAGAGTGGTTATGCTCTTGACCCACAGGAAGACCTCAGTTCCGCAAAGCAGCGCGCGATACGGGCGGCGCGACATCCGTTTCCAGCACAATGTTGCACTAAATCGGCGGTTTTGACCAAATGCAAGCATCGCTCTCGGCTAGGAATATTCGATACCGTTTTACTCATGTTTGACAGGGGCTTGGCGGGTGTAGAGAAATGTGAGGCGGCGCTTGCTGTCTGTTTCAGGAATAGCAGGATTCTTGGAAAATTTCAGGATTGCTGGCGACGGACCAATAAGTTGCGGAGGAGTTCACGGTGGGGACGAACTGCTGGAGACTGGTGCGGCACGGGCGCGTTCTTAAAGGGGGTGTTGCGGGGTGCCCCCCGGCACAAGGGAGGACCGGAGCCTGACCGCCAAAAAAATAGAGCAAGAGACGCTGGAGGAAAGGCTATGGCTTCCCGGTGGCGGAAGTTCTGCTGGGTCAGGGTTTGACTCAGGCTGTGCAGCTAATTCTTCCCTTGTGGCTGGTTCATGGTGATCAAGTTAGTGGTGCGAGCGACGTATTGTGCGGATGCAGTTGAGCAGAAACACGACGCCCACAAGAAGACACAGTAGGAGGGCAAGCTGCAGAACGTCCACGATCTCCATTGCTGATTTCCTGATTCGCTGTCTTGACTCAAAAAGGAATGATGAAAGTAGGGATTAGTATAGCACTGCAATTCGGGATGCGGGGCTGACTCTTGGTGAAGTCGACCGCTGCAAGGGTGAAGAAAAAGGTGTAGGTGAGGTTAACAGTCTCTTTAAGCGAGGTTAACTTAACGGAGGCGCTCAGAACAGGGCGAGCTGACCACCGTCTTCCTCGCCGGGCGGAGGTACGATTTCGGGATTCCAATCGGGGAGAGGGACCAACTGGCCGACGCGAGAGCGCAAGCGTCGGACGGACTCCGGGGCATGGCCTTCGAAAGGATTATGGACGTAGCAGAACACATCTGTGCCATTATGGAGCAGACCGGCGATGCGCCTGGCCCACTTGTCGAGCAGTTCGTCTTGAGGGCGACGAATGGTTTTGTCGTCGGGGAGGGGGTCGCGGTCATGGCCGATAAGGCGTATATGGAGAGGGAGGGGCGAGTCGACGCCTGCGCAGGCAGCCTGCCAATTGGGATACGTATCCGGTTGGCCGGTGCGTTCGACAACGACGAAGCCGATCCGTCTCTCCATCAGGAAGCGGGCAAAGGCGGTTGTCATAAGATCAGCGGCCCGGACTTCGACGGAAAGGGGAACATCCGGGGCGAGTGTTGCCAGGTTGTCGATGAAATTGGCCAGGAGGCGCCCGGCGCGGCTGCGGGTAAAGGTAGCAGGGAATTGGATGAGGCCTGGAGCAGCGACGGGGCCGAGAGAACGTACGACATCCAGATAGGCTGCCGTTAACTGTTCCACCTCCACGAGCCTTTTCTCATGTGTGATTTCCCTGGGCGCCTTCAGGGAAAAAGTGAATTCTGGCGGTACGCTCTCGAGCCAGCTCAGTAATGTTTTGGGCTTGGGCAGAGCGTAGAAACTGGTGTTGACTTCGACGCTGTTGAAATTTGCGGCGTAGTAGCTGAGTTGCCGGTCGGCCGGAGTCTGGGGGGGATAGAATACGCCGCGCCAATCGGGAAAGCTCCAAGATGATGTGCCGAAGCACAATGTTCCCAAGTTTTCCGAATTCATAATCTCTTTTTTTGGGCCTGAAATGGGCGGGAATCGGCCCTAAAGTAGGGTCATTCTACAAATGCGAAGCTGTTATGTGCAACATGCACAAAAACACCTTTTCAATTTCATGCAGGATTGGCAGTGGATTCTGTTCTCCGATCAGTTATCCTTGCACGTAATCGCCGGTTTGTGAAGCGGTTGATGCGTCGGTGCTGCGCTCTGAGAGAGCAAAGCGGAGCGGATCAGCGCAGGAAGCACAGGCCCTTATCGTTTGTTTGGCTCATCTGCGCCACGAAGTGCGCGGGCGGCGACCAAAACCAGGGAAGTGTTCGCCGAACAGCAAGAGTGGAGAAGATGGGCAGTCTTATTTCAGGACTCACTTGAGGAAGGAGAACTTTTCGATGTCAATGCTTGTACGTGCTGTGACACACGGCTCGAAGTTGCGGGCGATACCCCTCGCCGTCCTGGGGCTGCTTGTTTTTGCCCCATCTGCTTTCGCCCAGGATGCGGCGCCCTTTACGACGGATGAAGTTGCTTATTCGGTAGACAACTTGATCCTCTTTGTTTCTGCAGTGCTGGTGCTGTTTATGCAGGCCGGCTTTGCAATGGTCGAGGCGGGTTTCAATTCGGCCAAGAACACCGTGAACATTATGTTCAAGAACATCATCGACCTGGCGAGTGGTGTTTTCTTCTATTTTCTGATTGGCTACAGCATTATGTACGGCGCGCCGTTACTTGGCGGTTTCTTCGGCTTTAGCGGATTCGGAATCTCGTCGACGCCGCCGGAAGCGATGGCTGGCAACTTGAATCCGCAGGTTGATTTTCTGTTCCAGGTGGCCTTTGCGGCGACAGCAGCCACTATCGTCTCGGGCGCCGTAGCTGGCCGGATGAAGATATCTGGCTATTTGATCTACAGCATTGTGCTCACCGCCATTATCTACCCTGTTAGCGGCTACTGGAAATGGGGTGGGGGCTGGTTGGATGCGATGGGCTTCTACGACTTTGCCGGGTCGTTGGTTGTTCATGCAGTAGGCGGTTTTGCTGCTTTGGCCGCGGTAATAGTGCTTGGGCCGCGTATCGGACGGTTCGGTGGCGGCTCGACCAATCCGCTGCCACCAAGCAACATGGCGATGGCTGCGCTGGGTGTCTTCATCCTGTGGATTGGCTGGTACGGATTCAATCCGGGTAGCCAGCTTGCATTCACGGGCGCGGTCAACACGGATGCGGTCATGCTTATCGCCACCAATACGACGCTAGCGGCGGCATTGGGGACATTACTGGCGATGATCTATGGCTGGGTCAAGACGGGCAAGCCTAACCTGAGCTACACGCTGAACGGTGCACTGGGCGGTCTGGTCGGCATCACGGCAAACTGTGATTCGGTCAACAATGTCGAGGCATTGATCATTGGTGCAGTTGCCGGCGTACTGGTGTGCGTAGGCATGGAGGCGCTAGAGAACTTCAAGGTCGACGATGCGGTTGGCGCATGGCCGGTTCACGGATTGTGCGGCATCTGGGGCGGTATTGCCACCGGTATCTTCGGAGGCCACCCCTTTATTGCGCAGGTCGTAGGTTCGATCGCTATACCAGTGTGGGCGTTCGTTTCCGCCTTCATTCTGTTCACGGTCATCAAGAAGCTGGGCGTGCTGCGCGTCTCACCGGAGGAGGAGCAGGCGGGTCTGGATCTCTCCGAGCATGGTGTTGGCGCCTACCATCTGGCCGGCGAGGAAGCTTGAGAGACTTTCCTATAGTGGGGGCAATCGCCCTCATGTGAGACTCTGTTCAATGTAAGGTGGAACTGGAAAACTGTTCCGCCACAGGTTTGGAAAGAAAACTGAAAGGAAGCGTCCCTCTCATGGAGTTCTGGAGATGAGAGGGACGCTTTTTGTTTGCCTGTAGTTACTATGCGACATACAGTGTCTGTCTTGGCCGGTCCTTCATCTTCGCCGCCATTCAGATTATCTGGTTGCGTATTCGGTTGGCAGCCGCAACTTTGGTTGGGCCGCACAGCTGTTATGAGGACGAACGGTCGGTGAGGCGTGGTTTTGGAGGGGGGCGTTGCGGGGGAATCCCCCCGCACAAGGAAGGGCCGAAGGCCCGACCGCCCAAAACAACAGAAGAGAATGTGAGGATTCCGGTCATTGACACAGGTTTTCCAGATTGTATAATCACAACCCAACGATATTTCACAAATGGCGCACCAGTGGCGAGGCGACATTTGATTGCCAGCCCAGTCTGGAAAGGACGCAGAGACGGGTGTACGTCCACTGTGATTGCGCCAGGACGACTCCAATTCTCGTTACGAGACTCCTGACTCTTTTTCCTCGGTTAATGGACGATAATCCATAGCCTGACAACTGCGCTGGAAGGATGCCCTGGAGAGGCAGACTATGATACGTAATAGCTTTGATATAGGGCCGGAAGGGTGGCACTCCTATGATTATCATGGGGAGATTGTGACCGGCGCGGGCATTTTTGTGCTGGCAACTTGGCAGAGAGAAGGGGGTGTCGACGGCTCCGGGTTCATCTGGGCTGACCAGTCGCGCTGGAGTACGGATGTGCCGGAGAGACCTATTTCGATTCTGGCGCTGATTCACTATCGGAATTGGGTGGGATTGGGTCCCGTCGATTTGCGGCAAGCGGAGGTGTCGGTTTGTCTGAGAGGCGATGATTTGAAACTGTATGGTGCGACCTGCTATTTCTGGGTTCATTCGCCGGGAGTTCGCTGGCACTTCAGCGGGAACCCGATCCCGATAATGGACGGGCAATGGGCGCCGGAGCCGAGCCGGTTTGTACTGGAGAACGACGAATCTCTGTGGCATCGCAGTTACAGCAGTGAGGAGTTCCAGCGCCGCAGCTATGGGCAGGGCGGGCCGCGACTCGACGATGTGCTGGGGGAGGTACATAGTTATGGCTTTTCTTTTATCGGATTCGACCGAGAGGTCCAGGGCAGACTGTCATTGGGCAAGTTCGAAATTGTTGCCGGCACATAGATGAACTCGCGCTGCCAGAAAAATGGGAAAAATCAAACAACCACAGACAGACCATTGGTGTATTTTCTTGAACTTGTGTTGTTCGCCAGATGGAAGGATAGAACAGGATGAACCAGCCTCGAACAGAAGGCGGCACGCCGATTGACATCGGCTCCCGCCTTGAGTTGATGGTAGACGAATTCCTTATCGCACGGTTGAGCGGAGGTGCAGTATTGCGTCTCAATCAACCTGTTCCCCGCGAGGCGGTGCTGGTGACCGACAGGCCGTGGGAGGGGAACTCTTGTACATCTTTCGCGATCTTCCAAGACGACGATATTTACCGAATGTATTACCTCGGTCGCCATTTCGTTACTACGGAGACGGAGCTGGATGAGGCCCCGCACCCGGACTTTGTCTGCTATGCCGAAAGCAGCGATGGGATAAGTTGGGAAAGGCCGGAGCTTGGGCTCGTCGAGTTTGATGGATCGAGCAGGAACAATATCATCCTTAGCAGCGAGGACGGCGCCTGTCCGGTGCGCGCGTTTGCGCCGTTCAAGGACGCGAATCCAGCTGCGGAAGCTGATGCCCGCTACAAGGCATGGGCTGTGCGGATTCCGCGCCTTGATGGTTCTGCGCCACGTCCAGGGCACAGCGCGGAGGTGCCGGATGGGCTGCATCCGTTGAAATCGGCCGACGGGATCCATTGGACGGTGATGAGCGACGGGCCGGTCATTGCCGATGGCCTGCTTGACTCGCAGAATCTGGCCTTCTGGGATTCCCTGCGCGGAGAGTACCGCGACTACCACCGCAACGAATTTCGCATCGCGAAGACGGGAGAGGAACCGTACGGCGCGCATGTGCGGCCGGGCGAAATTGGAGCAGGAGTGCGGGGCTCCCGCTATGGCCGCGATCTGCGTACGGCGACGTCGAGCGATTTTGTCAACTGGAGCGAGCCCTACTATGTGGACTACACGCAGGGGCGCACCGACGAGATATACAATAACGCCATCCTGCCCTACTTCCGCGCGCCGCACATCTTCGTGGGGCTGCCGACACGCTATGTTGACCACGGCTGGTCGCAGGCGGTGGAAGACCTGCCCGAAGTAGACGAGCGCCGCTTGCGAGCCGGCGTGAGCGAACGCTACGGCAGCGCTCTGACCGACGTCATGTTCATTAGCAGTCGCGATGGCCGCTTGTTCAACCTGTGGCCGGAGTCGTTCATCCGGCCGGGCTTGCGGCCCGAGGACAACTGGGTCTATGGCGACGGTTTTGGCAGCTGGGGCATAGTGACAACGCCCTCTCTGTTTGATGGCGCGCCGGATGAACTGTCGATCTACGCGTCGGAGGGATACTGGCGGGGCGAAAGCATGAATTTGCGGCGCTACACGCTGCGGGTCGACGGCTTCGCGTCGGTACAGGCACCTCTAGGCGGGGGAGAGCTGGTTACGAAACCACTGATCTTTGCGGGCAACCAACTGCAAGTCAACTTTTCTGCTTCAGCCGCGGGCAGTGTTCGAGTCGAACTGTTGCGGGACCAGATGGACACACCTGTTGAAGGGTTCAGTCTCGATGACTGCATTGAATTGCTCGGCGACGACCTTGAACGGATTGTGCGCTGGAATGGCGGCTCCGAAGTGGGCCATTTAGAGGGAGTACCTGTCCGGCTGCGTTTCGTATTGCGCGACGCGGATCTTTACGCGTTTCAGTTCGTCGCGAACTGAGCTGTTATGAATGTCCTGGATTGACTATGAACCATTTTAGTGAAGGCTCGCTTCCAGTCGACATTGGGTCCCGCCTGGAGTTGATGGTGGATGACTATTTGGTGGGACGGTTAAGCGGTGGGGCGCAACGCCGCCTGAACAGGCCGGTACCCCAGGATATTGCGCTGCGGTTGGACGCGCCCTGGGAGGGAAACGCCTGCGGAGGATTTACCGTCTTTGAGGATGACGGGCGCTATCGCATGTATTATAGAGGTCAGAATTTCGAGTACGACAGCAGTGGACTGGAGTCTCCGCGCGGCAAGCAGATTTGCTATGCGGCGAGCGACAATGGCATCCAGTGGGAGAAACCGGGGTTGGGCCTGGTGGCGTTTGACGGCTCTAGTGAGAACAACATAATCATGGATGGGGAGGATTTGCTGAACGGTATGTTCACTCCGTTCAAAGACCCCAATCCGGCCTGCGCGGCTGATGCTCGATACAAGTCTTTTGCTCTCATGCAGCGGGGCGGGGCGAGGGGGCTGTGGGCGTACAAGTCGGCGGACGGCTTTCAATGGTCGGAGATGAGCGACGGGCCGGTCATTACCCAGGGGCTGCTGGACACGCAAAATCTGGCGTTTTGGGACGGGGCGCGGGGCGAGTACCGTGCCTACCATCGCAACGAGTTTCGGTTGCCGCAGACGGGCGAGGAGCCATACGGTTCTCACCCTTTTCAGACAGGTCCAAATGGCCTTCAGGCGGGGTCGGAAAGACCTACGGACGGTAACAGGAAGCAGGACGGGGACCGGTTGCGCGGGTCTCGCTATGGGCGCGATATTCTCACTGCTACTTCTACCGATTTTGTTCAGTGGACACCATCGGTTTATGTCAACTACAGTGAGGGCCGACCGGACGAGCTTTACACCAATCAGATAATGCCTTACTTCCGGGCGCCGCATATCTTTCTGGGTTTTCCGACCCGGTATGTCGAACGGCCGTGGTCGGAGTCGCTGGAGGCTTTGCCGGAGTTGGCGCATCGCCGCATGCGCGCTGGGATCAGTGAACGCTATGGCACGGCGGTGACCGACGGCATGTTTATGAGCAGTCGGGACGGCTACAACTTCAGTTTGTGGCCGGAGTCCTTTATCCGGCCGGGCCTGCGACCGCGCGATAACTGGACCTATGGGGACAATTTTCAGAACTGGGGGCTCGTGACGACACCTTCTGCGATGGCGGGCGCGCCGGATGAGCTGTCCCTTTTTGTGCGGGAAGGGTACTGGCGAGACGGGGCAAGTGTATTGCGGCGCTACACGCTGCGCGTGGATGGTTTCGCTTCGGTGCAGGCGCCGTTGAGCGGTGGCGAATTCATGACGAAGCCGCTCATTTTTGCCGGCGGCGATCTTGTCCTCAATTTCTCGGCCTCTGCGGCTGGCAGCATCCGCGTGGAGGTGCTGCGCGATCAGATGAACACGCCGGTCGAAGGGTTTAGTCTCGAGGACTGTGTGGAGGTGTTGGGCGACGAACTGGCGCGGGTTGTGCGTTGGAAAGACGGCCGGACGTTAAGCGGTCTGGCAGGAACGCCGATTCGGCTGCGATTTGTGTTGCGGGATGCGGATTTATTTTCCTTCCGTTTTCGCGAGTGATCGGCTATCAGTTTTTAGTGCGATAGGGAGTTGCGAACCATGAGAATCACAGCCATAGAGACAGTCTCCCTGTTGGACCCCGGCAAAGCAACGGAGACGGTGGTGCGGGTGCATACGGATGAGGGCATCAGCGGGATCGGGCAGGCGGAGTCGCCGTCCCTCGTAATCGACGCCATTATTCGATGTGACGGTGGGCTGGAGGAGTTGTTGCGCGGAGAGGACCCGTTGCAGGTCGAGCGTCTGTGGCAGAAGATGTATGCCGCTACCGGGCTGTTTGGCCGGCGTGGTGTCACGATTGCCGCGATTGGCGCGGTGGAGACGGCGCTGTGGGACATCGCGGGCCAGGCGCTGGGAAAGCCTGTTTGTGAATTGATCTGGCAGGCTTGCTGCACGGTGACGGAGTCGAGCGACATCAAGGAGAAGGTGAGACCATACGCAACGGTCTACCCGCCGGGAGAGGACGTGGGCGAAATCGTCGAACGCTTCACACTGGCCAGGGACCGCGGTTTTCGGGCGATGAAACTGGAAGAGTGGCCGGGCGGATTTTCGCATGTCAGCATACAGCGGGACGTGGAGGTCGTGCGGACGGCGCGGGAGACGATAGGTGAAGAGCGCGATCTGTTGATCGACGTGCAGAACCGTTGGTCTGAGGTGGGGCAGGCGCTGGAATCGATCCGGGCGATCGCTGAGTTCAGGCCGTTCTTCGTCGAGGCGCCCTTGCCTGCTGACAACCTTGCCGGCCTGGCCCGGCTGGCAGATGCTGTGGACACGCGCATCGCGGTGGGCGACTGGGGGTTTACGACGCGATTCGAATTCGAAGAGATCATGGAGAAGGGGCGGGTGGACGTGGTGCAGCCCAGTTCGGTCCGCTCCGGGGGCATTCGGGAAATTACTCGCATCGCCGAGGCTGCCTATCGTCGCGGCCTGATATGCGTGCCTCATGCATGGTGCCATATGGTGGGGGTGGCGGCGGAGATTCATCTGGCGGCAGTGCTGCCGAATATGCCATATTTCGAGATGCCGATCGCCTTTCCGGATTCGCCGATTATTTCGGAGTTGATCACGCCGGCGGTGGAATTGGACGCTGACGGGCTGATCGAGGTGCCCAAGCGGCCGGGACTGGGTTTTGCTCTGAATGAAGATGTGGTGGAACGGTTTCGGGTGGCGCCGCATTGAGCGGCTGGATTGAAATAAGGGTAGATTGCGCGACGGCCTGCGACATTCGTATGCCTGAATGGGGGAATTGCGTGGGCAGTTGATTGAGGTCTTTTCTCTCCTCCTTCCACCACTTTCTTTCATCCCCGGTGGAGACTAACAGATGGCAAGGATATCGGCGGCACAGGCATTGATCCAGTCGCTGCGGGCGCAGGGCGTGGATACTATATTTGG
Organism: Caldilineaceae bacterium bin5; assembly: GCA_002238445.1. Classification (GTDB taxonomy): domain Bacteria; phylum Chloroflexota; class Anaerolineae; order Caldilineales; family Caldilineaceae; genus Bin5. The sequence continues at coordinate 56,494 of MPML01000002.1, forward strand.
GATCATCTCCAGCCACACGATGGAGATTTTCGACGCGCTCTACGACCATCAGGACGCCATCCGCTTCATCAGCGCACGCAATGAACAGGCGGCGGCGATGATGGCGGACGGGTACGCGAGGGTGACAGGCAGACCGGGCGTTTGTCTGACCAGTACCGGGCCGGGCGCGGCCAATTCGATGGGCGGCATCGGGGAGGCGTTTTCGGCCTCTTCAGCGGTTCTGACGATTACGAGTACAGCCGAGGAGCAGCTGTACGAGCGCGGCTTGGGCACGATGCACGAGACGAAGGACCAGCTGGGGATGCTCTCGACGGTGACACAGCACAGTGTCCATGTCAGCCGACCGGAGGAGACAGCGGAACGGGTAGGGGAGGCGTTTGAGCTTTTTCACAGCCGGCGCCCGCGGCCGATAGCGATTGAGATACCGGCAGACATTCAAGGCAAGGAAGCTGAGATTACGATACCGGCGCCGGTTCGAGTTGCGGCGCCGGCGGCAGATCGGGCCGCGGTCGAGGCGGCTGCGGCAATTTTATTGGCAGGCGGGCGGGTGGGCGTGCTGGCGGGGACAGGTGTCCACCGCTCAGGCGCGGCAGAGGCGCTTACGCGTCTGGTAGAGCGTCTTGGTGCGCCGGTATTCACGACGGCAAACGGCAAGGGCGCGATCGCGGAAGATCACCCGCTGAGCCTGGGCATGTATGGCGGCGAGTCCAATTTCCCACCAGGAGGACTGGAGGATCCGCGCCAGACTTTTGCAAACAGCCTGGACGTACTTCTGGTGGTCGGCTCCAGCCTTTCCTATTTCAGAGCAAAGTTGCAAGGTCTTCGTCAGCCGCCGCAACTGATTCATCTGGATATTGACTCCGAACCGATTGACATGCTGTATTCTGCGGCGGTGCGGCTGGTTGGCGACGCGAGAACGGTGCTGGGGCAGCTAAACACGGCGCTGGCGGACAAGGCCAGTCATGGCGATTGTGGTGAAAGGAAGGCGTCAGGATTCGCAGGCAAGGTGAGGGACGTCAGGGAGAAGATCAGAGAGTACAAGCGGCTGACCATGCCCAACGAGACGAAGATCATGGAGGCTATCCGGGCAGTGACGGCCAGGGACGCTATCTTTGTCGGCGACGTCGGCGTCTGCAACCACCGTGGTGCCAACTACTGTCTCGACATATATGCTCAGCGGAGTTACATGATCCCTGCGTGGGGCGGGCTGGGGTTTGGGTTGCCGGCCGCGGCCGGCGCGAAGGCGGGTTTGCCTGAGCGGCAGGTCATTTGTATCACCGGCGACGGCGGATTCCAGTTCAATATCCAGGAACTGGGCAGTTGCGTGCAGTATGGGCTGCGGCCGGTCATCCTCGTTTTCAATGACGAAGCCTGGGGACTGCTGCGTTTCTACCAGAAGAACCGAGGCGGGGGGCGCTACATTGCAAGTGACCTGCGCAATCCCGATTTCAGGAGTTTGGCTGAGGTTTACGGGGCACGCGGTGAGAGAGTCACATCGTTGCCTGAGTTGGTTCAGGCATTGGAGCGGGCGCTGGCGGCCGAGGCAGTTACGGTGATAGACGTGAAGACGCCTGACGGTTTTGCAAATTTCGGGTAGGCCGATTGTGTGGCATCGGTTGGAAGGGGAACCGGCAATCTCTTCCGACGACGTGACCCCGGCCGGATTGAGAAGGGGGATAGCCGCAGATGCAAGGGAAACTGACTTGCGGGTTGATTGGCCTGTCGCAGGGCTGGTATGCCGATCTGTTTGCGACGGAACTGCTGGCGATGAAGGATGTCGAGTTTGTTGGCGTTTGCGATCTTGGCAAAAGCCGGGAATATGTTCAGGACTGTATCGGTATGGGCGCGGAGTCGTTTGCGGCCAAGTTCGAGACTGTCCTCTATCATGATGCCGCCGATATGCTAGGCGAGAATCTCGATTTCGTGGTGGTGGCGAGTGAAATCGGGGAACACTGCGAGAACAGTTGCCAGGCACTCGAAGCAGGCGCGCATGTCTTTGCTTGCAAGCCGTTCAGCTTTGTCGCCGACGAGGTGCGCCGGGCGATGCAGGTTGCAGAGAGCAATCAGCGGAAAGTTTTGCCGGGCGTCCCTTCTCGATTTGAGGACGGCATGGTCGAAGCTGTGCGGCGCGTGCGGGCAGGGGATGTAGGCAGGCCGCTCACGGCGCGAGTTTTTGTCAATCATGCGGCGATGACGAGTCCCCCGTGGCAGCGGGACACGGCCAAGAGCGGTGGGCCGCTGGGCGAGTTTGGCACCTATGGATTCGACATTGTGCGGTGGGTTCTGGGCGAAGAGCCGGAGGAGGTCTTTGCGTATGGTGAGAATTTTATGCACAAGGGCCAAATCGAGAGTTGGGACAATGTGAAGGCGCTGGTCAGGTTCGACAGCGGTGCGCTGGGTAGTGTACACATCTGCACTTCGATCAGCTGGGAATACCCATTCTTCGATCTGGAGGTGGTGGGGGAAAAGGGTTGCGTGCGCACCGACTATCATAATTATCCGGTGGTGACGCACGGCACGTCGGCGGCGCGGTTGGCGCCTATCCGTTACGCGCCGATGAACCAGAGGGAGATCGCCCACTTTGTGAAGGCGGTGCGCAGCGAGGAGGAACTGCGCGTGACGCTGAAGGACGCCTATGCAGTGGCGAGGACGATTGAGGCGGTGCAGGAGAGTTTGACTGCGGGCGTGCCGGTCAGTATTGAGCTTTGAGATCTAGTGGGTCGCGCTTCAACCTGATGCCATGCGCAGGTGTCAAGGGTTGTTTACCAGATTTTTTGCGACCATCAACAATCATAGCGGCGCGGCCGGATTTCGGCAGATCCAGCCTGTGCCCGAGCTATTGACTGCTGATGCGGAGAAGGATAGGAGGTCAGGACGGAGTCCGTCTTCCTCTTATTCGCTGAAACGGAATGAGACTAGATCGGCGTCCTTGAGTTCGAAGCGCAAGCGCACCGGAATGCCGGCCAGCTGGCTCACGTCGGGTCCGTCTGCCCAGCGTACCACACGCGCCAGATCGTCGCCCAGCACGTCGACACAGTCGTCGAGCGCAAAGCCTGCGACGGGCGTATGTCTCCTCTTGGCCGTCTTTCCCCCTTTCTACGGCCCAATTCTAACATGTTACCTGGACCAGTTTTTGGGGGGCAGGTCTTTTGGGGGCGGTAGCCTCTTGCTCCATTCCTCAGAATCATCCCCTAAATGAATTCATAAGCAGACCCCTGCCAACCGCTAGTAACTGTTATTCTGTTAAGGGGTTTGGGTAACATTGGATATAATTCCCATAAATTTCATGGGTGATGGTCTGCGCGATGCGCTCGACCCGCGAACAAGCTTGGACTGATTAAGGAAGGCCCTGCGGAACCGGGGATTCTCGCCGGCCGCGACCCTGTAACTGATTGCAAGAAATCTCCACTCAGAAGTTGTTCCCCTCGTAGTCAGAAATACAAGAACTGATCGGGGATTGCCATGCGCTACCAAGAGGATAACAGGGCGGCGTCCTCCGTAGGCGACCTTCTGCCAGAATCTCTTTGTTGTCAAAGAGGAGTGCAACTCGGCCAGATGGCAGCCTGGTGCTTTGGCATGCTGTGGCCCTATATCGCCCGCTGCCAACAAGTGGATTGCGTAGGTCGGCTGCTCATGAACTACAACCTTTTGGAGCAGGGAGCGGAGCCAGTCGACTGGGGAGAGTACTGGGGCTTACGAATGCAGGGCACTTCTTCATGCGGACCGATGAGGATGGAAGTGTTCCGGCGAGCGGAGAGGAGCTGCGTTGCGCTTGGCATACGCGAGTCACCGACCTGAGAGTTTCTGGGGTACGATGTTCTTTCCTTGATCGGCGGCAACCGAGGTGTTACCATGGAGTACAACCGGTGACTGAATCAGGTCATGCGGGATTTAAGGAATCTAAGAAAAGCATAAGATTGGCAGAATCAAGTGTTGCTGGTACCAGCGCGATGAATGGCGCGTCGGAAAATCGGAGATTCACCTGAGCAGGCCGCCCACAGACCCAGCTGACCGATAAGTAGCCCGGACACTCCCTCACGCCAATTTGACGAGCAGGTGTTTCACCTTCGTATTGTCTTAGCATCTTTCAGCGGCGGCCGGCAGCCGCAGCCACCTTTAGTAGTAATTTGCGGAGAGAGAGATGAATGAAATCGAGCAGTACGAATTCGATCGAGTGGGATACATTACGATCCCCGGTCTGTTGACAGAGGATCAGGTTGGGAATCTGGCGGCGGCCATTGATGCGCTGGAGGAAGAAGCGGCAGGGCGCGTGGCGCAATCGCCGCGTTGGACAAGCGCGATAGGCCAGTTTGAGTATCATCACAACGTCGAGAGAGGATACTATGTCAACGGCGCCAGGGAAACGGGGAATACGCTGATGATCGAGGACTTTTTCAATGCCGACCCCGTATTTGATGTGCTGGTGGATCACGCGCCGACGATGTCCTATATCCACGCCATCGTTCAGGAGCGGCCGACGATCAACAATTCCGAAATCCGCATTCGCTATCCCGGGAACCAGACCGGCACCCATATGGGGGGGCCGATTGGCGGCAAGCACAGGTACGGTTATAACCAGGGAGGGTTCGACTGCATGATGGTGCGGATGGTCTATTTCGTGCATGACGTTGGGCCGGAAGACGGGCCTTTCTGCGTTGTGCCGGCGACGCACAAGAGCAACATGAAGTCGCCCTATCAGGGCACTGACCCGGACAAGGAACCGGGCATGATCGGACTGCCGGTAGAGGCTGGCGACTGCATTTTGTTTACGGAGAATCTGCGTCACGGCGGGCTGACCAATCTCTCCAACACGACCCGAAAGACGATCCATGTGGGCTACGGCCCGTTTTGGATGAAGTCGCAGAACATCGCGACAATGGATGAAGATCAGTACATTTTGCCCGAGACGTATGCGCGATTCACGCCGGAGCAACGGCAGCTCTTCCGGGCATGGCCGACGACGCTTGAACGGGAGTTCGGGGGAAATCACTGAGGATAGGGTCGCCATGCTTACGATAATCCGAGAAGAACTTGCCGGCATCCCCTCTCTTATATTGCGCGATACACGGGTTGATGAAGGCCCGGTCGTCATCCACTACCATGGTTGGACCGGCGACAAGGGCAGCATAGAGAACCCTGACCAATCGCTGGTGCAGTTGGCGTCGGCCGGGTTTTGCGTGGTGGCCCCGGACTGTTATGAACATGGTGAACGAAGGACCGACGCCTGGTTTCGCGCACAGTTCAATGGGTGGGCGTTTGTGTGCGAGGCGATGGACCGGACGCGGGCGGAGGGGAAGGCGCTTTTTGAGGCGGCTATGACGCTGCCGTTCAGTTCAGCCAGAAATCCGCAGGTGTGCGGCTCTTCGATGGGCGGCCTGATCGCGCAGATGGTATTCGCCGAGAACAGGTCGTATGTTTCGATGGTTTCGATTGTGGGCCGGTCGAGCTTTTTCCAAGCCGACGAGTGGTGTCGACAGGCGCAGCGAGGGACGTGGTGCGACGACTGGTGCGCGGAATACGGCACACAGTCCCATCCGGACCGCTTTGTGGACCGACCGGTCTTGTTTATTGACGGTGGTCTCGATACGGACTGCCCGGCGTCTACCAATGCGAAGACGGTGCGCCTGATCAACGAGCGGGGCGGGCGGGCTGAGCATTTCGTGGACCCGGAATTTGGACATGCGCGCTCGCCGTCGATGCGGGCCCGATTCGTAGACTGGCTGATCAGCCATGGCAAGCCTCCGCTGGTAAGCGACTGATCAGTGTGAGCGGGGGGCTGCGAGGCTGATTCGCTTGTTGCGATGTAATGTGGAAATCGGTCTTTCCCTCTGGTGGGTACCAGGCCTTATGGATTGGGCGAACTCAAACGTTCATCTTTGACACTTTTCGGGTTCATTCGAAACATTCCTGGTTGACGACGGCCAGATTGGCGGAGCGGCACTGCTGGGATGAAGGCGTACCGTCGGTGAGCGATGGTTTTGGAGGGGGGCGTTGCGGGGGCGCAGCCCCTGCACAAGGGAGGGCCGAAGGCCCGACCGCCCAAAGGCAAACAGGAAGTTTAGAGAAGCGAAGGAAGAACTCACTGTCCCGCAGGCATTACTCTGGGATGCGAGCAGGCGCAGACTGAATAGTGAATTTTCAAGGGAAGAGAAGGTAGTAAACAGGAGTATGGCACATGGATAATGGTGCGGATGTGCGACACGATGTCAAAAGGATCATCGCCGAGATGGATGAGCGCGGCTACTGTGTCATCCCTGCTGTGATCGCTCCGGAAAAGGCGGATGAAGCCCGAACCGTGCTGGAAGGCCTGCTGGCCGAGGAGGCGACGGAGGGTACGTGGCGGGCGAAGACGCAAAGGGTGGCGCGCATCGCTGTGAAAGATCCGATCTTTGTGGAACTGATGACCCATCCACTAATCCTTTCGATCTGGAGAGAGTATCTTGACGAGGATGTGATTTGCTCCACATGGACGGCGAACACCTCTTATCCTGGATACGACCGGATTGGATGGCACCCGGATTTCCCATTCCAGCGGGTGAACCAGCCCTGGCCGACGGACAATGTAAGCGGGCAGACGATGTGGCTGCTGGATGACTTGACGGTCGAGAATGGGGGCACTGGCATTGTGCCCTACAGCCATCTGAAGGGCCACCGACCGGCGCCAGAAATCGCTCACGAGTGGATCGAGGGGGCGGAGATCCTGACCGGGCAGCGCGGCAGTGTGATGGTGATGAACGGACGGACGTGGCACTCGGCCCGGCCCAATGTAACTGACAAGGCGCGTTCCGTTCTGTTGGGGATGTATACGCGTCCATTTTACGTGACGCAGGAGGACATGCGAGCGCAGTTGGCCGACCTGGACAATCCTTCGGAGTTGGTGCAGCAGATAATGGGCGCGTACCAGCACCAACCGGGCCTTGTGAGCAACAATTATTAGGCCGCGCGTGCAGAAAACAGTACGTATCCTGACAGGGCAGGGCGCGATTCGGTTGCCGTCGATGTTACCGACCCACCCCCAGGGGGCAGTTGCGTAGAGTGATCAACACTTTAGGGGAGGAGGAAGGTTATGCCTTTGATCAACCTGAAACATGCAGAAATGTTTGTAGAGGGCCTGGACCATCCCGAGGGGGTGGCGCTGGGGCCTGATGGCAACTTATATGCCGGGGGCGAAGCGGGGCAGGTCTACCGGATTGACTATGAAGAGCGGCATTTGGAGGAATACGCGGATACGGGCGGCCTCAACCTGGGTATGGCCCTGGACGCCGCCGCCAATGTGTATATCTGTACGGCCGACCGCGGGGCCGTCTACAAGGTGACACCGGCTGGTGAGGTGAGTGAATACAGTAGCGGCAGCGAGGGGAGGGCGATGAGCACGCCCAATTATCCGGCGTTCGATGCGCAGGGGAATCTCTATGTGACCGATTCCGGATCATGGTATGGTAACGACGGTTGCATCTTCTGCGTTACGGCGGATGGAACAACGGCCTTGATCGATACCGACAACAGCAGTTTCCCCAACGGTTGCGCGGTCAGCCCCGACGGCCAATTCCTATATGTCGCGATGTCCCTCAGTCCCCCTCAGATTGTGCGCTTTCCGATTGAAGGAGGCCGCAAAGTCGGACCGACCGAAAAGGTTGTCGAACTCCCCCACATTGTGCCGGACGGACTGGCCTTCTGCGCGGACGGCAGTTTTCTGATTTCCTGCTACCGGCCTGATACGATTTTGCGGGTTCTGCCCGATGGCGATCTCACGGTCCTGATGGACGACTATGAAGGAACGATCCTGGGAGCGCCGACCAATGTCTGTTTTGGGGGCCCGGATCTGTCGGTGCTGTTTTGGGCCAACCTGGGGCGCTGGCATCTTGGACAGAATGCCCATACTGGGCTGCGAGGGGCGGCACTATTTTATCCTGACATCAGTTCATCATAGGAGTAGAGGCAGAGGGGCGTTGGACCAGGGGACTGTCAGTACCTTCATTGGCAGCCCCTATTCAGTGGGCTATAATGGCAGATAGTGAAGTGTGGATAACAGAGTCGCAAGCCGTAATCCACTAACCACTTAATGCGCCCCTCCTTGCCATCAAAGAAGCTGTCATGACCTACGGCGCGAGCGCTGGAACGAATCTACTCCCCGTATCCTCACAACTGGGGCGGTACCGGATACTTGAACCATTAGGGCAAGGTGCGACGGCCGTTGTTTACCGCGCGCAGGACCTGACCGGCCGCCAAGTGGCTCTGAAGGCCCTCAACAGCGTGGCGGCCAGCCAACCTCATATGCGCGCATGCTTCGAGATGGAGTACCGCACGTTGGCGCGGTTGCGCCATCCGGGAATCCTGCGAGTGTACGATGCCGGCGAGGCCAATGGCCGCCTTTTCATAGCGATGGAGCTGGTCGAAGGCGGAACATTGGAACAGTTTTTACAACGGGCCAAGTCGATCGGTGAAGTCGCGGCCATCGACATCGCTCGCCAGATCGCAGAGGCGCTGGATTACATCCACGAACTCGGTTATGTCCACCGGGATGTAAAGATATCCAATATTCTGCTGGGATCGATGGGACGGGCAGTACTCTTTGACTTCGGTACTGTCTACGCCCTCGACAGTCCGGTAAACAATGCCCCTGGCATTTATGGTACGCCGGCCTTCCTGGCGCCGGAGCAGATCCGCGCCGATTCGGAGCCGGACAGACGCTCGGACTTGTACAGCTTGGGAATCGTTCTTTATCTGATGGTTTCGGGGCGCCGACCTTTTTACGGTTCACGGGAAGAGGTGCTAGATGCGCACTTGACGCAGGAACCGCCGCCGCCTTCGGCGTGGGGTTGGGTATCGCCTGAACTGGAGCGGATCATACTCAGGGCGCTGGCGAAGAAGCCGGAGGAGCGCTTTGAGAGCGGCGCCGACTTTGCGCTGGCGTTGCGAGAGGTGGAGGTGGAAACGGAGGAACCGAAGCCGCGGCTTGCTACACGTTTGCGAGCGTGGCTACAGGATACGGTACGACCAGAGTAAGCGCGGGCGAGGCTGGCGGCGGTGCTTTTGCAGGGGCTCCGTCAGTCATCGAGGCCGTTGATCAGAGCCAGTTTCACTTCACCGATGGCCCGCGTAACGTCGATTTCGCGGGGGCAAGCCTGGACACAGTTGAATACGGTACGGCAGCGCCAGACGCCGTCAACATCGTTGAGAACACGCAGCCGCAGATCTGCGGCGGTGTCGCGGTCATCGAATATGAAACGGTGGGCCTGGACGATAGCTGCCGGGCCGATATAGTCCTCGTTGGCCCAGAAGCTGGGGCAGGAGGTCGTACAGGCAGCGCACAGAATGCACTTGGTGGTATCGTCGTAGCGTTCGCGGGCTTCCTGGCTCTGGTAGCGTTCGCCTGAAGCAGGGAGTTGGTCGTTAATCAGATAGGGCAGTACGGCCCTATACTTGGCGAAAAAGGGCTCCATATCCACCACCAGGTCCTTGATCAACGGCATCGTGCGGAGCGGTTCGACCTGGCAGACATCGCCGACGTCCTGCATGAGCACTTTGCAGGCCAGAGCGTTGCGGCCGTTGATCACCATGGCGTCGCTGCCGCAAATGCCATGAGCGCATGAGCGCCGCAAAGTGAGGGTACCATCCTGGTACCATTTTACCTGGTGCAGGGCGTCCAGTACGCGGTCACTTCCTTCCACATCAACCCAATATTCTCCCCACCAAGGCTTGGAATCGGTCTCCGGATTGAATCTGCGAATTCGCATTTGGATGCGCATATTAGTAGGTTCGCTCCTTGGGATGGTGAATGGTGATGCTCACGGGCGCGTATTCCAAGCTGACCTTCCCATCCACTTTGGTGGCGTAGGTATGTGTTAGCCAGTTCTCATCGTCACGGTCTTTATGATCTTCGCGGCTGTGCGCCCCGCGGCTTTCCTGGCGGGCTAATGCGCTGGCGGCGGTGACCTCTGCAAGGTCGAGCAGGTTTTGCAGCTCGATGGCTTCGAGGATGTCGGTATTGAAGCGCTTGCCCTTGTCCATGACGGTGATATCCTGGGCGCATTCCTGCAGCTCCCGCACGCGCGTCAGGGCAGACTGTATGCCCTCTTCGGTGCGGAAGACGCCGACGTTGTCCATCATCAGCGACTGCATCTCGGCGCGCAGATCAGCGACATTGTATTGGCCATCATGTTCCATCATTTTCTGTAGCATTGCCTGGGTAGGCTCCCACGTCTCTGCCGGCAGTTCGGCCCAATCGTTTTGCTGGGCATAAGCGGCGGCGGCTTTGCCGGCGCGCTTGCCAAAAACGACCAGGTCGACAAGGCTGTTGGTGCCAAGACGATTGGCGCCGTGTACGCTGACGCAGGCCACTTCGCCGGCGGCGTAGAATCCGGGCACGACGTCACCGTGGGCATTGCGTTGCACCTCGCCGTCGACGTTGGTGGGGATGCCGCCCATAGCATAGTGGGCAGTAGGCTGCACGGGCATCGGCTCGACCGCGGGGTCGATACCGAGATAGGTCTTGCAGAATTCGGCGCTGTCGGCCAATTTGGTTTCTACGACCTGGCGTCCGAGGTGGGTGGCGTCGAGATGGACGTAGCGCCCGCCGTCGATGCCCTTGTTGTCGCGTACCTCGAGGTAGATGGCGCGGCTGACTACGTCGCGGCTGGCAAGGTCTTTCAAGTTGGGTGCGTAGCGCTCCATGAAGCGCTCGCCGTCACGGTTACGCAGAATTCCGCCCTCGCCGCGCACTCCTTCGGTGATAAGAATACCCATCTTGTAGATACCGGTTGGGTGAAACTGGAAGAACTCCATATCCTCGAGGGGGATGCCTTTGTGAAGGGCGATGGCGGGGCCGTCGCCGGTGAGGCTGTGGGCGTTGCTGGTAATCTCCCACATTCGGCCAAAACCGCCGGTTGCGAAGATGAGCGCTTTTCCGTGGAAGACGTGCAGGTCGCCGCTGTCGATCTCGTAGGCAACGACGCCGGTGGCCTGTCCGTCGTCGGAAAGCAGCAGGTCCAGGACGTGAAACTCATCGAAGAAACGCACGTTATGGGCGATGCACTGCTGGTAGAGCGTCTGCAGGATCATGTGGCCGGTGCGGTCGGCGGCGTGACAGGCGCGGCGGACAGGCTTCTCACCGAAGTTGCTGGTGTGGCCGCCAAACGGACGTTGTGCGATTTTGCCCTCGGGCGTGCGATCGAAGGGGAGACCCATGTGTTCCAGTTCGTAGATAACTTCGACTGCTTCCTGGCACATGATGTCTACCGCATCCTGGTCGGCGAGGTAGTCGCTGCCCTTAATGGTATCAAAAGTGTGCCATTCGGCCCGGTCCTCTTCGAGGTTGCCCAGGGCTGCGCCGATCCCGCCTTGGGCGGTGCCGGTATGGCTGCGGGTCGGATAGAGTTTGGTCAGGACAGCGGTATCACTGCCCTGGCTGGCATATAAGGCGGCCATGAGGCCGGCGCCGCCAGCACCGACAACGATTGTTTCAAATTTATGCGTATGGATCATCTTGCCCTCATATATCGAAGCGGAAGCAGTTCCGGCGGCTACCCGATTCCGAGCAGTCGTCCCAGACCGCCAGCACCCAGAATAATTGCCAAACTACCGGCCAGAATCAGCAAAGCGCCGACACCATAAACCAGACCGGTGAGCATAAGATTGAGAATCTTGTTATGTACGTAATCGTTGATTGAAAAGCGAGCGCCGTTCATGCCGTGAGCCATGCCGATGAACAGAAGCGAAGCGTCGAACAGGCGCCAGAAGACACCGGCGGGGCCTGACCAGCGCTCGGCAATGTTGTCGAAGGTGATGTTTTCGACGCGCACAAACATGTGCATATAGAGCAGGTGGAACACCACGGTGACGAACATTACCAGCCCGCTAAGGCGCATGAACAACCAGATTTTGTGTTCGTGATTGGTTCCACCGTAGCGGAGTTTTCCCTTTATTGGTCGACTAGATGATGAAAAAGCCATGTTGTGTTCCTCAGAAGACGCCATTCAGAGTGATTATGGCTGCGGGCACCAGTACGAGAACAACAAGTGCCAGTTCGATGCGCACGATCGTCCGCTGGTATTTGCCCAGTACCGGGAAGAAGTCAATGATGATGATCCTCATGCCGTTGGCCGCGTGATAAAGGACGCCAAATAGGAGGAAGACCTCCATGACTTTGGCCGGCGGCGAGGTGTACAGGACCTTGTGGACCCATTCGTACGGCTCCGGTCCGATGGCGGCGATGAAGATGCTGACGATGTGCATATAGAGGAAGAGCACGATGCCAAGACCGCTGGCCCGGTGCAAAATCCAGGCCCATTGGCCTTCTGCTCCCCTGTAGGATATGCCTCTGTAGATCGATGCTACGAGGGCAGCCATAGGCTGGGATCTCCTTTTCGCGACTTGCGAATCTGAGATGGGAGATAGATGCAGGACACTTTGATTAAGTGAAATTAAGTACTAACACGAATCATAATCATCCCCGGTGATCCTGTCAATTCAGACCGGTGAATGAAAACGATCTGCAGGATGAAACTGCCCTAATACCAGTATGTTCCGGGGTGTATCAAGAAAGGTAAAGCGACCTGGTCGAGGCAAGCGGCTGTTATGTTCTAGGGGAGCTTGGACACACACGCGGACACGCTATCAGCACTCTCTGTTTCGAACAGTCGCAGGGCGGCACGAGACCCATTGGCCAGGTACGCGCAGCGATTCGTTTTCGCCCAGATGCGCTCGTCTACTACCGGCTTTCACTCCAACTCATGCTCGCCAGGAGCACGTCGGGCTCCCAGACATCGATCTTGACGGTTGGTGTCAGGGTCTCGACGTTGTACACGACAAGCCGTAACTCGTACACTCCCGGCGGGAGGCCAGCCGGGATTTCGAGGTCAAACCATGTGTCGACAGGATTTTCTTCTGACCATTTGCTCGTTGCCATGGACTCCGAGTCGGCCAGGACTTCGTCCTGGTGGAGGACTTTACGCCCATTCTCGTCGTAGAGGCGCAAGGAAATTGCGTAATCGACTTGCATTTCTGGTCCGGTCTGCCAACGCATGCCCACTCGAAGAGGGAGATCCTGACTCAGAATAATCGTCTCGCGGGTGGAAAGGCGCTCGTCGCCCTGCTCCAGTAGATATTCCAGCAGATCGATGCCGCCGTCATAGTTGACCTCCGCGCTTTGCTGGCGCTGTTGCTGGACGGGGTCGCCGCCGCCGGTCATGAGGTGCCGGATACGCGGCAGAAGGTCGGCTGAGGAGGCGACCAGCGCGAACTTTCCGTCGGCGATACTGGAGCCGCTGATGCCGATTACCGCGCCTGTATCCGATACGAGGGCGCCTCCGCTTTGTCCGCCGGCGATGGAAGCGTCGGTCTGAAAATAGGTGATTCCCCCTGAACCGGTTTGCCGCAGACGCGACAGGATCCCTTTGACTATGGTTGGCTGTGGGAAGGATTCGAATTCGGCCGGGTAGCCAATCAGGTACATATCTGCGCCGATGGGCGTGTTTTCGCCGTCAATCAGGGGGACAGGTTCCATAGAAATGTCGATCGGTCCGAGGACTGCCAGGTCGGTCTCCAGCTCCCACCCTCTTACCGGTACGCCATCGAATTCGGCTCCGTTGGGAAAGACTACGCGGGCAGTCTCGGAGGGATAGACTACATGGCGATTGGTAACGAGGAATCTGCCTTCGATGAGGACGCCGCTGCCACTGGTTTCAGCAGTCTGGATGTAAGCGATTGCCGGTGAAACTTTGGTGAAGATCTGGGCGGAGGAGAGCTTCGGCGGGATAAAGATATCTATCGTGGCGCCTTCGGTGTTAGCCGTCGTCACCAAAGGTGCATAGATCCATGCCAACGAACCAATAAACCGGATCCGCCACCAGTCGCTCGTCTGATTAATACCAATGATCGGAAACAGATCTCCTGGCTTCGCAGAGCCGACGATGGGGTAGTAGGTGCCAGGCCCGCTACGGACTTTCATGTCCCTCTCGACAAGCACGAGCGGCTCGGGTACAGGTGTCTGGGTGGGCTTGGAAGTTACATCGGGGAGAACTTCAGGTATTGACGTCGCGTTGGAAGGAGTAACCGACGAGGTAGGTTGCGCTACCGCAGTTACAAGGGAATTGACGAACTCGGGACGATCCTCAAGGAAAAAGGAATAAGCCAACAGGAAGAGCAGGACACCGATGACTATACTCTGAATCCACCACCTGTTTGCCGTGCGTTTCGATGGCGGAGAGTCAAGGGAATGTCCGCAGTGCCCGCAGAGTAGCTCTGTTTCCGGGATGAATTGGTCGCAGCCAGGGCAACGTCTGTAAAGTGTTTCTGCCATTGGAAAATCTCAGTCAGATGGAGAGATTTTCGCCGTCTCCAGTTTTCGCACATTCCAAAAACTGGAGACCCGCGCAGCATGCCCAACTGCGCTGTTACGGGCAATGCGTTGCGGCAGCGCGCCCTTACATATTGTCGATCAGCGCCTGGCCGAATTCGCTGCACTTGAGGAGTGTCGCGCTCTCCATCAGACGTTCGAAGTCGTAGGTGACCCGTTTCTGGCCAATGGTTGTTTCCATCGACTGGACGATCAGGTCAGCAGCCCGGTGCCACCCCAGATGGCGCAGCATCATTTCGCCGGACAGAATTACCGACGAAGGATTGACCTTGTCCTGGCCGGTGTATTTGGGAGCGGTGCCGTGGGTAGCCTCGAAAATGGCACGGCCAGTCTCGTAGTTAATGTTGGCACCGGGAGCGATACCGATACCGCCCACCTGTGCAGCCAGGGCATCGCTGATATAGTCGCCATTCAGATTGAGGGTTGCCAAGATGTCGTATTCGGCCGGGCGGGTAAGGATCTGTTGCAACATAGCATCGGCGATGACATCCTTTATGATAATGTCTCCGTCCTTTGCTGCCGGTATTTGGCGCCAGGGGCCGCCATCAAGAAGCTGGGCGCCGAAGCTCTCATCGGCGGTCTGGTAGCCCCAGTTGCGGAAGGCCCCTTCAGTGAACTTCATGATGTTGCCTTTGTGCACGAGCGTCACACTCTCGCGCCCGTTGTCAAGCGCGTATTGGATGGCGGCGCGCACGAGGCGGTCTGTCCCCTCCTGGCTGACAGGCTTGATGCCAAAGCCGGCAGTGTCGGGAAAACGAACTTTGGTGTAACTTTCGGCGAAGGCTTCGCTGAACAGCCGCTTGAAACGCTCGGCTTCCTCAGTTCCTTCTTCGAACTCGATTCCTGCGTAAATATCCTCTGTGTTTTCGCGAAAGATTACCATATCCACCAGGTTCGGCTGCTTGACCGGGCTGGGGACGCCATTAAAGTAGCGAACGGGACGCACGCAGGCATAGAGATCCAGCCGTTGGCGCAGGGCGACGTTAATACTGCGAATGCCGCCTCCTACCGGAGTTGTCAGAGGGCCTTTGAGCGCGACCATATATTCGTCGATTGCGTCCAAAGTTTCCTGTGGCAGCCATACGATCTCCTGGTAGACATCGTTGGCCTTGTCGCCGGCGTAGACCTCCATCCAGACGATTTTTTTCTGGCCGCCGTAGGCCTTGGCTACCGCGGCATCCAGCACGGGCTGACTAGCCGCCCAGATGTCCGGACCAGTGCCGTCGCCTTCAATGAAACAGACGATGGGATTGTCTGGCACCTGTAAATTTCCGTCCTGATCGATGTCGATCCTTTCGCCTTCGGTGGGAACGACGATCTTCTCGTACGCCATCAGTGCAAAGCCTCCAATTGGGGTGGTTAAAACAGTACTTAAGCCAGGTCTTCTTCTACTTTTGCAAGCCAGTGCGCGTCAGCACGGCTGAATATTTCGCCGGAGCGTTGCCGGCTCCATGGCCCGACGAGCCAATAGATCAAGCGTGCGGCCGTTTCCGGACTAAGCAGACTGCCCTGATGGTGGGCTTCATGAAAGCGACTGAAGTCCAGACCCGAATCGTAGGTGTCGATGCTGCGAATGTCCGCCTGCATTTCAGTATCGACCATACCGGGCGCGAGGGCGTTAACGGTCAGGCCGGTCACGCCCTCAGCCTGCAGTTCCGCGGCCAGGTAGCGGGTCAGCACGTTGAGACCGGCTTTGGCGGCGCTGTAGGCACTCCATCCGGGCACAACGCTATCGGCTGCGCCGCTGGTGATGTTGAGGATGCGGCCGTAACGCTGTTCAATCATAATAGGCAGGACGTTGCGGGCCATCTGAAACGGACCGATGAGATTACAATGGATATTGTAAGCCCATTCCTCCGGGTCGGCCTCAAATACTTGCTCGACCGGCCAGACGGTGCCGGCGTTGTTGACCAGGATATCGACGCGGTCGAATTGGGTAAGTGCCGCTTCCACTACCTCTTCGATCTGATCGGGGTTGGCGACATCGCAAGGAACAGCGATGGCCTTTGCGCCTGCGCCCCTGATTTCTCTGGCGACAGCCTCAATCTGGTCGTCGCTGCGTGCGGTGAGGACGACGGCTGCGCCGGCCGCGGCCAACAAGTGTCCCGCGGCAGCGCCGATGCCGCGGCCGCCTCCGGTGATGATCGCTACCTGACCTTGAAGTTTCTTCACTGTCGTGCGTTGCGCCATTAGACTAGGTGCTTTGTCTCCCCGCGACAAGGCTGGGAAACGACAGGCATGGTGGTCAACGGCGGGTTGTCCGCTGCGTTAATGTTCGTCCCTAAACTGTCGTGCAGTGTACCAGAAGCGCACGAAATCAACTATTTTATGGGATGGGCGCATACAGTATTAGGGCAGTGTGTGTCATAATATCGCGAGTGGCGCCTTGATTGGGCGCCTGCGTCGAAAGACTTGAAAAAACTTAAGGGGAACTTCCAAGAAATGTATAACTTTTTCACACAGGCCCATGACGGCTGGCACTATTTGGCAGCGCTGGCAATGGTTGTAGCGGTAGCGGCGTTTCTATTCAATTGGCTGCGTGGGCAAGAGTGG
Source organism: Caldilineaceae bacterium bin5 (assembly GCA_002238445.1). GTDB lineage: Bacteria > Chloroflexota > Anaerolineae > Caldilineales > Caldilineaceae > Bin5. The sequence continues at coordinate 73,403 of MPML01000002.1, forward strand.
AGCAGGTTGGAGCAACGAATCGGGCTATACGCCATCATAGTTGTGGACATCCAGTTGCTGCTGGGGCTGACACTGTGGGGCGTGGGTGCGAATTTGGGCATAGTAGGAGCAAACCCAGTCCGTACTATAGAACACCCTTTTACGATGCTGCTCGCCATTGTTCTGCTGCACGTCGGCTGGGTATGGACAAAAAAGTCGGATGTGTCGGTCCGTTTGCGGAACGGCGCCTTGACATTTGTTGTCGCGGGGCTGTTGGTGCTGGCAGGCTTGACGCGCGTCTATTAAGTTCTGAAGTGAAGCGCAGGATGGAGCGACCGGTTCAACTTCTGCGGCGGCTCCATCCGTTTTCATATTGCGGGGCTCTGGCTCGTCCCGCTGTCAGCCGTCGTATTCGGCAAAAGCGGCCACGACATTTTGTCCGCCGAAACCGAAGGCATTTACGATGGCGTGGCGGACGGGACAGTGGAGTGGTTCATTGCCGACGACGTCAACGCCAAGGTCGGGGTCTTCAGTATAGTTGATTGTCGGAGGGATTATATCCTCACGGATTGACATAACCGCGGCCAGTGCGGACTCGGCGCCGGCGGCGCCCAAGGCATGGCCGACCATGCTTTTGATGCTGGTGGTCTTGGGCGTTGGCTGACCGAAGACCTGGCGGATGGCGAGGGCTTCGACCTCATCGTTCAACTCTGTTCCTGTGCCGTGGGCGAGGATCAGGTCCACATCTTCAGGGGCGAGGTGAGAAAAGCGCAGGGCTTTTCGAATGGCGCGGCTGGCGCCTTCGGCACTGGGGTCGGGTGCGGTCAGGTGGTAAGCGTCGCCTGTAAGTGCGCCGCCGAGCACTTCTGCGTAGATGTTGGCCCCGCGCGCTTTGGCATGCTCTTCAGTCTCCAGGATCATCGTTACGGCGCCTTCGCCGCTGACAAATCCATTTCGATCGATAGAGAAGGGGCGGCAGGCCTGCTGGGGTCTGTCGGTATCTTTGGAAAGCGGTCCCATATTACCGAAGGCCGCAAAAGTCAGCATCGATATCGCCGATTCTGTGCCGCCGGCGATCATCACATCGGCTTCACCCCTCTGCAGAAAGTGAAACGCCTCCAAGATCGAGTAATGGCCGCTTGCGCACGCTGCGGCGCTGGTCATGACCGGTCCGCGGGCACCAACTGCCATGGAGACAACACAGCTTGCCGCATTGGCCATGGCGCTGGGTACAACGAAGGGACCAACCGTCTTCCAGGACTTTTCGACCAGCTTTTCGGTGGCATGCTCGATTTCGATGATGCCGCCGCCGCCGGTGGCCATCATTACACCGACTTCGTCGCGATTCTCGTCGGTGATATCCAGACCTGCGTCGGTCAACGCTTGTTTAGTGGCAGCTACGGCAAACTGAGTCGCGCGGGCGGTGCGGCGGATGAACTTGCGATCCATATATTGCCGTGCGTCGAACCCCTTTACCTCACAGGCTATGCTATAGGGCATTCCCCCGGGATCGAATAGAGTCAATGCCCCAGCACCGGATTTACCGACCAGCAGGTTTTTCCAAAATGTGTCAGGGTCATTGCCAATGGGTGTGATCGCGCCCATGCCTGTGATCACAATCCGTTTCATGCTTTCCTTCCTTATTCATCCTAGTCGCGCCCCTAAGGATTTGGGGCGCATATCACACTATCGGGCGAAGCGTGGCAGCCGGGCACATTAACTTCTGTTTTGCTTGCTTGCTACAACGTCCCGGACAATTGAAAATGAGCAGTTGCCTGAGCCTGTCTAAGACAGGCGGCACTTTCTCAGGGTCTGCAAATCGAGCATGTGGAGATTATAGAGTAGAGAAGTCTTGACGTCAAAATCATAGTGATTTTCTGGAAAATTACAAAAGGGGGAATTAACAAGGAGTGAAAAGGGCCCACAGGCAAGCCGAACGTACTAGGTAGAGCCGCGTCGCGTTTTCCATCCTGACTACTACGGTTACGCCTTACCCAGAAGAGCCGCGAGCAGCGCCATACGGATGTACATGCCGTTGCGCATCTGACTAAAGTAAGCGGCCCTGGGGTCATCGTCGATGGCGTAGCTGATCTCGCCGACACGCGGCAGCGGGTGCATAACAATCATTTTCTCCTTGGCCTGGGACATCAATTCCGAGTCGACTACGAAAAAATCTTTGACTCTATCGTATTCGGCCAGGTCGGTAAAACGTTCTCGCTGCACACGTGTCATATAGAGGACATCCGCTTCACCGATGACCGAGTGCAGGTCTTCAACCTGGCTATAAGAGTGACCGGACGCATTAACAGCATCAATCACATCGGCAGGAAGACGCAGGATTTCCGGGCTGACGAATACAAAGGAGACATTGTAGTTAAGTAGAAGTTTGGTCAAACTGTGCACTGTGCGCCCATAGCGAAGGTCTCCGACCATAACGACTTTCAGTTCGTCAATTTGCTGCAACTCTTCTTGGACCGTGAAAAGGTCGAGCAGGGCCTGGGTAGGGTGTTCGCCGACACCATCGCCAGCATTGATGACAGGCTTTTTGGCATAGAAGGCGGCGGTTGCGGCTGCGCCGACATCCGGATGGCGAATGACGATTACGTCGGCGTAGCACTCAAGCGTACGGATGGTGTCTGGCAGACTTTCGCCTTTACTGACAGAACTATACTGGACATTGTTGATAGGGATGACCTGCCCGCCCAGGCGCTGCATGGCCGCTGTGAAGCTGGAGCTGGTGCGGGTAGACGGTTCATAGAAGAGATTGGCCAGGATTTTGCCCTGCAACAACTCGGCGCCGCCGAAACGCTCGACCAGAATACGCATCTCGTGAGCAATGCCAAAGACGGCGTTAAGCGAAGCGCGATCGAACTGGTTGACACTGAGAATGTCCTCACCTGCAAAGCTCTCAATCGTGTTTGTCATCTGTCCTTTGCCTGTACTTCATAATCTAGGTTTTGGTGTAACTACTCAGCCGCAACTGATTCGCAGCCCTGAAAGAGGCAAGCAAAAGTGTTCTTTCTCCCCTCACTGTTGTATTATGGGCGGTCGGGCCTTCGGTCCTCCCTTGTGCAGGGGCTGCGCCCCCGCAACGCCCCCCTACAAAACCATGCCTCACCGACCGTGTGCCTTCTTCGCAACCCGTCGGCTGGCGAGCATGGCGGCGGCTGCACTCCAGTTGCGTCACCAAGAGCCTGAATGGTTCCAAGAATGACTGGCCGGTCAACTACTGTGGCTTAGTAGTTACGTTTTGGCTAAGAACGCCTACCCTGGCCTCAAGTAGAGATTGCGCCGAGGCTGGTAATACAGGTCAGACCTGTGACTCGCCCCTACCCGGTTTCCTGGAAGAGAACGCGCCCACTGCCAGGCGCGGCCAGGACTCGCTCGCCATCAAAAACTGTTTCTCCCCTCAGGACCACCTTTTCGACCCGACCCTTCACGTACCGCCCGGCAAATGGTGTCCAGCCGCAGCGTGTGCGCATCTGCGCATCGTTCAGTTCGTACTTCTGACTCGTGTCCACCTCAATCCAGGTCTGCGGCTGCTCCGCAAGACCGTAGATGCGGCGGGGATTCTCGACGCAGCGCAGGAGCAGTTCGTCCAGCTCCAGTTGTCCGGCGTCGATTGCTGTCAGCAGCAGGGGGAGCATAGTTTCTACGCCGGGGACGCCGGGGAGCGGGACGTCTGAGGCGTGAACGCTGCTGTTCTCTTCTTCGCTTTCTTCAGGTGAATGCATGCCCTTTTCGGAAAAGGTATGCGGCGCGTGGTCGGTGGCGAAAATGTCGATGACGTCTAGATTTTCCCATAGTGCCGCCACGTCGTCAGGTGTGGCCAGTTTGGGCCGCATGTCGAACCGGCTGCCACCGCGCTTATAGTCCTCTTCGGTCAAGAAGAGATGGTGGGGAGTGGCTTCGCAAGTGACAGGGATACCCTTATCTTTAGCCGCCCGAATTATCTCAATTTCGCTGCGGCGACTGACGTGAACAATATGCAGCGGCACCTGATAGAGTTGGCTGAGAGCCAGACAGACTGGTACCATCAGCTCTTCTGCATGGACAGCTACGGGTCCGAGAGAAGATGTGGAAGCTTGAGCCGAACTGTCGCGCCCGGTGCTGGAGGGCGGCGGGTAATGACGCCAGCCGTCCAGTTCGTCTGCGCGCTCCCCCCAGGTACGGAAGAGGCGATGAAGCAGGCCCAGTTCTTCAATGCGCAGGCTGCCGAATGTTTCGTTGACGTAGATTTTCAGACCGCACGCCCTATTTGCAACCGGCAGGTAGGCATCGACGTCGGCTACGGTTGCGCCGACAAACAATCCTATATCGCAGACTGCCTTAGACGCAGCCAGTCGCACCTTTTCTTGAAGATTTTCCGGGGTGGAAGTGGGGGGAACGGTATTGGGCATGTCCAACACGGTGGTCACGCCGCCGGCCAGGGCGGCGCAGGTGCCGGAATGGAGATCCTCTTTCTGGGTGTAGCCCGGTTCCCGGAAGTGGACATGGGCGTCAACGAGTCCGGGCAGGCGCAAAGTCGGCATGGTTCCCCCGCAGTATACGGATAAAACTGCCCCATTCTACTTGAATGTTGCAGATGCGGCAACAGAAGAGCCGGCTGTGATCTGTGACAGGTTATCTGGGAGGAATTGACTGAACTGGAAGTCTCGGGATTTGGGAGGAGATAGAATAATGGGTAATGAATCGGTTCCGGTTCGGTGGGTCTGCTTTTGTGAATGGGAGATAGCTACTAATCCACATACAGTTTCTGATTTGACGAGCTCCTTATCCTTACCGTCAAGCGGGTATTCTGTCTGCGAATCAGGTCGACGGCCGCCCCGGCGGTATGAGTACGAAGGGTCGATGAGGCGTGGTTTTGGAGGGGGGCGTTGCGGGGGATCTCCCCCGCACAAGGGAGGGCCGAAGGCCCGACCGCCCTTAAAGTGAAGAGGAGAAAAAACAGTTTCGCTCGCGTCACTCCGGATCGCGAATTTTATATGACTGAGATGTCGCATTCGGAGTGAGACTTCAGAGCCCTAATGAATTGGGATTCGCCAAAACCCGCCACACTTGACCGGTGAATAGGCTACTGCTATGCTTACGCCAACTCTGACTTTGAGAGTTGTGGGAACTGCCCGAGCAGTTGAAGTCGTCGCTCTTGGGCTAAACTGATTACCCGCACCGCAACAGAAGCATTCTCTGGCGGCATGCCGCCCTTTTCCGATTAGGAATGTCAACCCCTCATTATATCCGTCTAGGCAGCCGCGGTTCGGCCCTCGCTCTCTGGCAAACAGAGCATGTGGCGACCCTCCTGCGCGCCAATTATCCTGACCTGTCCGTCGAAACGGTTGTCATCCAGACCAGGGGAGACCGTTTCAAAGACAGGCCCCTGCCGAGCATTGGCGGCAAAGGCCTGTTTACGGAGGAATTGGAGGAGAGGCTGCGCCAAGGGAAAATTGACGGAGCCGTCCACAGCCTGAAGGACTTGCCGGTGGTGGATTCGGCGGGGCTGGCTCTGGGGGCAATCCCGGCCAGGGGCGATGTAGGCGATGCACTTGTGGTGCGTAAGGGAGAAGAGGCAGCCACGGAAGCAGGAGGGGGACCGCGGCAGCCCGGGATTCTTCCTCTTCACGAAGGCGCTGTGGTAGGTACAGGAAGCCGGCGCCGGGCGGCGCAACTGCTGGCGCAGCGCCCAGACTTGCGGATCCTGGATATCCGGGGGAATGTCGACACCCGCGTCCGCAAAACGCTTGATCCGGCCGGACAGTACGATGCTGTGGTTCTAGCCGCCGCCGGTCTGAAGCGGCTGGGGCTGGCCGGGCACATCTCGCTCACTCTGCCGTTTGAGACGATGTTACCGGCGCCAGGGCAAGGCGCGCTGGCAGTGCAGTGCCGAAAGGAAGCTGATTGGCTTGCCTTTTTTGGAGGCATAGATGACGGAAATACGCGCGCGGCCGTGACTGCCGAGCGGGCCTTCCTCGCCGGGCTAGGCGGAGGCTGTCGCGCTCCGGTAGGCGCGCTGGGCGAATGCGGCGATGGCGAAGGAGATAGCAGTAGCCTGGGGGATGGGAAAAAGGCGAGAAGGTTGAGACTCCTGGGCCGCGTTAGCGCGCTGGACGGGAGCCGCCAACTTGATGCGCAGATGGACGGTCTATATGATGAGGCAGAGCAGATTGGGCAGTGTGTTGCGGAACTGATTTTGCGCAAAGGGGCGCAAGAGATTATCGATCAGATCAGTGAAAATGAAGCAATGCTGGACGCGGACAGTTAGCCTTAGCCGACAGATATCCATTCTCATTCAGAGCAGGAAGAACAGATAAGATGAACACGCAAACGCTTACAGGCCTACGGATTGCGAATACGCGCGCTTTGCGCCAGGCGCCATCTTTGACCAGACTGTTGGAAGCGGAGGGCGCAGAGGTACTGCACTATCCGACTGTTGAAATCGAGCCTTGTCCCGATACAAATGAGTTTGATTCGGCCCTGCAAGAGATGGCCGAGGGGAGGTTCGACTGGTTAATAGTGACCAGCACGAACACAGTATATGTTCTGGCGGACCGGCTGCAGGAACTGGGAATTGGGACGGAAAGTGTCGCACGCTCCAAAACGAAGGTGGCGGCTGTCGGCTCTGCGACCGCAGCCACCATTGCCCAGGAGCTGAACTTGGTAACAGACCTGTTGCCGGATGATTATGTGGCAGAATCGCTGGCTGCCAGCCTGCAGGTTAGGAGGGGACAACAGGTGTTCCTGCCCCAATCCGCGATTGCCAGGCCGGTGCTGGTAAAGGCCTTGCGCAGAGCTGGCGCTGAGGTCAGAGCGGTTGCGGCATACCAGACGGTTGTCGGACATGGCGGGGATGATCTACCGCGGCACTTTTGGCAAGGGGACGTTGACGTCGTCCTGTTTACGAGCGCTTCGACCGTTCACAATTTTGTGCAGCGGCTCAAGGCCGAAAGTGGTGATGCCGGTATGCTGTGTGACGTGACTGTGGCCTGCATTGGCCCGATGACGGCGGAGGCGGCGCGGCGGCATGAGCTGCCGGTGCAAGTTGTAGCCGAGAATCGCACTGTGGAGGGGCTTGTACACAGCCTGAAATCCTACCTTGCCCAGCGCAGAAGATGACGACGCTGGGCTCCAGCACCCGCTTTGACGGGCGGGTTGACAATTATCTCAAATACAGGCCGCGCTACCCGCAAAGTATCATCCCATTCTTGAAGAAAGAGATTGGGCTCGCCGAAGAATGGCTGGTTGCCGATATCGGATCCGGCACGGGATTTCTGGCAGAGCGTTTTGTCGAATTTGGCTGCGATGTGACGGGGGTGGAGCCAAACGCCGCCATGCGCCAGGCGGGAGACGACCATCTGTGCAGCCGCCGAAACTTTCGCAGTGTCGATGGGACTGCGGAAAGCACCGGGTTGGCCGGGGCGTCTTACGACCTGGTAACTGCTGGACAGGCCTTCCACTGGTTCGAGCCAGTTCGCGCTCGGATGGAGTTCAAACGCATCTTGCGACCACCTGGATGGATCGTTCTGGTTTGGAATTCGCGGCCCGCTGACAGTTCCCTTGTCACGCACGAATACGAGTCGATTCTGGAAGAACTGCACCAGGATTACACACAGGTTGCGGAGAAGAACGCACGGCCTGAAACGATGGACAGCTTCCTGGACAGAGGGGCGTCTTTGGCGCATGCACGATTTCCCAATCCCCATTCATATACGTGGGAGCAGTTGCGAGGGCGGGCGCTTTCGTCTTCGTATGCGCCGCTGCCGTCCGACCAGAGGCACGGGTGGTTTGTCAGCGCGTTGCGGGCGCTGTTTGAACGGAGGCAGGAGGACGGCGAGCTGGCATTCATGTACGAGACGAATTTATATTGGGGCGAACTATTATAAAGGGCGCAAGGGCTACCTGGTTTAGGGCTTGCCGGGATGCCCCCTGAGCGGGCCATCTCCTGTCTCTTCGTAAGTGGTGAAAATGGCGGTGAAACTATGAATGTCTTCCAACCTGTGCAGGCTACCATGAATGGTCATGCGACTGCATCGGACCGGGTGCTGCGCCCGCGGCGGCTGCGAATTAGTCCGGCGATGCGGCGCATGGTGCGCGAGACAACGCTCGCGCCGTCCGATTTCATTTACCCGTTGTTCGTGCGTTTCGGCCGGGGCGACCGCCGACCGATCGCTTCGATGCCGGGTCAGTTTCAGCTCACGGTAGATGAATTGGCCAGAGAGGCCGATTCGATCCTGGAATTGGGGATTCCGGCGGTGCTTCTTTTCGGTATACCGGAGGAGAAGGACTGGTGCGGAAGCGACAACTTCAGTCCCCACGGGGTGGTGCCTGAAGCGATTCGGGCGTTGAAAGAGGCAGCGCCAGAACTGATCGTTATCTCCGACATGTGTTTCTGCGAATATACGGATCACGGCCACTGCGGGGTGATCAATACACCAACAGTGGACGGCTACACCGCGGCGCTGCCGGAGGGCTATCTGCTCAACGACCCGACTTTGGAGCTGATAGGACGGGCGTCGGTTGTCCACGCAGAGGCAGGGGCGGATATCATCGCGCCGTCGGCGATGTTGGACGGGATGGTGGCGGCGACCCGCGGCGCGCTGGATGAGGCCGATTTGGAGCATGTGCCGATTCTGAGCTATGCGGCTAAGTATGCCAGCAGTTTCTATGGACCTTTTCGCGAGGCTGCCGAAAGCCCCCCTTCGTTTGGCGACCGCAGCCAGTACCAGATGGACCCGGCCAACCGCCGCGAGGCGCTCAAGGAGGTTGCGCTCGATGTTGCCGAAGGGGCGGATATGATCATGGTCAAACCGGCGCTGCCCTATCTTGATGTGCTGGCGGCGGTTCGAAAGGAGTTCAATCTGCCCACGGCCGCCTACCAGGTGAGCGGAGAATACGCGATGCTGCATGCGGCTGCGGCAAATGGATGGCTCGACCTGCAGAAGTGCGCGCTGGAGAGCCTGACAAGCATCAAACGGGCGGGCGCAGACATGATTTTGACTTACTTTGCCAAGGATGCGGCGCGATGGTTGTCCGCGGGCCAGTAGAGACCTGTAAGCGTTGGTGGGGAAACGCACTCTAGCTGAAATTCGAATGGCGGCACGGCATTCTCTTTAATGTGTTTTGAAAACTGCACCACATCTCTATTGCCTCTAATTTGCTCATCAAGCGCCGTTTGGCTATACTGATTCGGCTTTTGAAAGGGCAAGTGCAAAGGTACTCTGATGTAAGCCCCTTTCGATTCGGAGAGGTCGCATAGTCTGGCCGAGTGCGCGGGCCTGGAAAGCTCGTAGAGTGAAAGCTCTCGAGGGTTCAAATCCCTCCCTCTCCGCCTCGCGTGTTTGCATCGCTTCGTCAGTTGCTGGGTCCTGTGCGGCAGGGCACCGTGAACCCCGTCAGGGCCGGAAGGCAGCAGCGGTAAGCGATTCGTCCTGGGTGCCACAGGGTTGCCTGGTGGCTGGCGAAGCGGTGCGAACACGTGACTTCTTTTTTCCCATTCTCTGTCACTTCACCTTCACTCGCCGGCGAACCGACGCCCAACCGGGCGACAGGGCGTCCAGCATGTATTTCGGGCGCGACGCCGCGAGCCCACGGACCTGAGACTCCTTGCTCAAACATAATCCGGCCCGTATCTACCTTGTCATTGGCGGTGGGCGGGCGCTCTTCAACGCGCTGGTCTTCACGATCAATTTAATTTACCAGGTTCAGACGGTCGGACTGAATCCACTGCAGATGGTACTGGTGGGCACAGTCCTGGAAGTGACCGTATTGTTGTTCGAGGTTCCCACCGGCGCGGTTGCCGACGTATACTCGCGCCGGCTTTCGGTGCTGATCGGGTTGGCCCTGGTCGGCTGCGGCTACTTGCTGGAGGGGTCGATCCCGCTGTTCTGGGCCGTGCTGGGCGCGCAGGTGTTGTGGGGCATTGGCTTTACGTTCCTTAGCGGCGCGTTACAGGCCTGGCTGGCAGACGAGATCGGCGCTGAGGCGGCCGGGCCGGTCTATTTGCGTTCGGCGCAGGTAGAGTTGATAACCGGACTGGCCGGCACCGGCGTCAGTGTTTGGCTGGCGCGACGCTGGCTACAGCTGCCTATCCTGGTCGGCGGCGTGATGTATATCGCCCTGGCGGCATTCATGGCCCTGATCATGCCGGAAAAGGGCTTTCGGCCCACGCCGCCGGAAGAGAGGGAGACCTGGAAGGAGATGGCGGCCACTGCCAAGGCTGGGATGCGGGCGGTGCGCGACCACCGGGCGCTGCGCATTGTGGTCGGGCTCAGCCTGGTGACAGGTCTGTATAGCGAGGGGTATGATCGCCTTTGGACGCCGCATATGCTGGACAATTTCAGGTTTCCGTCGCTGTTCGGGCTGGAGGACGCTCTGATCTGGTTCGGAATAATTGGCGTGGGCGCGACCTTAACCGGTATCGCAGCCAACGAGTTAGCGAGGCGCGGGCGGGCGACCGAGGTACCGGCGCGCACTGTCAACTGGCTGACGATACTGTACGGGCTGTTGGCGGCAAGCCTGCTGCTGCTGGCATGGACGCGTAGTTTCTGGTTTGCAGTGCTGGCGCTTTGGGCGATCAGCCTGTGCCGAAGTACGCAGGATCCGTTAGAGAACGCGTGGATCGTGCGCAACACACAGAGCGCGCAGAGAGCAACGGTCATCTCGGTGTGGGGACAGGCCAACTCTTTGGGCCAGGCGGCGGGCGGGCCGGTGCTTGGCTGGATCGGGACGGCTACTCGTATCCCGACGGCGCTAACAGTTTCTTCGGTGGTGCTTCTACCGGCCCAGTTGCTGCTGGCGCTGGCGAGGAAGGGCGGATCGTCGAGTGAAGAGGAATCCAGTGCAGAATGAGATGAGGAAAGGAGAGCATCGATGGGTCCTAATTCAGGGTACAAAGGAAAGGGCTTGTCAATCATAGAGATCTCGGAGGAGAGTCAGGACTGGCAGCATCTCTGGCCGGTAGTCGAGTTGTTGAATCAGCAACAGAATGTGCAGGTACAGGCGGGACATTTCCTATCCAGCCACGTTCTGGCGGCTTTGGTGAATGACAGGCCGGTGGGATTTCTGCGTCTTGTTGTACAGAGAATAGGGGAGAACGAAGGACGGCCGCCAGTTCTGTTTCAGGGACGAACGCTTTTTGAAGCGAAGATCATCGCGTTTGGTGTGCTGCCCAAGGAGCGTAACCGGGGCGTTGGGCGTGCTCTGCAGCAGAAGGCAATGAGACGTGCGCACGAGTTGAACTGCTGTCAGGTCCGCTCACGCAGTGACTATGGCAATGATGCCAACTACCACTTGAAGATATCTCTGGGATTCGGCATTCAGCCCAGTCTTGAGAACGACTCGGTTTACTTTGTAAAGGCCATTCCCACCGCGGACAGCCCGGATTCCACCAGAGGGGAACCTGCGTAAATCTTGACTTGGCCAGTGGATTGCGGTATAATTGAGGTAGATGGGGATGAACGGCTTCGACGGGGCATTGTCAGGCCTGAGACAGCAAGCCGTAGAGCGTCGACTACGTTAAAAAGGCGCAAACACATACAAATGCCAAAAACACAGGCATGGCTTTCAACTTTGGTTTCACCCCGGCCGCTACTGCGGCTGCGGCGGCCTAGTTAAGCCACCGGCCCTTTAAAAAGGGCCACGGTTCATCCCGGTGGGGCCAGCAGGCCGGATGGTCACCGACATAAACTGTGAGCTGCGGCAGCGGAACGCCGATAATGCTGCCTAAGAGAATCGGCTAGTCAGCGATGCGCCTCGTGTTGATCCGAGGACCGCCGACAAACCTTATAAAGATCAACTAAGCTTGTAGACGTTTCAGGGCGAATGTTGCGGACGCGGGTTCGATTCCCGCCATCTCCACCAGAGCGACGAATTGCGAGCGGAAAGAATGTCGCAAAACGAGAGGCGATCCGGCTGAAGAACCGGGTCGCCTTTTTGTTTCCGTTGCAGGGGAAAGCGGCCTGGACCCTGAGATTGCAGGGCGCCCGGACAGGTCACGGTGCTGGCATTTCACCAGACGTCGCTTACTGTGTGCGAATGCCCAACTGTTTCTTGACCATGAGCAGGTAAGGAGAGTGAAGAATGAACAGAGAGCAGCTTCTTGAACTGCTCAGGGGTAACAAGCCCACCCTAGCGCAACGCTTTGGCGTGATTGAACTCGCTCTTTTCGGCTCCTTTGCCCGCGATGAGGCTGATGGCGACAGCGACGTTGACATTCTGGTTCGATTCGAAACGCTCCCTCGCTGGCGGCAATATTTTGACACTCAGTTATTCCTGGAAGATCTTCTGGGGCGCTCGGTGGACATGGCAACTTTCCAGGAGTTAAGAGAAGAGATCAGGCCCTTCGTGGAGAAAGAGATTGTCGATGTCTGAGACCGACCGTGAAGCGCGCTCCTGGCGTTTCTACATCCAGGACATGATTGATTTCAGCGAAAAAGTTCTTGCCTATACTGAAGGATTGGACCAGGAAGCGTTCCTTGCCGACGGTCTCACTTATGACGCCACAATGCGTAACCTGCAACTGATCGGCGAGGCCGCCACGCACATACCTGGCGAAATACGTGAGGCCCACTCTGAGATTCCCTGGCACGCCATCATAGGGACGCGCAATCGCCTGGCCCATTCCTATCTGACGATAAGTGACAGGATCATCTGGGGCATAATTCAGGAGGCCGTGCCCGATCTCCTGCCGGCACTTCGGAGCTTGTTGGAGTCAACGAGCGGGAAAGCGAAGTAGGAATGCGGTCTGAATGATGTACGGACCGCATTCTTGTTCCTAAATGGCCCACTCAAGCTTAGCTAAAGCTACAGAATCCACTGAAGAGGAGGGTCCGTGAAAATCATCTCTTGGAATATCGCCCACTCGAAAGACCCTTGGCGCTACCTGCTGAAATCGGATGCAGACATCGCGCTCCTGCAGGAGGCGTCGAAGCCGCCTTCGGAGGTAAGTCAGCACATCGAGGTAGACAAAGACTCCTGGGTTACAATCGATGGGGGATCGCATAACAAATGGCGCACGGCAGTCGTCAAACTCTCAAAGAACGTCAATGTTGACTGGATTGAAGCAAAGTCGTTGTCAGAGGCCAGAGTAGGTGAGTTTGGGGTCAGTCAGCAAGGTACACTGGCTGCCGCGATTGTCACAGGTGGCGGCGGTGAATCGTTGGTGGTTGTATCGATGTACGCGCTGTGGGAGGGCCCTCTAGCCTTTACCAATAGCGGGTGGAGCTTCGCCGATGGCTCCGCTCATCGCATTGCCTCCGACTTGTCCGCTTTCATCGGTCGACAACGTCACCACCGAATCGTCGCTGCAGGGGACTCAAACATTCTCTATGGCTACGGAGAAAGAGGTAACCTCTATTGGAAGCAACGGTATATGACAGTCTTCGACAGGATGGAAGCTTTAGGGCTACCCTTTGCTGGGCCGCAGAGTCCGAACGGACGCCAAGCGTGTCCTTGGCCGGAAGAATTACCACGAGAGAGCAAGAATGTTCCTACTTTCCGCTACAATCGCAATGACCCGAAAACGGCCACGCGACAATTGGACTTCGTCTTTGCGTCAGAATCTCTATCGGAGTCAGTGTCGGTGCGTGCACTCAATGAAGTGGACCAATGGGGGCCAAGCGACCATTGCCAAGTAGAGATTGAAATTTCGTTCGACTGATCGTACGAAATCCGAATTGCAGAACTCAACTCCTCAATTCCAGGTAGGCTACCTCTTCCTCGGTCAATTTAATCTCCGATGCCTCGACATTTACTTGTACCTCTTCGACGGTACGCGTTCCTGACAAGGCGTGGATGCCGTCGGGCTGGTTGTAGACGTAGGCCAGGGCGATGTGCGGAACAGTGACACCCTTGCTTGCGGCCAGTTCCTGAACGCGGTCGTGCCGCTGGAAGTTTTCCTCGTTGCAGTAAACCTTGACGGCAAGCTGATCATACGACTCGGTAAAAGAGTCGAGGTTGTCGCGACGGAAGCGGCCGCTGAAGAAGCCGCCTGCCAGACTGGACCATACGAAGAGCGTGACGCCATTCTCTCGGCACCAGGCGCGGGCGTTCTCCCCGGCCGAGCCGCCTAAGCTGACGCAGTCTCGCCAGGGCGGCTCTATCTGTACGGCGAGGCTGAACTGGGGGCTGCTGACGACGAAGGGGGTCAGCCCGTGGGCGGCGGCGTATTCGTTGGCCTCCTGCAAGCGTTCGGCAGTCCAGTTGGAGCCACCGTAAGCGTCGATCTGGCCGGCTTCCTTGGCTGCATGGAGAGTCTCTACGATTGGCCCGACAGGATTTTCAGGGTCGTCGCGGTGCAGCACGTACAGGTCGATGCTGTCGACTTTGAAGCGGGCGAGGCTGTCGTGGAGGTCGGACTGGATGTCGTATGGGGTGACCCGTTTGCGGTCCTGGCTGTGGTGCGCGCCTTTGCCGAGGATGACGATTTCGTCGCGCAGGCCGCGCGCGTTGATCCATTGGCCGATAGCTCGTTCGTTGTCGCCGCCGCCGTAACCGTGGGCGGTGTCGAGGCAGTTGCCGCCGGCGGCGTGGAAAGCGTCCAGGACGGGGAAGGCGTCGTCGGGATTGCGTGTGTTTATCCACATAGTTCCCAGCACGAGGCGGGAGACGGGTTTGTCGATGCCGGGGATGTTGGAATAGAGCATGTACGGTACTCCTGAGTGGTTGGGGACAAGTGGCGTTAGGCCCCGATAATTTACTCCGTATAAGACGATTCAGATTGGTTCAGCTACTCCATTTTTTCGACGGGACAGCCAAATTCAACGGCCCGGTCAGATGAAGTGACGACGACGAAGTATTGTCCTGACGGCGTCACACTCGAAGTGACATCGGCTAGATTGCCCGACAGCCCGTTTAGTCGTTGCCATGTGCAGGAGGAAGCGGTTTGCGCCTCTCCCTTGTACAGACCCGGGGCGATGTCTCTGCCCACCATGTACATACCAGCAGGAACCGATTTCAGCAACTCGGCACGTCCGGGAACGCTCTCAATCGGCAACAACCCGCAGTTTGTCTCAAATGCGAGATCTTCGGCCAAGATTTCCACGTAGAACAGACCTTTATGCTCGTCAACTGCATTGATGCTATTGGGATCTTCCCGGAGGCTGTTCAGTCGGTGCCAGGTGCAGTGTACGTCTTTGGTAGCTTGCCCCACAAAGACTCCGGGCTCGATGTCGATGCCGACGAGGAGGGTTCCTGGTCCGACAACCCGGGCTGCTTCAGAGGACGGTGTTGGCAACGCGGTTGGTGGTGTTGCACTTTGCACCTGAATCGTAGGCCGGAAGGTGCCGACAATCTGCTCGATCAGCGCCAGCTTGGCCGCGGCTGATTGGACACGGGTGGCAATCGTCAGGATGTAGGCCGTCTGATTTGCGCGTAGAACGGTTACAACGACAAAGGGTGAAAGCTCGAAACCCATGCTGCTCAGGTTGGCGGTTACGGCGGCCTGAAGCGCGGGCATGCCATTGAGCGAACCGGTCAACATGCTATGCAACTCTACTTCGTTGAGGCCGTCGGCCGAATTCTGAAGGAAGGAAACCAGCTGTTCAGCCGTAATGTCGTCAGGCCAGGGAACGATCGACACATTCAGAAACATGGGAAACGGCGGGTTGGCGAACAGCTGCAGAGGATCCGGTTCGATGGCAAGTATGCCAAAATTCTTGCCTTCCGGCGTTTCCAGAAAATCACGCAGAATCTCAACTGCTAAATCACCGCCAAGCAGTCCGGCGATTGGTGCCACGGCGCCATTGTGCAGGTCAAATTTCAGCCATGTCAGGGGAACGGCAAGTGCGTAGCCAAGCCGGTCATCCTCGATTCGCTTCCAGCCTGCCGGAATCTGCACTTCGGGTTCGACGGCGGGTGATGGCGTTGTAGACGGAACGGGTGTTGGCGGAGCGGTCTCGGTGGGTGTTTCCGCCTGTGACGATGCATGTCCGGTGGTTGCGGTCAGCAGTAAGAACACTGCAACTGCAGTTATCGCGATACGCTGGCCGTGCACTGTTGCAGCTCCTCTGTCACGGCGGATGGCTCCATTTGATCCATAGTAAATCTACTCCCAGAAGGATGATCCAACTGGCACAGTCTCCTATGCGTGCAGCGACGATACTCGACCGGGCGTCACCCCAGCGCCATCCCCTTGAACGCCTCAACCTGGCCGCGAATGGCGCGCTCAGTGGGCAGGCGCTCGATGCTGGAGGCGCCGAAGAAGCCGGCAATGCCAGGCATCATCTGCAGGGCGGTGCCGACGTTTTCAGGCTCGTCGAAGGGGCCACCGTGGCAGATCACCATCTGGCCAGGATTTACCGCGCGTCCGGCCGCAGCCATTTCCTGCACCTTGTCGACCGCCTCCTCCAGCGTGAAAGCAACCGCAGCGCCGATAGTGCCGGCGGTGGTCAGACCGACATGAGCAACCAGCAGATCGGCGCCGGCTTCGGCCATGGCAGTGGCCTCGTCCGGCGTGAAAACATAGGGAGCGGTGAACATGTCCAACTGGTGGGCGATAGCGATGGCCTCGACCTCCTTGTCGTAGCCCATGCCGGTGCCTTCCAGGTTCTGGCGGAAGGTGCCGTCCAGGAGGCCGACGGTGGGGAAGTTTTGCACGCCGCTGAAGCCAATCTCCTTGAGTTGCTTGAGAAAGACGTGCTTGAGGCGGAACGGGTCGGTGCCGCAGACACCGGCCAGGACCGGTGTATCCTGCACGACTGGGAGCACCTCCGCGGACATCTCGACGACAATGGCATTGGCGTCGCCATAGGGCATCATCCCGGAGAGCGAGCCGCGTCCTGCCATGCGGAAACGGCCGGAATTGTAGATAATGATCAGGTCGGCGCCACCGGCTTCGGCAAACTTGGCCGAGATACCGGTGCCTGCGCCGCAGCCGACAATTGGTCGACCGGCGGCGTGCTGGGCATGGAGTCGGGCTATGATCTCCTGTCTTGGGATCGACATACAGGTAACTCCCTTCTGTTGCGTATGACGTAATACGAACCGCGCGGCGAAGAGGAGCCGCGCATTATGGTTCTGCCTGCAGCATTTCCAGGAGCACGGCGACGGCTTTTTCGGCAAACACCGGATCGTTGATATTGGCGTCCACCTCTATGAGCGGGATGTCGGCGCGCAGATCGTTCTTGAGGGCATCGAAACAGGCCTGATCGGCGTCTGGATCCCAGAAGCGGTCCCCGTCGCTGTCCAACATTGAAACGCCGCCGAGGGGAATGAGTACAGACACTTTGCCCGCTTGGCCGGCGTTGGCGGCCGCGGCCAGCATTACGCCCATCTGGCGGTTCTCCTCTGCATTGGTTCGCAGCAGCGTGACCTCCGGGTTCCACTCGTAGAGCGTGCGCGCGCGGTAGTGGTCGGGCACGGTTTCGATGCCGCCAAAGTTGGCCATGTCGACACAGCCCGGCACGACGATGGTGGGGATGCCCTGCCGGGGCGCGGCCTGGACACGGTCCGGCCCGGCGCTGAATACGCCGCCGCAGATATCGTCGGCCAGCTCGGTGGTGGTCATGTCGAGGCAGCCGGCGATGTAGCCGTCGCTGATCAGGTCTTCCATGGTACGCCCGCCGCTGCCGGTTGCGTGGAAGACGAGGACTTCGTAGCCTTCGGCTTCGAGCAGGCCGCGGGCGTGGTCGACGGCCGCGGTTGTGTTGCCAAACATGGAGGCGGCAATGAGCGGCCGCTCGCGGGCGGTGGCCTCGGCCTCCGTCTTAACCATTCCGGCGATCGCGCCGGCGGCGTTGGCGTAGATGGCGCGGCTGAGGCGGTTGATGCCGGCCACGTCGACGACGGAGGGCATGAAGGTGATGTCCTTGCTGCCAGCGTATGCGCTGACATCGCCTCCGCCGACAGTGGAGACCATCAGTTTGGGGACGCCGACCGGCAGGGTGCGCATGGCCGCGGTGGCGATGGAGGTGCCGCCGCTGCCGCCCATCCCCAAAACGCCGTCGAAACGCCCCTCGGCATAGAGGCGTTCCACGACGGAAGCGAGGCCCTGGGCCATCGTCCGCATCGCCTCATCTTTATGTGTGCCGGAGGCAAGGTAGGCCAAGTCTCCGCCGCCGGCGGAAGCAACTTCCGTGCGGCTGACATCGGGTTCAAAGGCCGGTTGGCCCATCACGCCAAAGTCGACTACGAGGGTCTCCAAACCGGCAGCTTCGATCAAATCTTTGACAAACGCGTACTCGACACCCTTCGTGTCCAGTGCGCCGACGAGAAGAACGGTCCCGGACATGGCATTCCTCCTGTGAGGTTAGGTTAGCGGGCCTCTGAATGTGGGGAACGTTGATCGTATTGCGTATCAGGCAATGCGTATTGAGAGTTCTTCTTTCCGCTGTCTTGCGGATGGGTGTTCTTCATGGAGCGAAGTAAGAAAAGGAGGGTAGGCGAGAAGAGAATTGAGGGGCAAACTCAAGAATAATCCAACTTGCCCCATTTTGCTCTTCTTATTGCTTTATCCTCACTCCTCGACTTCAGGCTGCGTGCGTTCTCGCTTCCTCTTCCTGGGCCTGGCGCAGGAATTCCTGCACCTTCACGGGTTGGCCGGTGTGACTGCTTTCAATGGCTGCGAAGATCAGGGCCACCGACTGCAGGTTGGCCTCGACGTTGGTCTCCATGGGCGGGCCGCCGTCCATCCAATCCAGGAACTGGGCGATGAGCCACTCATTTCTCCACTTGGCCTGTTCCATGAGCTGAACTTCCTCGCCCTGGCCTTCGCGGTTGTACTGCCGCGGCTGGTAGGGGTAACGCTCGATGCGGCGGTTGTCCATAATCAGAGTTTCATTTTCACATTCGGCGCGCACGTACTCGTTTGCCCAGCCGTTAAAGCCGCAGGCGTTTGTCTTGGCCCCCTCGTAGATGGCGCGGGTTCCATTCTCGAAAGTCATCATCACGTGGCCTTGCGATCCGGTGTTGTACTCGCCCCAGGTCGGGTTCCAGGTCTGGGCGTAGATGGTGTCGCAGTTGGCGCCGGCGAGGTCGGCGACTATGTCGAGATGGTGGACTGACCCTTCGATCATCAGGGTCTCTTCCATGGTGTGGCGAAAACTGGCGCCCCAGTCACCGAAGTTGCGCAGCCCGCAGGTAAAGCGGCAGACGATGTAATCGATGGTACCCGGCCGCCCCGAACGCAACTCCCGACGCAGGGTCGTTTTGTCCTGGTCGTAGCGATGGCTCATGGTCACGCCCATCTTTTTGCCTGCACGTTTTACTTTGGCGGCTATGCGCACGGAACCTTCGAGCGTGTCGGCGATGGGCTTTTCCGAGATGATATGCAGGTCGTGGGCGAGGGCGACATCGACTACGGATTCGTGGAAGGCGGGGGGAACGACAACCGTACAGAAGTCGGCGGGGTTTTCGTCGAAGGCTTGCTCAATATCGGTGTAACACTTCTCCGGCGGTAGCCCGAGATGCTGCTGGGCGTTGACGAGAACGTCGGGGTTAACGTCGACGGCGGCGACGGGCTCGATGCGGCCGTCGGCGATGTTGGGAGGCAGGAAGCGGCTGCACCAGCCATTGCCCTGTCCGCCGGTCCCCACTTGTATCATGCGGTACTTTTTGGTCATTAGGAGATTCCTGTCTGCGTGATTGTTCTGCTGATGGTTTTCTTTCGGGGCTTCAACGCAGCGAACGCCACGGCTCTTCTTCAAATACGTCGACTAGTGCGTATCCTTCCTCACCGATGGAGGGACCGAGAATGGCCAGAAGTTTGGCGGAGCTGCCCGAGTCGTTGAAGGAGGCATGGACGACATCGGCGCCGATAAAGGCGGAGTCACCGGAGGAGAGCAGTTGCTTTTCCTGACCGATCCACTGCTCAATTGTGCCGTCGATGACGTAAATCACCTCTTCCTGATCCGGGTGTTTGTGGAAGGCATGGCCCTGTCCGGTCTCCAGAGTCACCTCGATGACGACTAGATCACGGGCGCCGGTAGTGGCGGGGCGGCTGGCCCAACCCATTACGCCCCAATCCATCTGATCTCGCTCCATTGTCGAGACAGTGATAAACTTGCCATTCATTGTATATGCTCCTATGAGATGGGCTTTTCAGGTGTCTGAGACAAAGAAAGTCCTTCAAATGAGGATGTTCCTGTTGAAGTCTGGTACTAGCGGTGGATTTTTCCAAGCAAGTATACCATAGAGGCGGCGCGGCGCCACGAAGGACTGCGTCGCGCCAGTTGGCAGATAATCCAAGTAAAACGTACAGAGAAAGCCCCAGGCGGCCGGCAATTCTGCCGAGCCCGACGACATGGAGAAATGGTATGTCCGCAGAACGAAAGGCCCATTGGCAGCAAAAGTTGAACGAGTCGCGCACGGCGTTATTCGAGCTTCTCAACAGCCTGGCGCCAGAGCAGTGGCAGACGACGGTTTTCGCCGAGGGCGATAAGTGGACGGTCGCGACCGTTCTGGCGCACCTGGTCGAAAGCGAACGGGGAATGAGCATTCACGTCCATAAGATTCGCAAAGGGGAAGCCACTATCGCGGATGACTTCGACCTGAATCGTTGGAACGCCGGCCTCACCCGCAGAACGGGAGATGTCGCGCCCCAAGAGCTGATGGCCAACGCGCTTGCCACCCGCGCCAAGACGCTGGAGGTTATGGACTCTCTCGATGAGAGCGAGTGGGAACTGACAGGCCGCCACCCGTCGCGGGGCCAGATCAGCATCACGCAGTATTACGAGACGATCCACGCGCATGAGGTGGCCCATCTGCGGGATATTGGGAAGGCGCTGGGGGTATAGAAGGAGATTTTGCAACTGATTCAGATGAATCGAAACACTGTAAATCTACAGCCTTTCCAGATGACAGTGAGAGGCTCAAAGCACATCGAATTGCAGAATTCCACAGTTGCTGATAGGAAACCCATCAGAAGGTCGTCCTTGTTCTGGAGCGTTCGCCCTAAACTTCATCTTATGTGTTGTTGGCGAATAGCTCTATAATGATTCAAAGATTCAGAGACCGAAGGACTGAAAGGTTCTTCACAGGTCAGCGAGTTCGGGAATTCCAGGGCTTCGCAGAACAAGCTGTCCGGCGGCTAACGGTGCTGGACAATGCGGAGTCGTTAGCAGACTTAGCAGGCCTGCCCAGCAATAGGCTTGAATCTCTGTCGGGCAATAGGGCTGGAGAATTCAGCATTCGCATAAATCGGCAGTGGCGTATCTGCTTTCGCTGGGGAGACGACGGACCTTACGACGTGGAGATCGCGGACTACCACCGCTGAGGAGTTTGAGAATGAGCGTTAACAACGGAATGCGACCTGTCCATCCTGGCGAGATCTTGGGTGAAGAACTCGAGGAGCTTGGCACGTCGGTGGACGCGCTCGCCAACGCGCTTGATATTCCCGCAGATCGGATTGCAGCGATCCTGGAGGGAAAGCGTGGGATATCCGCTGACACAGCGCTGCGCCTGGCTCGTTACCTAGGCACCACACCCCAACTTTGGTTGAACCTGCAGAAAACTTTCGAGTTGCGTGTTGCAGAGATTGAAACAGGCAAGAAGATCACCGAACGCGTTCACCCCAGGGAGACTGCCTGAATGGACAAGCCAACTGACCACGATCCTCGGACTTTTCACTTAGTGCACAACCCCACGGCCATCTTCCTGAACTACAATACCAACGCCTCCTAACATTTCTGCCATTACACTAGATCCTGCAAATCCTGATTCACCCAGCGTACAGCGCCACCTTAGCCTCGTCGATTTCAACACCCAGGCCGGGCTGCTCGGGCGCGGCAAAACGGCCGTCTTGCGGTATCGGATAGGAATGGGCGATGGTCCCTTTCCGGGCGTGGGCTTCGTGGCTGTGCTCCATAATCTGAAAGTTGGGGATGGCGAACGAGTAATGGATGGTCGCGGCCACGGACAGGATGCCGCCGCCGCCGACGTGGGGCGAAACCGGCAGGTTGAAGCTGTCGCAGAGCGCGGCGATGCGTTTGCCCTCAGAGAGACCGGTGCGGGCGATGTCCGGCATGGCCACGTCGAATCCGCGCAGCGCGATCCAATCGCGCCACTCCCAGACGGTGCGCAGCCACTCCCCGGTGGCCACCTGCATTGCCAAGGCGCGTGCGATCTCGGCCTGGCCGCGGATGTCCTCCGGCTGGCAGGGCGCCTCGAGCCAGCGCACGCCCAGCGCCTCCAGCCCTCGCCCCAGTTCGATGGCCGACGACACGTCGCGGGTGCCGTGAACATCCACCATCAACTCTACGTCCGACCCCGCCGCTTGCCGCACCGCTTCGACAACAGCCAGGATTTGCGAATTGGGCATGCGCAGGTGCAATTTCAAAGCGCGGAATCCGGCCGCGAGCAGCGCGTTGGCGTGCGCGACCGCTGCGTCGGGCTGCGTCCCGCCCATGCCGGCGTAGACCTGTACATCGGGCCGAAATTTGCCGCCGAGGAGCTTGTAGACGGGCTTGTTCAGGGCTTTGCCCAAAAGATCGTAAAGAGCCAGATCGACGGCCGCCAGTGCATCTACATAGAAGCCGGTCACGTGGCCGCGCTCGCGCATCGCGCTGTAGAGACGATACCAGATATACTCCACGTCGAAGGGATCGCGGCCCAAAACGAGGGGAGCGCATAGCTCTTCCACGATGGCGGCGGTGGCGCGCGGCGCGACCGGCGCCTGCCCCTCTCCCCAGCCGACCAGACCGTCGTCGGTCTCTAGGCGCACGAGACAGGTTTCATGATTGCGGGAGTAGATCGAAGTCCAGGCATCAGCGGCGATAGTGTAGTCGCCATAGGCTTCGATCTGGTCATTGCCTGCTCCAGAATCTGCCCCTTCAGGCGGTATCTTTAGCGCGTAGGCTTGGATCGAAGCGATTTGCATAGTTTCCTCCACGACTGGTTTGGCGCAGACCTTCCGTTTTGCAGAAGAGGCCAGCCACACGATAGTGCAGCGGCCCGCCCCGTCTGCACGGGACTCTTGTCCAACACTATATGCGTTTCTGCGACAGCAGACAAGGAGAGCTGGTGTGAGGGTGCATCCCAAACTATTGTGTTATTTCGTTGCCCCTTAATGTCGCCGGCCCAGAAAATCCGCAACGTCTCAACCACAATCACTTTACGATCCATTATGAGGCGAGCGAAAGCGTTTCTCACTAACCACTGACCACTGCTGTTCTGGGCGGTCGGCCGTAAGCGGCCTCCCTTGTGCAGGGGCTGCGCCCCCGCAACGCCCCCCTACAAAAACATGCCTCACCCACCTATGCGTCTTCTTAGCAGCCGTGCTCCTGTCCACCAGTGTGCCCGCAGCCAACCAACAACGTTTCGAAACAAGCCTGAATGGTGCCAGCGATGAAGGGTTGGTCAAGCATGGCACTGAAGAGAGGGCTGGTGACATGAAAACTGTGCGACAACAGTCCTGTCCATTCCCCAATCCAAGGTCCTCGTACGGCTGGTGTCACAAAGAACGAAGAAGTGACCATTCTTGGTTCAGCCCGCGGCTGTCCAAAAATCTGGGTTGATCCCAGACGTGACGACCGCTTTTCCCCAACCCCAGGGCAATTGCATCTAAAATGATCATCAAATCGTCAAGTGCCGATGAGCGGAAAATCCGCTACGCTAGTGAGTTCATCACCCGGGAAAGGCAGAGAGCTCTTGACGGACCTGGGAGTATCTTCACTGTCTATGAACTTCGCGATATGGGAAATTCCCCGAATCGAGCCGGCAGAACGCATCAAATGCGTGATATACTTGTGTTTAAGGTATTTGCTGTCATCTGTGCAGCGGACGACTGGTTTGAGACAGAAAAATCATCGAATTGGCACATATTCCCGTGATTCTGCCTGAATCGGTAGGGGGCCCCTTGTGGGCGCCCTTAGTCGGCTACCGAGGCTTCCCAATTCAGATACAATTGCACCGGCCCTGAAAAGCCATTACTCTCGCCTAAAGGAAAACTGAACGCGAGTGAGGGCTGCTGTAAGTCTGTGAATGGCCCATATTTCAACTGCCCATAACCCATCAAAGACGGCGAAAAAACGTTTGCGAAGAAAAGCACACAGGTCCAAAAAAAAGAAATCCCGTCGACCTGGGTCGACCTGGGTCGACTTGGGTCGACTTGGGTCGACCTAACCTGCCCTGAACCTGGGCAATTCCATCGAAGTGGGACAAAGCTTCGTGAGGCCGTCTGAATCGGTAGAGGCGCCCCTGGAGATCGCCCTTCGCAGGCTACTGCGGCGTCCGAATTTGGATGCGATTGCACTGGCTATGAGAAGCCATTACTCTCGCCATAAGAAAAACTGAACGCGAACCAGGGCTGCTGTAAGTCTGTGAATGGCGCATATTGCAACTGCCCATAACCCTTCGAAGACGACGAAGAAACGTTTGCGAAGAAAAGCGCACGAGTCCAAAAAAAAGAAAACCCGTCGACCTGGATCGACCTGGATCGACTTAGATCGACTTGGATCGACTTGGATCGACCTAACCTGCCCTGAACCTGGGCGAATCCATCGAAGTGGGACCAAGCTTCTTGAGGCCGCCTGAACGGGGTAGGGGCGCCCTTCGTGGGCTATTTCGGAGTCCGAATTCAGATGCGCTTGCACTGTTCCCAATTCCCGTATGCCTCGATACCGAGAAGAGTTCTAAGCTACTGCGCCGAAGTCTTTCTGCTGTTTGCCGGCGTGCTGCTCTTGCAGGGCGTCCTCCTGGTGTTGCGGCTGAATCCACTGGTGGCCGGTGTGCTTAGCGGGGCCGGTCTATCAAAAGGCGTCTATCATCTATGGCTGCTGGGAACGGTCGATTTGCCGCTGGTCATTTACTACACGGGAACTCTGGGGTCGTCCGCACAGGCCACGCTTATGATGCGCTGGCTGGGGCTGGGGCTGCGGCTGGAGTCGGTGGAGGGAGGCCGCGTTGGTTACGGTCGAGCGTTGCTGCGTTCGTTGGTGATGCTGATCCCATTTGAAGTGAATCATTTCTTTCTGGTGTGGGCCAACACGCCACAGGGCATGCCTACGCTTCTGGGGCTCCAATACACGGTTGTCGGTATATTGATCTTGCTGTACATGGTGACGGCTGTGCTGTCGCCGCGACGGCAGAGCCTCCATGACCGGGTTGCAGGCACAGTTGTGGTCACCACGCGTACGCCGTAAAGGGGTCAACTCGGCGTGCATGCTCGTTTGGCGTTGCTTGACCTTATTCAGCCGGTGCGCTATAATCTGGCGAATCATATCCGGAACGGAATCTCCCTATCCTCACTGCCGGGCCGGAACCCAAGTCGGCGACACGCCCGGCGGCGGGCCAGCACCGATTTTGACAAGTATTTGACGGATGTGTTTCTTCCTCCACTCGCGGTATAGAAGAATCTGTCAAAGCCACTGCTGAGTCGAGAGAACACAATACCTTAGCAAGAAAGAGCACTTTCTAAAATGGTCAAATTGGCGGGTACTCACAGTTTTGACGCACCCAAGAACGAGGTTTGGGAGGCGCTCCTGGATCCCGATGTGTTGTCCCGAATCTTGCCCGGCTGCAAGCAGTTGGATAGGACCGCGGACAACGAATTCAAAGGCGAGATCAGCATCCGCGTGGGGCCGGTGCAAGGCACCTTCAATGGGACGGTCAAACTGAGTGATGTAGACCCTCCCAATGGCTACCAGATGGAGATTGCCGGCCAGGGACGGCCAGGATTCGTAAAGGGCGTGGGCACGCTGCGTCTGGAGGGCGACCAACCTACAACGATGCACTATGATGGCGATGCACAGCTGAGCGGTCGAATTGCCAGTGTGGGCCAGCGCCTGGTGGACAGCACCGCGCGTTCGCTGACGCGCCAGGGTTTGCAGTCGCTCGAAGGCATCATCGCCGCGCGTCTCCAGCCGGCGGAGCCGGCACCTGAGGAGAGCGGCGCCGCGCCGGCAGGAGCAAACGGCACAGCAGCGGCCGCAGACCCGAACGCCGACGGCAGCGCGCGGGCGCCCGCTCCTAGGGGACAGTCCACTGAAAAAACTGCACAACCGGAGGTCGCAACACCCTCGACAATGGAGGTTGGCATCAACGTTGCCAAGGACGTCGTTACCGATCTTGCGCAGGAGATGCAAATCAGTAGCAGCGGGCGCAAAGTACTCTACATACTGGCCGGTTTTGCCGCCGTTGTGTGGATGTGGCGTCAGCTTTTCGGCAAGGCTAAATAGTTTAGTATTTTTACAGAACTCCAAAAGGGGAGGAAGCTCTATGGGTATATCCATCGAACTGGAGGTCAATGGCGCAAGCGTCAGTGAGGAGGTTGAGCCAAGGCTGCTTCTCGCGCATTTGCTGCGTGAAGAACTGGGGCTGACCGGCACGAAGATTGGCTGCGACACGAGCCAGTGCGGGTCATGCACGATTTTACTCGATGGGCAGGCGGTCAAGTCATGTACGGTGCTGGCGGTCCAGGCAGACGGCAGCGAAATTACGACGATCGAGGGCTTGGCCAACGGGGAATATCATCCTATGCAGCAGGCCTTCTGGGACAACCATGGGCTGCAGTGCGGCTTCTGCACGCCGGGCATGATAATTTCCTGCGTCGACCTGCTGAGCACGAACCCGCAGCCGAGCGAAGATGAGATTCGCCACGGTCTGGAGGGGAATCTGTGCCGCTGTACCGGATATCACAATATCGTACGCGCGGTGCAAACTGCCGCCGAGACGATGAACGGCTAAGGGAGGAACTGGAATATGGCAGGTGAAAGCAACGGCGCGGCTGGATTCGGTTCATCCATCCGCCGACGAGAGGATCCCGAGCTGATTACCGGCCGGGCCAAATACACGGATGATTTGAAGCTGGCAGGCATGGTCTACTGCACGATATTGCGAAGCGACTATGCCCACGCCGGGATTAACAGCATCGACACCAGCGAAGCCGAGGCATTGGATGGCGTGCTGGGCGTCTACACAGCCAAGGACATCGAAGCGAGCGGCGTTCCCGGCGGCGTACCGGTCGGCTGGCTGCTGCCGGGATTGAAGACTCCCGAACACTTCATGCTGGCGAAGGACACGACGCGCTACGTCGGTGACGGAGTGGCGATCGTTGTCGCCGAAGATCAATACACGGCGCACGACGCGCTCGAATTGATCTATGTCGATTACGATCCGCGCGACGGAATCGCGGACCCCAAAAAGGCGACTGCGGACGGCGCGCCGCTCGTGCATGACGATGCCCCCAACAATATCGCCTTCGACTGGGAAATTGGCGACAAGGAGAGCACGGACGCCGCCTTTGCCAACGCTGCGCACGTCGCCAGCCTGGATATCGTCAACAACCGCCTGATTCCCAATGCGATGGAGCCGCGCGCCGCGCTTGCCGACTACAACGACATCACCGGCGAGCTGGTGCTCTACATGACGACCCAAAATCCCCATATCCACCGCCTGCTGATGAGTCTGGCCTCGCTGGGCTTGCCCGAACACAAGATCCGGGTCATTGCGCCGGAGGTTGGCGGTGGTTTCGGCAGCAAGATTCATCACTACGCGGATGAGGCAATCGCGGCGTGGGCCTCGATGCAGGTCGGCCGCCCGGTCAAATGGACAGCGACCCGTACCGAGACCTATATCACTGACGCGCATGGCCGCGACCACGTGACACACGGTGAGATGGCGATAGACGCTGACGGCAGATTCATTGGTCTGCGGGTCGACACCTACGCGGCGATGGGCGCCTATCTGTCCACATTCGCGCCGGCTGTACCCACCTATCTCTACGGCACGCTCATGTCCGGCGAGTATGACCTGCCGGCAATCTATTGCCATGTGTATGGCGTGTTCACCCATACGGTCCCCGTTGACGCCTACCGCGGCGCCGGCCGGCCAGAAGCCACGTTCATCGTCGAGCGCTTGGTGGATGAGGCGGCCCGTGTCACCGGCATCGATCCAGTTGAGATTCGCCGACGCAATTTCGTTGCGCCGGACAACTTCCCATACCAGACACAGGTTGCGCTTGCGTATGATAGCGGCAACTATGAGGGTGCCCTGGACAAGGCACTGGAGGCGATCGGATACGACGACTTCCGCACGGAGCAGGCAGCGGCCAGAGAACAGGGCAAGTACCTGGGTCTTGGCCTTTCAACCTACATCGAGGCTTGCGGTCTGGCGCCGTCGGCAGTAGTTGGTTCGCTTGGCGCCCAGGCAGGTCAGTGGGAAAGCGCGGTCGTGCGGGTCCACGCCACCGGCAAGGTGACGGTCTACAGCGGCTGTTCCGGCCACGGTCAGGGCCACGAGACCACCTTCGCGCAGATCGTAGCCAGCGCGCTGGGTGTTCCCTACGATGACATCGACGTGGTCGAGGGCGATACCGGCTCCATGCCGCACGGCTGGGGCACATATGGCAGCCGCAGCGCGGCCACGGGCGGCAGCGCGATCGCTTCCGCGGCAGAGAAGGTTGTGGACAAAGCGCGTACAATTGCCGCGCACCTGCTGGAGGCCGCCGAAGAGGACATCGAGTTTGAAGATGGGAATTTCTTTGTCAAAGGTTCCCCGGACCAGAGTCAGTCTCTGCCCGATGTAGCGTTGCAGGCCTACCTGGCCCACAACCTGCCCAAGGGGATCGAGCCGGCGCTGGAGGCGACCAGCTTCTACGATCCGGCCAACTTCGTCTACCCCTTCGGCACGCACATCGCGATCGTCGAAGTCTGCTCACAGACGGGTAATGTTACATTGCAGCGCTATCTGGCGGTCGACGACGTGGGCAACGTTATCAACCCGATGATTGTGGATGGACAGGTACACGGTGGCATCGCCCAGGGCATCGGGCAGTCTCTGTATGAGACCGCGGTATACGACGACGGCGCCAATCTGCTCAGCGGCACGATGTTGGACTATGCAGTGCCCAAGGCGCACTTCATGCCCTCCTTTGAAACCGACCGTACAGTGACGCCCTGCCCGCACAACCCGCTGGGCGTCAAAGGTGTCGGTGAAGCTGGCTCGATCGCCTCTCCGGCAGCGGTAGTCAACGCGGTTGTCGACGCGCTGTCTCCCTTCGGCGTCACCCACATCGACATGCCGGTGACATCGGAGAAGGTCTGGAACGCAATGAAATAGGTTTCGGTTTCTCGTGTTTCGTAACTACCTCTTTCGCAGAGGCTAACTGAAGACGAGAAATTCAAAACGCACAACTGGAGTAAAACGAATGTTCCCATCCAAATTCGATTATCATCGCCCGTCCTCTGTACAGGAGGCGGTTCAGATTCTTTCCGATAACCCGGACGCCAAAGTACTGGCCGGCGGCCACAGCTTGATCCCGGTGATGAAGTTGCGGTTGGCCACACCTTCGGCGCTGATCGATATCGGACGAATAGACGCATTGAAGGGCATCAGCCGCGCCAACGGCAGTCTGCGTATCGGCGCCTGTGTCACCTACAATGAGATCGCCAACTCTGGAGTTGTGCAGGATGCTGCGCCGTTGTTGGCGGAGGCGGCCGGCCAGATCGGTGACCGCCAGGTCCGCTACCGCGGCACGATCGGCGGCAACCTTTCACACGCCGACCCAGCTTCGGATCTGCCGGCAGCGGCCTTGGCGCTAGGCGCGACGTTACACGTGTCGGGTCCCAACGGCAGCCGCTCCGTCAGCGCTTCCGAGTTCTTCGTCGATCTGATGATGACCTCATTGCAAGCGGATGAGATCCTGACAGAGGTTGAAATTTCGGCGGCTTCGGCGGGAACCGGTTCCGCCTACGTGAAATTCGAACATCCGGCGTCTGGTTACGCGCTGTGCGGTGCCGCGGCGGTCGTCACACGCGGCGCCGGCGGCAGCTGCACCGGCGCCAGCCTCTGCTTCAACGGCGTTTCCGCGACTGCGGTGTCTGCGAACGGAGTGGCTGCGAGCCTGGTCGGCTCTGATCTGAGCGACGGGGCGGTAGAGAGTGCGGTCAGCAACCTGTCGATTCCCGACGCGGCCGGCGACATGTTTGCCTCGGCCGGATATCGGCAGGAACTGGCCAAGGCGATTGGCGCGCAGGCACTGCGCACAGCCAGAGATAGAGCGTAAACAGCAGTTTCCAGTGGACAGTGGCTGGTGGCCAGGTGATGCTTAGGCCACTGGTCCCTGTCCGCTGAACAGCCAGGATGATGCGCCTCATCGTGATCGGCGTCAGCGGCTCCGGCAAGACAACGCTGGCGCGGCAAATAGCCCGGACTTTGGCTCTGCCTCACGTTGAACTGGATGCGTTGTACTGGGATGCGAACTGGCAGGCCGCTTCCAGGCCTGTTTTTCGCGGTCGCGTGCAGAAAGCAACGGCAGGGGACGCCTGGGTCGTTGACGGCAACTACAGCCAAAGCCGGGATATCGTCTGGAGCCGTGCCACGCATCTTGCCTGGTTGGACTACGGTTTGATCGAGGTGATGGGGCGTGTCCTGTGGCGCACGGCATGCCGTCTCTTCTTGCAGCAGGAGTTGTGGAACGGAAATCGCGAGTCAGTCCGCGGCATTTTCGGACGCGACAGCATCATATGGTATGCGTTCTCAAGCCATCGAAGGCACCGAGAGAAGTATTTGCCGCTTCTGTCGAGCGAAGAGTTCAGTCACCTGACTGTATACCAGTTCAAAAGGCCGCGGGAAGCCTCGGTCTGGCTGCAGTCACTAAATCAACCTAACCCAGCGGCGCCTCAATGACCACTCCGATACAGTTGCCCTCCGTAGAATCCGTCGCCGAAGCCCTGCGTACGAAAGCGTATATCGCGGACCACAGCCTGGCGACGGCAGTTTTCCTTGCGCTCAAACTTAATCGCCCATTATTCCTGGAGGGGGAGGCAGGCGTCGGCAAGACCGAAGTCGCGAAGATATTGTCGCAGATGCTTGACACGCGGCTGATCCGGCTGCAGTGTTACGAGGGTCTGGATGTCAGCACGGCGGTGTATGAATGGAATTATGCCCGCCAGATGCTCCAGATTCGGCTGATGGAAGCAACCGGGCCCGGCTCGGACACACCGGCGGATTCTGATGCACGCACGGACAAGGGGTTGCGAGAGTCGGCAGTCCAGGATCTTTTCAGCGACACTTTTTTGCTGCGCCGGCCGCTGTTGCAGGCGATAGACAGCCGCGGGCAGCAGAACGGGAAAGCCCCGATTCTGTTGATCGATGAGCTGGACCGGGCCGACGAGGAGTTTGAAGCTTTTCTGTTGGAGGTTCTAAGCGACTTTCAGATTACGATCCCCGAGATCGGGACGATTCAGGCGGCAGTGCCGCCGGTGGTGGTCATTACTTCCAACCGAACGCGCGAGATTCACGACGCGCTGAAACGACGCTGCCTCTACCACTGGATCGACTACCCCAGCTTTGAGAAGGAGTATACGATCCTGCGCGCGAAGGCGCCGGACGCTTCGGAGAGGCTGTCAAGAGAAGTCGTGGGATTTGTGCAGGAGTTGCGGCGCGGAGAGCTGTACAAGTTCCCTGGGGTCGCGGAGACGCTGGATTGGATGAATGCCCTGACCGCGCTCGATCAGGAGGAGCTTACCGAGGACGTGGTGGACGAAACTCTGGGCGTGCTCCTCAAGTACAGGGACGATATCGAGAAGGTGCAGGGGCAAACCGTCCGCGAAATCGTTCAGGTGCTGCGCAAGTCTGCAGCGGTTAATAAATAGTGCAGTCGCAAACCATTATCTCCTCGCCGCCATCCACAGGGGCTGATGGCAACTTCCTCCAGAACATGCTGTTGTTTGCCCGCCTGCTGCGCGGGCTGAGCATCCCTGTTACGCCAACACAGATTCTCGATTTGGTGGAGGCGCTAACGCAGATCGATCTGCGGGTCCGAGCGCAGGCGCGCGACGCGGCCAGAGCCGTTTTGGTCAGCCGGCAGGAGCATCTGGAGCTGTTCGATGAGGCGTTTGACCTGTTTTGGAGGGCGAGAGAGAGGCAGGAGCTTGCCCGCATCAATCTTGGCGAACTGCTGCAACGCACGCCGCAGGGCGAGATCCAGTACCGCCTGATTCAGGCCAATCGCGACCAGAAGAAGGACAGCCCACCGGTCGACGAAGAGCCTCTCGT
The DNA here is from genome assembly GCA_002238445.1 of Caldilineaceae bacterium bin5. GTDB lineage: Bacteria > Chloroflexota > Anaerolineae > Caldilineales > Caldilineaceae > Bin5. The sequence goes on from MPML01000002.1 coordinate 105,305, forward strand.
CGAGAAAATCTACACTTACAGCAGCGCCGAAGCCCTTCGTAGCAGGGATTTTGCGACGATGACCGAGTACGAGCTGCAGCAGGTAAAAGTGTTCATGGAACAGTTGCAGTGGTCACCGGCAGAACGGCGCACGCGGCGCCGTGTTCCCGCCAGCAACGGGGACTTGGTCGACCTGCGGCGGTCGCTGCGTCAGAATGTACGCTACGGAGGCGAGCCGCTGGTTATCGCGAGGCGTCAACGGAAGACCAGAAGGCGCCCGATAATCGCGCTGGCAGACATAAGTGGATCAATGGATCGTTACAGCAGAGTGTTGTTGCAGTTTCTGTATTCGATCACGCACGCCCTGGACAGGGTTGAGGCCTTTGTCTTCAGTACGCGGTTGACGCGCATCACGCGTCATCTGCGGCGGCGAGACATCGACTTGGCTTTGGACCAGACTGCGGAGGCTGTAGATGATTGGGCCGGCGGCACACGCATTGGCGAAGCGATCCGCGCCTTCAATTTCGACTGGGCGCGGCGCGTTTGCGGCCAGGGAGCTATAGTTCTCGTTATCAGCGATGGCTGGGACAGGGGCGATCCGCAGTTGCTGGGGGAGGAGATGGGCCGCCTGCAGCGGAGTTGTCATCGTCTGATCTGGCTGAATCCTCTGCTGGGTTCGCCTAGCTACGAACCGCTGACACGGGGGATAATGGCGGCGCTGCCGCATACGGACGAGTTCCTGCCGGTTCACAATTTGATTAGTTTGGAACAACTGGCGAAGGTGATGGCGGAAGCGCAGTCTTGAGGGAATGTATGGTCTGTGCCGAAGGCGACCGGACGTTTGGCAAGATGCGGAGCGCTGCAGAAATTGTAGTCTTTTGTGGGCGGCGCGCAGTAACCTGGATTAGCGGAAGGCAGGTCCTAAGATGAAAGAGATCCTGGCTGACATCGAGAACTGGCAGCAGGCCGGCAAGCAGGTTGCGCTAGCGACGGTGGTGGAGGTGTACGGTTCGGCGCCGCGGCCTTTGGGCGCGAAGCTGGCCGTATCGGAAGACGGCGCGATGGTAGGATCTGTGAGCGGCGGCTGCGTTGAAAGCGCCACCTTACAGGAAGCGCTGGAGGTGTTGTCATCCGGCAAACCGCGTCTTGTCTCCTACGGTATTGCCGATGAGACGGCCTGGGAGGTGGGTCTGGCCTGTGGGGGCACGATCGAAGTATTCATAGAGCCTTTGGATTGGTAGCAACTGGAAGGGATAGAGTGGCTGAACTCTTCAATGCGGTGGTGCAGGCCATCCGGCAAGATGAGTTATGCGCCATCGTCACTGTTCTGAGCGGAGACGAAATAGGGCGCAAAATGTTGGTGCGCCGGCGGCGCGGGCCGGACGAGCGCGGCCCCAACCTTGCGACAGTTGGATCATTGGGAAACGCGGCCCTGGAGCATGGGGCCGCCGTCCACGCGGCGGAAGCGATGGAGGCGCGGCGGGCTAACCGCGTTTCTGTGACGGTAGAAGATCGAGAATTGGATCTGTTGATCGATGTCCATGTGCCGCAAGAGACGCTGGTAATTGTGGGTGCTGTTCACATCGCCATTCCGCTTGTCACCTTTGCCCGCGAACTTGGCCTGCATACGGTAGTAATCGACGCCCGGCCCATTTTTGCCACCCAGGATCGGTTCGACCATGCAGACGAGTTGATCAGGAGCTGGCCTGAAGACGCTCTGCGGGAGATGACGCTGAACGAATCCACCTATGTTGTGACGTTGACACATGACGAAAAGCTGGACACGCCCGCACTGATTTACGCGCTTGACCATCCTGCCGGCTACATTGGCGCGCTTGGTTCGAAGCGGACGCATGCCAAACGGGTAGCAGTGCTGCGCGAGGCTGGTGTCAGCGACGAACAGATTGACCGCATTCACGCGCCGATCGGGCTCGACCTGGGCGGGCGCGGCCCCGAAGAGATCGCGCTTTCCATCATTGCGGAGATAGTACAGGTGCGGAATAACAGGAAGGAGGTGGGCGCATGAGCGGTCATCCTTTGATCGGGGCACTCTCGCGCTTGTATGAAGCAGACCGGCTGTTGACTCTGCCGGCCCAGTTGATGGCATACGAGTCGGACGCGCTCACCGTCTTTCAGCAGAGACCGGCGGCGGTGGTGATCCCGCAGGACCGCGCAGAGGTGGTCGAGACGATCCGTCTTTGCCACGAGCACAGCGTCCCTTTCGTTGCGCGGGGGAGCGGCACCAGCTTGTCGGGCGGATCTCTGCCGATCGCTGACGGTATCGTAATCGCCCTTAATCGCTTGGACAGCATTTTGCGGCTGGACGCGGAGGAGCGAATCGCGGTCGTAGAGCCGGGCGTGATCAATCTGAAGGTCTCCGAGGCGGCGAAGCCCTTTGGCCTCTACTATGCTCCTGATCCTTCTAGCCAGTCGATTTGCACGATTGGCGGCAACGTGGCCTTTAATTCTGGGGGCGCGCACTGTCTCAAGTACGGGATGACCAGTAACCATGTCTTGGGAATGACGGTTGCGCTGCCCGACGGCGAGGTGGTCGAGCTAGGGGGCGAAAGTCTGGAGGGTGTCGGCCCGGATCTGCCCGGTTTTTTTGTGGGGAGTGAAGGGCTTTTCGGCGTCGCGCTGGAGATCACACTGCGGCTATTGCCGATCCCTGAGACGTATCGCACGGTGCTGGCAGCGTATGACTCGTTACATGCAGCGGGGGATGCGGTGACAGCAGTCGTGGCCTCCGGCCTGCTCCCGGGCGCGATCGAGATCATGGACGCTCTCGCGATTAAGGCGGCTGAGGTCGGCGCAAAGGCAGGCTATCCGACCGCGCCGGCGCTACTGATCGTCGAGTTGGAGGGAGAAGAGAGCGCGGTGGAGGCTGAATTTGCGCAGTTGATGCAGTTGATCGAAGAGACCTCACCGCTCGAGGTGCGCATGGCCCAGACCGCTGACGAACGAGCCCGAATTTGGAAGGGGCGCAAGGCCGCTTTCTCGGCGGTGGGACGGTTGGCCCCAGACTACATTGTACAGGATGGGGTCGTTCCCCGCAGCCGGTTGGGTGATGCGCTGGCAGAAATCGACCGTCTCAGTGCAAGCTACGGCATTGATGTAGCCAACGTTTTCCACGCCGGCGACGGCAATCTGCACCCGCTGATCTTGTTCGATGGCCGCGAGGAGGGCGCACTGGAACGGGCCGAGGAGTTGGCCGGCGAGATTCTTGAACTGTGCGTCGATCTGGGGGGGTCGATTACCGGCGAACACGGGGTCGGCATGGAAAAACGCGCCTTCCTGCCCAAAATGTATGGGCCGCTGGAGATGCAGGCGATGGAAGATGTGCGCCGCAGCGTGGATAGCCAATCTCTCGCTAACCGCGGCAAGATGCTGCCGGTGGGCGAGGCGGAATCATTGACCCACGTCGGTCCCCATCCCCTGGAGAAGGCAGGGGTCATTTTCAGGGAGTAGTGGAAGAGTAACCAGCCCGTTGGTTGGAAGCAATAAGGGCCTGTCTTGTTGCGTTCAGAATTCAGGCAGCGAGAGGTACGATTTGAAAAAGTGTCAGACCATAGGGGCGTCTGAGCGATGAGAGTTGTCATACTCTTCGCCGTTGCCTTGCTTATTCTCACAGCTGCCGCGGCCTGTGTACCAAGCGAAGATCCTGGCCGACCTGGCTCCGAATCAACGGTTGAAACGGGACCCGCTGCGACCGCTACGCCGGCGCGGCCCAGTGAAAATGTCGCGATGTTGGGAACCGCCGATGCCTTTGAACGAAGTGGTTTCGCGCCGATGGCTACTGACGGGGATCTGGAATCGATCTGGAGTTCGCAGCAGTTTGCGCCGCAGTGGTTCTCGATAGCTTTCGACAGCTTCTTCCTGGTGGACAAGATCGAGCTGGTTGTTACGCAACTACCCGCCGGCCCAACAACGCACGAGGTGTGGCTGGGGAGCGGGTCTGACACGCGTGTACTCCAGGAGCGGCTCATCGACGTTCATACGGAAGACGGCCAGATTCTCGAGATCGCGATCGAGCCGGCGCGCAGGTTGAACGAGGTTCTGATAGTTACGCTGGACAGCCCCAGCTGGGTGGGTTGGCGAGAGGTGAGGGTATTTGGCTCGCCATCCACCGGGGCCTTGGAAGCGGCTGCGGAGGGAAGTGCGGTAGAGGTCGAGGGGTCCGTTGCGGAATCTTCCGAGCTCATGGGAGAAAATGTTGCGGCCCTAGGATCGGGGTTTGCTTCGGCGGGGGAGGAGTCCGCCAAGCTGGCGTTGGATGGTGATCCGGCCTCATTTTGGAGTGCTCAACTTGAGGCGCCACAGTGGTACTCGGTTTCCTTCGATGATCTGTATCTTGTTGACAAGCTGGAGATGGTGATCGCGCAGTCTCCCGCTGGCCCATCTACGCATGAGGTCTGGCTGGGGAATGGCTCTGGCACGCGGACATTGTACAGGCGGTTCGACAATTTGCAGACGGAAGATGGTCAGACGTTAGAGGTTCCTATCGTTCCGCCGCGCAGTATCAGCGAGGTGCTTGTTCTGACACTTGACAGCCCGAGTTGGGTGGCTTGGCGGGAGGTGAGGATTCTTGGCTCATCGTCCTCGGACCCAATAGGGGAGGCGGGGCTGCCTCGATTTGCGTTGCGCAAAGTCGCCGAGGGGCTGAAGTTGCCGGTGCATGTTACACATGCAGGCGACGGGTCTGAGCGTCTGTTCGTGGTCGAGCAGGAGGGACGGATCCGCATTGTCAGAAACGGTGCTAGCGAGGAAACACCGTTTTTGGACATCTTGGGTCGTGTCCGATGTTGCGGAGAGCGGGGGTTACTCAATGTGGCTTTCCCGCCGGATTATGCGGCCAAACAGTATTTCTATGTGAGCTATACAGACAAACCGGGTGATACGGTCATCAGCCGCTTCAGGACGACGGCCGATCCGGACGAAGCCGATCCTGACAGCGAAGAGGTCGTGCTGCTGATCGCGCAGCCGGACCAGGTCCACAACGGCGGCCGCATCGTCTTCGGCCCAAATGATGGATTCCTTTACATTGGAAGCGGTGACGGCGGCCACCCAACACTCAAGGATGTTGAGAATCGGGCGCAGAATCCTGACACTCTGCTGGGCAAGATTTTACGTATCGATGTGGAGTCGGACGCCACACCATACGGCGTCCCTGCAGACAACCCATTTGCGCAGATTGACGGCTATCGCGGTGAGATTTGGGCGCTGGGTTTTCGCAATCCATGGGGCTTTGCCTTTGACAGGCTGACCGGCGACCTTTACATCCCCGATCCGGGTCACATAAGTCACGAAGAGGTGAATTTTCAACCGGCGGCAAGCGGCGGCGGCGAAAACTATGGTTGGAACGTCAAGGAGGGCAGTCGCTGTTTTGATTCTCTGACGTGCAGTGCGCACGGCTTGATTTCGCCGGTGGTTGAATACGATCACGTGTATTCCTGTGCGATCGTGGGGGGCGCGGTCTATCGCGGAAGTGACTATCCCGATTTGCAGGGCGTATTCTTCTATGGCGACTTTTGCAGCGGCAGAATCTGGGGGCTGAGACGAGCTGGCGCCGATTCGAACCAAGGCATTTATGACGGCTGGCAGAGCACACTACCATTAAACGCCAGGGTCCCTGTCAGCAGCGTCGGCGAAGATGAAGAGGGCAACGTGTACGTCACTGGCTATCAGGATGGCGTGCTTTACATGATCACGGGAGAATAGAGAGTTGAGGTTGCCTGTTACTCACGCCCGGTTTTTGGCCTCGCTGGTTGACACCGATACACTGAATGCAGACCTACAGGAAACAGCATTTCAAATCGCCGCCGATAAGGTGAAAGACAGTTGGGCAAGAAGCAGAGACAATGACCAACGTTGCTGAAATTCAGGATGCAGTGCGAGAGGCGAGGCGGGTGCGCGTTCGGGGAGGCGGCTCCAAACCGGCCCTGTCGCTGCGAGACTGTGAAGACGACGCGCAGTTGCTCAACCTGACAACCCTAAAGGGGGTGGTCGAGTACCAGCCGGACGAATACACCTTTACAGCCCGCGCCGGCACGTCAGTTGCCGAGATAGGGGCGATGCTGGCGGAAGAGGGACAGTACCTGCCCTTTGATCCGCCGCTGGCCGAACGGGGAGCAACGCTAGGCGGGACGGTTGCGGCCGGGCTCAGCGGGGCGGGGCGTTACCGCTACGGCGGCATCCGCGACTTTCTGATTGGCATTCGCTTTGTCGACGGGCAGGGGCAGGAGATCCGGGGCGGGGGCACGGTGGTAAAGAATGCGGCCGGCTTCGACTTTCCTAAACTATTTGTCGGCAGCCTGGGGAGGCTGGGTGTTTTGACAGAACTGACCTTCAAAGTTTTTCCCCAGCCGCCGGCCTTTGCGACAGTCACCGCCGATTTTGGCACGCTTTCCGATCTGCTGTCCGCTCTGGACGCGGTGACGCGCAGCGCCATCGACCTGCATGCGGTCGATTTTGCGCCGACGGAGGAGGGATGGACCCTCTGGGCGCGCATAGGGGGATTGCCACATGTGCTGCAGGAGCGGGCGCAGGCTTTGCAGACGGTCGTGTCCGCAGGCGCCGGGCAAACGCGCTGTCTCTCCTTGTACCAGGACCAAAAGGAAGAGAGCCTTTGGCAGGCAGCGCGGTCGATGGAATGGCTTGCGCAGGGCATGGGGCTGGTTCGGATCCCTCTGACACCGCAACGGATCCCAGCGATGGAGGAAGCGCTCAACGGCTCCACGATGGCGACTCGGCGATATAGCGTCGGCGGGAATCTGCTCTGGCTCGGGTGGCCAGACGAATCGACGTCGGAGAGTGGGGAGGAGGATTCCTCCCGAGACCTCCACAGCCTTCTGCTGGCGTTAAACCTGCAAGGTGTGCAGCTGATTGGCCGCGCGCGGCGTTCCCCCATCGAGGGCAGCGGAATCGACACAGACGGCGGAGAGGACCCTTTGCTGGGCCGGCCACTGCAAAACGCCTTTTTGCGGCGAATCGCGGCGGCCCTGGACCCTCAAGGAAAATTCGAAACGTGGTAACGACAACAGTGAGATAAGCAAAAGTATTGAGGAGAAAACTGATGAGAGCGATTCGTATCCAAGAGGTAGGCGACCCGAATGTTCTGCAGTGCGTTGACGTGCCTACGCCGGAGCCGGGCCCGGGGGAAGCGCGAGTAAAGATGGAAGTGGCAGGCGTCAACTTCATCGACACCTACCACCGCAGGGGATGGTATCCAATGCCACTGCCGTTCACACCCGGGGTCGAAGGCGCGGGGGTTGTTGATGCCATCGGCGAGGGGGTAACCGAAGTAGCGGTCGGCGATACGGTGGCCTATGGGATGTCGATCGGCTCCTATGCCGAGTACGCAATCGTCCCTTCAAAAAACCTTGTCAAGCGCCCCGCCGGCGTGGACGCCCAACATGGGGCGGCCTCGATGATTCAGGGGATGACCGCCCACTACCTCGCCTGCACCACCTATCCGCTCAAGCCGGGCGATACCTGCCTGGTCCATGCCGCGGCTGGCGGCACCGGCGCCCTGCTGGTGCAGATTGCCAAGTTGAGGGGCGCACGTGTTCTCGGCACGGTCTCGACCGAAGAGAAGGCGCGCATCGCGCAAGCGGCCGGCGCCGACGACACGATCCGCTATACGGAAGTGGACTTCGCGGAAGCAGTGCGCGACCTGACAGGCGGTGAAGGCGTTGAGGTTGTGTACGATTCGGTCGGCATCACCACTTTTGACAAAAGCCTGGACTGCCTGAAGCCGCGCGGCTATATGGTGCTGTTCGGCCAGGCGAGCGGTGTTGTGCCGACACTCGATCCGCAGATCCTCAACCAGAAAGGCTCGCTGTTCCTGACCCGGCCCACGCTGGCGTCGCATATGCTGACGCGGTCGGAGTTGGAGGGCCGCGCCAACGACGTTTTCAACTGGATCGCCGAAGGTAAACTGGAAATCCGTATCGACCGCACCTTCCCACTCGACGACGCCGAGGGCGCCCACACCTACCTGGAAGCGCGTCAGACCAAGGGCAAGGTACTGTTGACGACATGACGCCAACGAAAAGAATCCTATGCGCCACTCAATTCCGGTAGACTCGCTCGGACCCCAGGCCCCGTCAATGGCGGAAGCCGTCGCCAGCTGCGTCCATTGCGGCTTCTGCCTGCCGGCGTGTCCGACATACCTTGAGTTGGGGGAGGAAATGGATTCCCCGCGCGGGCGTATCCTGCTTATGAAAGGTGCGCTCGAAGGGGAGCTGTCTCAGGAAGAGGTGCTGCCGCACGTGGACCGATGCCTGGGCTGCCTGGCCTGCGTCACCGCCTGCCCTTCCGGGGTCGAATACGGGGAGCTGCTCACGCCATTTCGAGAGATGTCGGAAAAGCGGCGTAGCCGTTCGCCCATGGAGGCGTTGACGCGGACTCTGACCAACCAGACGCTTCCCTACCCCGGACGTTTCCGCGCCGCAGCAGCAATGGGGCGCTACACAAAAATATTCAAGCCGCTCCTGCCGCCGGCACTGCGAACGATGCTCGATCTGCTGCCCGATCGGCTGCCGCCGCGCGTCTCTCTGCCGCGGCTGGCGCCGGCCCAGGGGGAGCGGCGGGCGCGGATCGCGCTGCTGACCGGCTGCGTCCAGCAGGTGCTGACCCCCGGAATCAACCGGGCCACAGTCGACGTGCTGACCAGTAACGGCGTTGAAGTGGTCATTCCGTCAGGCCAAGGCTGCTGCGGCGCGCTGGCGATGCATACCGGCGCCGCAGACCAGGCACGCGGGCTGGCCCGACGCAACTTCGACGCCTTCAACCTGGACGAGGTCGATGCGGTGGTGACCAACGCGGCCGGGTGCGGTTCCGGCATGCACGAGTACCCGTTGCTGTTCGCGGGCGAGGCAGAGGAACAGGTGGCGCGGGACTTTGCGGACAAAGTTCAGGATGTGACCGTTTTCCTGGATGCTCTCGGCATCGAACAGCCGCCCGCTCTGCCTGCGCCGATGACATTTGCGTATCACGACGCCTGCCATCTCGCGCACGCCCAGGGGGTCACGGACGCGCCGCGCCGTTTGCTGGCGGCGGTTCCGAACCTTACACTCGTACCGATCCCGGAGGGGGAGATCTGCTGTGGATCAGCGGGAAGCTATAACATCGAACAGCCGGAGATTGCCGCCCAGTTGGGCCAGCGAAAGGCCGAAGCCATTCTCGGGACCGGCGCGCAGGCCGTGGTAACCGGCAACATCGGCTGTATGACCCAGATCGACAGCCATTTACGGCAGCTCGGGCACCATTTGCCGATTTACCACACGGTAGAGCTTCTTAACGGAAGCCAGGAGTGATCCGCAGGATCCTGAGCTCCTCCAACGACTCGCGAATCTGATGTTCGCCGGCCCCACCAGACAGATAACCGGACTTTGACCAAGCGTTAACTGTCTCTTGCAGCCCGTTTAACCCACCTCGCCTAACCTGGTAGTCGAAGCAGCCAACCTCTCACCTCAGAGTTCGGACTGCCGTCCGACTCTGACGCAGGAAACCCTCGCAGTACCCTCCAGGAATTTGGGCTACGTCAAGCGGGCAGTATGCGTTTCGGCTACAGCCCTAGGGTGTGGTTCGTTCGGGGGGACGGACTACACCTTCTCCCCTTTTTTGGTCGGCTTTTTTATTCGGTCAAGATCGGGAAGCCGGCGCCGCTGGTCTGCTCGGCGTACAGTTGACGCAGACGGTCGGTGATTGGACCGCGCTCGGCGCTCCCGATTGTGCGTCCGTCCAACTCGATCACTGGAGTCAGTTCGCCCATCGTGCCGGTGCAGAACAGCTCGTCGGCCCGGTAGAGCTCCGGCAGTGAAATATCGCGCACTTCGGCCGGTATGCCATGCGTTTGACAGAGATCCAACACCGTCGCGCGGGTGATCCCTTCGGGACAAGAATGTGTGTGGGGAGTGGCGACTATGCCGCGTTTTACGAGGAAGAGGTGGGTTGCATTGGTTTCGGAGACAAAGCCGTTAAGATCGAGCATTACTGCATCATCGACACCGGCGGTGTTTGCCTGGATTTTGGCCAATATCGAGTTGAGCATATTGCAGGAGTGAATATTCTGATCAAGACAGTCTGGGGGGATGCGGCGGATGCCGGAGGTGATCAGGCGAATTCCGCCCCGTTCATAGACTGGCGGTTTGTGCTCGGCAAGAACGATCAGAGTCGTTCCACTCGTGTTTATGCGGGGATCCATGCCGCTGGTGTACTTGACGCCGCGGGTGAGTGTCAGGCGGACATGGACGTTGTCCTGCATGTTATTGGCTACCAGTGTGCGCCGCACCTGCTCCACTATTTCCTCATTGGAGGGAACGCGGTCGTAGGCAAGGGCCTTGGCGCCGTCCTGCAGCCGATCCAGATGCTCCTGCAGCTTGAAGATGCGCCCGTCGTACAGGCGCAGGCCTTCCCAGACGGCATCACCATTCTGCACGGAGGAGTCGAAGGGGCTGACACCGGCCTCGTCTCTGTGGACGAGTTTTCCGTTGATGTTTACCAACAGGTCGCGGTTGGCTTCGTAAAATTTCTGCAGCATTGGTCAGAATCCCAAGGCCGAGTAATCGCTGCCACGCAGGACGGCGCCGGTCAATTATTACGACCTGCGGTAGTCAGGCGGAAACGGTAGAGTTCCTGATAGATCTCCTGCGCCTGGGCCAGAAGGTCTTCCAAATGCGGAGGCGGTGTTTCGTCTTTGGGACGGTAGGGGGCGAAACCAGTCGACTTTTCGACCGCGGCGTACCAGTAGGGCGCCCAAACGCCGTCGCTGTTGCGGCGGCCCGGCGGCCATGAGAGCATACGCTCGGAGAACGGCACCGATACGGCTTCACACAGCAGGTTGAGCGTGCCGCTAGGATCTTCCAGCACATCCTGGCTGTCAATGACAGGCGGAATCGAGCCGCTTTGGTGGCGGACGGCCTCGAACAGCCGCAGCAGTTGGGGGAAGCCCAGATCCATCAGGGTGGGCTGCGACCGCACTTTGATGTATGAGGTTATGACCTCGGCCGGCGCCCGGATCAGAAAACAGTTTGCCAGCTTGCCCACCCAGTCCAAGCTGATATGGTCCAGCATGTGGTGGGCCATATGTTTCTGGTACCAGATCGCTGCGCCCTCAGGCAATGGATCTTCGGTCAGGTTGCGGGCGACGGTGCGCCAGTTGGTTTCATAGCTGGCAATGATATCGTCTCGCCCCGGGTGATCCATGCCGGTGGCCTGCAGGAAATGGGCGTAGAAGGGTTCGTCGGATACTACCGTGTCAGGCCGGTTTTCCCATGCGCGCATAATCGCCGTTGAAATTGTGCGCGGCGCACACCACATGGCAATCCGAGTCATAAAAGTCCTCAAGCTGCAGTGGAATTGATTATGTTGTTAGTGAAAAGTAGCTGCACTAGCTACTTTCCACCGACGTTGTAGCTCCCGCCCATCCTGCCAGCGTTTCTGCCAGCAGGCGGTAGCGCGCGAGGAGAGCGAGACTATATGTATTGGAGCTGAGAATAACATGCGGCCTATCCGAATCAGGCTCCAACAGTTCGAAACGGATATAGCTGAGCCCCGTCTGTTCCCCTGCGCCGTTTCCCTCGGCGGCCAGGGGGCCGAGTTCGGAGATGGCCCCGTTGCCTCCATTCTGGAAGTGCAGGTGGGCGATATCTCCATTGCTTGCAACCGACGCCGCGTCAGCACCCCCTTCGAGCACGGGTGGCGCCTTGATTCCCTGGCTAAGACTGTGCTCCTCCTGCGCCGCCCTGGACGGAGAATCTTGGGTGTCCAGAAAGCCGGACTCGGAAGGCGAGGCAACTTCCCAGGATATGACTCGGGCAGCCTGCTCGGCGGGCTGAGCGTCGGCGTCAGTCTGCTGGGCGCCTTCACGGAAATGGATCCTCAACTGGGCGGAGTCAGCGACATTCCAGGCTACTACACCATCGCAGGTTTGGACACAAGCGACCCGGCTCCGCAAGTAGAAGTGGAGAGTCACCAGATCGTCGGCGTCAACTTCAAAACTCGGCTTCTTTCTCCGCAGCCGCCGGGGGAGAGATTTCGACAGTTGGGGCAAAGGAGAATCTGAGGGGAAAGCATATGAACGTACACGTACAAACTCTCTATCTATCAACCTAATCATCGTCCACCGCTCCTGTTACTACATTCGACAGAATCAGTGGTGTCAAGAATAAACGCATATTCCAAGGCGACCTCCTCTAGGTAGTCGTAGCGGCCGGACTTGCTGAAATGACCGGCTCCCATTTCGGTTTTTAGCATAAGCGGGTTGTTGTCGGTTTTGCATGCCCGCAGCTTGGCCACCCATTTGGCTGGCTCCCAATATTGCACTCTCGGATCGTTCAGGCCTGCAGTGGCAAGGATTGCCGGATAATCCTGGGCCTCAACATTATCGTAGGGGGAATAACTCTTCATATAGTGGTAGTAGTCCGGCTCGGCCGGGTTGCCCCACTCCTCCCACTCGATGACGGTCAGGGGGATGGTGGCGTCAAGCATTGTGTTGACCACGTCGACAAATGGTACGCCGGCGACGACGCCGGCGAACAGGTCCGGCCGCAGGTTGGTTACGGCGCCCATCAACAGCCCGCCTGCGCTGCGACCGCTGATCACCAGAGACCGAGGTGAAGTATAGTTGCGGTCGATCAGGGCTTCGGCACAGGCGATGAAATCGGTAAAGGTGTTCATCTTCTTGAGGTATTTGCCGTCTTCTTTCCACTGCCTTCCCATTTCGCCGCCGCCGCGAATATGACCGTAGGCGACGACAAAGCCACGTTGCAACAGGCTGACGTGGTTGCTACTGAAGGATGGATCATAGCTCATCCCATATGAGCCGTAGCCAATGAGAAGGCAAGGGTTACAACTGTCTTGCTTAAGGTCGGCTGGATAGACGAGCGAGATGGGCACTTTGACGCCGTCGGGCGCGGCTGCCCAGATGCGCTCGGTCGTGTAGGCGGAAGGATCGTAGCCCGCCACTTCGTCCTGTTTGCGCAGCGTGCGTGTGCGATCTTCCATATCGTAGTCGAAGACCGTCGGCGGTGAGACAAGAGAGGTATATCGATAGCGCAAGGTCTTTGTGGTGAAATCTGGATTCGGGCCAGGGGAGACCGTATACACTGGCTCCAACTGCTCGACGCGGTGGGCGTTGGACTTTTCACCCGCGTAGAAGGCTCCGTCGCGCAGGTCCTGAATCCTGATGTGTGTAAGGCCGCTCTCCCGCTCCCAGATCACCAGGAAGTCCTGGAAGGGTTCGACTCTGTCCAGCATGACGTCGGTGGAATGGGGGATCAGCTCCTGCCAGTTCTCGCGGGCGGGGGCGTCGATGGGCGCCGCCATTACACGGAAATTTTCCGCTTCCCAGTTTGTCAGGATGAAGAAGCGTTCGTCGCCGGTTTCACTTCGATGGTGGGTAACGAAGTACTCCATATCCTGCACGCGCGGTTGCACCAGCAAGGGCTGACCGTCGCTGTGGTCGGCGTCGATGGCATAGACCTCGGATGTTACGGCGCTGCCCAGGGCGAGGAAAATGTAGCGTTCGCTCTTTGCTTTGTAGAGCCGCAGGAAAAAGCGCTCGTCCTCCTCGTGGTAAACGACCTCGTCATCGGAGGAGGCTTCACCAAGGTGGTGCCGGTGCAGCTTGTATGGCCGCAAGGCTGGGTCGAGCGTAGTGTAGTAGAGCGTGCGATTGTCGTTGCCCCATTCCAGACCGTAGTAGGTATTCTCGATCTGGTCCGGCAGCAGATCGCCGGTTGCCAGGTCTTTAACCCGCAGTGTGTATGTTTCCGAGCCATCGGTATCGAGGGCGAAAGCCAGGAGGGAATGATCGGGGCTGACTGCGAAGTTCCCCATTTGCAAGTAGTCGTGCCCCTCGGCCTCGACGTTGAGATCGATGAGGACCTGTTCGTCCGCGTCGAGGCTGTCCTGTTTGCGGCAGTAGATTCGATACTGCTTGCCTTCCTCTTCACGGTAATAGTAGAAGTAGCCGCCGTCCGCCACCGGAACGGACTCATCGGTTTCCTTGATACGGCTCTTCATCTCGCCATAGAGGGTACTTTGCAGTGCCTCGGTATGGGCCAGCATCGCTTCGGTGTATTTGTTCTCGGATTCCAGGTAGGACAGTACTGCAGGGTTTTCGCGTTCCCGAAGCCAATTGTAGTGATCCACGCGTGCGTCGCCGTGGTTCCTATGCGTTACGGGCTGGATGGGTGCCACCGGCGGCGCCAGGTCAGATTGATGGCTTGACACAGACGCGAACACGTCAGGCTTAACTGACATACGATCTCCTCACCTACAATTGTACCGAACTTCACAAAGGGGGGGTACTGGGCGACTATTATAAAGTATCAATGTTAGATGCCCTATTTTTGAGAGTGGTGAAAAATTTGACAAAGATTCAGGCGTCGTGTAGCCTAGCACCCGTTCCTCCAGCCAGATCCCCAGCCGTGCTGACGCGGTGGGGCCACAGACACAATTACTAATTCAGCCAGCAGTTTTTCGGCCTGGTTCCCGGTGCGGCTATCAACGATAGCCGCTGCCAACTATTGTTCCGGCGTAGGCAGGAAAGAGTACAGTGATAAACGAGAAGCAGTTGGACAGGCAGACCGCTTCGCCACCCAGTTCGTCCAAGTCGAAACAACCAGCGTCTGCACCAGCGCGTATCCTTGGCAGGCTCTTCGGCAACGAGAGGGAGCTTAAGACGAACCTCTCGCTGCTTTCGATGTCGCTGCCGGGCGTCGTTCTGCTGTTCATTTTTGCCTACCTGCCGATGTTGGGCATAGTCATTGCCTTCAAGGACTATCGCTTCAATCTGGGTATTTTCGGCAGCGAATGGGTCGGTTTCCAGAATTTCCGCTTTCTATTCGGAACGGACGCGGCACTACGGATTACCCGCAATACTTTGCTGATGAATATTCTTTTCATCGGCACAATTACGGTCTGCGCGTTAGTGGTTGCCATTCTGATGAACGAAGTTTACCGCAGCCGTATGAGCAAGTACTATCAGACGATGCTGTTTTTCCCCTACTTTATTTCGTGGGTGATTGTCAGCTATTTCGTCTTTGCCTTTCTCAATGGTCAGACAGGGCTGATCAACCAGTGGATAGATGCCCTGCAAATAGAACGGATCGCCTGGTATCGTTCACCGGAGTACTGGCCTGCGATCCTGGTGCTTGCCAATCTTTGGAACGGCATTGGATTCAGCAGCATCATTTATCTGGCCGGTATCCTCGGTATTTCGCCTGAGCTATACGAAGCGGCAAAAATTGACGGCGCCGGCAAGCTACAACAAATCCGCCACATTACCTTGCCCATGCTGTACCCTATGATCATCATCTTGACTCTGCTGGCGATTGGGCGCATCTTCCACGCTGATTTCGGCCTGTTTTTCTTTTTGCCAAGGGACAATCCGCTGCTCTACTCCACGACTGACGTTATTGACACCTTTGTATACCGCTCTCTGGTGGAGCTTGGCGAGATCAGCATGGCAGCGGCAGCCGGCTTTTACCAGTCATTTGTCGGATTCTTGCTCGTAGTGGGCGCAAATTGGGTTGTTCGCCGGTTCAATGAGGACTATGCGTTGTATTAGGATGCCGCTGCCATGACAGTTACGACCAGCCGCCAGCAGACACCGATGAACCGTTACCGGCTGCAAGCATTTTTGGGCAGGTTCGCGGTGCATGCCGTTTTGACGGTGGTCGGGCTTACCTGCCTGATACCGTTGATACTTGTCGTCAGCATCTCACTTTCCGACGAACTGCGCCTGGCGAAAGAGGGTTACCAGCTACTGCCGGTCGGCTTTACCACGTTTGCATACGAGTACATCCTGCAGCAGCCTGGGCAGATTTTGCGGTCGTATGGGGTAACAGCATTTGTAACCGCTTTCGGCACCATCGCCGGGCTTCTGGTCTGCTCGCTGCTAGCCTGGCCGCTGGCACGCAAAGATTTCCGACTGCGCGGGCCGCTTTCGTTTTATGTCTTTTTTACGCTGCTTTTCAACGGCGGCATGGTCCCTTTCTACATTCTTGTAACGCGTTATCTGGGCCTGAAGGACAACATTTTTGTCTTGATTTTGCCGTATATGGTCACAGCCTGGTATGTGCTGATCATACGGACCTCCTTTGCTCAACTTCCGACAGAGCTTCTGGATGCAGCCCGAATTGACGGCGCCGGCGAGTGGCGGATTTTCTTCCAGATCGTCGTGCCGCTCTCCAAGCCGGTGCTGGCTACTATTGGACTCTTTTTTGTGCTGCGCTACTGGAATGATTGGTTTCTGGCGTTGCTTTTCATTGACGACAGCTCGATGTATCCCCTCCAGTATCTGCTGTATGTGCTGATGGCCAATATCAATTTCATGGCGTCAAATCCGCAGACGACAGGGATGCCGATCCCGACGCTTTCGGCGCGCATGGCGATGGCAGTATTGGCATTCGGCCCGGCGCTATTTTCTTTTCTGCTTTTGCAGAAATACTTTGTCCGCGGCATTACTATCGGCGGCTTGAAAGGTTAGTGTTGTATGCGGCGACGCCGACAGAGCTGTTTGCGCGGATGAAAGATCAGAGTTGCGATGCGATGACGGAAAGAAACTCTATCCGTTGACCATAAGACACAATTTTGCGTAGATCATTCAACAGACTGTTCACTTACAAGGAGAAGAAGCAAATGACCCGACACCGTGTTTTGGCCGTTCTCAGCGTTCTGCTGGTCGCTTCACTGGTACTCACGGCCTGCCCGGCCCCTGCGCCAGCGGATTCGGCTGCGGCAGAAGGCCAACAGGAGGCCGCCGCGCCGATGCCCTCTGACGACCTGGTGAATATCACCTATTCCTATGGCAGCCGCGGCATCCCGGCCGACCTGCAGATGGTGGAGGATGCGATGAATGAGATCCTTCACGAGAAGATCGGCGTTCACCTTACACTGGAACCAATTGACTTCGGCGCGTTCAACGACAAGATGCAGTTACGTCTGTCCGCGGGTGAAGAGTGTGACATCATATTCACAGCGCCCTGGATCAACAGCTACGCCAACAATGTCGCCAATGGTGTGCTTGCTCCATTGGACGATCTGCTGCTAGATCATGCGCCGGGCTTGTGGGGCAGCATGCCCGCCACGACCTGGGACGCGGCACGCGTCAACGGCGTGATCTATGGCGTCATCAACCAACAGATTTTCCCGAAGCCCTGGGGCGTCCATCCGCGCAAGGACCTGGCCGAGAAGTACGGCCTCAACCTGGATTCGGTATCGAAGTGGGAAGATATGGAGCCCTGGTTGGCTGATGTTCGCGACGGTGAGGGCATCACGCCGGTATTCGTTGCCGCACCGGGACGGGGTCTTTTCCTTTCGCAGTACTACGGCTTCGACCCTCTGGATGACGGCATTCACTTCCTCGGCATGAAAGCTGATGACGAGTCGCTGACCGCCGTAAATATGGTGGAAACGGTGGAATTTCAGATGGCCGCCGAAACGACAAAGCGCTGGGTTGATGAGGGTTATATGCCCCTGGAGCCCCTGCCCAATGATGAGGCGCAGTCCGCATTCCGCGCGGGCCAATATGCAATGGGCTATCATGTGGAAAAGCCGGGCAACGACGTTGAGTCGCAGAACGCCTACGGTTTCGAGTTCCTACTCAAGAACCTGACAGTCCCCCTGATTCTGGATACGGCCGGCGCTACCGCAACGATGAACGCAATCTGCTCCACCTCCGAGAATCCGGGCAAAGCGATGGAGGTTCTGGAGGAGTTCAACACGAACGTCCATATCTATAACCTTTTGTCACGGGGCATCGAAGGCGTGCACTGGGTGTGGGAGGATGAGGCCAATCAGGTGATGCGATATCCTGAAGGCGTGGACGGCAGCACCAGTTCCTACAATCCAAACACTGACTGGATGTTTGGTAACCAGTTCAATGCCTACTACCGGGACGCCAAGCAAGTCGGAGCGTGGGAAGCGACCAAAGAGATGAACGATACGGCATTCCCGTCGGAAGCTCTGGGTTTCGTGGTGGACCGCGAGCCGATCAAGACCGAAATCGCTCAGACTTCGGCCGTTTACGACGAATTTGTTCTGCCTATCCAGTATGGTTGGGTCGCCTATGCGGATGGCGCGGCCGAGGCTATTGAGAAGTTGAACGAGGCCGGCGCGCAGACCATCATTAACGAAGTAAATCGTCAGCTGCAGGAGTGGCGGGCGAAGAACCCAAGGTAAAGACAAGCGCTGCACGACTGAAGAATAAGTGTAAGCGCCTATTCCGTACACCGCTGCGCCCAGTACAATTTGGCGCAGCGGTGTACGCGGACTTGCCGCCGGTGGATCGTTTGCGGGCGGAACCTGACAACCCACAATCTCACCAACAAGAGAGGTGAGCCTCGTGCTTACACTCACTGCCAGCGTCCCTCTCGATGCACCGCCCGCCTGGGCTGTGCTGGAGCGGACGCTTTTTGATCTGATGGACAAGTCCGTACATCCATTCCTGGAGAAGTACACACGGGCTGACGGAGCGTTGATCTGGGCCGACAGGTGGAGCAACTCACGGGACGGCGCCGATGATTTTTACGAGAGTTCTTACAACTGGCCCCTCTACTACTTGCTCGGGGGCGGCGATCACCTGCTCGCGCTGGGGCAACGCCAGTGGGACGCCATTACTATGCAGTTGACGGAACTCGGCCCAGTGCTGGACGAGTATGAACGGGGCTATGATCAGTTCCACCAGAGCGAGAGCTACATATACTTTTATTTTCTTTGTCTGGCAGATCCGACCAACGAGCGTAACCTTGAGCGAGCCGCGCGGTTTGCCGGCCTGTTCCTGAACGAGAACGCGAATGCGCTTAACTTTGACCCGGAACGCAAACTGATCCGGGCCCCGCACAATGGCAGCGGCGGCCCGCGTTGGGGCTTTAGCGACAGCCCGGAGCCAAGTTACGGCTGGAGCGCCGGTATGCGGAGATACGGACTCCCGTACACCGACATTCCGGGCGTGGGCGAATATGATGACCTGAAGGACCCAGTCCTTTCTCGCCGTATGGGCGAGGCGATGGATGAACGGATGGGCAAAGGTGATGTGGTCGGCAACCTGATGGTGACAAGCCTGATTGCGAACGCTTTTCTGCTCACCGGCGAAGAGAAGTACAGGCGTTGGATTGTGGAGTACGTGGACGCGTGGCGGGACAGGGCCGCCGACAACGGTGGTCTGCTGCCGGACAATGTGGGGCTTTCCGGTGAGGTCGGCGAGTATATGGATGGGCGTTGGTACGGCGGTCTATACGGCTGGAGCTGGCCGCACGGATACTACAACATTGGCATGGCCGCGACCGTCAGCGGTGGCAATGCCTTTCTGCTCACCGGCGACAAGGCGTATCTGCAACTGGCCAACGAACAGTATGACGCCATCTGGAATCTGGGCGAGATGCGCAATCCCCGCGGCGAAGCGATGAGCCTGAAAAGCCACTGGGTGGACCAGCTCGACGACGAAGAGGAAGGGATTTTTGTCGTCCCTTACCGACACAACGACGAAGGTTGGTTTGACTATCAGCCGATGTCGCCGGTCTACCCCGCAGCTGTGTGGAATATGACGATGGATTCCGCCGACTGGGATCGAATCGAGGCGCTGCGACGGGCGGAGAAGTACGACTGGCGCCGCGTTCAGGGATTCCGCAATAAGGAGGACAACGGCCACGAACAGCCTTGGCTGCGTTTTCTGGCGGGAGACAACCCCGACTATCCCGAGCAGATGCTGGCCGCCACCTACGGGCAAGTCTGCCGCCGGCTGGATTTAATCCGGGAGGATGAGGAAGACCTGACGCAGGTATACATCCACCACTGGCAACAGCTCAACCCCGTGATCACGGAGGCGCTGGTGCAGCTCACGCTGGGCGCGCCGCAGATCATCTACAACGGCGGGCTTCTCCACTGCCGGCTGCGGTATTACGACGCGGTACGCAAGCGACCTGGCCTGCCGCCGGACGTCGCCGCGCTGGTATCGCAGCTGGAAGCCGATCGCACAGTGGTGGAGCTAGTAAACCTGAGTCCGTACGAGTCACGCACTGTGTTGCTGCAGGCAGGGGGGTTTGGCGAGCACCGTTTCGAGGCGGTGCAGTACACGCAGCGGACGAGTGTCTATCCGGGCCCTCAGCCAGCGTACCAATCGCCTGAAGTCGAGCAGACGACCGAGGAGGCTACGGTCGATGACGTCTACTTGCAGGTTGAACTCCCGCCGGCGACGCGAATTGAGTTGGATTTCAAGACGGCTCGGTATGTCAACGAGCCTTCATACAAGCTGCCTTGGTAAGAGGGATTCAAATGAAGATTACCGCACTCGATACAATTTGCCTCTCGCGCATGCATGAACCGGAACGGCAGTGGATCACTGCCCAATATCGCACTGTGAAGGCCGATTGCGCGGTAGTGAGGGTACACACAGAAGAGGGACCTGTCGGCATCGGTGAGGCAAGCGCCTACGGGGTGCCGCCGCGAATCGCCGAATGGGTGGACTGGCTTGCGCCGACGCTCATTGGCAAGGATGCGACTGACCCTGGGACACCGCCGCATCCGAATGGAAGGGACCGCGCCCATGACGCGGCTGTGGCCGGGATCGACTGCGCCATTTGGGACCTGCGGGGGAAGGCGGCGGGCAAGCGGGTCAGCGAATTGCTTGGCGACAGCCCCGCGGCTTCGGTACCCATGTACGCGTCGAGCGGCTGCCGTTATGATTGGCGCGATCGTCCCGAACAGCTGATTGACGAGGCACTGGCGTACGTTGAACAGGGTTTCCCGGTTATGAAGTTCCGAATCGGCACAGATTGGGCGTGGGATGGCGTGAATGTTGACCGCTTTCTCGGCCTGGTGCGAGAGCTGCATCAGGAGGTGGCGGGCAGGATGAAACTAGCCCTGGACGGCAACTGTCGTTTGACGATGGACGAGGCGCTGCCGATTGCCAAAGAGCTGGACAGGCTGGGTTTCGCCTGGCTGGAGGAGCCGATCCCCTGGAGCGATATCGACGGCTACGCCACACTGGCCGCGGGGGTGGATATGCCTGTAACCGGAGGGGAGAGCTTCACGACGCTGGAACAGTTTCGACCGTACATTGAGAAGCGTGCTTACGACATCGTGCAACCGGACGCGGGTGTAAGCGGACTGACGGAGTTGGTGCGGATCGCAGAGCTGGCGGCGCATCACGGCCTGAAACTTTATCCACATTCATGGCATAATGGGCTGATGGCGATGGCGCACGCACACGCGATTGCTGCCCTGCCAAACCTGGAGATTCTCGAGGTCTGCCAGATTCAGGGGCCGCTGCAATGGGGAATCGCGGCACAGCCGCCGGAGATAAGCGGTGGGCAGCTTCTTTTGCCCGATCGGCCCGGTCTGGGCATTGAGTTGGCGGAGGAGGTTGCAGAGAGGTACCCTTACATCGAAGGGCATTATGCTCTGACAGTCGATCGATAGTTGAAGTACTGAAGTGGCAGGCGTGCACTGGCGGTTGCGAGTTGTTCGCAACCGACGTCAAGTTACTTGAATCTGAGAATCCTATATGAAAAAACTACGCGTAGCTGTCGTCGGCATGGGCATCGGCAGGCCCAACGGTCTTGCTCTGGCACACAACCCGCGGGCGGAGGTGGTGGCGCTTTGCGATTTGGTCGAGGAGCGCATGAACGATTTCGCTTCGCTTCTGCCGCAGCCGGATGAGGTGCGATTGTACACTGACTTCGACGAACTTTGCCGCAGCCGGGAGATCGACGCCATATTCATCGGCACGCCCAATCAGTTGCACGTGCCGATGGGGCTGAAAGCAGTAGCCCATGACAAGCATGTTTTGGTGACCAAGCCGCTGGCTGACTCGGTGGCGGCGGCGGAGCAGCTGGTGGAAACTGCGGAGACGGCCGGTGTCGTCAATATGATGTCTCTGTCCACACGTTTCTCGGCGGAGATACAGTACATGGGCGCGCTGGCGCGACAGGGAATTTTCGGCGACCTCTATTATGCGCGCGCCCGCAGCGTCCGCCGCAGCGGAATTCCCTCGTGGAACCTTGGCTTCATCCGCGAGGGCGGCGGCGCGTTCCGCGATATGGGTGTGCATGTGCTTGACTCGGCCTGGTGGCTGCTAGGGATGCCGCGGCCGTTGAGCGTGACCGGCGTCGCTGGCGCAAAGTTCGGACCGCGCGGGTTTGGTTACTTCGGACGCAAGGCTGCGGGTGAGACATCTGCGGTGCCGGAGAGTTACTACAGCCAGTTTGCCGCAGACGACTACGCGGGCGGCTTCATCCGTTTCGAAGATGGCAGTGCGCTGCAGGTGGAGAGTTTTTGGGCCTCCCACCAGCCTGGTGACCTGCAAATCGAGCTGTTCGGCGACGAAGCGGGGGCTCAAGTGCGTCCGCCGACGCTTTACACAAACGGCCCCGTTCCGCCGGCCGTCGTAGAAACTGCGAAAGAGTTTGATGCCGTCCCTCAGGCGGGCCGTAGTCTGAACGATGAAAGCCGCCCTCTGGATATCACGTTCGATGGCCTTACAAAGGAGAAGAGCAGCGCGTGGAACGCGATCGCCGATCACTTCATCTCCTGCATACTGGACGGAATCCCATGCGAGGCCCCGCTGCGGCATGGGTTGACTGTACAGGAGATGATGGAAGGCCTTTTGAGCAGCGCAGGGACTGGTCGGGAACTGCGACTCGACGATGTAAAGGTTGCGTGAGCCTCTACTTCGGTGAGGCGGGATAAGCAAGGAGGATGGAGATGCCGGTATTGGATGGAAAGGATTGGGCGTTTTGGGAAGAGAACGGCTATGTCGTAGTCCCGCAGGCGGTGCCGCAGGAGAATCTGGACGCACTTGTCGAACAGATTTGGACCTTCCTGGAGATGGAGGAGGCCGATCAGGACTCCTGGTACAGGTACAAGCCCTATACGCGTGAGGATCTCTGTTCGCCAATCTCGCAGGCTGGCATGGTGGAGATGTACCAGCATCAGACACTGTGGGACAACCGTCAGAATCCGCGCATTCATCAGGCATTCAGCGAGATCCTGGGCACGGAGAAGCTGTGGGTATCACTGGATCGTGCCAATATGAAGCCCCCCGACAGAGCCGACAAGCCGGAGTGGGGCCATAAGGGCATGATCCACTGGGATATTGACACTGGAGAGGTGCCCTTGCTAAATGGCGCGGAAGATATGGCAGCAACCTGGCGCCCGGATCCTGCTACCCACCTTGGGGTGCAGGGCGTGCTCTATCTGACTGATACCGGCCTTGACCAGGGCGGCTTTCAGTGTATACCCGGGTTTCACAAAATGTTCTACGAGTGGGTGAAGACGCAGCCGACCGACCGCAATCCTCGCTTTCCAGACATGGACGGCCTTGACATCAAAGTCGTGAAGGGTAAAGCCGGTGATCTGGTGATCTGGCACCGGCTGCTGGCGCATGGCAACGGTCACAACCGCTCGACTCGGCCGCGCTTAGCTCAGTACATTACGATGTCGCCGGCGCCGGAGAAGGACGAGGAGCAGCGGGCGGCGCGAATACGCTCTTGGCAAGAGTGCCGCCCGATGGCCAACTGGCAGGGAGACCTGCGTGATTGGGAGCACCGGCATCAGACGCCGGCCAAGCTGACGCCGCTAGGACGAAAGCTGCTTGGGGTGGATTCCTGGACCTGATTGAAGGGATTTCCTGAAGTTCAGTTCTTCGATTCCGGGTATCCACTAAGCCACAGTACTTGACCAGCTAGTCATCCGTGGAAACATTCAGGCTCTTGGTGACGGAATAGGTGTACTGTCGCCGCAGTGCTAGCCAGCCGACCCGCAGCGATGAAGGCAGACGGTCGGTGAGGCATGGTTTTGGAGGGGGGCGTTGCGGGGGCGCAGCCCCTGCACAAGGGAGGCCGCTTGCGGCCGACCGCCCATAGACTAGGATAGAGTAGAGAGAAGCGAGGAACGAGTAAACACCTCGGCTCGCCTAGCTCCAGGTCGCAATTGCCGAGCGTTGCCGAAATGCTCGCGTTCACAGGATACCGCTGTTTTGCTTGGGCGCGGATCGACCGTGCTTGAGCCGATAATCAGGCATGTTTGGCTTGGCCGCGAGGCCCTGTCGGTTGAAGGCTCCGTTGGGCGAATTCGCATTTGCACTTTGCCTGAACTTGGCAGGAAGTGCAGAACATTCAGCACAGTTGAATTGTCGTCAGTAAGTGCAACGGGCGTCTGCCAGGCTCCATTTCGTTCGGAGCCTGGCGAGAATTCCTAGAATCGGTCTCATAGCATTTGAGTAGCAACCCCATTGCCAAGATTCACCCCTGCGTACGTCTTCAAGCACTAAACCTACCCTTAACAGACAGGTTAAGACCTTTCAAGCAGGCCTCCGCCTCGTACGCCGAAATCCCTATGCAAATCACCCGAGCCATTGCACGCATGCATTGCATGGAGTGTAGGATTCGGCCAAGGCGTCAATGCGAGAGGACGGTTGCCCTTATCCGCCAAGTTCTGGAATACGGCGCCTGTGTCGCGATTCTGGGGCACGAAGGTGGCCAGGTAGAGGTCGCCACAGGCACTCAGGCTTATGTTGGTGAAGACGGTGTAGGCTACCGGCCCATAGACGCTATGGGTGTAGAAATGGCTGCGCAGGCGGCTATTATCGTCTTCGACGCGTCTGCGGCTAGCCGCCCAAAGCATTTGGAAGTCTGGATAGGCTGATAGGGTGGAGAAAAGGTCGCGAAAGTGGGTGGTATGGCGATATCGCAGGGTCATGACCCGCCACTGACGCATGTTGGCGAGTGCGATGGCCTGCCACCCGGGACCCAGCACGCTTCGAATTGGTGCATCCGGGGCCAGTAACAGTGAGAGAATATTGACGTTACCGGCGGAACTTCTTGCCGCATTGAATTGTGACCAGTTGAGCCTGTGAAAGTCGAGGACGGCGCGGTTGGCGCCGACCAGGTCACCAAACGAGTCCATGAGGAAAGCGGGTGTACAGATTGTGCCCAGCGTTGCCCAGACTCGGGAAAAGACTTCCTGGTGTTTGAGGTCGGCACGCACGATTGCATCGTCTGTGATCTCGCTGGCCATGGCGAAAAATTCGCGGCGTTCCAGCGAAGTAAGTCTGAAGGCTCGCGCCAGCTCCTGAAGCGTAGCCCTGTCAAGCCGCACCTGGCTACCTCGTTCAATTTTGCCTACGATTCTTGTAGTTAGTCCCGTCTCCTCTGCCAGTTTCTCCTGGCTCCAGCTGTTGCCGTTATCGAAGTCCAACTGCTCTTTGCGCAGTGCGGCAACGACTTTCCCAAACATTTTGCGTTCCACAGCTTCCTCCGCTCTCTATTGCCAGACACGACGCTGTGATCTGGCAATTCCCTCTGGTTAAGATTATATCACTCTGGATACCAACCTAAAGTGAGCATTCTCCCAAATCTGAGAAGCTGGTCTACCGAAATTGGTACCTATGAGTATGACAGGCGCTAGCGAAGAGAGTTACTCTATATTGTGGAAGGCTACAACAGTTCCTGTTCCGCACCGCACGAAAGTCATGGGGGACGCAGACGACAGATATTCTGCACGAAACAGATCGCGAAATAGTGCTCGCGAATATGGACCAGGGGATTCGAGATTCTGTTACAGCGGGTGGGTGTCTTCGTCAGAAACACGGCAAACCAGAAGGGCCCTAGTGGCCTCGAAGGGGAATCACAATCCAAAGTGCCATTAGCCTATGTGAGAATTGAATTTCGTTTCGCGGCAGAAGGGCACGCGGTACTCAGGTAGAGGTAACTGACAAGCGAAGGCCGGGATAACAGCCGCTGTCGCGACCGGGTTTCCGCAAAGTCTTGCCGCTAACGGGTGACAAAGAGTAATCGTGCAGGGCAGGGAAACTTCAGGATGCTATCGCGTGACCTCAAGGCCCCCTAATTGAAACGAAGCGCGGCGTGGATTGTCGGAATGCAGACGCTGCTTCAGATGTGCAAGGAGGCAGGACAATGTTCAAGACGTTTCTGGTTGTCGGACTCGCACTTCTCGCCGCGGGCTGTGTGCCGATCCAGCTGACGCCTCCAGAAGCTGGCACCGAGCAAGAAACATCTGAAGATCTGATCCAGCATCTCGAAAGCTGTGACCCGGATTTTTCGATCCTGAAGGTTGGTGACAGCGCATACGATATACCGTCCAATAATGTTCCAGTTTACATTGACATTCTCAGTGTGGACTCCAGCCTGGACGGCGAGAGCCTTACGGTCGTGATCTATCTGAAGAGCATTCCCCAAGAATTGGCAACAGATAGGGAAAGTCATTCTGACTTGGCCAAAGATACGGGCAAGGAGGAAAATCCCTATGTTTATTATTGGAACGTCAATATCGACGTAGACGGCGCCGCCACAAGCCCAAATGACCTTTCACTTTTCGACTACATGTTCAGTTCGGGCGTTTCCCTGGGATCACTTAGCTCAGAAGAACTACCCACAGCTATCGACTTTGAAGACGCGGTGAGTTTCGACTTCTTTGAATTCGAGCACCTGGTTGACCGAGAGCAGCTTCCTCACTTGCACCATGCAGGACCCGCCCAACTTAATGTTTCCTACAAGGACAATTCCCTCACTTTCAGGAGTAAAGTTCCGGGGATAACGAACAGTTCAACCCTCTTCTTTTATGCTGGCGATGACTTGCGCCGACACGACGGGATTTCATGCGAAACCTAGCCGATACTTCGACCTGGAGGGCACTTTGCGCCAGTCCGACGTTCAAGCCGACGATGCGGAACAAGAGTGGACGAAGTTTGGAACCAGACTTCGCCTTCATCTGCCAAGGAGACAAGCTCATGTTCAAAATCGCTGTTTTCGTTGGACTCGAACTTCCCATTGCGGCCTGCGTACCTATACCGGAAGAGCCACCGGCAGCGTCATTGCCACCGCAGGCGGCAGGGCAACGCGCTGACTGTCCCGGCGGCTACCTAGACATGTTGCCCGGCCAGAGTGCCAGCGACCCGATGCTAAGTTCATTGCCAGGTTACATTGATATTGTTGGCGTGGATTCCAGCCTAGAGGGCGAAACTCTGACGGCCATATTTTATCTGAGGGAGGTTCCGGAAGAGTTGGCATTCGACAGAGAGGGTGTCGAAGACATAAACCTGGAATATATGTGGACTGTTTCAATCAACATTGAGGGCAATTCATTAGCTTTATTCGATCAGACCGACTACTCTATGGCCGCTTTTCATGCCGCAAGAAGGGAATCGGCAGACACGCCCGCCATTCTCCGTCCATTCAAAGACGAGGTGGAGATTATGGTTTGGAAACACAAGCACTTTCCCGATAAGAGCGAAACGCAGCTGTTAGAGGTGCCGGTCAATCCGCGCTTGATCGTTTCTCAGGAAGACAACATGCTTACTCTGATCGACCGGATCAAGGGTATCAGTAACGAGTCGACCATTTCGTTTTCGACTTTCGATATCTTGCTCGGACAGGATGGTGTCTCGTACCGGCCCAGTTGAAGTGATCATTTCGGTCGCCCTCGATGCCCCGCGAGGGGGGCCGATAATGTGAATCAGACACTGTCCCAAAAAGGTTGACAGGTATTTGAACTGGCCGACCGGTACTCGCGGACGGTGAATATGAATGAATTGCTGGAAGGAGCGCTCGCACTTTGCGAAGATAGCAGGTGACGCTCTGTGGGTTGGCATGTTGGGCCACTAGGGCTAGAGCACGAGAAGGCGAAGGATCCGTGCCTAGCCCTAGCCTGCCGCAAACTGTGTGCATTCGGCCCATTTCTCCCTATTTACCCCTTAGATTTGCCCCTTTTTTTGAACGCCCCATTTTTCTGGAGTAGAATGTCCAGTGCTCAGAGACTGCCTTTAGCGTCTTTCGGGGCGGTGGTCCTGCTTTCCTCACAGCGAATGATTGAACGATAGCGACGGAATCGTGCATTCCACCTTGCACTCTACAGCTGCAGTGCGACAGGCTGCCAGCATGTCCCGCAAAATGTTAGGCATCGCTAACACTTTGCGGGCTGGGACAGGATATCAGCGCTATCTGTGTATCCTGATTGTGGTGGGATTCGGTCTGCGGCTGGTGATGCTGGACCGCTTTCGTTTTCACCAGGATGAGGCGCTCTACAGCTACTGGGCGCTGCACTTTCTCCATGATGATCCCCATTTTCTGGAACAGTGGATCGACAAGCCACCTTTGTTTATCTGGCTGCTGGCCTACTGGTTCAAGGCTTTTGGCACTTCCGAGGCCAGCGCGCGGCTGCTGAATGTCGGCATCAGCATGGTCACGATCCCGGTTGTGGCGGCCATCGCGAGGCGAGCATGGACGACGGCCGCGGGCGTGGTGGCAGCAACGTTCTTCGCGCTGAATCCGTTTGCGATCAGCTATAGTCCGACGGCTTTCACCGATCCCCTGCTGGTGCTGGCGGGCGTATGTTCACTGTGCGCGGCGCAAAGATCACGCGGGGTCTTGACGGGACTATGCCTGGGCGCGGCGATCATGACCAAGCAGCAGGGTGTCTTGTTTGTGCCGCTGGCGCTGGCCGTTTTGATAACGGGGAACCCGAAAGCCAAGCCCATCCTGGCCGCGGCGCTGCGCGTTAGCGGTGGGATTGCACTGACAGTTCTGCCGGTTCTGTACTGGGACAGTTTGCGCTGGGCGGTCGCGCCGTCGCCGTGGGATCTGAGTGTACGCAACTATGGCGCGCTGGAGGTGGTCTCGATCGACCATTTGCTTGGGCGCGCTACGCGCATCGCTGAACTGCTTTGGTATCTGACGGCCAGTCACATCGTGTGGATCGTCCTGGTAGGGGCTGCCGTTTTGGCAGCGGTGTACGCGCGGGGGACAGACCATTTTCCGCGACGAAATACAGTTTTAGCCGTACTGTTGTGTGGCTGGATTGGTGTGTATTGGGCCATTCATGCTGCGTTCAGTCTGCCTCTTTGGGATCGGTACTTCCTGCCGATAGCGCCGGTATTCGCGATTCTCTGCGGATGGATCGGGGCCAGAGTCCTGTCGCTCAGTTCCGACGTTTGGAGACCAGCTGTAATCGGGTTGTGGATGGTGTTATTGCTGCCCGGCGCTATGCAGGCGGCCAGGGGCGGACTCCCGATTGGCGGTGATCATGGCGCGTACGATGGGCTGCGGGAGGTATCTGGCTGGCTGGATAGCAATAGTCCAGCAGGGGCCGTGCTGTATCACCAGTCGCTGAGCTGGCACCTCCAGTTCTACCTCTATGAGAATCCGCGTGACTATACCGTGCGCTGGTTTGCAAGCCCGGTGGCGCTGGCAGATGATGCCGCCAAGAGGGCGCAGCAGGCCAGGTATGTAATCGCTCCGGCCTGGAGGCCGTTGCGAAACTCCCATCCTCATCTGTCGGCGCGCGAGTTGGCTTTGGTTCGAAGGTTCAAGACAGAGCAGTTTGCTGTCTATGAGCTCGTGTTGAACCGGCGTTAATCCGGCTGCCGCCGGCTGCTTCTCATCGGACAGATGGCGGCAACCATACATGTTGTCAGAATGGTACAATAGTGTCAGGAGAAATGGTTTTTTGCTGGGTGGCAGATGCCATCCCAGTCTTGAGAGATGGATACAATCAAGGGGAGACAGATTATGTGTGAAGTCATACCAAATGCCGAGAAGGCAAACGGTTCTGGCGTCGTTTCGCGGGCGCAGGGCTGCCTTCTTGGCCAGTTGATAGGGGATGCGCTAGGCAGCCTGGTGGAGTTTGAGTCACCGGAACGGATTCGCCGCAGGTATCCAGACGGCGTGCGCGATATGGCTGACGGCGGCACCTTTAACACCATCGCGGGTCAGCCCACCGACGATTCCGAAATGGCGCTGCAGTTGGCGCGATCGCTAGTGTCATTGGGAAAGTTTGACCAGGAAGAGGCGAGAAAGGGATACGTGTATTGGCTGGATTCCGGTCCTTTTGACTGCGGTTTCACTATCCGGAACGGCCTGAGAGGAAGGCATGATCCTGGCAGCCAGGCCAACGGGGCGATGATGCGGATCAGCCCGTTGGGGATCTTTGGAGCGAACCATTCGTTGGAGCAGGTGGCGGAATGGGCGCGTCAGGACGCGGTTCTGACCCATATCCATCCGGTCTGCCAACAGGCCAACGCGCTTTTCGCGATGGCGACAGCGCACGCGGTGAGGACGGGATGCAGCGCTAGTGATTTGTATCAGGAGATTGTGAGGTGGGCGGAGGAAATGGAGGTGGACAACAGTTTAAAGGAGACGGTTGCAGCTGCTGCCGACTCTCCGCCCGACGATTTTGTTGACTCTCAGGGGTGGGTGCTGATCGCCTTCCGCAACGCACTCTGGCAGCTTCTCAATGCCGAAAACGTGGAGGAGGGTATCGTGGACAGCGTCATGCGCGGGGGAGACACAGACACAAATGCGGCGATTTGCGGGGCACTTCTAGGCGCAGTGTATGGACGAGAGGCGATCCCTGATCGATGGATCGAAACGATCCAGGGCTGCCGACCCCAAGCGGGAATGCCCGGCGTGTATAAACCCCGTCCCGAATGCTTCTGGCCAGCGGATGCACTGGAGTTGGCCGAGCAGTTGATAGCACGTGCTGACTGACGTTGGTCCGAACCATCACTAAGGGAATTGGAAGATTGGCGGAGATGACAATGGAAGCGATGAAACGGGTGACTATGTGGTCGCCGCCGTTGGAGGTGTTGGCGCCATACGTGCGGGATGGGTTGGAGGCCAACTACGCCCAGGTTGATGTTGAAGTAGTTGACTGCCCCGATCTGCGGACACTGGGTTGCGCCAGCCCCGGCATCGGCGGCTCGACGGTCTTACTGGAGGTGGGAGGGGAACCTTGCGCGCACAACCCCAGGTACCGGCACGTCACTTTCGATATGGCGAAAATGGCGAGCGACTGCGGTCAGTCCGACGGCAGTGTTTTCGGCGCGGGCATGGCGTATCCGGGAGTATTGGAAGGGCATTGCGGGGAGGTCATCGCCACCTTGCAAGCGGGTGGGGTCAACCGGTCGAAGGTCGCTCGCGTCGGGCGACAGCGCGAGTGCATTGTCGAGCATTATGCGTCCACGCGCCACAGCGGTCTCTCCAACCTCTTCGTATCGGAGGGCCGGCCGGGTCCGGTGCTTAAGGTCAGTGTGGAAAGGCGGACAGGCAGCGAAAGTTCCTTTACGCAGGCGCTGCGGAAGAGTCTGCAAGGCCATCCGGACATTGGCGCTGCCGGCGCGAGGCAGGTGGGTATGGGCGGCGTCTTTGTCATCGAGGCAGGCCAGATCCGCTCCCATGTGATGCCGGATTACGAGTGCATTGCCCACAAATACTACGACACTGAGACCGAGGAGGTAGTCTCCGACTTTCTCCAGTTTTATGAGCACATGGGGCCAGACCTGCTCTGCCTGGCCGTTTTTTGGACCGGCGATCCCACCGGCGGAAAGCTGCATTTGCGAGAATCGGGGGAGCATACGCACTTTTTCCACATGGGCGAGCTCAACCAGGCAGGCCATTACCATTATGATGTCAGCCCCGATACTATCCGCTACACGGGCTATTTCAATGTTGCAGCTGAACTGGTGCGCATCGGCGACATCTATGCGGAACTTGAACGGCAATCAAAACAAAATGACGAGGGACGATGATGAAGATTCAAGAGGTAAGGGCAGTTGGTCTGCGCGGGGCGACGCCAGAGGGCGGCTGGAGCGAAGAGCTGAAGGAGGAGGACTGCATCCACACACTTGTCTTCATCGCGACGGATGAAGGCGTCACCGGAACCGGCTCCGTCTTTACCAACGATGGGCTGGTATTGGCGGCGCTGGAAGTGCTGCGCCCGCTGCTGATTGGGCAGTCGGCGATCGAGCCGGAACGTGTGAGCGAGCATCTACACCAGAATACGTTCTGGATGGGGCGCGGCGGCAGCGTAACGCACACGATCAGCGGCATCGATATCGCGCTGTGGGACATTTTGGGCAAGGTGACGGGGCAGCCGGTCGGGCGCCTGTTGGGTGGGCGCTACCGCGAGCGGGTGCGGCCCTATGCCTCGCTGCTGATGGACCAGCCTGGCCCGCTGCGTGATGAGTTGGAGCAGTGGAAAGAACAGGGATTCCGCGCGTTCAAGATGGGGTGGGGGCCATTTGGCCGCGTCAGCGACGAACTGGACGAGCAGATCGTGGCCACCGCCCGCGAGGTTGTGGGGGACGACAACCAGTTGATGGTAGACGCGGGCGGAAGCGACGCCCACTGGCAGGGCCGCTATACTTGGGCACTACGTTGTGCGGGGATGTTGGCCGATTACGGTGTGGACTGGTTTGAGGAGCCGTTACGGCCGGACGACCTGGAAGAATTCATCCATCTTCGTCGCAACACGACGATCCCGATTGCCGGTGGTGAGGTACTGACGCGGCGGCAGTCATTCCTTCCCTTTCTCCTGCAGGGCGCATTCGATATCGTACAGCCGGATGTCGCCAAAGTCGGGGGCATTAGTGAGGAGCGCAAGATCGGCTGGATGGCGCAGGAGAATGGCGTGCGGTTGATCCCGCATGGCTGGAACACTGCTTTGGGACTGGCGGCGGACCTGCAGCTGGCCTCGGCGCTGGCGGATACCGACCTGGTGGAGTACAAGACCGGCTCGCCTTATATCGACGAGATCGTGGTGGGTGGCTGGCAGCTGGATGAGGATGGAATGCTGTCGATTCCCGATGGGCCAGGTCTTGGAATCGAGTTGGATATGGACGCGGTTGGGCGCTATTCATAAGGGGTATGAGTGAGCCTTGTGTTTTTGGAATGCAGGGAGCGGGGAAGTTGACCTAGACGGCCGGGCGAGTTCGCCAGACGCGTACCTGCTTTTTGCCGAGAATAAGCCACCAGACGGTCACTGTTTCGGAGGTGAAGCCGGCCAGTAAGGACGCCACTCCCAGAGCCGCGCCTTGCACGCCGAAGAGCGGCAGGATTAGAAGGGCGACGAGAATTGCGCCCGTGCGCATGGGAGCGCCAACTGCCATTGGAAAGGTGTGCCGCTCAATGAAGGCCATGCTGTGAAAATGGGCGCGGTGTATCACCACAAACGGGAAGAATGTGTAGATCTGAAGAGGCACGCGACTGAGCTCTGCCAGGGCGGGCGTCAGGCCAATGACCTGCTCAAGTAGTATCGTCCGCAGCGGCGTCCAGAAGAGCAAGAGACAGATGGCGGTGGCGACGAGGCCACACCAGTAGGCGTAACGCAGGAATGGCCGGTAGGAACGCAGTTCCGAGTAGAAGGGAGGGACGAGCGCGCGCAGTTCATTGAGCCAGCGGTAGGTCCACTGACCGAGGGTATAGGCTACGGTCAAGGCCGCCAAGGCCTCTGCGCCGTGGGCGCCGCGTACGACGAACAGGTTGATGAGCGGCCGGCTGGACTCTTGCATGAAGTTCATGAGCGCAATCGGCCAGGTAAAGCGGAAGAATTCTGCATAGGTGATCGGGGGACGCTCCAACTTGGCGGGCAGGCCGCTGCCAAAGAAACGCCAGAGATAGAAGAGGATTGTGACAGACTCGGTCAGGATTGTGGCATAGAGAACGAGAACAGGCAGCCAGATCGGATGGGTGCGGATCGCCTCGATCTGCAGTAGTGCAACGACGGTTGCGAACCCGGCAGCGACGCTCAAGGCGGTGGCGACGCTGATCTGGCCGGTGTGTTTGCCACGGGTCAACACGCCGGTAGCGAGTTGGGTTGTGCCCCGCAGAAGCGGCATCGGCAGCAACCACAACATCATCAGGCGCACGCGATCGCCGGTTTCGGGGTCGATGCCATGGAGGCCTTCAAGCAGTTGGCGGCTGATCGATGTGCCGCCGAGCAGCCACTGGACGGCCATCATCAGTAGAGCCAGCAGGCCGACATAGTGCAAGCCCCGCCAGAAGTCGCGTTTATCTTCCACCAAGACCAGCCCGGCGTAGCGAATTTGGGCGAGCGGGCTGGAAAGCGTTGTAACCAGTCCCCATGCCAGCCCGAAGGCAGCCAATACGCGGATCGCGTCGGGCATACGCGCCATGCCGGCGTTGATTGTCTGCGCGCCGAATTCGAAGATGAGAATTGTCAGGACTAGTGGGAGAAGGAAACGAGTAAAGCGCAGATACATGAAGTGCAGGCCAGGCATCTCGCGCAGTGCCTCAAGGCAGGCAAGGAGGCTGTGCGGACGCTGAACGCCCTGCCGGTGGTTGACGGATTGTGTATATGCAGCATTTGAGATTATCACACAGGGAGGGGCTGCATGCCAACGATGGCGGCACACGCAGAAAAGGGTGCAGTCTTCATTAAGTTTGCAGTTTTTCGGTAACTGCTCAGCCACATACGGTGTTTGTATTGACTGCCCTTTATTCTCGTCTCAGTTCAGGCTGCCTAATGACGCATCCTGTTGGCGGCTGCCAGGTTGGTTGAGGCACACTGCTGGTTTGAAGGCGTAGCGGTGGGTGAGGCATGTTTTTGGAGGGGGGCGTTGCGGGGGCGCAGCCCCTGCACAAGGGAGGGCCGAAGGCCCGACCGCCGAAATGCAAAGAGAGAGTATGGCGAAGTGTGGAGAGAGAGCTGCCCTCACCTGATTCAGGAGCGCGACGAGACTAACGCGGAGAAGTAGCGGCAAGCTCTGTTGTAGATTTCGGGCAATGGAGCATAAAAGGCGAGGCGGTGCATTGACAACCGCTTGTGGCTGTGCAAGAATCAGACTTATTAAGATGGGCAAGGCATCCCTCACTTCGGCCTCCTCACTATTGGCAGTGGTAACTCAATGAGCGTAAAGACTCCAGAATGGGTGAAGCACGCAGTTTTCTATCAGATCTTCCCGGATCGATTCTGTCGCAGCCCGCGTTTGCGGCAATCTCCCGGCATCCAGTTCAAACCGTGGGGCTCGCCGCCATCGGAGCAGGGCTTTCAGGGTGGTGATCTGCTAGGCATTGTTGACCGTCTGGACTATTTAACGGATCTGGGGGTCAATGCGCTTTATCTGAACCCGATCTTCAGTTCAGCCTCCAATCACCGTTACCATACGTTTGACTACATGCAGGTAGATCCACTGCTGGGCGGGGAGACAGCTTTTCGCGAGTTACTGGACCAAGCCCACGGACGGGCGATGCGGGTGGTGATTGACGGTGTCTTCAACCATTGCGGGCGCGGATTCTGGCCGTTCCATCACATTTTGGAGACCGGAAAGAAATCACCTTACTTCGACTGGTTCCGTGTAAAAGGCTGGCCGCTGCGCCCTTATCACAGCAGTGAGAAGCAACCCCACAACTATGCGGCCTGGTGGAATCTGCCCGCTCTGCCGCAGTTGAACACCAGCAATCCCGGCATGAGGCAATATCTGCTCGACGTTTCCCGCCACTGGATTGCGTTTGGCGCAGACGGTTGGCGTCTGGACGTTCCGGAAGAGATCGACGATCCACCCTTCTGGCGGGAGTTCCGGCGGGTGGTGAAGGAGGCAAATGCCGACGCCTACGCGGTGGGTGAAATCTGGCACGAGGCCGAGGAGTGGCTGCAGGGAGATCGGTTTGACGCGGCGATGAACTACGTCCTGAGTCGCGCTGCCTATGGCTACTTCGGGGCTGAGACACTGCGCCTCGACTTCCGGCCGGGCGGCTATACGATTGAGAAGCTGGATACGCCGGCATTTGCTGCCGAAATCGAGAGGATGCTGGAGCGCTACGACTGGCAGGTAGTAACCGCCCAGCTCAACCTTATGAACAGCCACGATACAGCGCGCAACCTGTGGGCTCTCGACGGCGATGCCAGTGGTGTGCGGCTGTGTTTGCTGCTGCAGATGACGCTGCCAGGAGCACCTTGCATCTACTACGGTGAGGAGATAGGAATGAACGGCGGCCCTGATCCGGGCTGCCGCGGGGCATTCCCGTGGGAAGAGCAGGAAAGTTGGGATTGCGACTTGCTTGACTTCCACCGGAAGGCGATTGCTCTGCGGCACAGCCACCCCGCCCTGCGAACGGGGGCGTACAGGACACTCGTCGCGGCGGGCGACATATTCGGTTTCAGCCGCTCGCTGAGCGGAGGCCAGGGACTGCTCCCTCCAAGGGCAGGCGAAGCCAACGAGAAATCAGACAGGCTGATCGTGCTATTTAACCGCGCAAGGTCGAAGGCGCGGCTGGCAGTTCCGCTGGAGACTCAGGATCAGACCGGCGGCGAGGACGATACTTCACCGCAACTGTCTTTTCGCGCAATCTGGCCGCCTGAGAACTGCGGACAACTGCATAATGTAGAAAACGGCACACTGTGGGACCTGACGATACCGCCCAGAGAGGCACTGATATTAGAGGGGACGGGTGCTGTGGGGTCCGAGACTCTCGAGCAGGAGCGCAATGGAAACGGTTAAGGTCATTCTCAACCCGTACGCGGGGCGCGGGCGCGGCGGGCAGGTAGCCGGCGCGATCGAGGCCGCGTTCCGCCGCGGGAATGTCCCCTTTGAGATGGCGGAAACTTCTGCGCCTGGGGAGGCGGTTTCTCTGGCGCGGCAGGCGCGGCTGGACGGGTATGGGATCGTGGCTGCCGCGGGTGGGGACGGAACCATCCATGAGGTCGTCAACGGCCTGGCACTGGCGACGGGGGAGGGCGAGACCGTGCAAGGGTTGGCCGTAATGGCGGCGGGCAGTGGGAACGACTTTGCAGATGTGGTGGGCGCGGCCCGAGACTATGATGCAGGCGTACAAGCCATCCGCGAAGGAAACACGCGTTACGTCGATTTGGGTCTGGTCGAAGCCTTCGACGGAGTCGACACTTTGCGGCGCTACTTTGACAATAATTTGGGCGTAGGTTTTGAGGCGCAGGTAACGGTTGAAAGCCGCAAGATTAAGCGGCTGCGCGGGTTCGCCATCTATTTGTGGGCAACTTTGCGAGCGTTGCGGGCGTATGACCAGCCGCATTTTGAGGTTGGCTGGACGGACGGCGACGGCAATTCTTTTGAGGCAGCCAAGCCCATGTTGCTGGTCAGCGTTGGCAACACACACCGCACGGGCGGGGCTTTCTATTTGACGCCGGATGCTGTTATGGACGATGGTTTGCTCGATCTGGCCTACGCCGACGCGCTTTCCCAGATTGGGATTCTGAATCTTCTGCCCAGAGCGATGACGAGGGGAGGGCTGCACAGTCAGAAGGCCGTGAAATTCAGCCGACTGCGCTCCGCCTGTATTGCGATACGACAGCCTGTCCCAGTGCATACGGATGGCGAGATATTGTCGCAAGGGATAGAGAAACTGACCATAGAGGTGCAGCCCGGCCGACTGCAAGTAATTGTATGAAGTGGGTGTATTTCAAGCTGTCGTCCTTAGCGTTTGGTTGATGTCTCTACAGACTGAGACCACCACTGGACAGACATTTCGCGAAGAAAACTCGGATGCACCCTGTGATATTCCCCGTGGACACTCCTTCTGGTATAATTAAAGTGGCGGATTAGCAGACTACCCCATCGCCTCATGGTCGCTGTCCGATTTTCGATCGGTTCTTGTGATCTGAGGGCTAATCAGTCCTGCCGGTAGCACGAAGGAGTACAGGTAGACTTTGACAGCATCAGAGAAGTTCGGCGCGGCTGCAGAAGAGATGACGGGCAGGCGCACAGCAGACGATGTGCCTGGCACGAATGCCGAACAAGAGTCGGTTCAGGCGGCGGTACCGGCAACATGCAGCAGCGCGTTGCTTGATGCCCGACTCTGGCTAGAGCTTTCCCCTTGGCGTGTCTCTGCTGCGTGGTCGCTGGCGGCGGCGGTATTGGCCGCTGGAATCGGCGATGTAAGCCGAACAGTCTCTCCGCAAATTCTTGTACTTCTGTTCCTGCTGGTCGATCCCTTATGGGGGAACATGTGGGGCGGGTTAGCAACGCCTGAGGCTCTGCCCCGTATACATTTTAGTATGCAGCACAGGCGACCGTGGCTGCCCTATCTGGCCATGGGGTCACCGGCTGCGCGCCTTTTTGGAATGCACGGTCCCGGCGTTCTTTCGGTCTTGGCGCGGGCTTGGGTACCTGGGGTGCTGGTCGCCTTTGCTGTCGCCTTTGCAATTGGGATGCCGGCTGTGTGGGCCACGGTCGTTGTGCTGGGCCTCGCAGTGATTGGCTGGCTTCAGCGTTATGTTGCATTGATGCCCCCTTCCGTGCTGCACAGTCTGGTCGTGGTCGCGGCGCCTTGGGCACTGGGCATGACCGTTTTCGGTCTTGATCTCTGGAGCGTCTACCACTGGGCATTGGTACTGCTATGGACGGTGCATGTGTGGGGCGCAAACCACAGTCTGGATGTTACGGGCGCGCGCAGCGGACTAGGAGCCTTGGCATTTGCTCAGGCTGGAATCGCTCTGTTGATGATCATAGGCCAAGCGCCCCTACCTTTGGCAGTGCTTGGCATTCTATGGTTGGCAACGTGGATGGCCATATTTCGCGGCCAGTCACTTGTTAACCTTCAGGCCACGTGGACGGCGGCGCTGCTGGTTAGTGCCGCGGGGATGGCTCAGACATCTTTTTGACAGTGAGACGCACTGGCGCGGGTATGCACAGGAAAGTATGCCAGAATCGGAACTTTGCGAGTGAATCGGTCGTCTGTATTCAAGGATAGCCTTATCTCTACAGAGACAGGGGGTATCCAGACCTAAATTTCAGGAGAAGATTGTGATAGTTAAGCCCCTCAGCCACTTTACAGGCATAGATATATTGACCAGCGAACAGTTCTGGGGGCTTCTAAAGCTGGCCAGGCAGTTGAAAGATGAGTGGACGCAGTGCGGAGGCAATAGACCGGTCCTGGCAGGAAAGTCGCTGGCGATGCTATTTGAGAAGCCTTCGCTGCGTACGCGTGTCAGTTTTGAAATGGGCATGCGGCATCTTGGCGGTTATGCGTTTTATCTAAGCCCGGCAGAAATTGGCCTGGGAACGCGAGAGAGCCCAGCGGATGTAATCCGCGTATTGAGCGGGTACGTGGACGGCGTGATGGCGCGCGTGTTTGATCACCGCTCTATTGAGGAGATGGTGGAGTGGGGCAGTGTTCCCGTTATCAACGGCTTGAGCGATTTCAGCCATCCTTGCCAGGCTCTGACGGATGTATTCACCATCTGGGAGCAGCTGGGCACGCTGGAGGACAGAACGCTGGTGTACGTGGGCGACGGCGCCAACAATGTTGCGACAAGCCTGCTGATGGCCGCGGGCAAGGTCGGTCTGAACGTGCGCATTGTTGCGCCACGCGGTTACATTCCCTCTGCGGAGGTGTTGACGGCGGCGGAGGTAGAGGTCGAAATCACGGACGACCTGAATGGCGTAAGGGGAGCGGATGTCCTGTATACGGATGTCTGGGTCAGTATGGGTGATGAAGATGAACGGGAAGAAAGGATGGAGGACTTGCCACCCTACCAGGTCAACACGGAGTTGGTGCAACGGTCGGAAAATGAAGAGGTGCTTGTTATGCATTGTCTGCCAGCACACCGGGGTGAAGAGATAACCGATGCAGTGGCAGACGGGAGCAGTAGCCGCCTCTTTCCGCAAGCCCACAACCGGCTGCATGCGCAGAAGGCAGTGCTTGCTCATTTGCTGGGAGGAGTGGAGTTACCTTCATGAACTGAAGTCAGGTCCCTGCATTCTGTGATGGCGCAGGGGGAAGAACACTAGCGACTTCAGTTTTCGGTGTCCTTGCCAGATAGTACGCAGCGTCCCTACTCTAAAAGGGATTCAGAAACTGTGTCAGATCTTGCTGGATCATACGGATGGCAGAAACGATTCTAATATGGATTTGTCCGGGGTAAAGAGGGTGACATGACTGACTTTGTGGCAATTCTCAGTCGCCTTACCGACTGGCAAAATATCGTAGATCTCTTCCTGCTGATGCTGATCTTCTACGCGCTGCTGCACTTGTTGCGGGGGACACAGGCAGCGCAGCTTGTATTGGGGATCCTGATCATCGGCATTTTGGTGTTTGTTCTCGTCCGAACGGTAGAGTTGACGGCGTTCAGCTGGCTGTTACGGAATAGTTCTCTCGTGATTTTTGTGTCGATCCCCGTGATCTTCCAGCCTGAGATCCGTCGTGTTCTTGAACAGGTGGGACGGAGGACGCCATTCTTTTTGCGCCGAACGAATGGCGGGACCGAACCCCTGATCAACGAGATTGTCCGTTCTTGCGAGCAGCTGTCGGCGCGGCGCCACGGGACTTTGTTGGTGCTGGAGGGGAGCGGCGGGTTGATGGAGTATATCGACCGCGGGGTCGGGATTGACGGAGAGCTCACTGATGAGCTGCTGCTGACAATCTTCTTTCCAGGCACGCCTCTCCACGACGGGGCGGTAATTGTCCAGAACGGCAAGGTATCGGCAGCATCCTGCATTTTGCCCCTGACGAATCGCAATCTCACGGACAGACAGTTGGGCACGCGCCACAGGGCTGCTATCGGAATCACCGAATTGACGGACGCGATGAGTGTTGTTGTTTCTGAAGAAACGGGGGCGATCTCGATTGCGAGAGGCGGACGCATGGCCCGTCGTCTGGATGCAAATGAATTGCGGCGCAAGCTGACAGAGTTTTATGATCCACGGCCTATAATGGGCAATGCAGAAACCGGGGAATTTCTTGCTGAGGTTTAATGATATTCGGCGATATAGTCGCTCCATGAAACCGACGACGACGCTGCTTTTGTCGGTGCTTTTGGCGTTTGTGGTCTGGTTTATCGCCATCGATCAGGAAAACCCGATGATTCGGCGAGAGTATGAAGAGCCGATACTGATCGAGGTACGAAATATGGGCGCGGGACTGCAGAGCTTGCAAGACCTGTCCAATCGTACGGCGGTGCTAACGCTGCGGGCCCCCCAACGCTCGTTGGAATCCCAGCAAGCGGACGATTTCAGCGCGGTGATAGATTTGGCACGTTTACCTGCGGGAAGCCACGAGGTAGAGGTAGAGGTCATTGCTCTGAATCCCGACGTGGAAGTGATCGCGCATGAACCCCGGCAACTGCGGGTGCAGTTGGAGCCGGTAATTTCCAGGTTTGTTCCGGTAGAGGTAGAGGTGATGGACAGCCCGGCGTTCGGGTATGACTGGCAAGAGCCGCTGTCGGAGCCGGCAGAGGTCGAGATTTCCGGCCCGCGGACACTTGTAACGCAAGTGCGGTCGGTAGTTGCCACAGTCTTCTTGCGCAATGCCAAGAGTCAGGTTGAACAGGTTCGGCCACTCAGCGCCCGCAACGCCCAGAACCTGGAGTTGGAAAGGGTAGAGGTTGAACCAAATTCGGCGCGGATTGTTGTGCCGGTAGTGCAGCCGCCCGGACGCAAGGAAGTGGTTGTGCGCGCTGATGTACAGGGCGCGCCATCGGCGAACTATCGCTTGACCGGTGTCAAAGTGGAGCCGCCTACGGTGGTTTTGCTTGGGAGTCCGAGCGCGCTGCGGGATGTTCCAGGATACGTGGAGACGAGGCCGCTCATGATCGAGGGCGCTACTGGAGAAGTACGGGAACGGCTGACGCTTATCTTGCCAGAGAACGTTTCCACTCTTGAGGACAGTGTGTCTGTTACGGTTGGTGTGGCGCCGCTGGAAAGCAGTCTGACAGTGACACGCCATCCGGTTGTACAGGGAGCGGGCGATGACATGCGTATCACTGTTTCGTTAGAAGAGGTCGAGGTCATCGTTAGCGGCCCTCTGCCGCGATTGGAACTGCTAGGGCCGGAAGAGGTGCGTGTGCTTCTCGATCTGACGGGCCTGTTGCCGGGCAGCCATTTGGTTCAACCTACGGTTGTGGTTCCGGAAGGAATCGTTGAAGAGGGCGTAATACCGGAAGCGATCGAGGTGTTGATTGAATCATTGGTCACGCCGACGCCCACGGAGACACCTGTGCCAGACGAAACCCCGGCGACTCCGGTTCCTGAGACGGCGGAACCACCCACCCCGGCGGATGCGGAGTCAACTGCGACGGCACCAGCGCCGGAAGCAGGAACGGTGGAGCCTTCGCCCGTGCCGGCGCCAGAAAAGACCGAACCGCCGCCCACTGCAACACCCACGTCGTCCAGTTGAAATGAAACAGAGAAAGGCAGTAGTCGCGCTAGTGGGTCGCCCTAATGTGGGCAAATCAACCTTGTTCAACCGACTGATTGGCGCGAGAACAGCGATAGTTGAAGATTTGCCTGGGACGACCCGCGACCGAATCTATGGGGAGGCGGAATGGAGCGGAGTCTCCTTCGTCGTGATCGATACAGGCGGCCTTGAAGCGCAGAAGACCGCCGAGTATCGGGCGGAGCGGCCGGGGGTGGCACCGCTGGCGCGAGACTCCGCCCGCTTCGTGACCGAGATCACGAACCAGGCGCAGATCGCGGTAGAAGAAGCAGATGTGATCGTACT
Source organism: Caldilineaceae bacterium bin5 (assembly GCA_002238445.1). Lineage (GTDB taxonomy): Bacteria > Chloroflexota > Anaerolineae > Caldilineales > Caldilineaceae > Bin5. The sequence goes on from MPML01000002.1 coordinate 147,517, forward strand.
GGTTGTGGATGGAAAAGATGGTCTGACAGCCGCCGACGAAGACCTGGCCGAATTCCTACAGCAGACGACCAAACCCATCCTACTTGCCGTAAACAAGGCGGAAAGCGAGCAACGACGACAGAACGCGGCGGAGTTCTGGGCGCTTGGTGCTGGCGAACCGGTGCCGATCAGTGCATTCCATGGAATCGGGGTTGGGGATTTGCTCGACCTGATTGCGACCGAGCTGTCCGACAGTCCGGTTAGGGATGAGACGGAAGAGGATGATGTTGCAATCGCCCTGGTGGGCAGACCGAATGTGGGAAAGAGCAGTCTGCTGAATACACTGCTTGGACAAGAAAGGGCGATCGTCAGCGAAATCGCTGGTACCACGCGCGACCCAATTGACACCGAGATGGTCTACCATGGCCAGAATATCACCTTGATTGACACGGCGGGAGTCCGACGACGGGGACGGGTGGAGCCGGGGATCGAGAAATACAGTGTACTTCGAAGCATGCGAAGTATCGATCGCGCTGACGTGGCCTTGCTTCTCATAGACGGCGTGGAGGGCGTAACCGCGCAGGATGCCCATATCGCCGGCCATGTGTTGGAGGCGCACAAAAGCGTGGTTGTTCTGGTGAATAAATGGGACATCGTCGAAAAGAACACGCAGACGATGGTAGAGTATACGAGAAGGGTACGAGAAGAATTGAAGTTTCTTGACTACGTGCCTGTGCTCTTTATCAGCGCTTTAACGAGGCAGCGTGTGCAAAAAGTGCTGCCGACAGCGCTGGCCGTGGCGGCGGAACGAAGGCATCGCATTCCCACGTCGGAACTGAATGGCGTTATCCAGGATGCCTATCACCGTTCACCTCCGGCAACCAAACAGACGCGGCCATTCCGAATCTACTACGCAACGCAGGCCAGCGTCGAGCCGCCTACCTTCATACTGTTTGTAAACGACCCTGAACTGGCCCATTTCAGTTATTTGCGATACCTGGATAACCAGTTGCGGCGACATCACCCATTTGTCGGAACGCCGATCCGAATTCGCCTGCGTCCCCGCTCGTAACGGTTATTCTGCGACAGCCAAGTGGGTTGTGCAGGTTGTGCCGGATGGCGATGAGCAGGGAACTATTTTGAAGCCAGGTTAATCGCGTAGGCAGCACGGCGGGAAGCGCCGGCCTTTCGACCGTATGCCCGACACTTGGTAAACAACCAATCGACGAGGTGAAGCAACTTTTGCCTCAACCATTGACTCCAAAAGCTACCCATGTTTCCAACTAACTGGCAGCGCTTAACGAATACGACAAAGACCTTTCGCACTGAAATCACGCTGCTCGTGGCTCTGGCGGCATCTGCGGGATTCTTCGGTTATCTGGGCTATGGACTGCTCGAACTGCCGGTAGGCCCCGTCTCCTTTTCGGCCGATCAGGCGATGATTTACGTGGAGAAACAGATGTCGTACGGGCCCCGAATTACCGGCACTTCAGCCAGCCACGAGATGGGCGATTGGATGGTTCAGGAGTTGAATGACAAAGGATGGAATGTGCTGATCCAGCCGTTCCGGCCGCTGGAGGATGTGGAAGGGCGCAATATCATCGCGTACAAGGGTTCGGGCCCGGTGATAATTCTGGGCGCGCATTACGATACTCGAATCTTTTCCGACCACGACCCGGATCCCGCGAATCGCGAGAAGCCGGTACCCGGCGCGAATGACGGTGCGTCCGGTGTAGCCGTGCTGTTGGAGATGGCGCGCACACTGGATGTGGCAAGCACCGACCACACGATCTGCCTGGCATTTTTCGATGCTGAAGATAACGGGTACATCCCCGGCTGGGACTGGATTCTGGGCAGCCGCTATTTCGTCGAAAATCTGGACGAGCTGGGGCAGTGTCAGTCACCGCGGTACACGGTGATCGTAGACATGATCGGGGACGCCGATCAAGAGCTTCTATGGGAGCCCAATTCCGATCGACGACTGACTGAGGCAATCTGGTCAGTTGCGGCACAGTTGGGGTATGGCGAGTGGTTCAGCCTCGAACCGGGCACCCCTTTGCTGGACGATCACACGCCATTCATCGAGGCCGGATACACGGCCATTGACATCATCGACTTCACTTATCCTTACTGGCATACGATTGAGGACACGACTGATAAACTGGGTGTGGAGAGCTTTGAGCGCGTAGGCGCCACACTTGAGGTATGGCTGGAAAATGGCGCGCCCGGGCCGTAGTGGGCAATATACCCAGATTCGGTATGGGTTGAAGACAAGACGCCCTTCATGGCATTTTTTTGTGATGGTGTGAGGATCTTCTATACTTTCGGATAGGTGTAACCGCGCGCAATCACTGACAAGGCAACGATAACAGTATGGGTCCAACCATTTTTGAACTCGAAATCTTCGGCAGAGTATTTGCTCCGGGTTGGTATGGAGTATTCATTGTTGGTGGGGCGGTGATTGCGGCGTGGCTATCAGGGCGGCTATCCCAGCGCGCCGGCGAAAATCCCGATCATATCTGGAACCTTCTGGCTTGGACGCTGCTCTTGGGTATAATCGGCGCCCGTTTGTATCACGTTTTCAGCACGCCGGCCGAAGGACCAGGTTGGGCCTTTTACCGCGAGAATCCATTTGAAATAATCAGATTGTGGGGCGGGGGAAAGGGAGGATTCGGATTCACAGGTTTGGGCATCTACGGTGGGCTGATTGGCGGCATTATTGCTATTGTCCTTTATACCAAGCGGAACGGGCTAAGCTTTTTGAGCTATTTGGACTACATTGGGCCCAATGTGCTGGTTGCCCAGGCGGTTGGACGAATGGGAAATTTTGCCAATCAGGAACTGTATGGGCAAGCCACGGATCTGCCGTGGGCGTTCCACATCAACCCCATACATCCTTGCCAGCGACCAACTGGAGCGCCGGCCTGCGGCGTCGCCGAAATCCCGCAAGCCACGGTAGACTGGTATGCCAGCAACGGCTTTCACCCAACGTTTTTCTATGAAGCCGGTTGGAACATCTTATTGTTTGGGCTGCTATATCTTATCTATTGGCAGTTCGGGCATAAGCTGCGGCGAGGCGATGGGGCGCTCCTGTATTTCATCGCATACCCGTTAGGCCGCTTCTGGGTCGAATACTTCCGGCCTGATGCGTGGGTGATGGGGGAACTGGCTACTGCCCAGTGGATCGCGATCATAAGCGTTGCAGTAAGCATAGCGCTCCTCGCTGTGCGCCACTACGGCTGGTCGGCCCAAGACAATCAGGACGAGTCTTTGATTGCGCTGAGCAGGCATAACGCCACGCCAGGTGTTCGCCAACCGGCGCAGGCCACTTGAACTGCCTTTGCCTTTGAAAGCAAAGCAAGAAGAGATCGCACAGTGCGTCCGAGCGGGCGGGACCAAATGCCCGGAACTCTGGCGCAGAATGTCGTGCCACCAGTTGCGAGTTTGCGCGTAAACCACCTCAGTCAGGCGACCATTTCGATATAGTAGTCGACAACTTCGGCGTCAAGGCGCCAGTTTTCGACGCGTACCGCGATTTTCTCCAGTTGCCGGTAGGCTAGCGCTCCATTCTGGCTGACACAGACCACCTCCACGACGGCCCGGCTCAAGGTATCCTGACCATCGGCTTCACAGACCGACACATTGTAGTCGCGGCGCAACCGGGCGATAAGGGGTTTAACGATGCCTCGTTTTTCCTTTAAAGAACTCGTCAGAGGCAGGTAGAGTTCGAGGGTCAGATGCCCGATTGCCATATCACACTACCGCTGACGGGTCCAGTCCGGATCTGCGTAGCGGATGCGGATGAGTTCGGCGCTACGCCGCAGTTCGCCGGCCGAGAGAGTGCCCGGTTTGAGGTCCTGGTCCAGGGCTGACGCGAACCCTCCCGCCATTGCCGCAGCCACATGGGAAAACGCAAGCCGCTCCGAGTCGGGCGGCAGATCCATCGCTTCCGCCAGTGTGGCCGCTTGCTGGCGCAACTGTTGGCGCAGGCGGTCTTTGGCGGAGTACGAGAGAGCAAGGACATCCACGAGGCGGGTGACGTCGCCGCAGAGGGGCAAGCTACCGTGCTGAAGCACATAACCTTTGCGTCTGCTCTGGGCGCTGCCCATCAGTTTACGGCCCCCTGCAGTGATTTCATAAGCGCTGGGCGTCTCGAAGCAGGCGGCCGACAGTTCGCGTCCAGCACGCGTGCGACCGCCGGCCTTTTCGGCTGTGAGGCCCAGCGTTGATAGACCGGAAAGCAGCGCGTTGCTGAATCGCAGGTAGGCGTCCATTACGCCCCCTGCCATGTGGGGATCTTCGGCTGGCCCGGCGACTGAATAGGTCAGTTCGTCGACATGCAGAATTGCCCGCCCACCGGTAGAGCGCCGCACCAGGTCGTAGCCGCGGTCGGCGACCTGAGTTTCATCGACATCGGCCAGCTTCTGATGGCGGCCCAGGCTGACGGTGGGAGGACTCCAGCGATAGAATCGCAGTGTGGGTAGAACGGTGCCGGCGGCCGCGGCCTCTGCGATGGCCTCATCGACAGCCATGTTGGCCGCGCCGGAGCGGGGAGAATCGTCGATGAGAAGTCGCCATGTTGAGATTGACATTGCGAAACGCCGGTTGCTAACGGCCGGTGACGAGGAGACTGGAATACACTTGGATTCTGAAGGCTCTGGACAGGAGGCGACTGAACATCGGCCGCGGCAGGTCAGTTAGCTTGCAAGGGAATCTGTTCGACGCGGGCAGTGACGCCGTCCACCATGACTTCAACGCCTTCGACATTGTGGGGCCGTTTAAGCACGGCCAGCGCCACCGGCCCGGCCGTCGGACTGTAACCGCTGCTGGTGACTGTACCGACAGCGCGATCATTTACGCTGACTGACGCGCCTTCCGAAAGGGGCCTTTCGCTACGTAAACTGACCAAAGTGCGAGTCACTTTGTCGTAGGTGAGTTGTCGGGCGATGATTTCCTGTCCTGTGTAGCATCCTTTATTCTCGGCGCAAACCCAAGTCATGCCTGTTTCCAGAGGAGAGAAAGCATCGGTCAGTTCCTTTCCAGGAAGGGGACGGCCCTGTTCGATGCGGCGGGCTTCGTAGCTGTCGCTGTCGACGAGAGGCAGGGCTCCTGCGCGGGTCAACCGCTCCTGGAGCGCGTCCAACATTTGGACGGGTGCGATGATTTCGTAGCCGGGGAGATCAAAGCGCTCCTGACGCAGGACGGTAACGCCGTCGGCTACAAGGAAATTGTCGTCGGATGTCGGCTGGGGCAGTCCGGCGGCAAGAAGAGACTTCCCCGCTGACGGCCCAAGCAGGCGGAGGCGGCACAGGTTGCCGCTCTCGTCGGAGACGGTCACCTTGTCCATGAAGAATATTTGCCCTTGCAGGCGCTGGCGCAACGCCTCTGCCTGTCCTTCTGATGGCAGCAGCAAGAGGTCCTCTTGGCGACAGAGGACGGAGAAGACGGCGTCGATGCGCGCCACGGGGCTAGTGAGGATAGTCAGCGCGGCCTGCCCCGGCTGCAGGCGGGCGATGTCGTTGGTTGTCATTCTTTGGAGGAAGTCGGCCCGGTCCCGATTCCCCAGAACGAGAACTCCGAAATTGGGCCGCGGCTGCAGGGCAGAACCGGAAGCCAGAGCCTGGTATTCAAGGTCGCTCACAGAAACTGCAGTCAAGTCACTCATAGGATCCTCCGAATCGTTCTCTACTTTGGTTCCCGGTGTCACTCCCAGGCGGCTCTCCCCTTACACAAGCCAGAAGAACTGGCTACCAGCAAATGCTGGAGAGTGTCTTGCACGTGAATTGGAACCGGCTGACAGGCTCAAGAATCGACCTCAGTCAGTCTGCGTCGGGCTGTCATGAGGTACTATAGTTCATTCCGTGCGTATCCCACAGAAGGAGAAAAGCACGAAGATGAATGAGGGGGTAATATACCTCTATTCTCCATCCTCAGTCTTCGCTGTCTGGCTCTCCAGAAATTTCAGCACCTGCCAGAACATCTCTTGGCCGGACTCGGTCATATCGTCGCCGATCTGAAGGTAATGGCTGACATCCTCATAGTATAACACCTCAACGTAGACGCCTGCGGCCCGCAGCGCCTCTTCCAGTTCGTATGCCTGATTGATGGGAATTATGCGGTCTACATCGGTGTGGATGATCATGGTTGGTGGCAGCTGGGAGGCAGTGTAAACCGGCGAATAGTAGAGGAAAGGCAGGGGATAGATGTTAGCCGGCCCCAGAGCAGGGATCACATATCGAAATCGTTCGGGAAGGGTCAGGCGGTGAGCGTAGAAGTCGGAGCTGCCGGTAAAGGCGTTGCTGATGCCGCCCAACGTCAGCCAGGCAGAGAACTGGTCGCGCTCATCCCGCAACAGGCGGTTGACGATTGCGCTGCTGAAACTCCCTCCCAAAGCCACTGCCGGCGCGTCGGCCAAGTCAACGCCCAAGTGGCCGCCGCGTGCCAATGCCAATGCGAGACGAGCGTCCTCGGCATGGGCGGCCACATCCAAGCCCCACACACCGGACGGAGAAAGCGCCAAGACCGAGTAACCGGCATCAGCCAGGGCCACATTTACCGGCGCCCAGTCGTCGACCCAACCGGGGAAGAGCCCGAACAACAAGGGCAGCTTCTGGCCGGAGTCGGGATATGGTCGATATAACCGCAATGAAATGACTCTGGCCCCTGCGCGGGTAAAGGCGATGGAGCGTTCCCAGGCCACTGCGCCGGCGGGAAAGGGGGCCGTCTTGGTAACCGGTTCGCTGACCCAAAGATCGGCTGCCTCTGGCAAGGGGGCGGGCAGAGGGCGCGGTTTGTGCTTTTGCAGGGTGAGGGCGGGTGCGCGGGCCGTTTCGCCCGGCCGCACAGTGACTGAATAGGGGAGGCCAAATGCGCCGCTGAGGGCAGTTTCGGCGAAGGTCGGGGCAATGGAGGCCGGCACGTACTGGCCGGGAGGGATGTTGTCGATACGATAGTGGCCAGAGTTGTCAGTGCGAGCGGAAAAAGGCGTGCCGGTGCGCGTGGCCACTAGGACGACGGCACCCGGAACCGGCTCACCCGCGAACAGGACCTGGCCGGAAAGGCTGCCCTTCTGTATGGAAAGAGGAGGCTCGACCGGGCCGCCCAAGCGTTCCTCGATCATATAACCGATCACATGCATTGTTGGAGAGGGTTCACAGCCCGCGAGCAGCGCGGCGATCAGCAAGAGAAGGGCCAGCCGCGGTGGATTCGTTCGAATGCGGCAGAGGAAAGAGTTGGCTGTATTCACAACGCTGTCATATGGCAAATAGGTGGAGCATTGGGCGGCTTGACAGAGGCAGTATAACACGCCGTGAACATCGAAATCAAAGGATGTGATCGGCAAGAGGTAAGGGGTACCGGAGGCGATGGCAGGTGAGTTGCGACCGCTGACCGGGACAGCTATACTTGCATGCACTGGTCTCTCCAAGCTTACTAATTCATCAGCATCCAGACACAGGTCTTGCCTCGCTGCTTTTCGCAGCCGGCTGTGGATGTCCTTGTTTCCGCCCGGTTGCGCGCCCTTGATCCGATGGAGGACTGACAAGAAGAAGACTCATATACAGGAGCCAACGATATGCCCTCAGTAGACTTTGGCTGGCACGCGCCATCCTTCCCGACGGACGGGAGCAGCGCCGACAGCTTCTTGGAACAGCTGCATACTCATCTTCAGTTGATGGACGGCCATTTGACGTCTGTCTGGGTAGACGATCACGTCCATCCTTGGGGTACGTTTGTGCCGCGGGATACGCCAGCCACGGAGGTGGTGACGACACTGGCCTATTTGGCGGCCCGCTATCCGAGCTTTGACTGGGGGAGCCTGGTCCTCTGCCAGTCCTACCGGAACCCGGCGTTGACGGCAAAGATGGCTGCCTCTCTTCAGTGGCTGACGGGGGGACGCTACATTTTTGGCATTGGGGCAGGCTGGCTGGTGGAGGAGTACGAGGCATACAACTGGCCGTTTCCGCGACCGGCTGCACGGATTCGCCAGCTTGAAGAGACGATTGAGATCGTGAAGCTTCTGTGGACGGAGTCACCTGCCAGTTACGAGGGGCGCTACTATCGTATCGATAACGCTTACTGCCATCCGCAGCCAAGTCCGTTGCCGCCGGTGATGGTTGGCGGGGGCGGCGAGCAGTTGACGCTGCGAGTGGTGGCGAAACACGCCGACTGGTGGAATTTGCCGGGAGGGACACCGGAAACCTTTGCGCACAAATCGCGCGTGTTACGTGAGCACTGTGCGGCGGTGGGACGCGATTTCGATGAGATTCGGAAGACGATTTCGTTGCCGCCGATTGCAGTCCATCGAACGGAGTCTGTAGCCCGACAGCAGGCGGATGCGACCCCATACGCACAAGGCAGGGGGGCCCTGATCGGCACGCCGGACCAAGTGGCGGCGCAGTTACAGGCGTACGTTGATGCCGGCGTCAGTCTGTTTCAGATTCGAATTGCCGACTACCCTGGAACCGCCGGTACGGAGTTATTTCTCCAAGAGGTGCTGCCGCGTTTCGCGGATTGAACGTTAAGAGACCCGCACGGTTCCCTCGAGGTCTGGCTCCTTGGTTTGCTCACTGGTTTACGGCTCATGGACGAAAAAATAGGCGTTGGCATTGTAGGGCTGGGGCTGGCGGCGACGGCGCATATCAGGGGATATCTGAGCCACCCCGCGGCACATGTATTGGCGGTCTGTGACACAGACTGCGGAAGGGCAGCAGCGTTTGGCGCGCGGTATGGTATCGAGAGGATATATACGTCTTTTTCGGAACTGTTGGTGGATGCCGATGTAGACTTGATCGATATTGCTACCCCTACTTTTTTGCACGCGACGATGACGCGGCAGGCTGCGCAGGCGGGCAAACACATCCATTGCGAGAAGCCATTCTGCCGCAGCGCGGCCGAGGGGATGGAGGCCGTGCAGGCGGTGGAGGATGCCGGCGTCAAGCTGTTGGTGGGCGAGACATATGTCTTTCTTTCATCGCATATGAAGGCACGTGCGCTCATCGAAAGCGGTGCCATTGGCCGCCCTCTGCAGATTAGGCAGCGGCACGGGGCGTGGCGTCGAAGGGCGCAGCACGAGTTACACATTGACGCGGAGGCGCGGGCGTGGCGGTTGGACGGCGAGCAGTCGGGCGGAGGGAGATATCCGTGGATTTTCGATCACGCGGTGCATTTCTTTGCGACTGCTGAGTATTTGATGGAGGACGCGACGATTAAAGAGGTCTATGCGGTGGCCGCGGCTGGAAGCAATGAGGGGAGGCGCGCGGGCGCGTCCCACGACCCATACCGGACAGCCGAGTTGGATATTCCCATAATTATCTGGCGCTACGCGGATGCTGAGAGGCAGGGCGTGTGGATGCGGGCGGACCCGCTCAATGGCAAGTATGACTTCATGCAAGGCTTGAGTACAACCATAGTGGGCGAGACGGGCATGATCGAGGTGCTGGGAGAGGGAGGGCACAATCTGCTCTGGGAAGGGAAACAGCAACATCTGATTCTACACCGGGAGGGGCAAGACACTGTGTGTTTCCGATTCGACGAAGGCGAAGATCAGGTATGGGACTCGGAGATCAGCTACTATGGGCAGGGCCACGTCAGTCAGGTGCATCACCTGATCGATGCGATTCTCGATGATCAACAGCCGCGCTACGGCGGCGAGGACGGCTTGCACGCGGTGCGCTGTACGCTGGCACTTATCCGGTCGGCCGAGGAAGGAAGGCCAGTGCAGATTGCAGAGGTAGACGAAACTTTCACGGCGTATGGGTAGGGCAAAGCCAAAGGTCGGGCCGAGGCAAAGTGAACGGCTCTGAAAGGACGACTGCAAATAGGCTAGCAGCTTCTATACCGCAAACATTGCGTGTCTTGACCAACTCTTCATCTTCGCCGCCAGTCGGGCTATATGATGCCGTATTCGGTTGGCAGCCGCCAGACTGGTTGGGGCGCACTGTCGACCTGCCACAATGGTGGGAAAGAACCAGTACGGTGGGTGGACCGAGGGGGGCGTTGCGGGGGCGCAGCCCCTGCACAAGGGAGGCCGCTTGCGGCCGACCGCCCAAAATACAACAGTGAGGGGAGAGTGTACCTTTGCTCCGCTCGTAAAGGGTTGAGAATCAGTTGGGGCGGAGTAGTTACACAGGCTTCAGAAATTAGTTCAGATGTCTCTCTGTTGAACCAATATAGTGTCCAAAGGAGGAGAAGTATGTCTAAAGGAGTTGATCTTCTCATTGATGCCCACGCGCTTGTAGGGGAAGGCCCGATCTGGGACGCCGATGCCAGTGTACTGTGGTGGTTGGATATCATGGCCAGCAAGCTATATGCCTACGACCCGGAAACGGGCAGTAACCGGGAGTGGGACGTGGGGCAGCACGTGGGAACGGTGGTGCAGCGGGCGTCGGGCGGGCTGATGCTGGCTCTGCGGGACGGTTTTGCCGCTTTTGACCCGGACAGCGGCGCGCTGGAGATGCTTGCCGATCCGGAAGCGCATCTGCCGGGCAACCGATTTAATGACGGCAAGTGCGATCCTGCCGGCCGATTCTGGGCCGGTACGATGGCCTACGAAGATCAGGCGGATCAGGGAAGTGTTTATCGAATGGACACTGACCACAGCGTTCACAAGATGTTCGGTGGCATCGGCATCTCGAACGGCATCATCTGGAGCCTGGATGCGAAGACGATGTACTACACCGATTCGCTGGATTTCGCCATTCGCGCGTATGACTACGACGACGGGACGGGCGCTATCAGCAATGAACGGGTGATAATCAGTATTCCCGAAGAGATGGGCTTTGCTGACGGCTTTACGATCGACGAAGAAGGGATGCTGTGGGTGGCACATTATGGGGGAAGCCGTGTGCGGCGCTGGAATCCGGATACGGCTACAGTGTTGGCGGAGGTCGAACTGCCGACATCCAGTATTACGGCTTGCGCGTTCGGCGGTGCGAATCTGGATCAGCTTTACATCACCAGCGCCTCGTTCAGGATGAGCGACGCGGAGAAGGCAGAACAGCCTCATGCGGGCGGGTTTTTCGTAGCGGATGTGGGTGTGCGCGGCGTTGCAGCAGACAAGTTTGGGGGCTGAGGGACAGACGAAAACGCTCTCAAGCGGTTGTATCGGAAACATATTGGCCGGACATTTCGTCCCTATATCCAGGCTTATTGCAACATGCTGAGATGGCGGGAGTGTGATCAGTGGGACGAACTCGACAGTTATTTCCGGTATTGCTGGTTCTGTTTGGTCTGACTTGCGCGGCTTGCGGCGCTGCCTCGATGGAGGACGGAGTCTTTAATGAATCGTTCGCGGAAAGCGCTCCCGCGATGGCGATGGACGGCGAATCCGCGGCGCAGACTGCAGGTGATGGAGCAGCTGAAAGTGTAGTAGAGACCCGCCAGATCATCGCCAATGCCAACATTTCGCTAGTTGTAGCGAAGACGGAGGCGGCGATGGCGGGCGTCGAGCAGATCGCGACCGATTTGGGCGGGTATCTGTCAGATGTCGATATATCCAAAGGGAGGTACGGCCAGACAGAAGAGCTGCGCGGCTCGATGACGCTGCGGGTGCCGTCTGTCAGCCTGGAGGAGGCGCTGGAGCGATTGCAGGCGCTGGCGACGGATGTGAACTATCTGAATATAAACCGGCAGGATGTGACCGACCAGTACAGCGATCTCGATGCGCGGTTGCGCAATCTGCGGGCTACGGAGAAGGAGTTGCTGGCGCTGCTGACGGAGGTGCGGGAAAGGCCGAATGCCAAGGTAGAGGACATTCTGGCCGTGCATCGCAGCCTGACGCAGATCCGGGGAGAGATTGAGACACTGCAGGGGCGCAAGAACCTGCTGGACAATCAGATCGGTTTTTCGACGGTGTGGGTTGAGTTAATCCCCGACAGCATCAACCGGCCAATTGTGGAAGACCCGTGGAGCGCGAGCGGGCCTGTGCGGAACGCGCTGCGGGCACTGGTTTCGACGCTGCAAGGGTTGCTGACGGCGCTTATCTGGGCAGTTATTTACCTGACGCCGCTGCTGTTGGTTGTGCTGGTACCGCTGGCGATACTGATTTGGCTGGTGCGTTTTTGGGTGGTACGGCGACGCAGGAACAAGGCTTAGCGAAGCTGAACGAGGATGAGGCGACGCGCAGTGGTGTTAGCCTTTGAGCGCGCCGAAGGTCAGGCCGCCGGTGATGTATTTCTCCAGGGCCATGCCGGCTGCGACCACGGGGATGACGCTGACGAGCGAGATTGCGCTCATGTTCCACCATTCGGTGTAGCCGGTCTGGCTGACCTGCATGGTCATGAAGAGCGGGATGGTGATCGCTTCACGGAAGGTCAATGTGAGGGCGACGAGATATTCGTTCCAGGCGCCGATCAAGGAGAGGACGAAGACGGCCACGAGGCCGGGCGCGGCCAGGGGCATGGCGATGCGGAAGAGGACGCCGAGGCGGTTGGCCCCGTCTATCATGGCGCTTTCCTCGATTTCGATCGGCAGCCCTTCGAAGAAATCGCGCATAACCCAGACGATGAAGGGAATCGCACCGCTGCTGTAGACGATGATCAGTGACAGACGGGTGTCAAGCAGGCCCAACTCGCGAAACATCACAAGAAAGGCGAGAATAAAGAGCGCGCCGGGGAACATGCGCTGGGACATGAAGCCCAGAACGATGGAATTGTTGCGGCCGCCGTAGTCGAAACGGGCCAAAGCATAGCCGGCGCATGAGCCGATTAACAGGGCGATTGTCGACGAGATGAATGCAATGAGCACGCTGTTCATAAAGGGATCGAGGAACCAGGTGAGCCGGTCTACGAAGAGGTAACGCCAGGCGTGCAGCCCGGGTTGAAAGTCGATAAAGGGCATGTAGGTCGCCTTGATCGACATGTCAATGGCGTTCTTGAAAGAGGTAATCACCACCCAATACATGGGGAAAAGGAGGATGAACGACCAAAACAGCAGAATGAAGTAGGATACGATCGTGCGAAACCGTTTCTGTGCGCTGAGTCCCATCAGTCCTTCCCCATCGCTCTTCTTGTCATAACCAGGTATGCCCCGCCGAAGATCATCAGCACCAACAGCAGGAAGTAAGCCTGGCTGCTGCCAAAGGCCAGATCTCCGCCTTTGACACCGGTGCGATAGATGGCGAGCGTCACTGATTCGGTGGCTTGCCCTGGCCCGCCGCCGGTCAGCACCATGATTATCTCGACGACTTTGAAAGCGTCGATAATACGAATCAGGAGCGCCGTCATCGTGATCGGCATGATGAGGGGTACGGTGATGCGCCAGAACCCCTGCAACTGATTGGCGCCATCTACGCGGGCGGCCTCGTGCAGGTCGGGCGGCACCCCTTTCAGCGCGGCCAGCAGCATCAGGATCATGAAGGAGCTCCACTGCCAGACGTCAATGGCCATCAGCGCGACCATCGCCCAGGTGGGACTGGTCAACCAGGGAACGCCTTCAAAGCCCATATTACGCAGGATGTCATTGATGGGGCCGATGTCCTCCTGGAACAACATGCGGCCAACGATAAAGGATACGACGACCGGACTGACCATCAGAGGCATCAGGAACCAGGTGCGAAACAGTTTCTGGCCGCGGGTAATGTTGTTCAGCGCAAGCGCGACCGTCAGGCCGATGATCAGTTGTGCGGGCACTACCCCAAGCATGAAGACGACGGTATTGCGCACAGTGCGCCAGAATGAGCGGTTGCTCAGCAGCTTCTCGAAATTGGCTAGGCCGATAAATTTGGTATCGAAATCCCCGATGCGGTAGAGGTGCAAGTCCGTAAAGGCGGCGTAGAGGGTCCACAGCACAGGGATCGCCAGCAGGATGAGGATGATGGCGACTGCTGGCAGCAAGAAGATCCACTTCCAGTAGTTATCCCGGATTTCGAAGCGAGAGCGTTTCGAGGGGTAGATTCGGGGTTCAGTTGCCATGAGTACGCTACGTGTTCCACCGGCTGGCCCGACCGCTACGCCGAGAAGAGAGAAAAGTGCTCTGGTTCGCGGTCAGAGGCCAGCAACCGGCGGTGACACATCGCCACCGGCCACTGACCACTGACATTGTTTTTGCGGTTACTTGCCCAAGGTGCGGGCGTACAGTTCGGCCTGATGCTGGAGGCCACCCATGCGTTCGCTAATCTCGTTGAAAGCGGCAGCGACTTCGTCCAGGGCATCCTGGGGCGGAAGTTCATTGGCCAGCGCCTTGGAGACGCCCAGTTCAAGCGCGTCGCGATATTGCACCCAGCCGCCGAAGGCCTGGTCGGTGACGGCGTTGGGATGGTCGAGGGTCTCGCGGGCGGCGTTCAGATAGTCCATCGCTACTTCTTCGCCCAACTGCAGCGGGCCAGTGGCGAATTCTTCTACGGCTTCCATCTGGCTGAAGCGGTAGGGACTGGCACCGGTGAGGTCGGTAACGAAGGCCAGCCCACTCTCGGGCTTGGTCAGGTGGGTGACGAAATCCCAGACGGCATCGTAAGCCAGGTCGTCAACCTGAGCGGAGACGGCGATTACCCAGCCGCCGAAGGCGTGGAAGGGCGCATGGCTGGGCACGTCGAAGTAGTCCCATTCGCCCGACTTGGAGTTGAAGACCTCGTGAGAGCCGGGCAGGATGTTGTAGCCCTGCAGGCCCTGGATGACGGAGGTCTCTGGAGCGGTGGCGCTGGTGACAGCGTCCCAGTTGTAGGTCTGGGCGACGCGTCCACCGTTCATGGCATTAAGGGAGTCACCATAGGTGAAGTTGGTGCCGCCGGGAGGCGCCCAATTCTGCATTTCTTCGACCCATTCGGTCAATGCACGGACAAAACCGGGATTGTTAAGGCGGGCTTCGCCGGTGTCGAGGTCGATGAAGTAGGCGTCGTCGTCGGGATGCTTGGCGAAGGCGGTGGCGCGAGAGTTGAAGCCCCACCAGAGGGTATCGCCGCGCTTGGTCATGCAGGCGGCGCCGAAGTCGTCGTCATCGCCGTTCTCGTTCCAGTCCCAGCCGGTGAAGAATTCACAGATGTTGCGCCATTGGTCCCAGGTCACGGCGCCTGTATCAGGCGAGAGGTCGTAGCCGTAGGCGTCCTTGAAGCGGCTGTTGTTGTCTTCGTTGGCGAAGAGATCTTTGCGAAAGGAGTAGTAGTGGATATCGCCGTCGTAGGGGAGGGCGTAGATCTTGCCTTCCCAAGAGAGGGTATTGACGATACCGGGCAGGACGTCGTCAAAATCGATGGCCTCGAGGACCAGGTCCGGAATTTCCTGCAGTGCGCCGGCGCTGATGACATCAGCACGGGCGTTGCTGGGGAACTGGAAGATGTCGGCCAAATAGGTGTCAGTGGCGACGGACTGCATAATCTTGTCGGTCAGTTCCTGCTGGCCGAAGGCGCCACGTTCCAACTCGTAGCCATTGTCCTCTACCCATGGCAGCATGAATGCTTCGACGCGGGCGCCCATGCCGTCCAGACCGGCGTAGCGGATTACGATCTTCTCTGTGGACATGGCTTCGCCGCCGCCGGCGGGTGCGACGGGCGCGGCACAGGCGGCCAGGGCAACGGCGCCGGCAGCGCCACCGGCCAAGCGGAGAAATTGACGTCGACTAAATCTGTTTTCCATTCTTCTTGTCTCCTTAAAAATGCGAAATGGATATAGGGATATGGCAAATGAGATAGTGCTCTAGTTTGGAGCGATTTACAGAGAGATGGGTACAAAAACGAAGTGCCGAGCTTAAGCAAATACCAAGAAAGTAGTCTAGCGGAAAGAAACAGGATTGTCAAAAAATAGGGAGTCTCATTTTTAGCAGGCGGCAGTTGAATCTTCCGCTTCGAACCAGTATACTGCGACACAGGGCGGAAGGGCAGCATGTAGTAAGGTAACGTAAGACAGGAATGTCCAGGATTCGCTTCCTAACAGGAGGAGAGAGGGATGAAATACGTGAATTTCGGCAGCGCGGGTGTGAAGGTCTCGAGGGTGGCACTGGGGTTGGGTCTGCGGGGGCAGGGAGACGAGAAGGAGGCACGCAACCTGGTCGCGGCCGCGCTGGACCAGGGGGTGAATCTGTTTGATTGCGCCAACGTCTATGGTCTGTCGGACGACCGGGCAAACAGAGGCACCTCGGAGGAGCTGTTAGGGAAGGCTCTGCACGGGCGACGCGATGATGTGGTGATAACGTCGAAGGTGCGCGGGGCTATTGGCGACGGTCCTAACGACATAGGGCTATCGCGTTACCACATTCTGCGCGAGGCGGAGCGTTCGCTGCGGCGGTTGAATACAGATCGGATCGATGTCTATTTGATCCATGGTTTGGACGAAACTACACCGGTAGAAGAGACGTTTCGGGCACTGGACAGCCTGGTGCAGCAGGGAAAGGTGCGCTATGTGGGCATCTGCAATCACCAGGCGTGGCAAATTGTGCAGACGCTGCGGGTGCAGGAGCGGCTGAATGCGGCGCCGCTGATCACGGTGCAGAATCCCTATAATTTGCTCAACCGGGAACTGGAGCGGGAAATGTTTCCGATGGTGGCAGAGATGGGGCTGGGGGTGATGGTATACAGCCCGCTGGCGGTGGGTCTGCTGAGCGGTGTTTACCGGCGGGATACGATGCCGGAGGAAAATAGTTTGTGGGGCGGGCGGCGCCGGCACGCTATTCAGGATGTCTTGCGGGACAGGGCGGCGGACGTAGTTGAGGAGGTAGTTGCCGTGGCTGAGCGGTTGGGGGCGACGCCGGGCCAGGTTTCGCAGGCGTGGATACTTTCGCATCCGGAGGTGACGTGCATAATCTCCGGCGCAGATGTTCCGGCACATATAGAGGACACGGCCGGCGCGGCCGGTCTGGAATTGGCTGCGGAGGATATCAGGCGGTTGAATGTAGTGTCAGCGGGGCTGCAGACGGTCTTGGATGGATCGGTTTTTGAGCCGGACCGGTGAGGGATTGGGTTTCGGCGAAAAGTAACCGTTTGAGGTTTTTGTCTCAGGGAGACGCGTCGGCGTCTCAGGCAACGTCCTGTGGTTGGAGATGTTCAATCTCGATATTGATCCCATTCCACTTTTCGCGGAGGTATTCGGCGACGAGGCGCCGGTGACAATGGTGGGGCTTGTGCTCGCTGCATAGGAGACAGGCGTTGTCGAAAAGTTCCGGCTGGAACTCTTCTTCGATTTTGCGGGCAAGCATGAGGGCACGAAATGAACGCTCATAAGCATCCCACGCCCCCTTCTTTTTCTTGAAGGCGTCGAGGATGTCCTGGGTAGGCGCGAGTTGGGGCAGGTGGAGGTAGTCGATCTCGCCTAGTTCGCGCAGGAAATACTGGAGATCTTTCTGCTTGGCAAAGCCGGAGAGTTGCGATCGGTTGTTGAGGCGAGTATCGATCAGGGTGCGTACCCCAGATTTCTTGAGCTGTGTAAAGAATGTCTCGGCGCTCTTCTGGGTAAAGCCGATTGTGAAGAGTTTCATGTTACATTTCGTCAGTTGAATCTTCGAACCTTACTCCTCTCAATGCAGTAATCCGATCCAGAAATTCGAACTAGACTACTACGGCCATGCCTTCGTTGCCGGTGTCGGCGGCGCCGGAGAGCGCGCCGGTTTGGGGGTCGATGTGGAGGGCATGGACCAGGGCCAGGCCGCCGTGGCTGTAAGGGATGTGGGCGGCGGGATGGCGCTTGTTGACTTCGTCGAGGACCCAGATGGGGATGCGGCGCTGGCAGGTTATCGCGTCGAGTTGGCAGTCGAAGCGAGGGGCGTGAACGGCCCGCTCGATATCCATGCCGAAATCGATGACGTTGAGGATCACCTGCAGGACAGAGGTGATAATGCGAGTGGCGCCGGGCGCTCCCAGGACGAGGAGAGGCTGGGCGTCGCTGTTGGAGGATTCTTTGCTGTAGACGATGGTTGGGGTCATGCCGGTGGTACGGCCTTTGCCGGGAGCGATGGAGTTGGGATGGCCGGGCAGGGGGTGGAAATTGACCATCGAGTTGTTGTACATGAAGCCCAGGCCCGGGGTGATGACTCCCGATGATGCGCCGAGCGAATGTGTGAGTGAGACGCAGTTGCCCTGGGCGTCGATTACGGAGAGGTGCGTTGTGTGAGGCGTCTCGGGCTGGGAGGGATCGGGTTCGATAGGCTGGCCGCTGTCGATGCGCTCGCGCCAGAAGGCGGCCCGCTCGTGCGACATCATCCAGTCGAGAGGGACATCTTCGAAGTCGGTGTCGGCCATGTGCGGGTTGCGGTCGGCAAAGGCGGCTTTCATAGCGAGGCCGACGGTGTAGATGTAATCGGCCGAATTGTGGCCCATAGCGGCGAGGTCGTACTCCTCCAGGATGTTGAGGATGGCGATCAGGGTTGGGCCGCCGTGGGGCGGTGTTGCGCTGGTGACGGTGTGGCCGCGGTAGCTGCCCTGCACTGAGGCGTCTTCGCGCATTCGGTATTGTTCGAAGTCCTGCCGGGTGACGAAGCTGCCGTTGGATGCCAGGTCGGACGTCATGCGCTCCATCAGCTGGCCGTGGTAGAAGTCTTCGCTGCCATGTTGCACGATATGGCTGAGGGAGTCGGCGTAGTCCGGGTTGCGAAGCATTTCGCCGGTGTCATAGGGTTGGCCGTCGTCGCGCAGATAGATACGGCTGGCCTCGGCGTTGCTGCGGATATAGTCGCGCAGGCTCATTCCCTCCCAGTACTGGTTGGAGCGTTTCCAGCCCACGGCGAGGGAATCGGAGACGATAAAGCCGTCGTGAGCGGTGCGTATGGCCGGTTCGGCAGCCTGGCCGAAGTCGATGGTACCCCAGCGATCGAGCAGGCTGGCGAACATCTTGACGGAACCGGGCGTACAGACGGATGTGTAACCGGCTTCGTTGACATTACCTTTAAGGAAGAAGCCCCAGCCGCCGGGGTTGGGGCGGATGAGATCGTCGACCCACATATCATCCTGCACGAGCGCGCCGGCCAGCGCGGGCGCGTCGATTCCGATAGAGCCTGTTTCGCCGGCCAAGTGCAGATTGATGACGGCGTAACCGCCGATGCCGCACATTTGCGGGGTGACGACGGCCTGCACGAGTGCGGCGGTGACAGCGGCATCGATGGCATTTCCGCCGGACATGAGGACCTTGGCGCCGGCTTCTACGGCGAGCGGTTGCTGGGCAGAGATTGCGGCAGGCATAGAATTCAGGCTCCTATTGGGATAGGTGGAGTTAGCGTGGAGTCGCTGTCAGTCAGTATAGCGCGGCCAGGGGAAGATGGCGACTGCGGTTATAGAGAGCAGACGATGCGAATGTTGGTAGCGGTGAGTTCACTCTGGTCTCGTTCAGAGGGGATGAGCCGAAATTCGAAGATATGTTCGCGGCTTGGCAGATAGTCTTTGACGGAATCATCCTGCATCATCGAGAAATGAAAGAAGGCGCTTTCGTAGGGAGATTCTGGGTTCTTGCGTTTGTCTACTAACCACAGGTGCGGCGACACCTTGGTAAGGAAGCGCATGTAGCCAAAGCCCTTATCCTCGTTGTAGTAGTAACACCAGCCGCGCACAGTAGAATCAGGTTGGCCCCACTCGGCCGCGCCATTGGGTAAGGGGAGGAGATTGGGGATCAGGTAGCCGGACATGAACAGATCGACCTCTTGACGAAGATTGCCGGAAACATTATCGAAGGCGACCACTTCGACGCGGCAGCCCTTGTTCTGGAGTGCGCGGACGACTTGGACGAAGTCGCCGTCACCGGTTGCGATCAGCACTCTGTCGAGGTTTTCGGATTGGAGCAGCGCGTCCACGGCCAGGTCCAGGTCGGAATTGGCCTTGGCATAGCGGTTGCCGGCTTCGTCATCGTACCAGCGGACTTGCTTGATAATCACTTTATATCCGAGATCCCGAAGTGCGGAGTGAAAGCGGAACGCACCGACGCGGTAGTCGAAATCCCATTGGGCGCGTTCGGTGTCGTGGGTTACGTAGGCATTCAGACGCACTGGTTCACCCATATCCCGACAGGCAAATTCGCGCAATACATCATACTGCATGCGTGAACCGCCGTTGCGATAGATGTTGGCGGCATCAACATAGACTCCGACCTTTACCTGCGACTGGTGCCAAGCCATATAAAATCCCTTTGAAAAATGTGACCAAACTGTGAGTGAGTAACTGTTTGAAAATTAGTATAGCTTCTGTACAACCAAATTATACTTCAAAGTCGCTGATCTGTACGAGTGGTATGAAAGATGGTAGGGCAGAGTAGCGGATTTGCAGCCGTTGTGAGCAGGCATATTCGGTTATTGTATATTCGTCTGGTTCGGGTAAGATAGAACGGACTTGGGCCAAGGTTAGGCAGCGGAAGATCGGAGGCGGGGTTGCGCCTTTGGAGCGAACCGCTCAGTTAGAGGAACAGCAATAATGTTAAGGGCACTTCTCAGAATATCCGGGCTCATTGACAGACTTTCGGAGTTTGTCGGTGGCTTGTCGGTGCAGCTAGTGATCATAACGGTGGCAGTTGGATTCTACAATGTGCTGGTACGCTATCTCGGGAGTTACATAGGCGTGCAGCTGTCCTCCAATCTATTTATCGAGTTGCAATGGTATCTATATTCACTGGTATTTTTTCTGGGATTCGCCTATATCCTCAAGAACGGTATCAATGTACGGGTAGATTTCATTTATGCGAATTGGAGCAGGAAGCGGCAAGCGCTGGTGGACTTTTGGGGACACTTGCTCCTACTCGTGCCTTACTGCGTTATAGGCATTTGGGTGACCGTAAATCCGGTGATTACTTCTTGGCGACAGTGGGAACAGTCGCCAGATCCGAGTGGCCTGCCGCGTGCGCCGCTTAAGACGATGATAATCGTCGCCTTTGTACTCTTGCTGTTGCAGGCGATATCGGAGTTGATCAAACTGTTCGCGGTTTTGCGAGGGGCGGAGGATGAGGTTGAAGAGTTGGCGGAGCACCAGGAGGCACTACGGATCGAGTAGGGGCTTAGAGTGCATTTGCAAAGATGCGCGGCGGGAAATTGTACTGATGCAGTTGTAGTGGGTTCGTGATCACACGGGTTATACCAAAGGGAGTGGCTATGGGGTTGGAATGGCTGGCGCTGGTGATGTTCGTACTGTTCTTTGTGCTGATCCTGTACGGATATCCGGTGGCGTTTTCTTTCGCGGGGACCGCCTTCGTCTTTATGTTGATCGGCTGGGCGTTGGGCATATTCAACATGAATTGGATCAAGCTGTTGCCCAACCGCTGGTTCGGTACGATGTCGGACTTTACGCTACTGGCAATAATATTTTTTGTCTTTATGGGGGCGATCTTTGAGAAATCGGGGCTGGCTGAGCGGCTATTGACAACGGTCGGCATATTGCTGGGATCGATGCGGGGCGGACTGGCGCTGGCGGTTGTATTGGTGGGGACATTGCTGGCGGCGGCAACAGGAGTGGTCGCGGCAACGGTAATTGTGATGGGACTGTTGTCACTGCCGATCATGGTGCGCTATGGATATAATCATAGGTTGGCGACAGGAATCATTACGGCGTCGGGGACGATGGCGCAGCTTTTGCCGCCCAGCCTGGTCCTGGTGGTGCTGAGCGATCAGATTGGTGTGGGAGTGGGTGACCTGTTTGTAGGGGCATTGATTCCTGGGTTGATCCTTTCCGGCCTTTACGCTTTGTACGTGATCGGGATCGCGATAGTTCGTCCGCAGGACGCGCCGGCTCTGCCGCCAGAGGCGCGCACGGTGCAAGGCGCGGCGCTGATGCGCCAGACATTAGTCGCAGTGGTTCCGCCAATTCTGCTGATTTTTTCAGTGTTGGGCAGCATTTTTCAAGGTATTGCCACACCGACCGAAGCAGGGGCGGTTGGAGCTATCGGCGCCTGTTTACTCACTGCGTTCAACCGAAATTTGAATTGGAAGTTGATCAAGGACGCAGCCCGCTCCACGGCCAATATTACCGCGCTGGTAATAATGATTTTATTCTGTTCGACCTTTTTCGGGCTGGTCTTCGACCGACTGGGCGGACAAGATTATGTGCAGGCCCTGCTGACAAGTCTGCCGGGCGGATTCTGGGGATTTGTGATTGTGGCCAACATTGCAATCTTTCTGTTGGGCATTAATCTGGAGTTTATTGAAATCAGTTTTATCGCCATGCCTCTGTTTGTGCCCGCTGCGCTGGAGCTGGGATTCACAAATGCGCAGATGGTCTGGTTCGGGGTGATGATGGCGATCAATTTGAATATGGCGTTCATCTCGCCGCCGGTAGGGTTTTCGCTGTTTTACTTGCAAAGTGTGGCGCCGCCGGAGGTGAAGACTGCGGACATTCACAAGGGCGCGTTGCCGTTTATGGTGCTGCAAGGCATAGCCCTCTTGATCGTGATCCTGGTTCCGGAGACAGTTACCTGGTTGGTGGACTCTGCATCATAGATAACGCAGACGCAAAAGGGGCGAGCGTGAGAAACGCTCGCCCCTTTTTTTGTGCAACTACAAGAAAACTGGCGTCACTGCGCGAACATTACCGGCTTCGGCCTACGTATTGCAGGTAACCGCGCTCTGCCAAGCCGTGCCAGGCCTGAATCGCGTCGCGGAAGGCGGACCATTCTTTGAAGATCGATGCAAACTCGGGGTCCGCGGCGGCGGTCTCGACGAACAGTTCGGAAGCGGCCTCTTCGGCAGCCTTCATTACGTCATCGGGGAAGGGCAGCAGTGTGACACCGCCGGTGTCGATCAGGCGGTTAAGAGCAGCCGGGTTCCTGGCGTCGAAGCGAGCCATCAGCATCAAATTGGCCTCGTAAGCGGCGGACTTCAGCGCTTCCCGGTACTGCGGCGGCAGGTTGCTCCACTCGTCCAGATTGATCTGGATCTCTACAGAAGAGCCAGGATCCCACCAGCCTGGGTAGTAATAGAAGCTGGCGACCGTATGAAAGTTCATCTGCTCATCTTCGTAGGGTCCGACCCACTCGGCGGCGTCGATGGCGCCGTTCTGCAGAGCCTGGAAGATCTCACCACCTGACAACAGCTGCACGGCTACACCTAACCGCTCCATAACCTGGCCAGCAAAGCCGGGAATGCGCATTTTCAACCCTGCCAGGTCGGCGACGGAGTTAATTTCTTTATTGAACCAGCCCCCCATCTGCACACCGGAGTTGCCGGCCGGGAACTGAATGATATTGAACTGGTCCGCATAGGCCTCATGCAATATATCCAGTCCTCCGCCTTCATACAACCAGGCGTTCTGTTGACGGGCCGTCAGACCGAAGGGCAACCCTGAGCCAAATGCAGTGATCGCACCCCTGTTGGCATAGTAGTGGGAGACCGTGTGGCCGATGGGGACGGTGCCTTTTTCGACGACGTTCAACACTTCCAGAGGGGGCGCCAGCTCACCGGCGGCGCGGGGCAGGATTGTGAACTTTCCGTCTGTCAGGGCTGCGACGCGATCGGCGACCAACTGCGCACTCCAGAAAATTGAATCGAGATTGGCCGGCCAACTGGTGGCCATTTGCCACTCGATGTTCGGCAGGCTGGCGTCTTCCGCCACGGCGCGTTCGACCTGAGCCGGCGGGATGATGCCGGCCTGCTCGCAGCCAGCAATGCTGAGGGCGGCAGCGCTCGTCGCGGCCAGCCCCAGAAATTGTCTCCGCTCCATAGCGGTTTTCTCCTTCCCCTGCGCGTCAGCAGGAAAAGCCGTGGGATTCATAGTCGCCAGGGGCATGGTGGAAAAAAACGGGGGAGCATAATGCTGCGCTCCCCCGTTCCTTGTCTTGTCACTTCTTCAAAGAACATACGCGGTTCATGCGCAAATTACCGGCTTCGGCCCACGTATTGCAGGTAGCCGCGCTCGGCCAGACCGTGCCAAGCCTGAATCGCAGAACGGAAGGCGGACCATTCTTTGAAAATCGAGGCGAAGTCGGCGTCATCGGCGGCAGTCTCGTCGAACAGCTCGAAGGAGGACTCTTCGGCAGCCTGCATCACATCATCCGGGAAGGGCAGCATCGTGATGTCGGCGTCATTGATCAGGCGGCTGAGCGCTGCCGGATTCTTGGCATCGTAGCGCGCCATCATGGTTGTATTGGCGGCGTAGGCGGCGGTCTTGAGGACCTCCTGATACTGCTCAGGCAGCTTGTTCCACTCGTCCAGGTTGATCTGGATCTCGAGCGATGGGCCCGGCTCCCACCAACCTGGGAAGTAGTAGAAGCTGGCGGCTTTGTGAAAGCTCAGCTTTTCGTCATCGTAAGGGCCGACCCACTCGGCGGCGTCGATTGCGCCGGTCTGCAAGGCCTGGAAGATTTCTCCGCCGGGCAGCACCTGGACGGTTACGCCCAAGCGATCCATGACGCGGCCGCCGAGGCCGGGGATACGCATCTTCAACCCTTCCATGTCGGCGACTGAGTTGATCTCCTTGTTGAACCAGCCACCCATCTGCACGCCGGTGTTGCCGGCGGGGAATTGGATGGTGTTGAACTTTTCGGCGTAAACAGCTTGCAGCATTTCGAGGCCGCCGCCTTCATACAGCCAAGCGTCCTGCTGGCGGGAGGTAAGGCCGAAGGGCATGGCTGTGCCGAAGGCTGTGATCGGGCTCTTGCCCACGTAGTAGTAGGAGGCTGTATGGCCGATCGGCACGGCACCCTCTTCGACGACGTTCAGCACTTCGAGTCCGGGCGCCAGCTCGCCGGCGGCGCGGGCCTCAATCTGGAACTTACCTTGCGTCATGGCTGCCACGCGCTGGGCAACCGTCTCGGCGCCGCCAAAGATGGTGTCGAGAGCCGGCGGCCAACTGGTGGCCATCTGCCATTCGATTTCGGGGAGGCTTGAATCATCTGCCACGGCGCCTTCGATCTGACCGGGCGTCATAACACCGGCCGTTTCACAGCCGGCAACGGTCAGGGCGGCTGCGCCTACCGCACCTGTTGCGGCCACTTTCAGGAATCTTCGTCGATCCATTTCGATTTTCTCCTTGCGCTAAGAAATGTACAAAAAGGGTATGTGCGAAAAGCACCGTAATTGTACTCAGGCCGGGACATTCTTACAAGAGCAGACATTTACAGGTGTCGGGTAGCAGAAGGTGGTGTGTTTTGCCGGAGAGGAGTCGGTGTCGGGCACAGTTACTGCGTGATGTTAGTGTCGAACTCCGGGCCGAATGGCGACAGTTGCCTGAACTGCCGGAGGCAGCGCAAGTTGGATGCGGGGTTCAATCCACGGCGCTCCAGTCCTGGCCGTCAAGATGTGCGCCGAAGGACATATAGGCAGTGGTGCCGCCATCAACGTAGATGGTCTGGCCGGTGACGAATTCTGCGCCGTCGGAGGCGAGGAAAGCGGCTAGAGGTCCGATGTCTGCCGGTTCGCCCAAGCGGCCCCAAGGCACGGTGGCTTCGAAGATGGCGGGGTTGTAGTCGGGAATGTCCTCGTGGTAGCGGGGCACTTCGATGAGACCGGGGGCGATGGCGTTGACGCGCACTTTTTGCGGAGCCAGCTCGACTGCAAGGTGGCGAGTGAGGGCAGCGACAGCCCCTTTTGTGGCGGCGTAGACGGCGTAATCGGGGACGCCGGCGTGGGTATGTACTGACGCAAGGTTGATCACTGAACCGCCGCTGTTCTGCAGCATATAGGGCAACGCTTGTTGGGTGCAGAAAACCTGACTGCGCACGTTGATGGCGAAAAGCTTTTCGAAGTGGTCGGGGGTGATTTCGGCGATTGAGCGCGTTTCGGTCAGGCCGGCGTTGTTGACAAGTACATTGAGGCCGCCGAGGAATTCGGCGGCGGTCTTTACGACCTCAGTGCAGACTGCGGCCGATTGGGTGAAATCGCCTTGGACGGCGGCGGCTGTTCCGCCGGCTGCCTGAATCTGCGCAACTGCGGCGGCGGCGCCCTCGTCGCTGAAGGGGTAATGACAGACTACGGCTGCACCTTGACGGGCCAGTTCGAGGGCGATGCCCTGGCCGATTCCGCCGCGATCGACGCCGGTTACGAGCGCCCGTTTGCCGGCGAGGGTATCCTGGTTGCTCATTTCACTTCTCCAGCTTGTGGATTGAGCGTAGAGACAAGAGGCGCGGAGGGCCCTTTCACGCCACAGTCAACCTTCATATTCATGTCGGTCTTTTTTTCTCATGTTGCTTCAGATAGGAAAGGCTCTGTCTGATACCCCCTAACGGATCGCTGCCGCCGCGAAATTCAAAGATGTAATAGACGTGCTGGGGAAGACGGTTGAGCGCGGTGAGAATGTCGGCGAGGGGCAGCACGCCCGCGCCGAGGTGGATTGGGGGATCAGAGGGAATGGCGGTTTTGTCTTTCAGATGGGCGGCGATGATGTGGCCGGACAGAGCGTTGATTGCAGCGACCACATCCTGGCCGTGGTTGGGATAGTTTCCCATGTCCAGATTGGTACGGAGGGCGGGCGAGGCCAAGCGGGTCAGGGCACCTTGGATCTCGGCCAGCGTGCCGCCTGGTGTGCGGGCATAGTTTTCGAGGGCGATGATCGTGCCTTGTGCGGCGGCGTATTCGACGGTTTGGTGGGCGCGAGCCCAGGCGGAGTCGTCGTCAGCCGGGGGCGTTTGACCAGGGAAGAAACGCACGATCGGCGCGCCCAGGGTAGCGGCGGCGTCGATGTCCTGGCGCAATTGCAGCGAGGCTGCCGCGTCGCCGAAGAGGGTGGCCTGGGTGGCGTATGTGACCAGGAGCCCAGCATCTGCGATGCGGCGGGCAGCCTCAGCAAGTTCCTCGTCGAGCCGGGGCCATGTTTCGCGCCGCAATTCGACGCCATCGGCGCCTGTTTGAAGGGCGATATCGATGACCTCCCAGACTGAGCGCTGGCCGCTCTTTAGCTCATCCTCAAACTGCATGGCAGAGATCAGAATTGGTCTATTGGAGGGTCCCGTTGCGTCCGCATCAGGGGCGGCGCGCTCTGATTGGCTGGTCAAGGTCGCTTCTCCCGGAGAGATGAAGGTGAGGGTGGAATACAGCCAGCCGGCTGCGGCCGGTGCAGGCGGAAGAGAGAGCGGCGCGCCGGGGCCCTATTGAAGGGAGGTCCCGGTTCGTGAAGAATCCGGCGAGTTCTCCGCAGTAGGCGGAGCCGGCGCGGCAGCTCTTGTGCTGATGTCAGCCTGAGGTTATCCACTCCGGATCGGGCTGGATTGTCGGTTCCGGGGGAGGGCCGGAATCTGGGCGGCCACTGCCTTCAAGACGGCTGATGAGCTGTACGGTCATGTCGTTTTCGACGAGGCACTGGCAGGACAGACGCACGTCGGTCAGACCCTTTTCGGCCAGCTTCTCTTTTTCGGCGACGGTCATCTGCGCGGGTTCACCGGCGACGAAGGCAACGCGGCAGGTGGTGCATTTGCAGTTGCCGCCACAGGCGTGCAACTGATCGGCGGCTGCGTCTTCGACCAATGCGAGCACGAGACGTTTGCCCGCCTGCACTTCGAATGTGCCGACATTTTCAACAGTTAATTTAGGCATGGAATTCAACTCCTGTACATAAATGGATTCGGATTTAGAGCACGATATCATTTCGGCGCTGGCCGTTGCTGGCTGCGGCCGTCACTAACTGCGTTATCGTAGGGGACACAGGCCAGATGTGGGCCAAGGTGCATGGCTCAGCGACCGCGATGTGTAAACTGTTGCTTCATTTTCTCACACTTTGTGCACGAACACGAAGAGCAGGTCATTGACGTTGGTCTGGGTCGGGCCGGTGCGAAGCAGGTCGGCGGCGGCGCGGAGGTAGGGATAGGCATCGTGGCGGCGGAGGTGATCGGCGGCGGCGAGGCCGGCACGCTCGCCTCTAGCAATGGTGCCACTGTCGGCGATACCGCCGGCGCTATTGGTTGGGCCGTCGGTGCCGTCGGTGGCCAGGGAAACGACTGTCAAACCGGGGTGATGCTGCAGCGAGATGGCGGCGGCGAGGGCGAGCTCCTGGTTGCGGCCGCCCTGGCCGGGATTGTCACCGAGGCTGACGGTAGTTTCGCCGCCGAGGATGAGACAGGCGGGCACGGGAACGGGCTGTCCGCTGTCCTGCACTTCGCGGCCCAGGCCGACGAGCACTTTTGCGACTTCAGCGGCCTCGCCCTCGACGTATGTCGAGAGCAGGGTGGTATTGTAGCCAAGTTCGGCGGCCTTGGCCACAGCTGCGTTTGCGGCGGTGCGGTTGTCGGCGACGACGAGCGTCTTGCTGTTGGTGAAGACAGGATCGTGTGGTTTGGGCGTGTCGGGAATGTCACCGGCGAGCCCAGCTTGCAGGCGGTTGCGTACGGCATCTGACAGGGCAGGAGCCAGCGCATATTTTTCGACGATTGCCCAGGCATCGGCCCAGGTGCTTTCGTCGGGAACGGTAGGCCCGCTGGCGATAACGTCGAGGGGGCTGCCGATGACATCGCTGAGAGCGAGAGTCAGGAGAGTAGCCGGCGCGGCGGCCCGTGCAAGCTGGCCGCCTTTTACGGCGCTGGCGTGTTTGCGGAGGCAGTTCATCTCGTTGATGGTTGCGCCGCAGGCCAGGAGGGCGTCGGTCATGGTTTGCAGGTCGGCCAGGGTGAGTGCCGGATATGTTTGCCCGGTGCTGCCAGCTGATTCTGCGGCGGGAGCTACCAGGAGGGCGGAGCCGCCACCGGAGAGCAGGGCTATTACTAGGTCGTCGGCATTGGCCTGTTCAACCAGTGCAAGCATCTCTTTGCCGGCGAGGACGCCGGCTTCGTCGGGCAGAGGGTGACTGGCCTCTACGACGCGAATAAGGGAAGGAGGGGCGGACGGGTCGGCAGGCTGGCCATGGTCGTACTTTGTGACGGCCAGCCCGCTGCTGATGCGATCATGGAGTAGGGCTTCGACGGCGCTGGACATCGGCGCGGCGGCTTTGCCGGCGGCGACGACGAAGATGCGGCGGTACCGGCGCAGGTCGTAGGTTAAAGCGGACGTCACTGGGTGCCCGGAAGGGTCGGTGACGGTCAGGACATCGTCTTGGCGCTGGAGGACGTTTTGCACGGCGGCAAAGGGGTCGACGGCATCGAGCGCGGCGTCGAGGACGGCGAGGATAGGGCGGCGGTGGGCCGGGTCGGGCTGGAGGATGGAGGTGTCGAAGCGGGTCATACTGTCCAGTAAATGCTTGTCAGGGACACAACACAACAATTGCACAGTGCTGCGTTAGATGAAGGCTAATTGCTTCTGTTGGGCAGTTGGGGTATTCGCGGTGCGCTCGCGAATACCCTTTTATTGTCGTTCTATGCACGCCAGGACAACGAGAGGCGTCGATAAATTGGCGGAATATGTCCCCAATCACAGGCGGCGGAACTTCTGGAGGCCGTCGTCGACCTGGACCTGGCCGACGTAGAGGTCGCCGTGGGAGTCGGCCCAGATGCCGTGGGGACAGGCTTTGAACTCGCCGGGTTTGTCGCTGGGCCGGGCTCCGCCCCAGTGGCTGATCAGTTCGCCGTCGAGGGTCCAGACGCTGACGCGTTGCTCCAGCTCGGCGACGTATACGACTTCGCCATCGGGGTCGAAGTAGATAGTGTCTGGTTTGAGCAGGCCGGTACGCTCTTCGAGGAAGTTGCCGTCGGTGTCGAAGAGTTGGATGCGGTCATTGGTGCGGTCACAGACCCATACGCGATCGTCTTTGTCCAGGCGAACGCAGTGGGAGAGGGTGAACTGGCTGGGCCCTTCTCCCCAGTCGCCCCAGGAGAGGATGTGTTCGCCGGCGGCTGAATACTTATGCACGCGGGCGTTGTCGTAGCCGTCGGAGATAAACAGGTCGCCGTTGGAGGCTACGCCAAGATCGGTGGGCAGCCGGAACGGGTCGCCGGGCGCGCCTTCCTGGCCGGGCACGCCGATCGTCATGACCAGCTCGCCCTGGGCGTTGAACTTGAAGATGCAGTGGGTCTCACGCTCGGTACACCAGACGTTGTCTTCGCTGTCGATGAAGATGCCATGCGCATCCTCTATGACTTCTTCGCCCCAGGAGGCGAGGAAGTTGCCGTCGCGGTCGAAGACGACGAGAGGATGTTCGCTACGCGAATAGATAAAGACGCGGTCCTGGGAGTCGCAGGCGACCGCGGCTACCCAGCCGAACTGCCAACCTTCTGGTAGTTTGGCCCAGTTTTCCACTACTTCGTACTGATAGGTGCCGGTTCCGAACGGCATGGCAATCTCCTTTGCCTGGTTGAGTCCCGCCGCGAGTGCGGAGTGGAATTAGATTCCTGTGAAAGAAAAACTGATTGATCCGCGAGGTCACGCGAAGAGGCGCGAAGAACACCAGAGGGGTATCGGGTTTTCTTGGCGTGACTGCGCGGCCCTTTGCGAAATAGCCGCACAATGCACCCGCAAATCGCTGTTCTGACGGACGTCAAAGGGCTCTAATCGTCCCATGCTTTGACGGCGATCTTTATTACTTGCTCATCTCCGAGGCGATAGGTGCCGTCGAGGGCGTGGAAGCCGTCGCCCACGCGATCGAGTGGCAGTTTGTGGCTTACCATGTCGCCATAGGGGAATTCGTTTTTCTCGAGAATGGGCAGGCCGCGCACGAAGTGCTCGTAGGTGCTACCCCAGACGGCCTCGAGGGTCAGATTCTTGCGCATGAGGAGCTGGTTGATATTGAAATCGATGGAGCCCATATCGACGAAATGGCCGACCTCCACGTAAGTACCGCTGTGACGCAGGTAGCCCAACCCTTCAGGCGTAGCGGCAAGGAATCCGGAGCATTCGAATACAATGTCTGCGCCCCGCTTCATCGGTGTGTGCCAGTAGACCTGCTCGGTGCGTTCTTCAACGCTGGTAACCTCTTCGATGTTAATGGTGACATCGGCGCCGAATTCCTTGGCCAGCTCAAGGCGTCTGGCGGGGCCGCCGACGACGATGATCTGGGCAGCTCCCATCTGTTTGGCGCAGAGGAGGGTTACGAGTCCAATGGCGCCGCTGCCCTGGACGACGACGGTATCACCCAACTGCACTTTGCCGCGCATGGCGGCGTGAACGCCGATGGTATAGGGTTCGGTCAGCACGGCGACCTCGGGCGTGCAGTCGGTTTTGAGCATGCAGGTATTCTCGAAGCCCAGGTAGATGTAGTCGGCGAATCCGCCGTAGAAGTGGGGGGCGATGTCGGGGGTATCGTAGAAGCCATAAGCGCCGTAGCCGCCTGTGCCCGGGGAGAAGATGACGCGGTCGCCTTCTTCCAAGGGGCGGCCGATGTAGTCTTTGGCACCGCCGGCGCCGATGGCCTCGATAACGCCAACATTTTCGTGGCCCATGACCAATTCGCCCTCTATACCGTTCTGCCAGTAGTGCAGGTCCGTTCCGCAGATACCGGCCAGTTCCTGGCGCAGGAGCACTTTGCCTGGTTCAGGGTCGTGTACGGGATATTCGCGGATTTCGAAGTCCTGTCCTTGGACGATGACCGCCCGTCCAGTTTTTGCCATGTTATTTTCTCCTGCTATTGGTTGTGTGAGCCTGGGTCGCCCGGTTGGTTCCTCCGCAGTCGAGGAGCAGCGCGGGCAGGGGTCTTATGGAGGTAGGGTAGTTTGATGGTTGGACGAACTGTCGTGATGGCGCCGACTGGGTTGGACAACGCCGATGGTTTTGGGGGGTAGTATACTACAGCCGTTGGTCGAGCGATAGTATTTTGAAGGGGTCGTGTGGCCAGAAATCGGGGGGAGCTTAGGGTGGCGGGGCTCCGCTGGCACTGGTGTGCTTGTACGAGCGTTTACGAGAGATCACGAGCGTTTTACGAGAGATTGGGTGCGTTGTCTGAATCAGAATTTGCTGGATTTTTCGGGATTTTCGGGATGGTGGCGTCCCATGCTGTCACACGTGCGCTTGTATGAGCGTTTATGAGAGATCACGAGCGTTTCACTAGAGATTACGAGCGGTTGTCTGAACTGTGATTTTTGGGATTTGGAGGATGCGCTGTGATTTGCGAGGCAAGGACTGGTTCAAGCAGATTTTGCAGGATGCGGCGTCCTCGTTGAGACGCGTGCGCTTGTATGAGCGTTTGTCTGAACTGTGATTTTTGGGATTTGGAGGATGCGCTGTGATTTGCGAGGCGAGGACTGGCTCAAGCAGAATTTGCACGATGCGGCGTCCTCGTTGAGACGCGTGCGCTTGTATGAGCGTCGGTCTGAACTGTGATTTCTGGGATTTGGAGGATGGGCTGTGATTTGCGAGGCAAGGACTGGCTCAAGCAGAATTTGCACGATGCGGCGTCCTCGTTGAGACGCGTGCGCTTGTATGAGCGTTTACGAGAGATTACAAGCGTTTCACGAGAGATTGAGACTGGTCTTTAACGCTTGAAGGACAGGCGGCCGACGTTGGTCTAATAGGTTGCGTCAGCCTGGCTGGGCGCGTGGCCAAAGGGCCAACTTCGGTTTCAGAAGTGCGCATACTGGAGTGCTACGTGTCGTGAACGGTTGTGCCGGATTCCTGTCCTGTCAGCGGCGTTGCTCTTGCTTGGGGCTATCGAGAACCAAGATATATCATTTTACCGTTAGTAGCCGTTCAGGAATGGGGGCGCCGATTTATCGTCACTTGTAGCACATTTAATCAAGGTTTTCTGGTGAGTTGCGACTTCGGGGTAGAAAGAACATTTTGAAATTTGGGGAAATACTTATTGTGTTCGGGGAGATACACGGGGACCTGTGGATTGGTACTCTGCAATGTGCCAAAGCTGAGATGGAACCTGGCGTAAGGGCGCGTGTTACAATGGAGCTTGGCTGGTTAACGAGTCGAAGACATGCGGGAGTAGCAAAGTGTCCGGATCTGAGAGAGAGTGGGCCGCAAGGGGCGGGCCGGCGACGGGGACGGCGCAGGCGGGGCGAGAGCAGGCCGAATTTGCTTCGGAAAGGGAGGCGCGGCGTTCTCGGTTGCAGGCAGAGAAGGCGCGCATGCAGCGAGAGATTAGCACCTATCCTACGCCGATAGCGGGCTGTGACGAGCAGTTCAATTATCTGCTGGAGCGGTACTCACAGGTGCGGCGGGCGTTGGCGAGGTTGATGGAGGCGGAACAGGCAGGCTAACGCCAGAGTAGAGGGGCGGGAACGATGGGGAGCACGCCCGGACCGGAAGGAAAGGCGGTATGAGCAGGTCAGGGCGTAACGTTCGTCAATGCGGGTCGCGTATATAACCGCAACATTTTTGGTGCAGTAGGGGAAGAAGGAATGTGATTTGTGGATGAGGCGGGGACCAGTTTGAGAGTTTACCCCACTCGCCCATCCTGGCAAACCGCCAGAGTCACTCCAGTTGACGGATAACCGAAACGACTTTGCCCTTGACACTCACATCGGCGGCGGGCAGGAACATCTCCGGGTAGCTGGCGTTCGCCGGGCGCAGGCGTACTTGATCCCCTTCCAGATAGAAATGCTTGAGGGTTGTTTCGTTCTGGTTGTCGATCCAAGCGGCGACCATTTCACCGTTTTCGGCTCGCTCCTGGTGTCGGAGGATGACAATGTCCCCGTCGAGGACGCTGGCGTCGATCATGGAATCGCCCTGGACGCGCAAAGCATAGAGCTCGGCGGGATTGCGGAAGAGCGATTCGTTGAGTTCGAGCCATTCGTCGGCGCTGAAGTGGTCTGTAGTTTCGACCTGAATCGGCTCACCGGCGGCGATGTAGCCCAGCACGGGTACCTGGAAGAAGTTGAAGGAGGAACCATCGTTTCCGGCGCCGGCGTCAGTAACAGGTGCGCCGGCCAGGTCTTCGGCAAGCCCTACTTCCTGCAGGCGGGCCCAGTCGAGACTCAAGCCACGGCTGACCTCTTTGTCGCGCTTTATCAGTTCATCTCGTTCCAGTTTGGTCAGATTGTACTTGACTACGGAAGTGCTTGAGATTCCGCAGGCAGCTCCGATTTGGCGGATGGTGGGTGGGTAGTTATTGCCTTGGACAAATTCGGCAATGAAGGCGAGCATTTTCTTTTGGCGTTCGGAGAGTTTCATCGTCTTCCTCCTGGAGAGTTATTGGATGCTTTACCGTTTCTATGATTGAACGCTGGATAATGGATGATGAATATCCCAATTTCTGCGGTCATTTCCCAAACTATATCCCAAGTATACAAGAACATCTGTGCGGTGTCAAGTCCTAGCGCGCACGAATGTTCCAGCTATGGATTCAACTTGTTGGTAGACCTTTTCTTGATCTACTGAGGGGCACGGAGAACATCTTAACATCCTTTTGATCCACAAAGGGATAGGAATAACCTAACACCTTCTTGATCCACGAAGGGCCGCGATGGACCACGAAGAACACCTTAACTTACTTTTGTCCGCGGAGAGCATATTTTTGTGGAGGGTGGGCGAGGGTCAGGCGGGAGGGCGGTCTGAAGCTGGCCGTCAGGAGGATCGGAAGAAGAGACCTGGGCGGCTGGGCGAGGACTGGTTTTGGAGGGGGGCGTTGCGGGGGCGCAGCCCCTGCACAAGGGAGGCCGCTTGCGGCCGACCGCCCAACTGCAGTGGTCGGTGGTTAGTGCTTTGTTTTCGGTGTTTAGTTGTCATAGGCGGCGCGGGCGGCCTTTGACCGGATATAAACTTACTGTGGCTTAGTAGTCACGATAGGGAGCAGGGTTGATGAAGCTTACGTTTCATGGGGCGGCGCAGGAGGTTACGGGGTCGATGCATCTGCTGGAGGTGAACGGGCAGCGGATTTTGCTGGACTGCGGGCTTTATCAGGGGCGGCGGCGCGATACTTATGCGCGCAATCTGAACTTTCCGTGGGAGGCGCAGTCGATCGATTGTGTGGTGCTGAGCCATGCCCATATCGACCATACGGGCAAGCTGCCCAACCTGGTGAAGCAAGGGTTTGAGGGCAATGTCTGGTGTACGGCGGCGACGCGTAATCTGTCGGCGTATATGCTGATGGACAGCGGTTATATTCAGGAAAAGGATGTGGAGTACCTCAACCGCAAGCGAAGCCGCAGAGGTGAGGCGCCGGTCGAGCCGATCTATACGCGGGAGGATGCGAGGGAGACGCTGCCGCTGTTTGTGAGTGTTGGCGAGGGGCGGCCTGTGCTGATTGGCAACGGCGTGACGCTGACTTTTCACAATGCCGGGCACATTCTCGGTTCGGCGTTTGTGGAGCTGGAGATTGAGGAGTTTGCCAGCGGTAAGAGCTGGAGGCTGGTTTTCAGCGGTGATCTGGGCCGGGATGAGATTGCCCTGCTGCGCAGCCCGGCGGTGGCGGCGGAGGCAGACCTGTTGATTATGGAAAGCACATACGGCGGTCGACTGCACGGTCAATACGAAACGGCGCTGAGGCGGTTGCGGGAAGTGGTCTGTGAAACGGCGCGGCGGGGTGGGAAGGTGATCATTCCGTCGTTTGCGGTGGGACGAACGCAGGAGATTGTATACGCGCTGAACCAGTTGGATGCGAGAGGAGATATTCCGGAGATTCCGGTATTTGTGGACAGTCCGCTGGCGATCAATGCGACAGATGTGTTCCGCATGCATCCTGAATCGTGGGATACGAGCGTGCAAACCTTTATGGAGGATGGGCGGCGACGCAGTCCATTTGACTATCCGCGTATTGAGTATGTGCGGGAGGTGCGGCGCAGTAAGCAGTTGAACTATATGACGGAGCCGGCGATTATTATCAGCGCGAGCGGCATGGCTGAAAGCGGGCGCGTTCTTCATCATTTGAAGAACAATATTACTCGTGCGGAAAACACAGTGCTAATTGTCAGTTATCAGGCACAGCACACGCTCGGCCGGCGCATTCTGGAGGGGAATGAGAAGGTGAGGATTTTTGGTGAGGAGTACAGTGTGCAGGCAGAGGTTGCCCGGATCAATGGGTACAGCGCGCACGCCGACCAGGCGGAGCTGCTGGAGTGGGCATCGCACTTTGACCGGGAACGGTTGCAGAGGATATTCCTGGTCCATGGCGAGCCGGAAGGGGCGGGCACGCTGGCGGACGAGTTGCGGGGGCAGGGGCACAGCGATGTGGTTGTGCCGACGCTGGATGAGTCGTTTGAATTTTGAGGGGCAGCAGGACTAGTGGCGGACGGCGCATTGCTACGAATGCGCCGTCCCTGATTGGCAAACGCGGCGGCGGGTTGTGCAGTCAGCAGCCGGCAAGGAAGCGGGCACCGTGCAGGATTCCCTGTTTTTCGGTTTCCTCGGCGCCGTTGAAGTTGGCGTCTTCGAGCTCGATAGAGACGGCGCCGCTGTAGCCGTTCTCAGCAAGAATGCGCAGACCCTCGCCCCAGCGGAAGAGCCCTTGTCCCGGTATGGTATAGCGCCAGCTGTGGGCGCCGAAGGCGATGCGCTCGGCAAAAGTGGCGGGCTGCTCGTGTCCGTAGATGTACATGTTATCGTCGAGGAGTTCGGTATCCTTGCCGTGCACATGGTGGACACGATCGATGAACTCGGTGAGGAAGCGCAAGGGGTCGATGCCCATGCGAATTAGGTGGGAGGGGTCGTAGTTCACGCTCATCGAAAGTGACGGCACGTCGCGAAAGAAGGCGCGGTAGGTTTCGGGCGTACAGCAGAGGGCACCGGGACCGGGCCAGCCTTCGATGACGTAGTGGGAGCCGCTTTCCTCGAAGACGGGGGCGAGGGCGCTAAAGCTTTCAACCATATAGCCGTAGTTTTCGGCGCGCGGCAGATCCGGATTGTCGGGAAGCATGACGGCGAAGTAGTTCTGGGGGCCGGCGGCGGAGCAGGCGCGGATGCAGGCGCTGTTGCGGGCGAGGGCATCGGCCCTGCGGCCGGGGTCGGCAGAGATCATCCCCTTGTTGTCGGGCAGATCGATTGATCCGATGCGTAGGCCGGCCTCGACGACCGTCTTGAGGGCGCCGACGGGATCGCTGGTCAGATCGATCACTTCAAGATCGTTTTGTACGGTCCACTCCACCAGCGAGGCAGTATCTCGCTGCCACTTTGTGTTGCCGCGGCGGAAGCCGATGGGGAAGTTGCCTGTTCGCGTTCTCATTTAGAAAATCCTTTGAAATAGATTGAAATATGGGCCGCGTCATTATGACACAAACCTTGTTGATTCGCTCATCCACAGGAGACTTCGGTTGAATGGGATTCTATGACGACGAAGACAACGTGGAAACTTACGTGAAGATGGCGGAGGGTTACGACGGGCGAGAACTGGTAGCCGCTCTGCGGCAGCATCTGCCGCCCGGCGCGACGGTTCTCGAATTGGGCATGGGGCCTGGGAAGGATCTGGCCCTGCTTGCGGAAGCGTTCACTACGACCGACTCCGACCACTCTGAGATATTCTTGCGTCGTTATCGCCGAGACCATCCTGATGCCGATGTATTAGTGC
Organism: Caldilineaceae bacterium bin5; assembly: GCA_002238445.1. Lineage (GTDB taxonomy): Bacteria > Chloroflexota > Anaerolineae > Caldilineales > Caldilineaceae > Bin5. Next base: position 184,616 of record MPML01000002.1, read on the forward strand.
TGGATGCCGTGACGCTGGAGACGGAGCGATGTTTCGACGCCATCTTTTCCAACAAAGTGCTGCATCACCTGAGCGTGGATGAACTGCGCAAATCATTACACCTGCAGGCAGCGAGACTGAATGCAGACGGCCTGCTTTTGCACTCTTTCTGGTACGGCGAGGGAACGGAGGAGCATCACGGACTGCGGTTTACTTATCATACAGACGCGTCGCTTATGGCTATCGTTGACTCAGAATTCGAAAAGGTTGCATGCGTGCGCTACACGGAGATAGACGAAGGTGATTCGCTGTATCTGCTCCTGCGCCGTTCCTCCCAGGCCCAATCTCTCCCCAGTACAGACGCGTCTTAATTCGGACACCAAGATAGCCGACGAAGGGCGCCCATGGTGGGGGCCGTTACTTAATGGTGGGCGCCCTTACTTAATGGAGGCGGCCTCACGTGGTTTTGTCTCAATTTGGGTAACTACTAAGCCGCAAACAGTGTATGTCTTGCCCAACTCTTCATCTTCGCCGCCATCAGGGTCTTATGATGGTTTATTCGGTTGGCAGCCGCGAGATTGGTAGGGGCGCGCTGTCGGCATGCCGCGATGGTGGGAAAGAACCAGCACGGTGGTTAGCCAGGGCGCGGAACTGCGGGGGAACTGCAGGGGTTAAGGGGCTGAGATAGCGGGTGGGGGAGGCGACACTGTTGGCTAGACACGTTGCTGGAGAAGAGTGAAAAAAGTGGCTAGCCAGGGCGGGGCGTTGCGGGGGCGCAGCCCCTGCACAAGGGAGGGCCGAAGGCCCGACCGCCCAAAATACAACAATGGGAGGAGAAAGAACTCTTTTGCTCGCCTCGTGCAGGGTTGCGAGTCAGTTGCGGCTGAGTAGTTACCAATTTGGTGTTAGACGCCCTGTATCTACCCTTGAGCGGTAGGTCGGGAGGGGTCTGTGATCCAATCGCTCCAGGAGCCGGGGTAGAGTCGGGCTTCGCCCAGGCCGGCATGTTCGAGGGCGAGGGCGTTGTGGCAGGCGGACACGCCGGAGCCGCAGTAGAAGATCACTTCGGATGGAGGGCGGTTGCCCATGAGTTCGCTGAAACGGGCAGCCAGTTCGGCGGGATCGCGAAAGTGACCTTCGCGCAGGTTGCCGGTATGGGGCAGATTGGAGGCACCGGGGATATGGCCGCCGATGAGGTCGTGGGTTTCGTTTTCGCCGCGGAAGCGGTCTGCGCCGCGGGCGTCAATGACTAGCGCGCCGCCACTGGCGGTCTTTGCGAGCATTTCGGTGGCATCGACGACCAGTTCGGGGCGGGGACTGGCGGTGAAGCTGCCGGCTGGCGGTGTTTCGACGCCGCTGCTGGTGGGAAGGCCGGCGGCAGTCCAGGCGATCCAGCCGCCGTCGAGGACGGCGACAGCCTGGTGTCCGATCCAGCGCAGCATCCACCACATGCGTGCGGCCATGCTGCCGCCGCTGTCATCGTAGAGGGCGACCTGGGTGTGGTTGCTGATGCCGAGGCGGGCGAGGGTCGCGGCGAAAACCGGTGCATCGGGCAGGGGATGGCGGCCGGTGCGGCCCGGCACGATTGGCCCGGACATGTCGTCGTCCAGATGGGCGTAGGCTGCGCCGGGGATATGGTTGTGGGCGTAGGCGCGGCGGCCGACTTCGATGTCGCCAAGGTCGAAGCGACAGTCGACGACGCGTACATTGCTTGCGCCCGAGTCATTGGCGGCGAGAGCGTCGGCCAGCTGCGCGCAGTTGATGAGGGTACGGAACTGCAGGTTCTGTTCGTTAGCCATTTCTTGGGCTCCTTTTGAGATATTCAGATTCGCGCTGTGGCGCGCGCTGCAGGAAATTTGCCTGCTCGACGAATCGCGCCGCCCTTATTCCAGTCCAGACAGCAGCACCTATTCGTGCACATCATCAAAGAGGATGGCATGGACGACTTTGGGGCCGTGAACGCCCATGGTCAGAATTCCTTCGAGGTCGGCCGATTTGCTGGGGCCGGTGACGATGGAGAGGTTGCGACTCTGGCGCACGAAGGCGTCCAATTGGCCTGCGAACCGCATTTGGGCCAGCCAGTCTTCGCCGGTGGCGAATAGTTTGCTGAAGGGGATTACGACGAGGTGGCGGAAGGGAGTCAGGCTGGCGGCGCGGGCGTTGGCGCCGCGGCCGCCGACAACGAAAGAGCCGGTGCTGGCAAAGGCAGCTTCCACTGTGGTGATGCCGGCGCGAATGGAGCGGATGCGTTCCCGCTGCTCTGGGTCGTGCAGATCGGTAGGTTCGATCAGCTTGAAGCCCATCTCTTTCAGTATGAGAGGCAGACTTTCGATCTGCAGTTGGTGCAGGGGCCAACAGAGGACATCCCAGTCGCCGGCGCGTTCGGCGTTGGCGGTCTTGCGGGCAGACTGCTCCTCTTCCTGCCACAGTTGCAGACGGGAAATGATGGACAGCCGGGCCTCTGTTTCAGTCTCGAGCAGCTCGCAACTGCCTTTAACGGCGTTCAGCTCTTGTGCGAAGCGTTCAGCCTGAGCCCAGCGATCGCCCGGAGCATGGGTGACAGTCATGCGCTCGGCCTGGGTGAGCGGGTCGCTGTCCTGGGGAGGAAAGGGCAGGTCAGGTTGGTTCAAAGTGGCCTTGAGGCGGGACAGGATTGTATCGCGAACGCTCATGTTTCCGTTGTCCAGTACTCTGTGGTCCGTTGCTCGTTGGTCCGGCTCTCGTTGCCCGGCCGCTGGCGGCGGTGGACAGCCGGGGTGGGATTTCTACGTTTGTCCGCGCAGTTTTTTGCGTTGTCTCCACCAATGCCGAAAGCTCTTGGGGGCGAAAGGCGCGAAGTCCCGATAGGCGGTCCAGCCATTGAGTGGCGGCGGCATAAACTTGATGTTACCGCCGCTGAGGCCGGCGTAAACATTGGAGCCGATGCTGGCCATTTTGCCGAGACTCTCATAGGTACGGCGACTGCTCATGAGGCTGGCGTAGCTCTTGATGCCCCAGGCCTCCGACTTGGGCGAAACGCCCTGCTGCACAAGATCGGAGCGCAGGTCGAGAAGAAGACGAGGCAGGTCGATTTTGACAGGGCAGACCTCGCGGCAGGCTCCGCAGAGTGAGGTCGCGTGGGGCAGTTCCTTAAATTGGCCGATTTCGGGAGCGAGGGCAGGCGTGATTACGGCGCCGATGGGGCCGTTGTAGGTGCTCCCGTAGGCGTGGCCGCCGATCTCCTGGTAGACGGGGCAGGCGTTGAGGCAAGCGCCGCAGCGGATGCACATCAAGGCTTCGCCGTAGCCGCGTGCAAACATGCGGGAGCGGCCGTTATCGAGCAGGACAACATGCACCTGTTCGGGGCCGTCGACGTCACCTTCCTGGCGCGGGCCGCTGGTCATTGAGCAGTAGACGGTGAGATTTTGGCCGGTGGCGCTGCGGCAGAGGGCCTGGAGCTGCAAGTAGGCGTCCTCGACGGTGGGGACGAGCTTTTCGATGCCCATCACGGCTACATAGACGCGGGGCATGCTGGAGACCATACGGCCATTGCCTTCGTTGGTGACGATGCAGATGGTGCCGGTCTCGGCGATGGCGAAGTTGCAGCCGCTGATGCCCATGGTGGCGGCGAAGAACTCCTGGCGCAGTCGAGCACGGGCCAACGAGGTCATCTTCGTGGGTTCGCGTGTGGGGGGCATGTCCAGTTTTTCCTGGAATACCTCGGCTATTTCCTCCAGGCGCTTGTGGATGACGGGGGCGACGATATGGCTAGGGGGCTCGTCGGCCAGCTGGATGATGTATTCGCCCAGGTCGGTTTCGACGACACGGAGGCCGGCCTCTTCCATGGCGTGGTTGAGGTGGATCTCCTCGGTGGCCATGGACTTGGATTTGACGATCAGCTTGGCGCTGTTCTGGAGGGCGATATCTTTGACGATGGCTTGGGCGTCTTCGATGCCCTCGGCCCAGTGGACGGTACAGCCGTTACTGGTCAGATTTGTTTCCAACTGCTCCAGATATTCGGGCCAGTTGCGCAGAACGTGCTCTTTCATCTGGCGCACTTGCGTCCGCAGTTTCTGGCCCTCGATGGAATCCATGGAGGTATGACGAGCGTCGGACATACGGTCGGTGGCCCTGCTGACGGCGGACCGGAGGTTGGGGTCGCTCAGGGCCTGTCGGACGCGGTCTTTGTAGGGAGCGTGGAAATCTACTTGCATGGTGGTGACTTCCTGTTGGCCGGATGGACACCGGCGGCCGGCGACTTGTGCGCTGTGACGATGGTGGACCGTTTTCGAGCCGGCGCGGTTATTCGCCCCAGCGACGGGGGTGATCCGCTTGGGCGGGTGGCGGCGTTGACGGCGTAGTGAGACTACTGCCGAGATGGTCGTTCAGTACTTCGGCGATATGGTGGGCGCGGCAACTTACCCCTTCGCGGCTGAGAATGCCGTTTATGTGGGTCATACAACTTACGTCGCAGAGGACGATAGCGTCTGCGCCGCTCTGCTGGGCGGAGCGTGCTTTGGCGCGTCCCATGGCGGCGCTGATGCCGCTGTTCTTAATGGCGAAGAGGCCGCCGAATCCACAGCAGTCTTGGGCGTGGGGCAGGTCGACCATTTCGAGCCCCTCGACGCTGTCCAGCAGTTTGCGAGGCTGTTCGTCGACGCCAAGTTCGCGATAGAGGTGGCAGCAGGGATGGTAGACCGCCTTGCCTTGCAGATGCGCTCCTGTGTCTACGAGACCTAGCACATCGACGAGGAATTCGGTCAGTTCAAAAGTCACCGACGCCAACCGTTCGGCCTGATGGCTCAGATCCAACTCCTTGGATTCCTGGAAGATTGCCTCGAAGAAATGGCTTGTCATGGTGGCGCAACTGCCGGAGGGCGCGACGACGGCATCTACTTCGCCGCTTTCCACGAGCGGCCCGAAGATTGAGAGAAAACGGCGGGCGAGCTTGCGGGCCTCGTCGCGATATCCGGCGTTGAAGGCGGGCTGGCCGCAGCAGGTCTGCTCTTCGGGGAAGACGACCTCGACGCCGTTTTTTTCCAATAGCTCACATGTGGCGATGCCCACACCGGGGTAGAGCATATCCACCATACAGGTGACGAACAGGGCAACGCGCTGTGGTCTTTGTTCAAATGTAGCTTTGTGCATGGGATGAGTCACTCTATGGTCGGTGGTCGGTGGCTGGCGGCGTCTAGCGGTCCAGGGCAGTTAGCTCGGTTTGGAAAGGCAGGGTGGTTACTTCCAGGCGGCCGTCGTGAACGATACAGTTGACTTCGCTGCGGATGCCCAGCCCTTTGGTTTGCCCGCTGTCGTCGAAGTCGAGGTGGGGCAGGTAGATGCCCGGCTCGATAGTGAACATGACGCCGGGGATCAGGCTGCGCCGGTCCTGGGTTTCGACGTTGTCGATGTTGACACCGTTCCAATGGGTTGTCGGTCCCAGGCTGTGACCGGTGCGGTGTAGGATTCCCTCGCCGAATCCGGCGTCTGTGATTACGGCGCTGACGGCGTCGTCGACTTCGTAGCCGTGAAGGGTTTTGCCGGCTTCAAATGCCTGGCGGATGACGGTGACGGCGGTATCGCGGGCCTGGGCGACGACAGCAAAGACGCGGCTGGCGGTTGGGGGCGGGTCCGCGCCGCAGTAGGCTGTCCAGGTGATGTCGGCGTAGCAGTCGTCGGGATTGTTTTTCTCTTTGGCCCACAGGTCGATCAGGAGCACGTCGCCGCGTCGTATGGGGCTGTGCTGCTGCGATGTGGGCGCGTAGTGGGGGAGGGCGGCGTTGCCATTGACGGCCACGATTGGGTCGTGGTCCCAAGTGAGATCAGCGGCGCGAAATTTTCGGACAAGGAGTTGCTGTACGTCGAACTCGGTGATCTCTTGTTGCTGGCGAAGGGCCTGGGCGACGAAGGCGAACGCGGCGTCTTTGGCCGCCAACATGTGGGCGGCGGCGCGGCGGTGGGTCTCCATCTGCCGGGAAGTGAGCACTGCTTGCACGAGCTGCACGAGGTCGGCGCTGCTGACGACGGCGGCGCCGGTGTTGGCGCGCACCATTTCCATGGTGCCGGCATCGACATTGCTGACGTAGGGAATGGCGCCATGGGGGCTGTATTCCATGGCGATCTGGCTGGAGGCGCTCTGCGGCAGGATTGCGCGCAGTTGCTGCTCTAACTCCTGCCAGCCGACGTAGTAGTGTTGTGGGCCGGCCATGTCGGGGGCTACAGCGCTGAATGCAGCCTGTTCGATGGCGTGGACCAGCCAATGGGGTTCGCCTTCGGCAGGGATCCAGAGAAACCAACGGCGGGTTCCGGTGGATTGGAGGCCGGCGACGGAGGCGGCGATCGGGTTTTGGCCGCGAAAGTCGTAGAGCAGCCAGCCGGCGATGCCGTGTTTGCGCAGGTAGTTGCGGATAGTTTGCAGCTTCACGTGCGGTCCCGTTCTCTTGCCAGTGTGCGGGTATCCGGTGGCTGTGCGGTGACAGGTGGATTCGAGGCGACGTTTCAGGGTATGCCGACATTATTCCATGAAGTGGCGTTTTGGGCTAATTTTGGGCCGTTGTCAGAATTGGCGGTGGGATGGCTGCTACTGTGGAAAACTGACCGAAACTGGACCCTGCGGCATGTGGCCTGTCAAGGAATGGTTCTGGCCTAAATCGCGGCCGGGAGGGCGACCGAACCGCGACTTTCTGACGATCGGAAATGGGCTCTCGCGGCGGCCATTCTGCCTGAGTCAGCTCTCCGTATAGCGCTTCCGCTGTAGACAGTTTTGCTGGACGCCACCAGTGGTAGGAATCCTCTTTTGACGATATGGAGCGGAGGTATTTCGTCGGCGAGCGTGAGAAAGACAGATGAGGAAAAGGAACAAGAAATGGACACCGGCAGGTATCGGCAGAGCAAGCGCGCGTCATGGTTCGGTAGGGTTTGCTTTTGAAATTCCTGGCCGCGCGCCGGCGGAACTGGGTATTGACATAACAATAGAACATATGTACAATGTGGGTATATCGGATGTGGAGAACCCTGAACGGGCGCCGATGCGATGAACCAATCCAATTGCACATCACTTGAGGGAACTGTACAATGTATCAGCAGATAACTTTGGTAGGGAATCTTGGCAATGACCCTGAGTTGCGGCACGCGCCAAGTGGGGACCCTGTAACGAACTTTAGCGTTGCTACCAAGAAGGTCTGGACGGGCCAAGACGGGCAGCGGCAAGAGAAGACGGTCTGGTTTCGTGTATCTGCGTGGCAGCGGCTGGCCGAGACCTGTAGTCAGTATCTTTCGAAGGGCGGGCGCGTGCTGGTTATAGGGGAGCTGGAAGAGGCCGACGTGTGGACTGATGCCGATGGTAACGCCCGGGCCGACTTGAAAGTTCGGGCACGGACAGTGCGGTTCCTCAGTTCGCGGGACGAAGGTAACGCCATGTCCGAAGGGCAGGCTGCATATGGAAATGGCCAACATGCCCCCAGTTCGGATTCCAACGGCGGAGAGGGTATTCCGTTTTAGATTCCTAATTTGAATCGTTAGTTTCGAGGAAATCGTGGGTCTCGGATCGGCGCGAAAAATAGTTGTCTAAGGCCGTTCATCGTGAATTGCATCAATTCAACATAACTTACACAGATCGAAGGAAGGAAAACCTTTCAATGTATCAGCAGATCACTTTGGTAGGGAACTTGGGCCGCGATCCGGAGATGCGGTACACAGCAAGCGGCGCAGCTGTCACGTCATTCCCCGTCGCAACCAGGCAGCGATGGACAGGTTCAGATGGGCAGAGAAACGAGAAGACCATCTGGTTCCGCGTGTCTGCATGGGAGAGGCAGGCCGAAACGTGCAACCAATATCTGACCAAAGGACAAAAAGTGATGGTTGTCGGCGAAGTTGAGGATCCTTACGTATACACGGATCAGGAGGGAAATTCGCGTGCTTCCCTTCAGGTTCGGGCGCGAAACGTGCAGTTCCTGAATACAAGAGCAGAGGCTGGGGCCATGGACGGAGGCGGGGGACAGTACGGCGAACAGCCAGGACCGGCGGGTGGCGGGTCTGGATCTACCCAGGAGCCCGGCGGCGAGGAGGATATACCCTTCTAAAGAGTTGGTCCTGATTGACTGGGGGAAAGCAGGTGCGGCATGGGAGAGCCGACAATTGTGTGACTGCAGGAGGCCTTGGCCGGTACAGCGAACGCGTTGGAAGTGGAAGCAAGGGGGATAGTTATGTATCAGCAGATCACGCTCATTGGAAATCTGGGTCGTGACCCGGAAATGCGGTACACACCCAGCGGAGTGGCGGTCACAAACTTCAGTGTTGCCACCAGTCGATCTTGGACAGGCCAAGACGGCCAGCGCCAAGACAGGACAGTCTGGTTCCGCGTGGCGGCCTGGGATCGGTTGGCCGAAACCTGTAACCAGTATCTGACGAAAGGACAGAAGGTGCTGGTTGTAGGCGAATTGGAAGAACCCAGCACCTGGACCGATCGGGACGGGAATACGCGCGCCTCGTTGGAGGTACGGGCGCGGACCGTGCGGTTTCTCAACACGCGAGCAGAGAGTGAAGCGCTTGCCAGCGGATGGGGTCAGACTGAAGGGCAGGGCGCGCCTGCGGGGGGCGGGCCTGATGGGGACTCGATGGCGGGCGGTGAGGAGGATATACCCTTCTAGGGAATCTGGATTTCAAATTGCCCGCGCCAGTTGGGCAGCGCGGTTAGAATCTTATATGTCGGTCGGATTGTCAGGGACGTATTCCTGGCAGGCCGGCCGATTTTGCGTTTTGGCAGGGGGACCTATTTCGTCTTTGCCGGTCAGACGGGAACGGACTGGCCGGTGCGAGCGAACATCCAGGCGGCGAGGGGAGGGCGCAGGATGGTTCGGCTCTCGACTGCGGTCAGACCTGGCGGGCCGCCGCTGTGGAGCGCGTCGATGAGAAGGCAGTGGGCGTGGATGAAACTCTGCTCCCAGCCCGTGGGGATATCGTCGAAGGAGCGGGGTTGCCCGTCGCGGCTGGGGGTTAACGGCAGTGCGTCGGTAAAGCGGTAAGCTGGTTGCAATTTGGCGCCCAATTGACGTTATGTCTGCCCTGACCCGACGCGGCTTTTGCCGTTGACAGTGGATTTGCGCCGTGATAGATTCGAGGTCAACCAGTAGATAGTAGTTTTGGAGGTTACTCAGATGAAAATTACAGATATCGAAACCTTCCGCGTGCGAGTTCCGTTGCACCCCGTCAGTTGGCACAGCGCCAATATTGAAGGGTGGAGCGGCTCGTGGTGGGACCTTCCAATTGTGTTGCTGCGGGTGACCACAGACAGTGGTCTCAGCGGGCTGGGCGAGGCGCCCAAAGGCCTGGCAGAGAGCACTGTTCGCCAGTATGCGCCGTTATTTGCGGGCCAGGATCCTTTTGACCTGAACTGGCAGCATTTGCCGATCGGCGACATATGGAGCCCGGCGGCCGGGGCTTATCAGACCTATGAGATGGCACTGTACGACTTGGTGGGCAAGGCGCTGGAGCTGCCGGTCTACCAGTTACTCGGGGGCGCGTATCGTGACGGCGTGCGCGGGTCTCTTTGCAGCGGGCAGATGTGGCCTGATGATGCGGCGAGGCGGGCCCGATTGGCCGCAGAACTGGGGATTGACGTGCTCAAGATGAAAGCCAACGTGGGCGACCCCGTGGTGGAGCGCATTTCAGCCATCAATAAGGCTGTTGGCACGGCCGTGAAGGTGACCATTGACGCGGGACAGCACCTGCAACATCCGAGGCGTGCCTTGGAAATCGCACGAGGCCTGGAACCCTATCTCGCTAACATCGAATGCTTTGAGGATCCGGTCTCGCGCAGCAACTTGGACTGGTACGTTTTGCTCAGAGAGAAGCTGGATTTTCCGCTGGCCTTGCACCTGGGCGATCATCAGGATGTCATCAACGCGGTCAAGCGCGAAGCCTGTGACTACCTGAACCTGGGCCGCAGCTTGAACGATTTCAAGAAGGGTACGGCGATTGCCGAGGCGGCGGGTATGCCTGTCTGGCATGGGTCGGGCGTCGGCCTGGGCATTTCGGAGGCCTCTCTCGTCCATGCTTGCGCGGCGACGAAGGCGACAACGCTGTCCAGCGATATTGTAGGAGAGATGCTGCGCGTGGATGATCTGATTGTTCGCCCTCTTGAATTCGAGGATGGCTACTTCAAGGTCCCGCAGGAGCCGGGCCTTGGTGTTGAACTGGATGAGGAGGCACTGCAGAAGTTTGGCGTTCGTTTATCTTGAATCGTTGTCGGACGCTTACCAGGTAATTGGCTCATCAGTCAAGGGATGTCCTCTGGGGTCGGGCAGGCCGATGCCGGTCAGGACATTACGGGGACTAGCCTCTGTCAACAGTTAATTCCAAGTGGAGAGCCACGCGGTTGCCTGTGGAGGCTCTTCACTCCTGTTTCCCACCTCCCCAAACACCTCTACTGCAGGCCGCGTAGATTTCGCCTTCGCCTCTCTTCGATTTGATTTGCGCCCCCTGTGCCCTTCTTCTTTGCCAACCCCAACCCCTTTCGCTTTCGCAAAGAATCTGGAATGCACCTGTAAAGACCTGTGGTTTGATATTCCGCCATAGTCGGGTGGAGCTGGATTCCTTTCGTATAAGGAACTGTTTGCGCGACGTCAGACGCGGACGGGCTGGCCAGTGCTTGCGGACTCTTGGGCGGCGAGGAGAGAGCACAGGATGGTGCGGCCTTCGGCGCCGGTCAGGCTTGGCGGGCCGCCGTCGTGGAGCGCGTCGATGAGGTGGCGGGTGGCGTGGATGAAGCTCTGTTCCCAGCCGGCGGGGATGTCGTCGAAGGTGCGGGTCTGGCCGTCGCGGGAGAGGGTGACGGGCGGTGCGTCGGTGAGGCGGCCGTGGCCGCCGTTGATCCAGACGACGCCCTTTGTGCCTGTGATTTCGACGCGGTCGTCCTGGGCGTAGTAGCTGGTTTCTATTTGGAGTTGCGGCGAGTAAACGACTTCGAGTGAGCCGAGGCGGTTGGCGGGGAACTTCCAGGAGACGATGGCGGGGGTGTCGAGGACGCGGCCGGGCATCAGCTCCATCTGGCCGATCCAGGCGTGGACCTCTTCGGCCAGTTCCATGAAGTGCCAGGCGAGGGCGAATTTGTGGTGGCCGTCGTCGAAGAGCAGGGGGCCGCCGCCGCAGATTGCCGGGTCGAAGCGCCAGGCCCAGGCAGAGAGGGGCACGTGCCAGGCAGTGGGGCTGAAGCCGGCGTTGCTCTTGATGCGGATGGTGAGGGGGTCGCCGATTTCGCCGGCATCGATCAGTTCCTTGGCATGGACGACGGGCGGGTAGAAGATGAAATTTTCGTAGACGCGTATGGTGTGATCGGCGGCCGCGGCGGCGGCAATCATCTCGTCGGCCTGGGCGAGGGAGAGCGCCATTGGTTTCTGGACGGAGACGTGCTTGCCGGAGGCGAGAGCGTCGAGGGTTACGGGATGGTGGAGGTGATGGGGCAGGAGAACCTCGACGAGGTCGAGGTCGGGTTGGGCGAGCAGGTCGTGGTGGTTGGTGAAGACGCGGGCGGCCGGCACGTTCCAGGCGGCTGCGCGGCGCTGGGCGCTTTCTGCGTCGATATCGCAGACGGCTGTGATTTGGGCGCGGTCGTTCTGGAGATATTCGAGGGCGTGGAGGTCGCTGATGCGGCCGGTGCCGATGATGCCTACGCGCAGCATAGGAAGGCGGTAGCTCCTCGGTTCAGTTTATGACCTGCCAGACAAAGCAGGTCAGGTTCCATTCATCTCCAGGCCGCCCAGATGGATTACGGACTCAAGATCTTCGGCGGCATCGGGCATAAGGCGGGCAACCGTCTCCCTTACCAGGCGCAGATCTTCCTCAGTGGCGAGCCCCAGCATTTTCGAGAGGTCGGCGAGATCCTGGGTGCGCGAGGTCTCCATTTTCATAAGCACAAGATAAGGCAGGTCTAGCACCGGGTAGCCAGCGGCGTCGGTTCGGCCGGGTTGCAAGGCTTCTTCGATCCAGGGGAAGGGGAGTAGGAGCAGGTCGACCTCGGTGCCGTCGGGTGCGTAAAACATATAGCCTGGGATTGACAGTTCTGCAGCAAGTTGGTAGCCCGCTTCCTTCAGGCGGGCGAGCGCGATGTCGCTGTCCTCATGGTGTACAAGAATGTCGAAATCCCTAGTCATTCGTTCAGGCATGTAGGCGCGGGTGGCGACCCCGCCGACGACAGCCCATCGGATACCTTTGAGTATGGTACGCAAATCTGGCCACGAATAAAGTGCCGAGCGTTCGCGCAGGAATTGGGGCGCGCTGCCGGTCCCAGGCTGCTGGCGGCGCAGGGCGATCGAGATAAGAAAGCGGCGTCGCTGTGCCGGGGTAAGTTGCCCGTCGGGGGCGATGTCAGCGATGGCTGGCGGTACTTTCGCAATCTTTTTGACGATGTCAGCCTACCTCCGTGTTGGTGGGGTAGAGGTCGATGCGTTCGGCGTTGGCGCGCAGGGGGAGGCCGGCGGCGTAGAGGACGGTGTCGGCGATGTCTTCGGACTGCATCATGAGCTTGCGGGCTTCCTGGGGGGGCGGGACAGGCCGACGGTCTAGGAGGGGCGTGGCGGTGACGCCGGGGTTGATGATGCAGGCGCGCACGCCATGCGGGTTGCCCTCTTCGTTGGTGACTCGGTTGAGGGCATGCATGCCCAGTTTGGCGCTGCTGTAGGCGACGCCGGAGAGGAGGCTGGGATAGTTGGCGGCGCGGGAGCCGATGTTGATGATGGTGCCGGCGCCGCGCTCTTTCATCTGGGGCATGAGCAGGTTGGTGAAGAGATAGGCGCTGACGAGATTGACGTCGGCGACGACGCGCCAGTCTTCCATGGTGGTGGCGTCGATGCTGCGGTTGGTGACGTTGGTGCCGGCGTTGTTGACGAGCACGTGGATGGGGCCGAGCTCGGCGTCGATCTTTTTGACGGTGGCACGGATCTGGGCTTCGTCGCCGACGTCGCAGGGGAATACGAGGGCGCTGCCGCCGTCGTTCTCGATGCGTTGGGCGAGGGCGCGGAGCACTTCCTCGCGGCGGGCGATCATAGCCACATGCGCGCCGGCGGCTGCAAATTTCAGCGCGATTGCCTCACCGAAGCCGCTGCTGGCGCCGGTTACGATTACGTTCTGACCGGAAAAGTCACTCAATGTATGGTCTCCTTGTTTGATCCTGCGCGACATACCCTGAAATTGGGAGGCGCTCAGGCTTGATCGGTGCTCAGTTTCAAGAGGTCATCGACCGTGATGGGCTGACCGGTGGCGATGGAGTGGTTGGCGGCGATGCCCATCAGGATGGAGGCGGCGCCGTCGATGTGGGTGGCGGCGCGGGCAAAGGGATCATCCGGGGGGTCGGGATGAAAGATCTGCTCCAGCATAACGCGGTCGCCGCCGCCGTGACCGCCGACGCCTTCGGTGATGTCGACCTCGTAGGGCGCGCCGTGCATAGGGAAGACCCAGATATGCTTGCCGCCGAAGTCCTGGAGCTGGTTGGCTGCTTCGGGGAGGGTTTCCTCCTGGCCGGCGACGAAAGTGCGGCCGACGGCCTCGATGGCCTCGACTTCGATGCGGCCGCGGTCGCCGGTGACGGCGGCGCGGTAGCCTTCCCAGGGGCAGTAGGCGAGCAGGGAGTAGGAGAGGATGATGCCGTTGCGATAGCGGGCGGTGACGCTCATTGTGTCTTCGGCGGTGATGTTGTCGCCGAAGACGTTGCGATCGCGCAGGTAGCCGCTGTCGGCTTCGGCGTTGAGGTAGAGGTTTTTGAGGGTCTCGTCGGATTCGAGGCTCATGGCGAAGGGATCGTTGGCGGCGGCCTCCTCGCCGGTATAGCGGTCGTAGCTGTAGGTCTCGCCGCGGGCGGCGGCGTTTTCGCGGCCGTAGAAGTGCAGGTCACCCTGGGCGTAGACGGTTTGGGGGATGGAGTCGATCCACCAGTTGATGAGGTCGAAGTGGTGGGTGGACTTGTGTACGAGCAGGCCGCCGGACTTGTCCTTTTCGCGGTGCCAGCGACGGAAGTAGTCGGCGCCATGGCGGGTGTCCAGAACCCAGGAGAAGTCGACGTGGCGGGGGGGGCCGAATGCGCCCCGCCAGATGAGCTCGCGGACGGCGGGGGCGAGGGGGGGGCAGCGGGAGGTTTAGGGGGGGAGCCGGGGGCGGCGGGTTGCCCCCTGCAAGATGAGCTCGCGTACGGCGGTGGCGAGGGGCGCGTAGCGGTAGTTGAAGGTGACGCGCAGGGAGCGGCCGGTTTTCTCGATAGTATCGAAGATCTGGCGGGCCTTGGCGTCGTCGGTGGTCATCGGTTTTTCGGTGATGGCGTCGCAGCCCAGTTCCATGGCGCGGCAGATGTACTGGTGGTGGGTGGCGTCCATGGTGGTGACGATGACCACGTCGGGCTTTGTTTCGGCGATCATGCGGTCGAAGTCTTCGGCGTGGTAGGTGGGCAGGGGGTCACTGCCGGAGCGCTCCTGGATCTGCTGGTTGTAGAAGTCCATGCGAGTCTGGCTGATGTCGCAGAGCGCGACCAGTTCATTCCATTGGGCGTAGTCGCCGAGGATGGCGTTGATGTACATTCTGGCGCGGCCGCCGGTGCCGACGAGGGCGTAGCGGCGTTGGGGTGAAGACACGGGATGGTTCCCTTTCTTTTCTTAACGTTGAGTCTACTTTAGGGGCGCTGCAGGTCGAAGATTAGGCGTCGCGTTGAGGGAGGCCATCAAACGATTACCTGGCCTTCCGCTCTATCCGGATTCCCGCGGCCCCTGCCGTCATCCTGGCATTCCTACCTGTTTGCCCGAAAGATCCAAAGGCGGCGGGGGCCAGTGCAGGCCGCGCTGGCCTGAGAGCTCCCGGCTTTTGACGGGCTGCCACTCTTTTTCGGGCAGGCCGACGAGTTCGGCGTCCTGCAGCCACTCCTCGTCGTTGCCGTAGAGCTCGCCCACCAGCAGCGCGGTCATGCTTTGGCGCAGGGTGGCGTGGCTTTCCGCACCGCTCAGGTCGTTCATTTCCTGCGGGTCGGCTTCCAGATCGAAGAGTTGGAAACGGTTGCCGGTTGGGTAGTAGATCAGTTTGTACTGTTCCTGCCGGATCATGCGCGAGGCCATGGGACCTTCGCCGACTTCGCCGAAGAGATAGGGGCGCTGCGCGTCTCCGACCATGGACATGCCTTCGACGGTCTCCGGGATTGGAATGCCGGCGAGGTCGAGCAGGGTGGGCATGACGTCCTGCCAGCCAACGAGACGGTCATTTTGCGTGCAGGCGGGTGTGCGCTCGTCGCCGGCGGGGCCGAGGAGCAGCATAGGGATGTTGGCGGACTGCTCGTAGTAGAGGCGCTTGGCCCAGAGACCATGCTGGCCGAGCATGTCGCCGTGGTCGCTGGTGAAGCAAATGATGGTGTTGTCGAGCAGCCTTTCCTCCCGCAGCGTGCCGATGACGCGGCGCAACTGGTGGTCGATGTGGGTGCAGAGCGCGTAGAAGGCACGGTGGATGCCTTGCAGCTCCTCATCACTGAAGCTCGTGCCGTAACGGGTCTGGATCATCTGAAGCGCGTAGGGCAGGCTGTCAAAGTCCTGTGACCATGCGGCCCGGTTGGGGAGAGGAATGTCGACGTCGCGGTAGAGATTATAGTACCACTCGAGGGGGACGAGCGGCGGGGGGGGGGGGGAGTAGGAGGGGGAGCAGAAGCCGGGCCGGGGGGGGGGCGGGGGTGGGGATGGCAGTAGGAGAGGAACCAGAAGCCGGGCCGGGTTGGGTCACGGCGGCGGATCATGCGGCACATCTGGTCGGTGGCCCAGTTGGTGACATGGGTCTCTTCGGACAGATGCCAGGGGCGATAACTGTACTCGTTATTGCTCATGCCATGAGCGAAGGAGCGTCCGGGATGGCCCTCTTCGCCGAGCCAGAGCTCGTAGTCGTCGATTGCGCCGAGGATGGGGCGTCCCTCCTCGGCGAGGATGACGTCGTCGAAGCCGATGCGATCGCGTTGGGGGAAGACGTGCAGCTTGCCGACGGCGTAGGCCTGGTAGCCGCTATCGCGGAAGGTCTGGGCGACTGTCGGCAACTGCGGCATCGGCTCCTGCACTTTGAAGACACGGTCGCCGTGGGTACGGGTGGTGGCGCCTGTCATGAGTGTGCGGCGGGCCGGGATGCAGACGGGGCACTCGGCGTAGGCGTTGGTGTAGCGGACGCCGGCGCCGGCGAGGCTGTCCAAGGTGGGTGTGCGGATTGCGGGATGACCGGCCCCGCCCATGAGGTGGGCGGGCCAGTGGTCGGTGGAAATCAGCAGAACAGACGGCGCGTCCGGGCCGCGGCGGGATTGGGAAGCCATAGCAGGACTCCAGACTCTAGTGGTATTGCGCCAAGTCGGCGATGGCGGCCTTCACTTCGCGGCTGATCGCGGCGGGGACCGGCGGGTTGAAGGGCGCGCCTTCGCCGCCGTCGATGTCGTCGAAGCCGCTTTGGGCCATGGCGGAGATGACGGCTGAGTAGTTGTAGCGGCGGCCGTCGCGGAAGCGAAGTTCCTCGAGGGAGGAGATGGCGTCTTCTACGCGCTGCGACTCAGCGTGGTCGCCGGCGCGTTGGGCGTTGTTGATGGCATCGGAGGCCTTGGAGTAGGCGACGGCGATACCGGAGGTGTGGCCCTTGGTGCCGAGCTGGGAGGCGCGGGTGCAGCGGTCGCCGATGCCCCAGATGACGAGGCCGTTATCGCCAATGGCCTGCACGAGCGGCTGGACGTCGTCTTCACTTGTGCCCACTTTGACGCCGACGAAGGCTTCGGAGTCGCGGAAGAGGCTGCCCATTTGCGAAAGGTCGCGGCTGTCTTTGAAGTAGTAGATGAGACGGGCGCCGAAGCGGTCGTCCACTTCTTCGCCAAAGGCCATGAACTCGCTGTACATGCCGTCGGGATCGTAGACGCCGGCGAGGGGCATGATGAGATAAGCGTCGGGCGGACGCTGTAGACCGTTGAGTTCGCCGATTAGGTCTTTGGCATCGGCGAGCGGACTGGGCATCACGCCGGCCACATAGACGCCCTCGTTGCCCATGTCGCGGGTGGTGATGTCGACCAGGCGGACTTGCTCGGCGCGGGTCATCTGGTGAATAGGGCTGGTGCCGGCTATTGAGAGCACGCGGGGACGGCCTTCACTAAGATTGTTGGTCTGCATCAGGTAACGCACATTTTTGAGATGCGCGTCGTAGTCGATGCTGCCGTTGCGGTAGGGCGCGCAGGGGATGGCGGTTACACCTTCGAGGGCGGACAGTAGCTGATTGGTCGAGAGTTGGGGGGCAGTGGCGACAGTCATGGAGGCTCCTCCTGGGAACGCAGTTTTTTTCGGCTGCGCGTTTACCGATTCTTGAATGTGCTGTATGAAGTTGCGTAGTGCGTTGTCAGTTGCCGTATTCTACCACTGACACGCGATTTCGCTCTACCCAATCCCAGTTGATGTCAACGCCGAGTCCGGGACCTTGGGGGATGGAGACGTGGCCGTTGGCGTCGATGGCTTCGAGGTCGTCTACGTAGTCGATGTACAGTTCGGGCACGTGGCTGGCGGGCGCTTTGGGGTGGAGCAGGCCCATTTCGTAGTAGTTTGTGTTGCGGATGGCGGCCATGCACTGACGCTGGGCGGGGCCGGGGCCGTGGAATTCGAGATCGATACCGAGGGCTTCGCAGGCGTGGGCGAGTTTCATGACGCCGGTGATGCCGTCGTAGCCGATATCGCCGCGCACGTAGTCGGTGGCGTCGGCGAGGGCGAAGTCGATGTGCGGCTCGAGCGAACGGACATGCTCGGTCTGCAGTATAGGCGTGTTGATCAGCTGGCGCAGCTTGCGGTGGGCGAACTGGGAGATGCCGCCGTCGCGGTAGGGGTCTTCGTACCAGAAGAAGCGGTTTTCGTCACAGGCCCAGCCGACTTTGACGGCGTCGCCGAAGGTTATGAGCTCGCAGGCGGGGTCGAGCATGAGGTCCATTTTGTCGCCGACGCGTTTGCCGACGGCGTGGACGTTGGCGACTTCCTGGCTGACGGGCGCGCGGCCCCAGCCGTGGATTTTGAAGGCGGGGTAGCCGAGCTCGAGGCACTGTTCGGCGAAGTCGGCGAAGGCTTCGGGTGTTGAGAGGCCGTCGGGCTGGTGGTCGCCGTGGTAGGTGCTGGCGTAGCAGGGGATGCTGTCTTTGTAGCCGCCGAGCAGTTTGTAGACGGGCTGGTCGTATAGCTTGCCAGCGATATCCCAGAGGGCGATGTCGATGGGCGCCATGCCGATGCGGGCGACCTGGCGGAGGGCGCGTTTGACTTCGGTGTAGATGAGTTCGCGCTGGAGGGCGCTGCGTCCGATGAGAAAGTGCGCAAAGGTGGGAATGGTTGCGGCATCGGCGCCACCACCGCCGGCGTATTCACCGACGATGCCCTGGTCGGTTTCGATGCGGAGGATGCTGCCCTGGGACTTGATGCGGCTGCCCGGCTCGTAGACGAGGTTGAAGCCGTTGTAGTCTTTGCCGAGATTTACTCTCTCGCTTTCATAGGTGTGGATTTCGATTTTGGTGATGATTGGGTCGGCCATGGTTGATCCTCGTGTGGGGTGGAGTGGTGGGATGTGAAGAAGGCTCGCCGTACGTAGGCCCATGTTGCGGCGGGCTACCGGCAGAGCGGACGTATTCGCTGTATTCTACACCTACTCAGGCGACTGTGCATCCTGGCGGCTGGGAGACAGGGGAAACTATCTGAATTCGGACGCCAGAGTAGCCCGCGAAGGGCACCCCTGCTGATTCAGCCAGCACTACGCGGATTTGTCTCAGTACGATGCATTTGCCCTGCCAATTGCGGAATCTGTCCGGACCAGCCCTTCAACCCCGCCGCGATTCAGGTAATCTTATGTCATATTCGGTTGGCAGCCGCCACGTTAGCTGAGCCGCGCGGCTGGCATCGGGGCGTAGGGTCGGTGAGCGATGGTTTTGGAGGGGGGCGTTGCGGGGGCGCAGCCCCTGCACAAGGGAGGCCGCTTGCGGCCGACCGCCCATATTAGAAATCGCCATAGGGAGCCTCAGGGAATATGAAAACAAGGCCGACGGATGGCGAGGACGCTATGTTCTGCGAAGCTTCCTGCGGATGTAGAGTTCTCCTCCAAAAGCGATGAACATGCCGACGATCAGGGGCAGGAAGTTGAGGGAAGAGGCGGCGTCAAAGAGCGCAAAGGATAGCCATACTGATAGGCCGATAACGGGCGTGAAGATAGCCAGCGAGAGCTGTACGTCGCGGAGAGTTTTGCGTTTGTAGATCAGTTCATGGGTGAAGGATATCGCGGAAACAGCAATGCACATGAAGGAATATCGCAGGCGAAAGTCTGTTTGGAAATAGGGGCCGCCAAGCCAGTCGCCGAGGAGAAGGACTGCGAGGGTCCAGATGAGTATTGAGTGCAGATAGGGGATTTTCCGCCATCTCGTCAGAATTTTCACCATCATCGGAAGTGCCTCCCTGATCCATTGTGCTAGGCGTGCAGGACGACCCAGCCGTCTTCGACGGTTACTTCGAAACTTTCGACCGAGGGATCTTCCTCTTCTTGCGCGGGCTGCTCGACGGTTACGTCGTAGGTGCGGACGCGCAACCGGTGGGGGTTGAATACCGAGCGGCCGGTGGCGATGTCGAATTCCCAGCCGTGCCAGGGGCAGCGCAGTATCTGGCCGTCGCGTTCCCAGATGATCTCGCCGGGGTTAGTGGAGCGGGCGGTGCCGGTGATGGTGCCGCGGCAGAGGGGCGCGCCCTGGTGGGGGCAGAGGCTGCGCAGTGCGTAGTAGTCGCCGTGGACGTTGAAGACGCCGATTGAACGGCGGCGCACTTCGACGATTTTTCGTTCGCCGGGGGGCAGGTCGCTAACGCGGCAGATAGGATGGGGACGGGTGCCAGGGCGACGAGGAGAGGTCTCGGAGGCTGGCCGGGGGACTGGCTGCGGACTGTTGCTGGACATGCTTTCTCCCACAGGGGGTTCCTCAGTAGGGCCATGCGCGCGGTTGCGGTCTCTCGGCGGCCAGGAGCTTGCGGCCCAGTTCGTGACGAGACGCGGCGAGGTCCAGGGCGTAGGCAGGGTCTTGAGATACGTCGCGGTAGTCACCCCACTCGGTTGAAAGATCATAAAGGTTTTCGGTGCCGTCGGTGTGGAGAAGGTAGCGAAAACGCTCGGTGCGGAGTGATTTCCAGCCGGTGTGCTCGGTCAGGGCGGAGGTGCCGCCGGGCGCGTCGTCGTGTAGGCGGGGCAGCAGGGAGGTGCCCTGCAGGTGCGGGGGGACCTGGATTCCGGCCAGGTCGAGGATGGTGGGCAGGACGTCGAGAGACTCTGTGAGGCCTGAGTCTCTGCGAGGGGAGACGGAATCGTCGGTTGTGCGTATGAGCAGAGGGACGCGGCTGCACTGGTCGTGGGCTGGGTAGCCTTTGCCGTAGCGCAAATGCTCGCCGAGCCATTCGCCGTGGTCGGAGGTGAAGATGACGATGGTGTCATCGGCGATGTCCAGCTCGTCGAGGGCGGCGAGGAGGCGGCCGACGTGGTGGTCGACCTCGCTGATCTGGCCGTAGTAGCCCTGGTGGGCGAGGCGCAGCTCGTCGTCGGGATAGTTTTGCGACCCGCGTTTCGCCTCCACTTCCGGCGGGAAGGTGGGAAGGGCGAGGGCGGCGGGATCGTAGAGGTCGAAGTACTGTTGCGGCGCTACCCAGGGGGAATGGGGGGAGTAGATGCCGGCGATGCAAAGGAAGGGTTGGCCGGTCTGAGCCTGTTGGCGCATGAACTCGATCGACTGTTCGGCGACGAAGGCGGTGTGGGTCATGTCGTCGCGGCAGCGGGAGGCGAGGGGTTCTATGGGGAAGCGTTCGGGCGGATGTTCGATCCCGTCTTCGATTTTCATGGTCTCCTGCCATACTTCGGCCATCGGCGCTTGGCCAAGACTAACATGGGCGAGTTGGTCTGGCGCAAGGCGGCGAACCCAGGCGCGGTAGGCGTCTTCGTAGGAGCCGGGCTCGTCGGAGATCTCGAGATGGTCGAAGCCGTAGGGCGGGTGATGGGTACGGTGGTCGCGGTTGGCGTGGGGTTGGAAATGCAGCTTGCCGATGTTGGCGGAACGGTAGCCGTAGGGTGCAAGCAGGTGGGGCAGGGTGACGGTATCCTCGGGCACGGGAACGCCCATGTGGGTGACGCCGAGGGTGGAGGGATATTGCCCGGTGAGAAAGCTGAGGCGGCTGGGCATGCAGACGGGATTCTGCACGAAGCAGTGGTCGAAGTTTACGCTCTCGCTCGTCAGTTTGTCGAGATGGGGCGTATGGATATCTGGATTGCCGTTTGCGCCGAGGCCATCCCAGCGTTGCTGGTCGGTGTAGATGATGAGGAAATTGGGACGGCGCATGGGGCTGGCCTCCTGCCGGTTTGAATCACGTTTACGTTTTGACTACTCTACACTATCTGTTCTTCAGTTCGCAATCCTTGCCAGTGTGGACAGGGTGTGAGGTCTAGAATGGGGTGCGTGCAATGGCACGCACAAAGTGTGCCCCTACAGTCACTGGCGGAGGGAATGGAAAAGAGGCGTTTACGCGAAAGTCCCATTGGTGCTAGTATGACTTCTGCTTTCGAAAGCTGGGATGCACTCCTAAGCCAGCGCCCTTCTAACAGTGTCGATTTCCGGAAAAGCGAGGAGCAGAACATGATACGCGTAACCAAGCCCGAGGGATTTGGAAATATCGTTCTGGAAGAGGTTCCGATACCGCCCGTTGGGCCGCAGGAGGTGCGGGTGCGGAGCAAAGTCAGCCTGATCAGCCGGGGGTCGGAGATCCTGCGGCGCTATATGCATGAAGAGGCGATAAATCCGGCGATCATGGGCTACTCGCTGGCGGGCGTGGTTGACGCGGTGGGTAGCGAGGCAGCGGAGAAGTTCCAGCCGGGGGATCGTGTGATGGCGGTGGCGCCGCATGCTCAGTATGTAGTGCAACCAGTCGACTCAAATATTGGGCCGCGCGTGTGGCCTCTGCCCGATGAAATTTCGTTTGAGGAGGCTACTTTTTTGCCGCTGGCCAAGAGCGGCGTTACATGGGCGCAGTCGCCGGGGATCCGGACTGGTCATACACTCGTGATCATGGGGCAGGGGCTGGTGGGCAATCTTGTTCTGCAAGGGGCACGGCAGCATCTTTGTGAACAGATCATTGTCGTGGATGCAATTGCGAAGCGCTGTCAGCTGGCCCGCGAATACGGTGCGGACCACGCGATCGACGTTACGGAGACGGATCCGGTGGAGCGGGTGATGGAGCTGACGGACGGGCGCGGTGCGGATATTGTGTTCGAATGTGTCGGCGGCGAGCCGGGGTTGAAGTCGTTTGCGCAGGCCCAGGAGATGGTGAGCGACGGGGGAACGCTACATTTAATCGGTCTGTATCACGGGCAGCCATTGCCTCTGGACGCCGGCAAGATTCAGAGGAGGCGTCTGATAGGCGGCTATTACGGTGAAGATCCGCCCGAAGTCCTGCTGAACCGGACAATCGAGCTTATGCAGGCCGGGCGGATTCGCGTCAAGCCCCTAATCAGCCACCGCTTCCCCTATCAGGAAGCTAGAGACGCGTTCGACCTGCTATATGCACGGCTGTCGGAGGCGATGGGCGTACTGTTGATTTGGGAGGAATAGTACGGTATTAACTGACGACAAATACGGTTGCCGTCCCCTTTTTATTGACAAAAGACCACTGAAGTTTCAAGGAGAATACTGATGTCCTTTTCTGCCAAGGGAATTGTCCATCGCTCAACGGTCACGGGGCGACGGGGCATGATCGCGTCGGCGCATCCACTAGCTTCGCTCGCGGGCGTACGCATTCTGATGGAAGGCGGCAACGCGATTGATGCGATTGTGGGCGTGGCCGCGGCGCTGAATGTGGTCGAGCCTTATATGTCCGGTCTGGGCGGCGACGGGTATATGCATATCTACTCGGCGCGTGAGCAGGAGCATACGGTTCTGGACTATATGGGCCTTTCGCCGTACGGGGCCACTTTTGAAGAGGTGGGCGAAGCGGAGAGCCGCGCGCGCGGGCCGCGATCGCCGCTGGTTCCCGGATCGTGCGGGGGCTGGCTGGCGGCGCTGGAGCGGTTCGGTTCAATGGACGCGGCTGCGGTGTTTCAACCGGCGATTGAGTATGCGGAGCAGGGCTTTCCGTTGACGGTGAAGAACGCCGAGTTCACGGATTTCAACGTGCCGGAGATGCTGAAATATCCGTCGACGGCGGAGACCTATCTTCCACATGGCCGGGCTCCGGTCGCAGGCGAGATAATGACGCAGCCGGACTTGGCGAAGAGTATGCGCGCGATCGCCGAGGGCGGCGCCGACTATTTCTATCGAGGCGAGTTTGCCGACAGGCTGGTCCGTTACATGGAAGAGAACGGGGGCTTGATCACCCACCGCGATCTAAAGGACTTTGCGGTCGAGTGGCAGGAACCGATCTCGGTGTCGTACCGTGGTATGCGGGTGTTTGCGCCGCCGCCGCCGTGCCAGGCAGTCCAGTATCTGGAGACGCTCAATATAATGGAGGGCTTCGACGTGGCGGAGATGGGCCATAACCGCGCGGCGACAGTTCATCGTTTTATCGAGGCGGCCAAGCTGGCGCAGGTTGACAGGGCCGAATATGCTGGTGTCGACAGCCCGCCTACGGCGGGGTTGCTGTCTAAGGAGTATGCGGCGAAGCGGCGCGCTGAAATCGGCACGCAGGCCCGGCCGTCCGGCGGTGAGCGCTATACGTCAGTGAAGATGGCGGATGAGGTGCTGGCAGGGGATCCGCGGCGCTGGATGCTGAGCGAATGCACGACGCACTTCAGCGCAATCGACGCGGAAGGCAATGCGGTAGGGGTGACGCAGAGTCTGGGAGCAGGTTTTGGGTCGGCTGTGGTGATACCGGGCACGGGGATTGCGCTGAACAATTTTCTTAACTGGATGGACAGTGATCCGCAGAGCCCGAATGCGGTTGCGCCCGGCCGCAAGATAGAGATGTGTATGTCGCCGGCGCAGGTGTGGGATGAGCAGGGGCTGCGCTTTTTGATCGGCACTCCGGGCAGTTACGGCATTCTGCAGACGACGCCGCAGATGATAATGAACGTCATCGACCATGACATGAACATACAGGCCGCGATCGAGGCGGCGCGGGTGAAGTCGACGTCGCCGGGGACGGTTATTGATGTTGAGACGCGGATTGGGGAGGATGTGCTGCTGGAGTTGACGCAGATGGGTCACAGGATCAACCGGCTGGGACCGTGGAACGCCGAAGTAGGGGGAGGCCAAGGCATTATGGTCGATCCTGAGAATGGCGGGTTCATGGGAGGCGCGGACCCGCGGCGGGATGGGTACGCGCTGGGTTGGTAGGGGAGTTCAGCTCTTAGTTGTCAGTTTTCAGTTTTTAGT
Source organism: Caldilineaceae bacterium bin5 (assembly GCA_002238445.1). Taxonomy (GTDB): domain Bacteria; phylum Chloroflexota; class Anaerolineae; order Caldilineales; family Caldilineaceae; genus Bin5. Next base: position 208,956 of record MPML01000002.1, read on the forward strand.
GGGCGGCGGACGACAGAACGGCAGTGGTTAGTGGTTAGTGGTTAGTGGTTAGTGGCCGGAGGGGCTGCTAACCACTTTTTTTGTGCTAGTCTTCGGCGCGGCCGGTAAGGTGGATGAGTCCGTCGCCGCTGTGGACGCGATGGACGCCGCGGCGCATGATGACGATTCCGTCCTTCTCTGCGTGGAGCTCGGCGAGCACGTTACCAAGGGGGTCGTGGATGGCGCCGACTAGCTGGCCGGATTGGACTTCCTGGAGCAGTTCGACGTGGGGGCGGAAGTAGCCGGCGAAGGGGGCGGAGGTGACTTCATCCATGTTGCCGTCGCCCACGAGGTGCTGGGACGGCGGCGCGGCGGCCGGTTCTCCTGCCAGCATGTCCAGATGGTGCATGACGTTGAGGACGCCCTGCTTGAAGCACGCTACGTCCTGCGGTTGGGCGCGACCGGCGCCGGCGGCTTCGGTGTAGAGGCAGGGCACGCCCAGGTCGATGGCAGTGGAGATGGTGCGGCCGGGCGGCACGGGAGGAGGATGCCCCCACAGCACGGGCGCGCCGAAGATTCGCGCTGCGGCCAGGGAGCGCTGGCCTACGTTTTCATCGCTATGGAGATAGCCGGCCAGGGTGGGGATGTCACCGACGACACCGGCGCTGTGGAGGTCAATGAAGAAGTCGGCCGCTGAGATGAACTTGTGGGTGAGCCAGTAGGCGATGCGCTGGGTCAGGGTGCCGGTCTCGGAGCCGGGAAATACGCGGGCGAGGTTCAGTCCGTCGATGGGGCTGTTGCGGGTGGCGGTGGCGTAGGCGGCCATGTTGCAGACTGGGACCATGAGCAGTGTGCCGTGCAGATGGGACGGGTCGACCTGATCGGCGATGCGGGGGATGGCTTCGACGCCCTCGTACTCGTCACCGTGGATGCCGGCGAAGACGACGAGGGTGGGTCCGGGTTGGGATCCGGTTACGGTCAGCAGGGGGAGCTGCCAGTGGCCGCCTTCGACGCGCGGGGAGACGTCCAGCCAGCAGGCGTCTTTGCGGCCTCGCTCCAGTTTGGTCACGTCCAGTTCGGAAATGTGCATGATGGTCTCCTGATGCGATTAACACCTTTATCTTCCACGAAGGCCCATTAAGGGCCGCGAAGAACACCTTTCTTGTCCACGAAGTGCCACTGAGGGCCGCGAAGAACACCTTTCTTGTCTACGAAGGGCCCATTAAGGGCCGCGAAGAACACCTTTCTTGTGCACGAAGGGCCATTAAGGGCCGCGAAGAACACCTTTCTTGTCTACGAAGGGCCACTAAGGGCCGCGAAGAACACCTTTCTTGTCTACGAAGGGCCATTAAGGGCCGCCAAAAACACCATTTCCCCGGAGGGAAAGGCCGGCTCGTCACTCCTGGAACTGAATCGAGTAGAGGTCGGCGTCTTTGAGCAGGAAGCGGAGGCGGATGGGACGGCCTGAGAGTGCACTGATATCGCTGCCGCCGGACCAGTGCGCGACCTGGTTGATCGAGTCGCCGAAGATTTCATTGCTTTCGTCGAGAGAGTAGCCGGGAAGGGGCCGGCCCTCGTGATCCTGGATCTCTATGCGCAGGCTGCCGGCGGCGGAGGTGGCGTAGTTGAGGATGAGACGGCGGCCGGTGAAGGTCAGGGGTTTGGTGAGACAGACAACGCCGGCCAAGGGTGCATGCAGGGATACGAAGCCGTCCATGCGTGTGGTGTAGCGCCGCACGTTCATGCTGCGACCGGCCCAGTAGCCTTCGGTGACGTAGAGGGAGAGTTCGGGCGGGGCGCCGGGTGAATCGGCCTCCGTTTCGATGAGTCCCCAGGCGATGTTGTTGTCGCCGTAGATCCAGCTGTCGACGACGTTGGGGCCGGGGCGGATGTAGGCCTCCCCCCAGCGCTTGAAGGTTTCGCCGTCACGGCTGGACATGAAGAGCCCGTCTGTAACTACGGAGCCGTAGCGGGGATGGACCTCGGAGCGGGCGCGGCGCATCTCCAGGCCGGGCAGGTAGTCGGTCTGGGCCACCCAGCCTCTGTCGATATAGCGCATTGGAAAACCGAAGAAGATGTGGGGCGCGCGGGCGTAAGGTTGTATTTGGTTGGTGTAAAGAGGCTGCTCCGGGCTGTCGCCGTAGTCGAGCCATTTGGGCTCTGACCAGTTCAGAAAGTCGGGCGAGGTCGCGGTTCTGATGCCGCGCAAGCCTTGGGGCGCGCCGCCATCAAAATCGCGGAAGTAGGCGCGGTACTCACCCCGGTATTCATCATAGAAGGCCAGATTCAGGGAATCGAAGTAGCCTTGGGTAATGACAGGTTCAGGAATGTCTTCGCCCTTTCGCCTCATAAAGGAAAAGTTAATGGCGTCAGAGGATTGGAGGGCATAGAGCGCGCGCGGCGTTTTGCCGGGGACCAGCGCTTTATACTCAGCCCCCTCCTGGCAGGCCGGGTTGGTATCCGGGAAGATGGCGGTGTCGCCGGCGCTGAGCTCGATGCCGGGGAAGCTTGTGGGCGAGAGAACGATATTGTTGCGGCTGCTGCCCTTGTATTGCACCAGATTGAGGGAGGGTTTGCTCCAGCGCTTGCCGCGGCTGCTTTCGGCATAGCAGAGGTAGTAGGGGTGGGGGTAGTTCATCTGGCCACCGCCCATATCATACTGCCAGGCGCCGTAGTACATGCGAATGCGCCCGTCGTGGTCCTGGAATACGGTGCGGTAGAGACAGGCGTTGCCCTCCCAGGGATCGTCGGTCTTCAAGACCACTTCGCGTTTGACCGGGGGATGCATGCGCAACTCGAGGCTGTCACCAAGTTCCGCGATCAGGAAGTCGTCGATCAGGGGTTCAAGACGCGTGCCTATGTTGATCGGTTTGGAATGTGCGGCGGAAGTGTTGGTCATGGTTGTCACCTATTGGAACTGCAATGGTCGGTGGTCAGTGGTCAGTACCTGCGGTGGGCGGTGGGCGCTGGCCGCTAGTTTAGAGATTTGGTGCGCGAAGAATTGTGTTGGTTGATGGCAGCGCCCATACTTCGTGGTAGACGGTTGGTAAAGGTCTCGCGGGGGGATAGCCCGGCGGCTTGTTGTCAGGGTCGTGCAGTTCCAGCCGGTCGCGGCCTTCAACCTGGTGGAGCCAAGTATGTTCTTCGAGGGCCGCGGCCACTTCGCGTTGTTGGATGAACTCTACGTAGTCGAAGGCGGTGAAGGCGGCGTGGGCGAGGAAGACGCGGTCGACGGTGCGGCCATTCCAGGTAGCAAGGTCGGGCAGGACAATGGGGCCTGTGCAGACTTGGAAGGCGTAATCCTCGCGATTGACGTTGATCAGGTTGACGGGATATTCGACGGTGACGTGCAGGCCGGTTTTTGGGTCGCGGTAGGCGCAGCGGGCATTGAGCAGGGCATTGGCCAGGGTAGCTTCGATGAGCGGCCCGCTGTCGTGCAACTCGATTGGGTGCGGGAACTCCTTAATACTGATGTCATTATCCTGAAAGGCGGCGCTCAGCTCCTGCGCGGACACAGATTCGGTCTCGCTGCTGGGGCGTCGGGCGATCGGGATTCGATGCGTGCGGCTGAATGCCATGCGAAACTCGCTGCTCGGAATCTGGAAGAAGTCCCGGCTGGGGATAGTGTATTCCGTACGGCAAGGAGCCCCAACGAACAGTTCTGCCATTTTGCCGCCATCCTCGTCGCAGATGGTACAACTGGCCTCAAGGTTGAAGCGCACATGGCGGATGTCGCCTGTATTGCCGATGAAACCGCCGGCAAACTTGTAGTAGGGATCGTCTTGCCAGGGGAAGGTTTTCCAGGTGAAAAAGGAGCGGGGGAAATCGATCATAGACACCTCCTAGGCAGGTGGTCGGTTGCTAATGGTGAAGGATTGTGAAGTGCTTCCGTGAATTTCATTTCCAGGTAAAGAAGACGCTCAGCCAGCCCTCGTGGGCGGTCATCATGCGATCAAACAGGTCGGGCGCCTCGGTGTAGGGGGCGACGTGGCTGACGAGCGGTTCGATCTGCAGTTCGCGGCGGCGGATTAGGTCGAGGATCACGTGCTGGTTGCGGACACGAGTCCAGGGCCAGTAGGGATGGGTGTCGCTCATGCCGGTCTGGTAGGAGCCGGTCATGATGATTTCGCGGCGGAAGAGCTCGTCGGATTCGATGGCGACGGAGCCGCTGGTGGCGCCGACGAGGATGATGCGGCCGCGATCGGCTGCGGCTTTGATCATGGTGGGGTAGTTGCCGATAAAGGAGGTGGTATGGATTTGCACTTCGGCGCCGCTGCCGGGCAGCATGCTGGGCAGCGCGCCGCGCCAGCGCCAGGGCAGTTGGGTGTGGGCGCGGATTTCGTTGACGACGTCCTGGCTGGAGGCGTCGATCTGGTGGGAGGCGCCGAGCTGGGCGGCGAGGTCCAGCCGCTCCTTGATAAGATCGACTCCGATGAGAGGGTGGGCGCCGACGAGGCGGCAGAGTTGCAGAGCCATCAGGCCCACTACACCGAGCCCGTGGACGGCGACCGACTCCCCGATCTGGATCTGGGCGCGGCGCACGCCGTGCAGTGCGACATCGCCGAGAACGCAGAAGGCGATTTCGACGTCTGTAAGGTCGTCGGGCAGTTTATGGACATTGTACTGTTGGGGTATAGCGACGTCGTTGGCTTCAAGTTCGGGTGTCACAAGCCAGTGGGTGGCATGGTTGCCGCTACAGAGGACGCGATCGCCGACGGCGACCTGGCTGATTTCGCTGCCGGCAGCCTCGACGACGCCGATGGCGGTGTAACCGAGGCCGGCGGGGGCGAAGGTGGCCTGCTCTGCGGGGCTGGCTGCGCGGCGGCGGCGGATGCCATTCATTTCTGAACCGGCGCTGACTTGGGTGAGGTGCGTGCGCACAAGCAGTTGATTGGAGGCAGGAGCCGGGACTTCGAATTCTTCGACTTCGATTTGGCCGGCAGGGGTGAGAACCAAGCGTTGTCCTTTTGTCACGCGAGTTTCCTTTTTGAGGTGGCGCTACGCCGATAGACAGAAGTTCTGGGTCAAGTGTACAATCATATGCATTCTGATTCCAACAGGACATTTTTGTGGCCGAAGGCCACAGAACTATGTCAGGGGAGAGTGGCGATGAGTAGCCAGCGCACAGTTTACGTCAGCGGAAAGTTTGTAGCCGAGTGTGAGGCGGGCTTCTCGATTTTCGATTCTGCGCTCATGTACGGGGATGTAATATTTGAGACGACGCGTACGTTTAACGGACAGCCGTTTCGGCTGCGGGAGCATATTGAGCGGCTCTATGTAGGGCTGCGGACGCTGGAGATCGATTGCGGGTTGACGCCGGACGGGATGGAGGCGGCGACGCTGGAAACGATCGAGAGGAACCGGGCCTGCTTCGCGGACGGCAGGGACTTTCAGATCGTACACAATGTCTCGCGGGGACCAATGGGACTTTACGAATCGGTCTTCGAGGGGGGCGTGAGGCCGACGGTTACGATCAATTGCTGGCCGCTGACGTGGCACCTGGCCGCGTTTGCCGACGCTTACATAAAGGGAGTCCATGCGGTCATCCCGGCGCAGCGTTCGGTGCCTGCGCGGCTGCTCGACCCCAAGATTAAGAACCGTAGCCGGATCTATTACCAAATTGCCAATTTGCAGGCGCAGAAGGTGGATCCGGAGGCGTGGGCCCTGTTGACGGACGAGGACGGATTCCTGACGGAGGGCACAGGGTCGAACTTTTTCGTAGTCAAAGATGGCGGCCTGCTGACAGCGGAGCCGCGCAACATTTTGCGCGGGGTGACGCGGCAGTCGGTTCTGGAGCTGGCAGGGCGACTGGGGCTGCTGTGCCGGGAGTGCAATCTGGAGCCGTACGATGTGATGACGGCGGACGAGGCGTTCTTCACTTCTACGCCCTTTACGATCATGCCGGCGACGCGCTTTAACGGACACGAAGTGGGGACGGGAGAACCGGGTCCAGTTACGCGGAAGCTGATGGCGGCCTGGGACCAGATGGTAGAGGTGGAAATGGTGGCGCAGGCGCGGGCCTTTGCGGAGGAAGTGGGAAAGGGATAGGGAAAGTGGTCAGTGGTCAGTGGCGAGATACGGCTTGGGGAGGAAGACTCTGTTGGCTAGACTCGTTGCTGGGGAAGAGTAACCACGGTCGATAGCCAGAGGGGGGCGTTGCGGGGGCGCAGCCCCTGCACAAGGGAGGCCGCTTGCGGCCGACCGCCCGGGACTGCAGTTTCTGGTTTTCAGTTTTTAGTTTTCAGTGGAACACCGGCAGTTAGTGGTCGGTGGGTTGAGACGGCAGGTGGGAGAGTAGGCACCGTTCGCCAGACACGATGCTGGGGAAGAATAAGCACGGTGGCTAGCCTAGGGGGGCGTTGCGGGGGCGCAGCCCCTGCACAAGGGAGGCCGCTTGCGGCCGACCGCCCATATGCAGTATCTGATCTTGCAACTTTGCCGAGTGAGTCAATCCCGCGTGAGGGGCCAGTGGATTTTCTCGATGCCTTTGGCCTGGGAGCGCATGATTGCGATCATGATTTCCAGGCTGTGGAGCGCGCGCTGGCCGCTGGAAATGCTTTCACCGCCATTTTCCATCAAGTTGATCAGTTCGTCGACGGCGTTGACCATGCCGCTGCCGTAGTCTACGGTTCCGCCAAGCTGGCGACTGGTGACTTCGTGCGGATGCTCCGGCGAAGTCAGGTAGACAACGGCTTCGGTGTTGCTGATGCGAATTCGGCCCTTGGTGCAGAGGAGGTCGAGCTCGAAGTTGACCAGTGTTCTCTGCGAGACTTCGATGTGGGCGCGCACGCCGTTGGTGAAGTGGAGATAGGCGGAAGCGCCGGGATCGGTGGTGGGGTCGTGGCCGCCGTCACCGAGGTATTCGGTGCGGTCCTCGTAACCCTCCTCCATGCCGCCTATGAGCCATTCGGGCGCGGCATCGGCATACATGCAGACGGTGTCGACGAGGTGGGTGCCGTTGCGGAAGAGCATGGCGCGTTCGCCGCCCAGATGGGCGCCGATGCGGGTAAGAGAGCCGATGCGTCCACTTTCGATGATGGCGAGGGCCTGGCGCCAGAAGGGATCCCAGCGTCTGCCATGGTTGACGCACATTTGGGCGCCGCTCTTTTCGACGGCGGCCAGCATGCGGTCAGCGTCGGCCAGGGTAGTGGCCAAGGGTTTCTCACAGTAGATGGCAGGGACGCCGGCCTCTGCGGCGTCGACGACCATTTGGGCGTGAAGATGGTCGGAGGTGACGACGCTGAGGATATCGAGATTCTCTTGTTCAATCATGGCGCGGTAGTCGCTGTAGTGCGCGGCTGGGCCCCAGTTTTCTTCATATCGGGTCAGTAGCTCGGGCACCAGTTCACAGACGGCGACCACTTCGGCGCGTGGATGGGCGGCGTAGGCGGCTGCGTGCGAGTGGGGTTGCGGATGGCGCGTCGCCCATAGGTCATAGCGCGGCGGGGACTGGCCGATGCCGGTCAGGCCGATGATGCCGGCCCGGTATGTCTTGTCACTGGATTGATTGGTTGCGGACATTTTCTTCCTCTGCTTGCTGACGCCTGTTGGTAGTTGTGTTGGGATAGCAATGGGCTACTCGTCACCAGTCACTGTAGTCCTCAATCCTCTTCTTCAAGCCAGAGTGCGTAGGGATTCTCGCGGTTTTTGAGCGGGAAGTCTACGCGGCCGCGCACGCGTTGCGACTCGTGGATGGCCATGATCATCTCGAGGACGGCGCGGGCATCATGGCCATTGGTTACGGCGGTTACCTGGCGATCCTCTTCGATGGCGCAGATCAGTTCTTCGACGAAGACGCGGTTGTTCAGTTGGAATTTTTCGGAAACGGAGCGCGGCTGGCCGTCTGCGTTCAGGTCCCATTCGGGGAGGGAGATGCGTTCCCAGGAGCCGTCTCTGTCGCCGGGGAGCCACTGGCGGTAGGGGTAGTGGTAGAGTTCGCCCAGGGGCGCAGTGCGCAGCGAGAGGACGCCGGAGGAGCCGTGGATCTCGAGGCCGAGCCAGTTGACCCGTTCGCGGGTGTCGTTGTCATCGCTGCGGTAGGAGTCGAGATGGGCGGTTACGCCGTTCTGGAAGACGAAGTAGGCGGCGAGCCCATTGCCGGCGATCAGGCCAACGCCTTCGTCGCCTTCATGGATGTCGGCAGAAGTGAGCTCGCGGCCATCCTGGGTGACGTGGGCGTGGGCCCAAAGCACATCGGAAGCGGCGAAGAAACGGATATCGTCGAGGAGATGGGTGCCGAGGACGATGAGGTCCATGGCGCCGGCGCGGCGGTCGGCTTTGCCGTGGCGGCGGATCATCTGGACATCGCCGATGAGGCCGTTGTCGATGAGCTGCCTGGCATGGAGCTCGTAGGGGTTGGCGCGGCGGTGGGCAACGGCAAGCCTGGTGTTGTGTCGTTCGCAGGCGGCGAGCATGGCATCGGCTTCGGCGAGAGTGCGGGCGAAGGGTTTTTCGCTGAATATGCCCTTGACGCCGGCTTCGGCGCAGGCGATGACCATTTCTGCGTGCTGGTCAACCCAGCGCGGACAGACGTTTACGAGATCCAACTCCATTTGCGATAGCATTTGGTGATAGTCGGCGAAGCTGTGGGAGGCGCCGGTGCGCTGGGCAGCGGCGGCGCGCCCCTCTGCGTCCGGGTCGGCGACGGCGACTACGTCGACATTGGGCAACCCCTGATAGGCTGTATCCAGACCGTGACCGTAGTTGCCGCGTCCGGTGTGGCCGATAATTCCGGCCCGATAGTTTGCTGGCATCGAAATTTCCAGGACTCCTGTGGTTTGTGGTTGGCGGCCGAGAGTAATTTGCGGTTTGCAGGTGCCGCGGTTACTCGCCGGTCGAGCGGATTTCGAGTTCGTCCAGGCCGGGAGCGAGGGGTAGACGCACCTGAGTGCCTGTCTTGTGGGAGATGTGGATGGCGGTGATGGCTTCGAGTACTTTGAGGCCGTCGCGTCCTGTCGAAACACTTTCTCGATCTTCAAGCAGACAGTCGATGCTTTCGCGGGTGGCGGAATAGAAGTAGTCGTCGAGCTTGAACTCGGTCGGCATGTCGGGGATAGGCTGAAATTCGTAACGTGTTCCGTAGCCCTCGTCGGCTTCGACAAGGGGGCCATATTCCCAGAGGCCGCGACGCTCGCTGAAATGGACGCGGCCTTCGGTGCCGGCAATTGTAGTGTACCCCAGATGCTCCCTGCGTTCGGCGATGCAATCGATGAAGATGACGACGCCATCGGAGCAGGCGATCATGCCGCCGCCTCCAGGATCGGCCACGGTCTCCGTGTTCAGATAGCCGGAAACGAGCTGCGGCTGCGCGGACGTGAAGAAGAAGGCATAGTCAACGGTATGGGTGCCGTTTGTGAGGAGGGGCCGGCAGCCTTCGTAGGTGATGGTCTTGACGCGGCCGACGGCGCCCTCGTCGATCATGCGCTTGAGGCGCTGGTAGTGGGGGAGAAAGCGGCGCGTATGTTCGGTGATAAGACGAGAGCCGCTACGATCACAGGCCGCAACCATTTTGCGACCCCAGGCGACGCTGGTGGCGAGCGGCTTCTCGACCATGATCACTTTGATACCGGCTTCGGCGGCTTCGATGACGGGATGGTGATGGTAGAGCGTGTTTGTCGTGACATCTACGATATCGAGGCGGGCCTTTTCGTACATGTCGACGGCGGTAGGATAGCGGTGTTCGGGGGCGATCTCCCATTCATCGCCGAACTGCTGGAGTCGCTGCGGGTCGATGTCGGCGATTGCGACCAGCTCGGCGTCCTCGCAGCGGCGGTAGCCGGCAGCGTGGGAGAAGGGTCTGCCCCCCAAGCCGCCGATCGGTCCGGCGCCGACGATTCCGACTCTGACTTTGGCTTTTGACATTTTTGAGCTCCTGGGACTGCATTGGGTAATACGTATGGCGTAGGACTGATTCTAAGGGTTGTCTGCGGAGATCGGCATGATGTAGTGGATCTGGCGGGCTACTTCCTGGAACCCGAAGTCGGGGTAGAAGTGTCCGCCGACGTCGTTTTGGTCCAGAGTCTCGATGCGGGCATAGGACAGTCCTTCGGCGGCGAAATAGGCGACGGCCTCCTCGAGCAGGCGGCGGCCGATGCCGCGCTGCTGGAATTCGGGCAGGACGGCAAAGTTGGGGATGCCACCGATGCCAGCGGCCTTATCGACGCGCGTGGTGACGTAGCCAACGATCCGGCCATCGACTTCGGCGACGAGGATACCGGCTGCGTTGATTTCGGCGTCGTCGTCTATGTGGCGTTTTTTGCGCCAGCGCCAATCTTTGCCATGGACGAGCCCGTAGAGGCGCTCGATGTTCTGGTCGATGGAGACGCCGTCGAAGCAGATGGCGGTGATTGTCTTCAGTGTTTCCAGATCGGAAGGTCGATAGCGTCGTATTTCCATCGAAAGTTCCTGCAAGAGGCGGCGGTCGGGCCGGCGTGTATCTTATGGGGATTGCCTCACTCGACGAATTGGAAGGCGTAGACGTCGGCGTCATGCAGCGAGAAGCGTAGCCGGACCAGTTCACCGCTTAGTGGGCTAACGTCCGGGCCGTGTGTCCAGCGCACGGTACGGTCAAGATCGTCCCCCAGGAGCTGGATGCAGTCGGACATGCCATAGCCCTCGACGGCCAGATCGACCTGTCCATGCAGAATCTCGACGCGTACGCTGCCCGCGGCTGAAGCGGAGAAGTTCAGCTCCAGGTTGCGGCCAGTGAACCTGATGGGCTTAGTGATCATCTCGCCGCCGCTGGGGGGCGCGTGGAGGGAAACGAAGCCGTCCATGCGGAGCGTGTAGCGGCGCTGGCTCAGGCCCTGCCCGCGCCAGTAGCCTTCGCTGACATACATTGAGAGCTCATCGGGCGCGCCGTCGAAATGCGAGCGGGTGGTGACGAGTCCCCAATTCTGGTAGTTGTCGCCGTAAGTCCAATTGTCCTGTGGCCGCAGTCCTGGGCGGATGAATGCCTCGGGCCAGATGTTGAATTCAAGTCCGTCGCGGCTGCTCATGAAGAGGCCGTCGGTCACGGCGGCGCCGTGGCGTTCCTGGGTGTCTGCGCGGAGGCGGCGATGCTCCTGTTCGGGCAGGTCCTCGATGGCAGGCGACCAGGGGCGCTCGACGTAGCGGGCGGGGAAGCCGACAAACAGGTGGGGGGCGCGTTCGTAGGGCGCGATCTGATTCGTGTACAGTTCGGCGATACGGGTGGGGTTGTAATCGATGAAGACCGGCTCGCTCCAGTTGAGAAAATCGGGCGAGACACAGGTCATGATGTCGCGGCCGTGGCGAAAATCGCGATGGTAGTCACGATATTCGCCGCGCTCGGCGTCCCAGAAGGCAAGGTTCTGGGAATCGAAATAGCCCTCGGTGATCACCGGTTCGTCGTGCATTTGCGTCCAGTGGAGGCCGTCGGGTGAGCTGAGCGCGAAAAGGCCTTTGTATCCTCTGTTGTTGGCGAACGCCTTATATCTTTGCGCGGGCGGCGCATCGGGATTGGGGTCCTTGAACGGCGCGAAGTTAATGGCCGGGCTGGAGTCGTCGCGGGCATCGAGGATGATGTTGTTGTGGCGCGACCCATCGTACTCGACGAGGCCGAGGTCCGGTTTGCTCCAGTGGATGCCGTCACTGCTTTCGGCCACGCAGACGACTTCGGGGTGGGCAAATTCCAGGGACCCGGAGTCGATGGTAAAGTGCCAGCCGCGGTAGTACATGAGATAGCGGTCATCGTCCTGGAAGACGGTTACGTAGCCGGAGGCGTTGCCCTCCCAGGGCGCGTCCGTTTCGATGGCGATTTCTTGTGGCACGGGGCGGTGGAGGCGCAGTTCAGCGTCGCGGGTCATGGCGGCGATGAGATAGTCGTCGACCATCAGTTCCCGACGGGAGCCGATATCGATAACAGCGCTACTGTGTGTAGAGGTCATGGATGCTCCCTTTCTTACGCGATATTGCACCTGTCGGTTTCGAGCAGTGCCGCTGCAAAAAGAGCTTGTCTGACCCAGCCGTTAGGGTTGGGCCGCCAGGATCGGGCGTTCAGGCCGGTGTCAATCCGATGCGATCGAGGCGGTGTTTGGCCTCGGCGTACACGTCCGGGGGCAGTGGGCCGGCCAATACGGCTTGCGCATTTTCTGCGAGATGCCTGGGATTGGTAGTGCCGACGATAGTTGAGTGGACGTCTGGATGCGACAACGTATAACGCAGGATGAATGAAGTGTCGCTCTCGCCCTGCTGCTTTAGTTCGGCCAGCCCGGCCTTTTCATAAGCCTGCCAGCGGTCCGAAGAGCCGAGGCCGACGCCCGGCTTGCCGAGGGCTACGCCGCCGCGGATTATGGTGCCGGCGCCGGCCTGCGCGGTGGTGGTCAGCCAGTTTTCGTGGTCTCGCTCCAGGGCGGAGTAGGGGATCTGGTAGGCGTCAAAGACATCCCAGCTGAGATAGGTGGGCAGATGGGGCAGGGTGGTGGACATGCCGATCCAGCGCACCTTGCCCTGGGTGCGCATATCTTGCAGCGCCTCGACCAGTTCTCCTTGTTCACATTCGGCCACGGACGGGTTGTGCAGTTGCATGATGTCCACGCTATCAACGCGCAGGCGTTTCAGGCTTTCATGCAGGCCGCGGAACAGGTTCTCCCTGGTCCAGGTATGGCCATCGGGATGGCAGCCGCACTTGGTGGCGAGGACATACTCATGGCGGCGGTGACGAAGGAAGCGACCGATCATCTCCTCGCTGTTGCCGTAATCGTTGGCGGTGTCGATGAAGTTGATGCCGGAATCGAGGACGGCGTTGAGCTGGGCCTCCATTTCGTCATCGTTCATGGATCGCCGATGTCCCGCGCCAAATCCAAGCCGGGTGACCTCCAGACCGGTACGACCGAGGGTTGCGGTGGGGAGGATATTGGACATGGCAAGCCTTTCGTGGATGTGGTATCGGGTAAGAGATGCGTCGGTCTTCGGGCTACTGACCACTTGTCGCTGCAGTTATACTCGCCCCGGAAATTCCTTGCCGCGAATGTGCATGAAAGGCGTGTTGCCTTTGCGGGGGGTACCTTCGACTTGTTCGCGATGCGCTTCGTCGACAATGCCGAGGTAGCTGGTCTGGGCATCGATGTAGTGGAGGGCGAGGCCGCGGCGCCGGTTGGGAGTGGTGTTGGCCTCAGTGCGATGGAAGTTGAGACCATGGTGGAACATGCAGTGGCCGGCTTTCAATTCGACCGGAACGGGTTCGGCCAGATGCGGCAGAGACAGGAAACGGTCCTTGTAGTCAGAGGCTATCGGCCCCCATTTGTGGCTGCCGGGGATGACGGTCATGCAGCCGTTGTCGACGGTGGCGTCGTCGAGGGCGACCCAACAGCTGACATGGTTCTGGGGCGCAAACATAGGCCAGGCGACGGAGTCCTGGTGCCAGTCGGTGACGGTGCCGTAGAAGCGGGGTTTCATCATGAGCTGGTCGGCGTAGAACTTGATATCGGGGCCGAGCAGGACCGCGATTACGTCGACGATCGCCGGGTTTTTGGCGGCGGCCTCGAAGAGGTCATCGTGGTAGCAGAGGTAGACCATCTTGCGGATCATGTCGATGCGCGGGTCGGTTGTCTCCTTGCCGTCGCGGAAAGCGGCTTCGAACTGAATGTAGCGGGAGGGCACGTGGGTGAGACGTCCGGCGGCGATGTCTTCGCTGCGCTGGCGGAGGGCCTGGACCTCTTCGTCCGACAGCACGCGGCCGTAGGGCAGATAGCCATTGTCGTCAAAAAACTGTTTCTGTTCGGCTGTCAGACTCATGATGGATCTCCTCGTAAATAAATTGGCCAGTGGTCTGCTGTTTTTCTGCGGGTAGGGGCATCGGAAACTGATAATAAGGAATGGCGGCGGCCTGTCACGAGAAATCATTCAGCGGCGCAAGATTTTGGGTAAGAGTAACTGTACGCTGAGTACGCCCAACAGTCCAAACACGATACTGGGTGCGACCAGCAAGAAACTGCGTTGGACCACATAGAGAAGGACGAGGTCGGAAAACAGTAGGTCGACAAACGGGATACTGTTGCCCAACACGCCCCAGGTCGCATAGGCCCAGAAGCCGCCGAAAAGCAGCGGGCTCACAACAGAGGCAATCAGATACAAGTGGAGTGCTTTGCTTTCCGCCAGCGCCAGCAACATCCCGCACAACGCGGCAACGATGCTGAGCGCGAGCATATCGGCAGGCCAGGCGACATAGTCGCGCAGGTGGGAAAGGGAGATCAGTCCCATGTACGCCAGTATGGCGGCGGTGGCGATGACGGCCATGTACTGTCGAAGGGTCAGGTTCATTGCTGGGAAGCCCGCAGCCGCAACAGGCGCTCGTCTCGACCGTGGGGATGAATCAGCCGGAATCCAGCCTCTGCGGACCAGGAGTGCTCCTGGTGTGCGGCCATGATCCGATCGAGATCGAAAATGTGCAGCGGGAATTCCATGTCAAGGCTCCCGTGGGGAGCGAGTGTGCTTTCAATGGTGGAAGCGCGGGCATAGAGGGAACGGTCCAATTCGGGTTCGTCGTCGCGCCAGGTGCTGTAGCTGCCGCCGATGCGGGTTCCGTTCAGGTGCAGGTCAAAGAAGTAGCTGTTGATACGGACAGGCAACTCCGATCGGTTGTGCAGCCTGAACTGCACGACGAGCTGGGCGCTGTCAGATTCGCTGGGGCGCACATCGGTTATCTCCAACTCCAGACTTCTGACGCTGACGAGCGAAGTGACATAGTTGGAGACGGCCCACATGCTTGCGGCCAATGCGATTAGGCCGAAAAGAACAAGGAAGGTGTGGGCAACGCGCGACACAGTAGGCTGTTCGATCAAACATACCCTGCGTAGGAGTTGCCCCGCACCGAGATGTAGTCAACATGGACCTCTTCGGATGTACTGAGGTCTCTTGTTTTGGCCATCATGTAGTGCAGGGCCCAGGCGCGGCGGCGATTGGCGGAAGTGTTGGCGCTGGAATGGTGCAGGTTGAGGCTATGGAAGAGAAGGCAGCCGCCGGCTGGAACGGGAACAGGCACCTCCCGCGCCTTCATCTCTTCGGTCAATAACTGCGGTAGATGCTTCACCTGGAGCAGGCCGAAAGTCTGGCTGCCGGGGATGCAGCGGATGCAGCCGTTTTCGAGCGTGGCATCGTCGAGTGGGATCCAGCAGGTGATTTGGTTCTGGGGAATGAGGAAGGGCCATGAGGCCGAATCCTGGTGGTACTCCTTGACGGAGCCATGACCGGGCGGTTTCATAAAGATCTGATCCCCTAGCAATTTGATATCAGGCTCGTCAAACAGTTCGGCGATCAGGTCGACGACTTTTGGCTTTTTTGCGATGGCAAGAAAGCTCTCGTGGATGGAGGCGGGGAAGTTGATTTTACGCAATTCGTCCAGCGGGCTGGCGGCCTGAACTTCGCCGCGTGCCACCGTCGCTTCTTTCTCAAGGATGGGAATCCCCTTGATGTCGGCGGCGATTTCGACACGGCCGTAGGCGATATCCTCGGTCAACTGTTGCAGTTGCGCTACTTCCTCTGTGTCGAGCAAAGTGGGGTAGGGCAAGAAGCCATCTCGCCAAAAAGTTGCCTTCTGCTCCGGCGTCAAAATCATCTTTTCCTCCGAACTTCAGTGGTTCGTGGTCCCTGTCCTTTGAAAGATTTCTCGCAAGTTGCCTAACCTAAGAGGAAACCGGCTTGTCAGTCCAGGGTCATGCGCGGGTCGAGAGCGTCCCTCAGGCCGTCGCCGATGAAGTTGATGGCAAGCACGCAGATGGTGATCATCAGGCCGGGCGGGACCCAGAACCAAGGCATGTTCTCGATAATCTGGATATTCTGGGCCTCGTTGAGCATATTGCCCCAGCTGGGGGTCGGTACCTGTACGCCGAGGCCGAGAAAACTGAGGCCGGCCTCGGTGAGGATGGCGCCGGCGATGCCAAAGCTGGCGGCGACGGTGATTGGCGCCACGACATTGGGCAGGATGTGACGAATAATGATCCATCTCTCCTCGACGCCTACGGCCTGGGCGGCCATGACATAGTCGGTTTCACGAATGGAGAGAATCAGGCTGCGCACAAGACGGGCTACACCTGTCCAGCCGATCAGGCCGATCGCGAGCATAGAGTTAAAAATGCCAGGACCGATGAAGGATACGATTGTGATCAGGATTATGAGGGTGGGGAAGGCCATGAAAGTGTCGGTTATCCGCATGATCAGGGCATCAACGCGGCCGCCATAGTACCCGGCTACGCTGCCCAGAATCGTGCCGATGGTGACAAAGAGGGCGACGGCGACGATACCCACCGACATCGAGACTCGACCGCCATAGACCACGCGGCTCCAGACGTCGCGCCCGGTGAGATCGGTGCCCAACAGATGGCCTTCTTCGCCAGGAGCGAGGCCGATTTCTCTGATTTCGATACGGTGAGGATGGATGGGGGCCACGACCGACGCCAGGGGGAAGGCCACAAAAATCAACAGAATCATCAGGACAGCGCTGACCAGAGCCAGCTTGTGACGACGAAATCGACGCCAAGCCCGCCGACGCTGCGCGCCTGCTCCGCCTTCAGCCGAATCGAGTGAGTCGGTTAGCTCCTGGATTCCTTCAGCCTTGCCTTCAACGCTCATGGCACAGTCTGCGTCTTGCAGTCAATATTTGGCCGCGGCCAGAAGTCCGGCAGGCGGGGCCGCCAGCGGCCAAAATGGAAAGTTTATTATTCATAGCGGATGCGAGGGTCGATACTCCCGTAGGTTAAATCTGTAATGAGGTTGCTAAAGACGATGACAAAAGCGGAGACCAGAGTCATACCCATGATGAGGGGATAGTCGCGGGTGGCAACCCCGTCCAGATAGAGAATGCCCATTCCGGGCCAGTTGAAAATGGTTTCGATGATGATTGCGCCGCCGAAAAGGCCGGGTAGGCGCAGACCGATGATGGTGATCACGGGCAGGAGGGCGTTGCGCAGGGTATGGCGAAGAATCACTACTTTTTCGCTCAACCCTTTGCTGCGGGCGACGGTGATATAGTCGAGCCGAACGACCTCGAGCACGCTGGAACGGGTGTAGCGCATAATCCCGGCAGTTGTCTCCAGACCCAACACGGCCGCTGGCAGGGCCAGATAACGAAGGCGATCCAGCATGTTCCCCCAGAAGCCGAAATCTCTACCGATGGTGGAATAGCCACTAGTCGGCAGCCAACCCAATTTCAATGAGAACAGGTAGATGACGCCAATGGCTGCAAAAAAGCCTGGAATGGAGATAGCGATGAAAGTCAGGAAAGTGAGCACATAGTCGGGCGTAGTGTACTGATTCAACGCCGAGAAGATGCCCAGGGGGATACCGAGAATTACAGAAATAGCCATAGCGGCGGCCATAAGGCGCAAGGTTGCGGGTAGACGCCGCGCAACCTCATCAGCGACGGGGATTTTGCTGCGAATGCGCACGCCCAGATTGCCCTGGACAAGGCCGCCCATCCAACTGAAATAGCGAATGTACGCCGGTCGGTCCAACCCGTACTTTTTGCGCAACGCTTCTGCGTTAGAGCCTTCATCTCCTCCGACACCCGTTTCCGGGTTCATGAGGATCATGGCTGCCACAGCGTCGCCCGGGGCAAGTTCGGTGAAGGAAAAGGTGATGATGGTAATGCCGAAAAGTACGGGCAGCATCTGGACGATGCGGCGAAGGATGTAGCGGTTCATGGGCAGACCCAGTAGTGAGTAGGGAGGAGTGAGAAGTGAGAAAAAACTCTCACTTCTCACTCTTTATTTCTCAGTCCTCGCGGTATTTATTCTCCGGCCAGGTACCAGTTCACCGGGTAGCGCTCGGCAAACGGTTCGTCCAACTGGCGATAGATGTTGTTGCAAACGTCGGCGCTGAAGGCGGAGTACCGTCTCGGCCAGAAGACGGGAATTTCGCCCGCTTCTTCGGTGATAATCTCTGTGGCCCGGTGCAGCATCTGCTTCCGTTCTTGGGGATCGGGTTCGGACATGGCGGCTTCGGACAACTGGTCAAACTCTTCGTTACAGTAGTGGCCTGCGTTGCGGCCAGCCGGCCAGCCGCGATCACAGCCCAGTGAGAGCCGCAACTGATCCGGGTTGAACCAGCCACAGCAGGCATAGGCCAGGTGAAAATCGTCGTTCTCCAAGACGCGATCGACCCAAGCGGGACCATCCAAGTAGATGAGGTCCACCTTTATACCGACATCGTTCCAATACTGCTGCATGGCGGCGTGGATTCGCTTGCTCTGATCATCCTGGTAGTAGGTGACGAAGTCCACCTCCAGCTCGGGATCCCAGCCGGCTTCATCCAACAGGGCGCGGGCCTTGTCGGGGTCGAATTCGTAGGTGGCAATATTAGGGCTAACGAAGTCGGGATTGGTGAGCCTCAGGTGGAGCACTTCAGCCAGATCGCCGTAGTAGGCTTCGGCCATCGCTTCGCGGTCAAGTGAATACAGGAGCGCCTGCCGTATACGCACGTCCTGCCATAGCGGTCTGTTCTGGTTAGGAAAGACTGTCAGACCCCCGGCGATTTTATCGCCAAGCAAGACGATACTGGGGTCGTCCTTATAGCGTTCATATTCCACTGCGGTCACGCGTCCGGCCATGTGGATTTCACCGTTCTCGAGCGCGGCGTAGGCGGTTGTGCCGGTCAGGCCGATGCGGAAGATAATGCGGTCAAGGTAGGGCCGGCCGGCGTAGTAGTCCTCGTTGGCATTCAGGATGTAGAACTGATCGGGCTCGAAGTCACCCATCGTGAAGGGGCCGGAACCGATCGGATTGCGAACGGCGTATTCGGTATCGCCCAGGTCGGCGAAGGCGATGCCTTCGAGCAGATGGCTCGGCCAGATGTTGAAGGCGGCCATATTGTTGAGGACGCTGCCGCGCGGCGCCACCAGGTTCAACTCGAGGGTGAAGTCGTCAACCACCTTGATGCCTGAGATTTCATCTGCTTCGCCGGCTTCAAATTCCGTTGCGCCGACCAGTTGATCCAGGCCGGAGGTACGGCCGTGGGAGGCGCCGGTATCGGGATGGAAGAACATCTCGAGCGAGAACTTAACGTCTTCAGCAGTCAGCTGCTCACCATCATGGAAGCGCACGTCATCACGCAGGTTAAAGGTATAGGTGAGTCCGTCTGCGGAGACTTCCCAGCTTGTGGCCACGTCTGGATGGACGGAAACGGCGTCAGTATCGCGGTCGATCAACTGGCTAAAGAGATAGTCATCGCGGGCGCTGAAGATGAACCAGTTGCTGCCGGTCATGGCGCCCGCGCCGCCGGCCACCACCACCTCGCCGCCGTACTTGGGCGGTGAATCGGTGCAGATATTAATATGGTCGCTATCCAAGTCTGCCTCATCGTACCAAGGCTCGGCTGGCTCAGTCATCGTCTCCTCTGCGCTCTCCTCCTGCAATTCTGCCGGTTCTGATGCGACGGGCGCGACGCAGGCTGCGACCATCCAGACCAACAGGATCAGGAAAACAACGAATCCAACGTACTTCCGTGTAGTCGACATCGTTTCATCCCCCCTTGTCATTGCTGCGATGCGCCCTATCGTGTGGGCGCGAGCCGGGTGCGTGAATCCAAACACGTCCGCATTAGCCGCTTTAGCGATAGTTGCTATCGCAGCGACAGAGATGGGCAGTTGACTTCAGGAAAGTGCTTCCGTGCGTCACGAACCAGCGACGACCGCAGCCCGATTCGGCGTAACAAGAACGGATCGCGGTGGATGGGATGTCTCGCCGCCTTGGGTACCGTCGAGGCAAGAACAGAATGATCCGGGAGGGACCGATGCCTTTGAAACACAGCCGCTACAGTTTGACTAGAGTATCTACACCACATATACAGGTTGCGCCACATCCGTTCAAATCCCTGGACAGGTAGCATCTTGACAATACGACGGAGGATGTTCCGATTTAACGGAAGGCCATGAAGTGAGCTGAGAGGAGTGAGGAACGGGAGGTATTCTCCGGAGCCTCACTCCTCTTCACTCTATTCTCGATGTTGGTTACTCTCCGGCCAGGTACCAGTTCGCCGGGTAGCGCTCGGCAAAAGGTTCGTCCAGCTGGCGATTGATGTTGTTGCAAACGCTGGAGCTGAAGGCCGAGAATCGTGTCGGCCAGAAGACGGGGATCTCACCCGCTTCTGCTGTAATGATCTCGGTGGCCTTGTACAGCATCTCCTTGCGCTTCTCGGGATCGGGTTCAGACATAGCGGATTCGGCCAACTGGTCGAACTCTTCGTTACAGTAGTGGCCTACGTTGCGGCCTGACGGCCAACTGCGATCGCAGCCGAGGGAAAGGCGCAACTGATCCGGGTTGAACCAGCCGCAGCATCCGTAAGACATATCAAAATCATCGTTGTCGTAGACGCGTGCGACCCAGGCGGGACCGTCCAGATATACAAGGTCAACCTTGATGCCGACATCGTTCCAATACTGCTGCATGGCGGCATGGATGCGCTTGTTCTGGTCATCCTGGTAGTAGGTGACGAAACTCACCTCTTGTTCAGTATCCCAGCCGGCCTCTTCGAGCAAAGAACGTGCCTTGTCGGGGTTGTAATCGTACTTGGTGATATTGGGGCTGACGAATTCGGGATTGGTAAGCCGCAGATGCAGTACATCAGCCAACTCGCCGTAATAGGCTTCGGCCATGGCTTCGCGATCGAGTGCGTACAGGAGGGCCTGCCGCACGCGGGCGTCCTGCCACAGCGGCCGGTTGTGGTTGGCCCAGACGGTCATACCGCCGCCGAGGCGGCCGCCAAGAAGGACGATATTGGGGTCGTCCTTATAGCGCTCGTATTCGACTGCGGTGACGCGGCCGGCCATTTGAATCTCACCGTTCTCGAGGGCAGCGAAGGCAGTGGCGCCTGACAGACCAATACGGAAGATGATTTGGTCGAGGTAGGGCCGGCCGGCGTAGTAGTCTTCATTGGCCTTGAGGATGTAGAACTGATCGGGCTCGAAATCACCCATGGTGAAGGGACCGGAACCGACCGGATTGCGGACGGCATATTCGGTTTCGCCGAGGTCGATGAAGGGGGTGTCTTCGAGCAGATGTTTCGGCCAGATGTTGAAGGCGGCCATATTGCTGAGGACGCTGCTGCGCGGCGCCACCAGGTTCAACTCGACGGTAAAGTCGTCGAGCGTCTTAATGCCGGCAATGTTGTCGGCTTCACCACTTTCGAATTCGGCGGCGCCGACCAGCTGATCCAGACCCGATGTGCGGCCATGGGAAGCGCCGGTGTCAGGGTGGAAGAACATTTCCAACGAGAATTTGACATCCTCTGCGGTCAGGGGCTCACCATCGTGGAAGCGGACATCATCGCGCAGGTGGAATGTATAGGTGAGGCCGTCGTCGGAGACATCCCAGCTTGTCGCGAGGTCAGGATGTATGGTGACAGCATCTGTGTCGCGGTCGATCAACTGGCTGAAGAGATAGTCATCGCGGGCGGCGAAAATGAACCAGTTGCCGCCCGTCATTGCGCCGGCAGCGCCAGCCACGACGACCTCGCCGCCATACTTGGGCGGTGAGTCGGTGCAGACATGAATATGGTCGCTATCTACGTCTGCCTCATCGTACCACGGCTCAGTAGGTTCGGCCGCGGTCTCCTCCTGCATATCCGCCTCTTCCATTTCAGCCGACTCGGTGGCGGCCGGCGCGGCGCAGGCTGCGAGCAGCCCGAGCAGCAGGACGAGGAATACGGCAAGTCCAACAGACTTTCTTGTGATCGTCATAGTTTCAACTCTCCTTGGTTGTGTATGAAACCAAACACGTCGTTAGTGGGCGCTCTGGCGGAGTGCGCTATCGCGGCTAATGGAGACGGGTAATTGGTTTCAAGACAGGTGAATCAACGACGAATCCCGGTGGAGGGGGATTCGACAACCACATCATTGGGGCACCGGTTTGGTGTCCGAACTTCCCAGACGAGGGATGAACGACAGCCAATTGATCCGGGACGGATCAACTCGTAGAATACGCATCCTCTACGATTAGACTACGTTTTGTATACCACAACCACGCAGTCAGCGTCAAATCGCTTTTTTGGGCCCGAGCGGGGCGGTGGGCGGCGAATTTGGATGATGCATCTTAGATATCGCCAGGTGAATTCGGTTAGAGAGATGCGTGAAGATGGAACCTATTTCACTTTCTGGTGCTGCACAAGCCCGGCGGCGCATGTGCGTTCAGTTCAGGAACGGGTCTTGGATGGAGAGCGGCGCAGCTACGCCAAAAAGCGCGGCCGATACTGCAAGGCTTCGGCCAAGTGGGGCGTGTCGATTTCCTCTTCGCCGGCAAGATCGGCGACGGTGCGGGCCAGTTTGAGCACGCGATGATAGCCGCGGGCGCTCAGATCCATCTGGCGCACTGCAGCCTGCATCAGGTTTTTGCCCGCCTCCTTCAGTTGACAGTAGCGCTGGACTTCGGCCGGACCCATATCACCGTTGACGACGATGTGCGCCTTGTCCTGTTGGGCGAAACGGGACAGTTGACGAGCGCGCGCCTCTTCTACGCGCCGGCGGAGGTGGGCGGATGGCTCGCCCTGTTCGAGGCCGGTCAGCTTCTGGAAGGGCACGCGGGCTACGTCGACATGAAGGTCGATACGATCGAGAAGCGGACCGCTGATTCGACCCTGATAGCGCTGTACGGTATTCATGGAGCAGGAACACGGCTTGCGTTCGTCGCCGTAGAAGCCGCATGGGCAGGGGTTCATGGCGGCGACAAACATGAAACTGGCGGGGAAAGAGAGGGTGCCGGAGGCGCGGCTGATGGTAACGACTTTGTCTTCCAAGGGTTGACGCAGGCTCTCCAGATTTTTGCTGCCAAACTCCGGCAGTTCGTCGAGGAAAAGGACGCCGCGGTGGGCGAGGCTGATTTCGCCGGGGCGGGGAATGCTGCCGCCGCCCACGAGGCCGGCATGGCTGATGGTATGGTGTGGCGCGCGGAAGGGGCGGGCGCGGATCAACGGACCGGAGCCATTCAGTTCCCCCGCGACCGAATAGATACGGGTAATTTCGAGTGATTCGGGCAGAGTGGCCGCGGGCAGGATCGAGGGCAGGGCGCGCGCCATCAGCGTTTTGCCGCTGCCGGGCGGGCCTACCAGGCGCACATTGTGGCTGCCGGCACAGGCGATTTCGAAGGCGCGTTTGGCGTGCTCCTGCCCGCGGATATCCTGAAAATCGACGGGGTAGACAGCCTCCTCGCCTTCGCTGAAGGCGGTGGGGCTATGGGGAGGGATCTCCTCTTGCCCGGACAGATGGGCGACGATGTCGGTGAGATGCCCGACCGGAAAGACAGCGATTCCTTCGACAAGCGCGGCCTCGGGGGCGTTGGGTTGGGGAACGAACAGGCGTTGGTAACCGGCCTTTTGGGCCATCGCCGCCATCGACAGCGCGCCGTTTATCGGGCGGACGGAGCCATCGAGACCCAG
Source organism: Caldilineaceae bacterium bin5 (assembly GCA_002238445.1). Classification (GTDB taxonomy): domain Bacteria; phylum Chloroflexota; class Anaerolineae; order Caldilineales; family Caldilineaceae; genus Bin5. Next base: position 232,314 of record MPML01000002.1, read on the forward strand.
TTCGCCGACAATCAAGGCGTCATCCAGTTCGGCCAGTACCTGGCGGGTGGCGGCCATGATACCGAGGGCGATGGGGAGATCGTAGGCCGGGCCTTCTTTGCGCAGGTCGGCAGGGGCCAGATTGACGGTCAGACGATGTTGGGGAAAGTGAAAGCCGCTGTTGGCGATGGCGGAGCGGACGCGTTCGCCGCTCTCGCGCACAGCGGCGCTGGGGAGGCCGACGACAGTCAGTCGCTCCAGGCCGTTGGTGATATCGACTTCGACTTCGATTCGTTCGGCCTCGAGGCCGACAATAGCACAGCTCTGTACTTTGGCAAGCATTTCAACCTCCGGGGGATTGGGTTGACAGTGCCCAGTGCAGTCACCAGTGAACGGTGACTTTTCACCGACCACTGGTGACTAGAGGCCGGCCAGCTGCCAGGATCTTTCGAGGGATTCGGCGGTGGCCTGGGCGGCTTCGGCGGGCGAGAGGGCACGGATGCGCTGGCTGAACGGCTCAACCGTGACAGGGCCATCGTAGCCGATGGCGTCGAGGGCTTGTAGAAAGCCGGCGATGTCGGTGAGGCCGGTCTCTGCCGGCAGCGTGCGTTCGTTGTCAATCTGCTGGTCTGCGCTGCGACCGGCGACGGCATCGTTTACGTGGACATTGACTACCTGGGCGTTGGTGAGGTTTCGCACGGCTGAGACTTCGGTGTGGCTTGTGAAAAGGTGAAAAATATCTACGAGAAGGCCGGTACTTCCTACTTCCAGGTCGGCGGCCAGTTGCAAGGCACCGTCCATGGTGTGGATGAAGGAGTGTTTCTTTTCATCGCGCAAGGTCTTGGGGCCGACCCATTCGAGACCGAAACGGATGCCGTTGTCCGCCAGGATTTCGGCGATGGGACGCAAGCGAACGATGTGAAATTCGTAGTTCTCGTCCCAAGTGCGTTCGTCACTGGCATTGGCGATATAGGTGGATGTCCGGTCGGCGCCGATGGATTTGGCCAGGGCGGCCTGGGCTGGCAGTTGGGCCAGTCCGCGCTGCCAGCTCTCTTGGTCGGCGCGGTAGGGGACGGGCATACTCCAGACGCCGAACTTGAGGCCGGCGGGGGCCATCTGTTCGCCGATTGCCTCGGCGCCTTGGCTGGCTGCAATCTGCTGGAGTTCGGCGATCGACACATCCAGACCGCCATAGCCGAAACGGTGGGCCAGTTGGACAGATTCGCTGAAAGGGACGTTGATGCCCAAAGCGCCGGGGCTAAGGTTGGGGTACATGGTTTTCTCCTGACGGGAGCCGGGGGTTCGAGGCTGTGAAATGTCAGTAAACGGATTACCTGGCACTGCGTTGATCGGCGAAGTGGCGCAAGGTGACTGTGCTGTAGTGGGTCATTGACTACTCATTGCTTGCCGTCGGGTTTGCAACCCCAGGCTGGTGGTGATACCCAGGAGGCCGGCGAGGGAAATGAACAGAAAGACCTGCTGATATGCTTCGATGACGGGCAGGCCGCGCTCCAGGCCGCTGTGCAACAGGACGCCTGCCAGCGCTGTGCCGATGGCGACGCCTATGAAACGAATCATACTATACACGCCGGCGGCCGTACCCATTTCCTCGTCGTCAGTTTCGGACATGGCGGCCTGGTGGAGGGCGGCGAGCATGGTGCCAACGCTCAGCCCCTGCAGAGCCAACAGGGCCAGGACAACGCTTATATGGATTGAGGCCGGGAGTTGGGAGAATAGGAATACGGCAAGCGCCTGCCCGCTCAGGCCGACGAGCACGGGCCAGCGGCTGCCCCAGCGGTCGGCGGCCTGGCCGCCGAAACGCACCATTACGGTCATCGCGCCGGGGTTGATCGTCAGAATCAGGCCAAGGAATCCGGGGCTGAGGTCGTGAATATCGACGAGATAGAGGGGGACCAGAAAGCTGGCACCGCCCATCACGAACATGCGCATGGAGGCGCACAAGGAGGCGAAGCGAAAGTTTCGGTAGTTGAACAGTTTCAGAGAGACAAATGGGTCCTGGCGACGCCTTTCCCAGGCAAGGAAGCCGCCGAAACAGAGCAGAAGCGCGCCCAGAAGCCGCCAGTCCTGCAGAGGCGCCACTCCGGTGATGGGACGGCTGGAGAGATAGAATAGGCCCATTGTAAGGGCGCCGGCCAGCAGGAGGACGCCTGCCCAGTCGAAGCTTCGCCAAAACCGCGGTCGCACGTTGCTGAGGCCGGCTGGAACCCACAGTTTTACCGCGATCAGGCCCATGAGGCCCAGCAGAAGGGCCGGTCCGAAAGCGGCCCGCCATCCCCAGGCATCGACCAGAAACCCGGCGAAGAATGGGCCGATGGCAGCGGTCAGCGGTCCGATTGAACCCCAGGTGCCAAGCGCTTTGCCTCGTTCTTCCTTGCGAAAGATGATGGCGATGAAGGCCATGCCGAGAGGCATGATGCCGGCGATGCCGAACCCCTGCACGGCCCGCCCTATCATCAGCCATGTCAGATTGGTAGCGAAGAAGGCCATAGCCGAGCCAACGGAGAAGATCGCGATGCCGGCCAGGATGAGACGACGGCGGCCGACGCCGTCGCTCAGGCGGCCGTAGACGGGCATCAGGATCATATAGGGCAATGTAAATGCGCTGGATGTCCAGGCGACCACGTCGGCGCTCATGGCGAAGGTGTCGCGCAGGACGGGCAGGGCGACGCGGCTCATGGAAGAGCTGAGGGGCATGATGGTTGACGGAATCATCAACGCGTAGAGAATCAGCCATGCCTGCTCTGAAGACAATCCGCGCGCTTGGGCTGGAACCGGATCGCCTTCCGATTCGTTTTTTCTACGAATGCCAATCCGACGGAGGATTGGGATGGGGGTACTTTCCACGTTGTTTGCCTTTTCGAGCGGGGCGCTAGATTTCGGCCATGCGAACCGACTCTTTAGCGGTTCAGACGGACCTACTAATCATACCCTCAGAGGGCCCAATGGATAAATGTGTTGCCGCATCGGTGTGAGGACGCATGCTGCCAGGTAGAGAGTCGCCGGGTTCGGTCCAGTTACCGCCAGAAGACGGGCAATGCGGGTAGGCGACCTTACATCGGCATTGACAAAATGCGGATGGCGTGCCAAGATGCGAAGGCCAAGAAATATCTTAAGCGGTGCTGTTGACTCTTGAAGTTCATGTTCGGCAGTTCAGCAGCCCGACAAAGCAGTTCGGGGGCCCGCCTTCGGTCGGCCTAAGCGGTGCAGCGCGCCGATGGGTCGATGGGCGGGCACTGTCTTGATGGTATTCATTGCTTCATGACAGGAAGGTTCTCATCGGACGAATTGCTGTTAAGCTGTCTAGGGCGATTGATCAACAGACAAGGGACCGACAGGCAGGGCATTGACCCGCCGGCATTTGCAGAGGATACGCCCATATGAAAGCATTGATGTATCGCGGCCCGTGGAAGATGCCTGTGGAGGAGCTAGAGGAGCCGACGCCGACGGCCGGCAAGGTGGTGGTGGATGTAGAGGCAGTGGGCATTTGCGGTTCGGACGTTCACGGGTTCACGGGCAACAGCGGCCGCCGTACGCCCGGCATCGTGATGGGCCACGAATTCGCAGGCACAATCAGCGAGATGGGGCCAGAAACCGATGGCTTCGAAGTAGGCGACGGCGTAGTCGTCATGCCTCTCTTTTCGGTTGCGGCAGGAGGCGATCCCTATCCGATCAATCTCTCTCCCCACCGGAGGTTGACCGGGATGAATGAACACGGCGCATACGCGCAACGGGTTGCGGTGCGTGCGACGCAGTTATTTCCGAAGCCTGCGGGGCTTAGCTGGCAACGGGCGGCGTTGTGCGAACCGATGGCGGTCACTCTGCACGCCGCCAGGATCACGCCCATCAACCCGATGCAGAAAGTGGCAGTTATTGGCGCCGGGCCGATTGGGCTGCTGACGATGCTGGCGGCCCGCTTGAAGGGGGCGGGAACGGTGATTGTCGTCGACCGATCGGTTCACCGGTTGGAGCTGGCTGAGGAGTTGGGCGCGGACGCGGTCATCAACGTGGACGAGACGGACGCGGCGGCGGTGATCCAGGAAATGACAGACGGCGGTGTCGATGCGGCTTTCGAGGCGGTGGGCATCACCCCGACTGCTCAGCTGTCGGTTGAAGCCACGCGCAATGGCGGCAGTATTACGTGGATCGGCAACAATGCGCCGATGATCGAGGTAGACATGCAGAGCATCGTCACGCGGGAGATGAGCGTACGGGGCTCTTATGGTTTCGACGAGACAGATTTTGCGGCGGCGATAGAAGCGCTGTCATCTGGCCGCCTGAATGTGGATCCGCTGGTGGAAGAAGATGGGCCGGAGATGTTCCGCGGGCTGGCCGCGGGTGAGACAGACCTTGTAAAGATCATTTTGAAACCGTAGATAAAACGGACAAATGTGATAGGCGCTTAATCGGACAATGTACTTGTCGGAAAAGTGAACTGTGTGATTGACTGGATATAGAGCCAAACACACTTCTCCATTTCTATGAAAATCGCGGCGTTTCCCAAGTGTTATCTGGACGATATTTCGCTTCACCGCACGATGTCGGTCTTCGACTGGATCGAGCAGGCGCGGGCGCTTGGCGCCGAAGGGCTGGAGATGTACGAGGGCTTTTTCTGGAGCCTGGACGACGCTTATATCGAATCGATCGGGGAGGCCATCGAGGGAGCGGGCTTTGCGATGCCGATGCTGTGCTGCTCGCCCGATTTCACAAACCCCGACCCTGCGGAGCGGCAGCGGGCGGTCGAAGAAGAAGCCCGCATGATTGAAGTCACGCGGCGTCTTGGCGGGCCTGGTTCGGTTTGCAGGGTGCTTTCGGGGCAACGGCGGCCAGGCGTAGCGGTCGAACAGGGACTGGAATGGGTGGTGGCATGTATTGAGGAGTGCATCGAGGTTGCCAGGGAGAAAGACATTGTCCTGGGGCTTGAAAATCACTATAAGGACGGCTATTGGCAGTATCCGGAGTTTGCGCAGAGGACGGAGATTTTTGTAGAGTTGTTAGATGCCATCCCGGAACGGAAGCACTTCGGTGTGCAGTATGACCCATCCAATGCGCTGGTGGCGGGGGATGATCCGGTTGAACTATTGCGCCGGGTGGCAGATCGGGTGGTGACGATGCACGCCAGCGACCGTTTTCTGGTCGATGGAGCGACGCTTGATGAGGTGCTTTTGCCCGACGGACTGATTGGATATCCCGATAAACTTCAACACGGAATTACGGGCCAGGGAAGCAACGACTATGGAGCAATTTTCTCCATCCTGCGGGATAGGGGATTCGATGGATGGGTCAGTATCGAAGACGGCATGGACGGAATGGAAGAGATGCGGGAGAGCATCGAATTCCTGAAGCGGATGCGTGCCAAGTACTTCGAGCAGTGAGAAACGATAATCAGGGAGCGAAAGAGAGTTCCCGTTCTTTTGACAGTGCCGCGGAGGATGCGAGTTGGCGATAAAATTTGGGACGGATGGCTGGCGGGCCGTCATTAGTGAAGATTTTACATTTGAGAATGTGCGCAAGGTCGCGCAGGCGATCGCGGATGTCACGAACGACCAGTTTAAGGGTTTGCCTCGATTGCAACCGTCGCTGGTGGTGGGATTTGACACGCGTTTTTTGAGTGATCGTTACGCGGTGGCGGTGGCGGAGGTATTGGCCGGCAACGGGATCCGGGTGTGGCTGAGTCAGGCCGATGCACCGACGCCGATGATTTCCTATTCAATTGTGGACAAATGGGCGGACGGCGGCGTGATGATCACTGCCAGCCACAATCCGCCGCGTTACAACGGAATCAAATTGAAGGCGTCGTACGGAGGTTCGGCCAGCGCGGCGACGCACAAGGAGGTGGAGCGGCGGATTAACCTGCGCGAGCGGCGGGGTGAGCAGCCGAGAAGGTTGGATTATGCGCAGGCGCTGAGGGCGGGCATCATCGAACGTTTCAACCCGCTGCCGGCATTTCGTTCCCAGATGCGGAAGCTCGTCGATTTTGACGCGATTGAGCAGTCGGAGCTCTCGGTTGCGGTAGATGCCATGTACGGGGCCGGGCGGATATATTTGCGACGGCTGCTGGAGGGCGCCGAATGCCGTGTGTCTGAACTGCGCAACGAGATGAATCCCGGCTTCAACGGCATCCACCCGGAGCCGATTGCCAAGCATCTACAGCCGCTGGTGGCGGAGATGGCGACCGGCAAATATCATTTGGGGCTGGCCACCGATGGGGACGCCGACCGCATCGGCGCGGTCGACCCGGACGGTCGTTTTATCGATCCACATCAGATCATGGCTCTGCTGGTTGATTATCTGATTCAAGAGCGGTCGCTGCGAGGGAGCATCGCCAAGACGGTCAGTACTACGCAGATGTTGAACCGGTTAGGGGCACACTATGGGCTGCATGTACATGAGACGCCAGTGGGCTTCCATTACATCAGCGATCTGATGCTGCAGGAACCGGTCCTATTGGGCGGAGAGGAGAGCGGCGGCATCAGCATACTCGGCCACATTCCCGAGGGAGACGGGTTGCTGATGGGGCTGCTGCTGACGGAGTTGGTGGCCAAGCGGCGCAAGCCTTTGGGCATGCTGATTGACGAACTGATGGGGCGGCCCTATGTGGGCAAGTTCTGCTATGGGCGCGACGACCGGGCGGTGAAGCCGTTTGCAAAGGCAGAGCTGGTTGAGGGATTGATTGCGAATACGCCGAATGCGCTGACCGGATCGAAGGTGGCCCATGTAAACAACCAGGACGGCGTGAAATTCGTTCTGACGAATAGCAGTTGGCTTCTGATTCGACCGAGCGGTACGGAACCGGTGTTGCGTATCTATGCTGAAGCCTCATCGCACGAGGCTGTGGCGACGCTGCTGGCAGAAGGGACAGTACTGGCCCAGCAGGTATTGAAAATGATATGAGGTGCGGTAGGACGAGCCACTGAAGGTAAGTATTCGAAAAAAATCTTGCATGGGCCAGTCTGGGGAAAGCGGACGGCTGCAAAAGACAGAAGAGAGGGGCGAAGGGGCGCGGGTTAGCCGACTCGCGTTTTTTGGTTTCTGGCGCCGGTCAGCTTTTGAGGAATATGAAGTGCCTGCAGGGGCAGCCTTTCAACCGGCCGCGATTCAGGCTTTCGCGTTGCGTGTTCGGTTGGCAGCCGTCAGGTTGGGGAAGCGGCACTGCTGGAATGAGGGCGTACGGTCGGTGAGGCATGTTTTTGGAGGGGGGCGTTGCGGGGGCGCAGGCCCTGCACAAGGGAGGGCCGAAGGCCCGACCGCCCATATAATAGTAGAGAGTACAGAAGAGAGGGAAGAGAGCGGGACGGCTGCGCTGGCATGTGCCAGGGGCGCGCTTGGGCACTGGCTGATTAGGTTAGCGCCAGAGGGTCGGTGGGCGTGCAAAGGAGCGTCGCGGCGGGGGAACCGGGTGAAATGCGGCTTATTAGCTGGAATGGGTGAACAACTGCTGCCTGATCTCCTGGCGCGTCTGTTCAAACGTCTGGCGCAGCTTCCGGTCGGAACTCTTGTCGGCGCCGACGACGCGCTGCGCGCAAGTAATACAACCAAGGGAGGCCTTATAGCTGCTCTGGTTGCAGTTGAGGCAGTCACACAGACGAATCATCATGAGAGAGAAGGCAAGTGTGTCCTCGTTTCCATCGCGCTGACTTGCTACTTGATTGACCAACTCCTGCCAGTCCGCGCCTCGTTCCACTCCCAGTGGTCGGATGGCCCGATGAGGAAAGAGAATTTCACTTTTGGGGTACATGGCGACTCCTCTCGTGAGTTTCCGGCTATTGATTTTGGTACCTATCCCGAAGGGGGTAGGTTCTGTCGACTGACTGCTGTGAACTGAATTTCGCGCTTCCAGAGGCGTGGAGTTCAAAAACTTCCGGCGAACAGGAAGACCAGTAGGACGAAAAGAGCAACTGCCAAAAGACTGAGAATAAGGATGAAAAGGAAGGGCAACAGGACGGCGGCCAACGACCGTGAGCGAGGCAAGCTTGTAACTTCCTCATTGGCTCTGGCATAGACTATGAAGGCCCAGATAATGCCTGCCACGCTGCTGACACGGCCCAGGCAGGGGATGGGCGAGAGGCCGATAAGTAGTAGAGGGGCGGCGGCAAAACCGGTGGCGGCGAAGAAGGGTTGTAGTCTGCTGGTTGCGCCAAAGGCTTTGTTACAAGCCATAACGAGGGCGCCGTAGACGATCCAGACGGCGAGCCAGCGCAGCGGCCAGTTAATCCACTCACCAAGAGCGCTGAGAAAGGCGGCAAACCAGCCGGGCAAGGGCTGTTGGAGGCCGGCGATCAGATGGAAGAACTCGCCCAGGTGGACGAGATCGAAGAAGGCGGAAACATAGTCGAGCGGAGCTTCCTGCAGGAGGGACGCCTGCGCTCCCAGGCGCGCCAGGGGAAGAGCGCTACCGGCCGAGGTCGCCTGCTCCCAATTGACCAGAAACGGGAGAAAGCCGGCCAGGAGTCCAAGTATAAAAACCATGCCAAGGGACTGGCGCATGGTGGTGTCGCTGAAACCTGAGGCGCGCAACTGGACTGCATCGCTCATTTTTTGGGGGGTGGGAAGCCAGTTGCGCAAGTTCACAGACTGCCCCCGGCGAAGATGAACATGGCACCAAATGCTATGGCCGCGATGCTGCTGACGAGAAGTAGCAGGAGCCAAGAGCCGACGGAGACAAGTGCCGCCCGACCGGAAGGCAATTCGTGGGCCACTTCCAGCCCGCGGTAGGCGATCAGTACGCCCCATACATGGATCAGGACCGAGGCGACTGAGACGAAGGGGATGAAGGTTAACAGGTAAAGCAGGCGAGGCGCGTTGCTGAGGGCGACTGCGCCCAGAGTCTGGCCCAATGAGCCCTGGCCGCCGGCAGCGCGGGCAAGCAGATGGCTGGACAGGCCAAAGAGGAGCCATTGACCGATCAGGCCAAGCGGCGTAGTTGCAAGTGTCAGGAGACGGAATAGAACGCTATCGTAACCGCTGTACGCCAGCAGGAGAGGCCAGACGCTGCGTAAGGTGCGTTCGATCTCGAGCAGTGTTTCGCCGTTGAACGTGCCCTGCCGCAGGGTCAGGAGCGCTTCAGAGGGCGGCAGCGAGGCAGTAAGGAGGAGGCTGCCGACAAGCTGGGCGACCGCGACGAGAACACCGATACAGGCACACAGGAAGAGTCCCTCTATCCAAGGATTGTCGTCATCGACCATTTCTACAAATGGGTCGGGTTCCAGGAGGAGGGCCTTCCCGATGAACCGCGGGTAGTTCTGTGGTTGTAACATCTGGTTGCGGCGTCTGTCCGGACTGTAGGTCCGGAGCGTGTCCTGATTGAGGGGTGGGCTGCAATTGAGAAAGCAATTCGCTTATGCCAAGCCCCTTGCTCACTGTTGGCAATGATAGCATAGGAATGACTGGCTCTCGAAAATCGCGACTGTCTTGGACGCGGCGACCGACTCTGGGGCAGCCGGCTGCGGCCGGTACTTAGTAAGGCGCGCAGGAGATCGAAATGTCAAATACCGTTATTTCTCTTCCAACCGGGAAGCTGCCTGCCGAACTGCTGGCGCAATTAATCTCGACCTTGCCGATCGATGACCCGGCTCTCTTTCTGGGCCCGGGCGTGGGCGAGGATGCAGCCATCATAGAGTTTGGCGAGGTTTCGTCCCAGCAGGACGGCACCGATACTCTCCTTGCGGCCAAGAGCGATCCTATTACTTTTGCCACGGATGAGATCGGCTTCTACGCTGTGAATGTCTGCGCGAATGATCTGGCGGTGTGCGGGGCGCGGCCGCGTTTTTATCTGGCTACGGTGCTGCTGCCTGAAGGGACCACGGAGGCGGATGTGCGCGGCATCTGCGCCCAGCTGGGCGCGGCCTGCCGGGCGCTGGATATTGTGGTGGCGGGCGGGCATACGGAGGTGACGGCGGCGGTGAATCAGGTGGTGGTGGCGGGGACGCTGCTGGGTGAGGTTGCGCGGGGCAAGGTTGTGCGCACGGGCGGCTGCCGGCCCGGAGACGCGGTGCTGCTAGTGGGGAGCGCGGCGGTCGAGGGGACGTCGATCATTGCGCGCGAAAAGCGGGAGGCGTTGCTGGGGCAGGGCTGGTCGGTAAGGCAGCTGGACGAGGCGGCGAACTATCTCTACGAGCCGGGGATCAGTGTGCTGAAGCCAGCGCTGGCGGCGGCGGAAGCGGAACTGGTCACGGCGATGCATGACCCGACTGAGGGCGGGGTGGCGACCGGTCTGTGGGAGTTGGCCGATGCTTCGGGGTGCGGGCTGGAGGTGGAGTTATCGGCAGTTGCGGTGACACCACTGACGGCAGCGGCGTGTGCGGCGTTCGGACTTGACCCGTTGGGCACAATCGCGTCTGGGGGGCTGCTGGCGACGGCCGCGGAGGAGGATGCGGCGGAGCTTATGGCCCTGTGGCGGGAGATGGGGAGACAGGGGCAGGTAATCGGGCGCGTGCTGCCGAAGGAGGAGGGTGTGTATGGCGTGCGGGACGGGCGGCGGGTGGTGCTACCGAGATTTGATGCGGATGAGATTGTGAAGTTGTGGGAGGAGTGAATGGGGAGGTCGCGGTAGTGCCGTTTAAAACGGAACGTGTCCCAGGAAGTCTTGGTGAACAGGACAGCAGAACAGCATCCTCTTCGAAATGCCATCTCGCTCTGCCGTCGACTCAGAATTCGACTGTTGCGGGAAAATCTGGAACTAGAAACGACTGCGCTAGTTTACCTGTTCTATTGTAAAAGCTCATTTCACCTTCTTCAGTGCAAAGCCAAAACTCCTGTGCTTCTTTTTCAAGGAATAGCAGCGCCTTCTCTTTCATCTCCTCGGCCGTGTTGCTTGCAGAGAGGATTTCCACGCAGATCTCAGGGGCGATCGGCGCCTCGGTTTCGTCGCGAATGCGAGCGAAACGTTCGTAGGAATCCCAAGCGACGTCGGCAACTTTTGTGCCCCTACGGGTAGCGACGGCGCATACGGGCAAAGCCAGGCCGCCTTGCTTCAAGGTGCGCAGCAGATGTTCGATCTCTCCCTGAAAGGCAGCGTGCAACACTTTGACAGGCGTCATCAGAATCTGTCCCGTTTCCGTCAGAACGATTTTGAAGGGCAGATCCTGCAGTTCGGGTTTTTCAATGACCTCTTGCCAGTTCATAATGTCTTCCTGACACCAGTAGCCTCTTCAGAGTCCTGCTGTGATGCATATGAACAGCATAAAGTATGCGTGCCGAATGCTCGACTCGCGTTCCTTCATGTCGCGCAAAATATTGCGCTTGCAATCCAGTTCAGTAACCCTACAGACCTTCCACCGTTTCGGCAGCGAGATGGTCGACGACGGCTTTGACGTCGCCGCCTGATTCGTTGTAGACGCGCAACTGGCGGTCGGCGCTGGTGCCGTTGGCAAGGATCTGTTCGATTGGGGCGATTTCTTTTTCGGTGCCGAGCTCGGCGATCTCCTCGCCGACCAATTCGACCAGTTCGCGCATTAGGGAACGGGCGGGGAGCTCTTCCTGTTTGCCGAAGTCGATCATTTTGCCGTCCAGCCCGTAGCGGGCGGCGCGCCATTTGTTCTCGTCGATCAACTCTTTGGTAAAGACACGGAAGGTGACGTTGCGCTGACGCAGTTTCCAGTGCCAGAGAACGAGGGCCTGGCAGAGGGCGGTGATGGCGATGGCCTCGTCGACGCGCGGGCAGACGTCACAGATACGGAACTCCAGGGTGGGGTAGATGCCATGGGGACGCACGTCCCACCAGATCTTGCTGGTGTCGGGGATGCAGCCGGTGTTTGTGAGAGTGCTGATGAGCCCCTCATAGGCGGCGCGGTTGGGGAAGACGTCGGGAATGCCGCTGCGGGGGAAGTCCTCGAAGACGACGGCGCGGTAGCTCTTGAGCCCGGTGGGCTGGCCCTGCCAGAAGGGGCTGCTGGCGCTGAGGGCGAGGAGGTGGGGCAGCATGTAGCGGAGGACATTCATGGTGTCGATGGCGAAGTTGGGGTCCTCTAGGCCGACATGAATGTGCATGCCATAGATCAGGAGACGCTGGGCCAGTAGCTGCATCTCCTCAAGCACGCCCTGATAGCGAGGGAAGGGGGTCACTTCCTGTTCGGACCAGCGGCTCGAAGGGTGCGTGGATGCGGCTACGATTGCCAGGCCTTTTTCCTGGGCGAGGCGGCTGATGAAGGCGCGCTGGCGCAGGAGCTCCTCTTTGGCTTCAGCGGGTGTAGCGCAGACGGGCGTGCCGAGCTCCACCATCGACTGGTGCAGCTCGGCTTTGATCTCCCGTTCCACGATCACCATCTGTCCATTTTCGATGAACTGAGTGATGAATGAACGCAACTCACCGCTTTCTGGATCGATGACCTGGTATTCTTCTTCGATGCCGAGTGTCAGTTTGGGTCGTTCAATCATAGACTTTGCTCCGTCTGCAAAACGAGGAAATCGACGACCGCCTTGCCGTCTTCGCCGCTCTGGCGCCAGACATAGCGCTGCTGTTCGGAACTGGCGCCCCGCTGCATGATGGTGTGGATGTGGGAGACCTCTTCGCGGCAGTTGAGGCGGTCGAGAACGGATTCGACCCGTTCGAGCAGTTCGTGCAACAGGTCGTGAATGGGTACTTCCTGTTCGATACCGAAATCGAGGAGCTTTCCCTGGAGCCCGTAGCGGACGGCCCGCCATTTGTTCTCGGCGATGAGTGTGCGGTCGTAGAGGCGGAAGGACATATTGCGATGGCGCAGGTCGACCATCCAGGCAACGGTTGCCTGGATCAGCGCGGCAACTGCGAGCACGTCGTCGATGTCGGGCAGGGCGTCGCAGACCCGGATTTCGAGCGCGGCCTGGCCGGTTGCGGGCGTTATGGGCTGGGCGTTCCGGCCGGCTTCAGTGCGAGAGCGGGACGGATCCTGCTGACGGGAGTGGGGGCGGATGTCCCACCAGATGGCTTCCGGATCGGGTATGCTGTTGGTGCGCAGGAGGGTATCAACGTAGCCCAAGTAGTCGTTGAGGCTGCGGAAGGCGTTGGGGATGCCGGTACGGGGCAAGGCGTCCAAGAGGACGGAGCGATAGCTGGCCAAACCGGTGTCGAGGCCTTGCCAGAAAGGCGAGGCGTTGGCAAGGCAGAGGATATGGGGCAACAGGTAGCGCATGGCGTTCATGACGTCGATCGCCAGATTTCTGTCGTCTATGCCGACGTGGACGTTCATGCCGAAGGCGAGCAGGCGGCGGGCGATGAATTGTGTGTCCTCGATCAGGGCGCGATAGCGGGGCGACTCATCCAGCTGTCTATCCCAGTAACTGAAGGGGTGGGCGCCGGCCACTATCATTTTGAGGCCGTGGTTTGTGGCCAGTTGCCGCATTTCGCGGCGGATGCGGAGGAGCTCCTGGCGGGCCTGCTTGATATCGCGGCAGATCGGTGTACCCGTTACGGGGGTGGAAGCCAGGTCCGGTGAACCTGTAGACGGCCCGCTCTGCGCGCTCTCTTTTCGCCCTCCGTTATCCTCGCCCCACGCCTGGTCGTGCAGGAGCGTGAGCCCTTGGGTGGTAGCAAAACCACGCAACTCGCGGCTGTCTGGGTCGATGAACTGATATTCCTCTTCGATGCTGATGTTGAAGGATGGTTGGCTGTAGTCGGCCATAGGTCACTCTTTTCTTCCGCTACCTCGCGGGTTTCGGTTGCTCAGAATTTCTTCAGATTTCTGCGGTGGCATCCGGAGCGCAACGCAGATACTTCAAGTTCAGCGTTCGCCCCGCCTTTCTTCGAACGCGAAGGGGGTCGGCAGCTGCGGGGCCTTTTATGCGCCCTTCTCGTCGATAACGAACACCGGCACAATCGAGCCGCCGCCGGCGGTTACATTGAGGAGGGTCTCGCTGCTGAGGCGGCAGAGGCAGCCGTGTACGCGCTGGCCGCGGAACAGGAAAGGGTCGGAATCCACCAGGCGACGGTCGATTGAGACGGCGCCATCGGCGGTCAAGGCCGGGAAATCTTCGTAGGCTATTTGGACTCGTTGCTGAACGATCGTCGGTTCAGTTGCAGCGTCGGCCAGGGCCGTGTCCCATGGGCCCTGTTCTATTTCCCAGCCGATAATCACGCCTTTGCCGCCGTATTCGTCGTTGGGTTTGAGAACAAGGTTTTCCCGGTTGGCGCTGGCCCATGGCAGTAGGTCGATTGGATTGCCGGCCGGGTCAAGAGTGGTTCGCTCCTCCACGGTGCGAGTCCAAGGGATGTGTGCCTGCACGGCTTCTTTTTCGGCGGCGGTCAGGAGATGGGCATTGCGTTCGTCGCTGGCAACGGCGAGGCTGGCTTTTTTGTGAAGCAACTTACAGCTGAAAGGGTTCACCATGCATACGGCGCGGGCGTGCAAAGCGTCGATAATTGGATGATTCAACCCGTAACGGAGCAAGAGTTCGCTGACCAGAACACGCTTGTAGATGAAATCGACCGGCGTGCCAGCGGCAAACAGCTGACCGTTTCGAAAATCCATTTCGCCGGGATCGCAGATGACAGCTGAGATCCCATTCTCGGCGAAATACTCGACGAATAGTTCAAATTCGCTGGCGGTGGGCACTCCTTGCCAATCGACGATGGCGATATCAGGCAGCTTGCTGCGATTGCCCCGCCATTTGTAATAGAGGCGCAGGAACTCATCGAGAGCAGGTCTTTTGCTGGGCAGGGCGCGCACGGTATAGTGCCGGCCGAACTCCTGCATTACCGGCAACTCCAAGAACAGGTCGCCCAGTACGTCCGAATAGGCCATCGAGGCTGGGCTTTCGCCGTTGATCTCAACGAAACCGAGGCTGCGGCTGCCGTCCTGGTTGCGGGCGTAGAAGCTGTCCAGGCGGGCGGTGGGGACGGTGGCGTTGTAGCCGTAATCGATGCTGAGCAGCAGCTCCTCCTCCGGAGTTAAGTGGACAAGCGCGCGTAGCTCCTCGTCCTCCAGCATGAGACCGGCGAGGCGGTCGAAGAGGTGGAGGATCAGCTCTGTGCGTTCGACCAGATAGCGCCATTCGGCGGGCGAATACATGAGTGGTCGCAGGACGGTACACAGAGGGCGTTCGCCAAAGACCATGCGGCGCTCGGCCATGCGCGCGGTGAGGAGATCCCAGCTGTCGTTGGCAAGGCCGGGTAGAGAGAGGAGGTCGTGGAAACGGGCGATGGCGGTTGATGAATCCATGTGGCCAGTAGCCATCCTGTAGTTCTCAGGAGCCAGTGCTTTAATTTCAGGAGACGCGACGAATGCAGGTTATGTACCAAGAACAGCAAATAGGTGTTACATGTCGCAGTTGATGCCGAATCCCTGTTCGCCGGCCTCCGGGTCGCGAAAGGCCAAAGTCAGGTCGAAAGTTTGATGGTCTACGTGCGGCGCATCCTTGCTCAAGCCCACAGACAGCATTGCTTCCACCCGGTAGGTTTCATCGGGAAGGACGGGATCTTTCAGGTGCAGGGTGTTGTTGAGGCGGGTGTCGGTTTGGGCGAGGAGGACGAGACTGTTGTTTTCGGTACCGTCGGGGTTGTAGACGATCAGCTCGACGTTGGGGGCGTCATCCTCAAGGCGGGCGGGCAGCCAGATCCGTACCCACAGGCGTCGCAGGTCGGGATAGGGATATATCAGGATCCGCTCGAACTGCAAAGGTGTATCTTGCTCGAAAAGATTGATTTGCGTCATTAGCGGGTGATTGCGGGTCGCTTGCGTGCCTGCGCAAGCGAGTTTATGCTTGAAAGTGTATATGCGTTGCCGCTGTACTACTTGAATGCAGGCGGCACATTAAGTATAGCAGGATCTTACGCCATGAGATACCTGAAAATTCTTGCCGACGACCTGACCGGCGCCGCGGATACGGCAGCCCAGTGCCGGAGGTTCGGGCTGCCGGCAACGATCTTTCTGGACATACCAAAACTGCCTCTGCCTCCGGGGGCGCTGGCCTTTACCTCAGACTCCAGGCATTTGCCGGCGGAGGTAGCGGCGCGGCAGACGCGTGATACAGCCGCGTCGCTGCCGGCCGTGGACGGACGATGGTACAAGAAGATTGACTCGACCCTACGCGGCAACATCGGCAGCGAACTGGACGCCCTGCTGAATTTGGTGTGTCCGCCGGCCGCGGTCGTCTGCCCAGCCTTTCCGGCGCAGAATCGCGGCTTGTGCAACGGGATTCTTACGGTTCCGGGGCTTGAATCGCCAGCCGTCCATCTGCCATCATTGTTACGCGAGCAGAGTCGTCATACTGTGGCGGCGCTGTCCCTGGAACAGGTGCGCAGCGGAGAGTTGGCGGGGGAAATGAGACAGGCGATGCGGACGCGGGAAAACTGTGCAGAGGAGGGCCCGGTTGTTTTTGCGGTCGACTCGTTGACGGACGACGACCTGGACAGGGTGTTGAAAGCGCAGCAGGAGGTCCTGCCGGAGGCTCTGCTGTGCGGGAGCGCCGGTTTGGCAGGTGCGCTTGTCCGACGAGTTGGCGCACAAGAGGGGTTTCCCGCCATGCCGGCGGAGAGATTGCACTCGGAGGGGAAGTCGGTTCTGTTGGTCGCGGGCAGTGGCAGCGACGTCGCCCACCGGCAGATCGAATGCCTGCTCAGCTCGGAGAGTGAAGATCCACATCAGGCGGTCAGCCGGATGATCGTGCAGCCGGAGAGCGACGCCTGGGGGACAGCTGCTCTCGATCCGGCTCAGCCGATCTGGCTGTTGCAGCAGCCATTTCCCAAACCCGGCTCGGTTCTGGAAGGCGGGGAGGCGCGGCGGCGGGCCGACCACCTGGCCCGCGTCAGTGTGGCCGCCCTTGGCCGGAGGGAGGTTGATCTGCTGCTCCTGGTTGGGGGTGACACGGCTATTCGAATTCTGACGCGCTTGAATGTTAGGAGGCTCACGGTTGAGCAGGAGTTGTTGCCGGGGATGCCGCTTTGCAGCGCTGTCATTGACGGGCGCCCAACGCTGGTTGTGTTAAAGCCAGGGCATTTCGGCGAAGATGGGACGCTCGTGGCGTTACTGGACAGTGTTGGACTGTCTGGTGCCGGCGCTTAGTTAGAGGTCGGTGGGTTGAGACGGCAAGCTGGGGAAAAGACACTGTTGGCCAGACAAGATGCTGGGGAAGAATAAACACTGTGGCGAGCCAGGGCGGGCCGTTGCGGGGCCGCAGCCCCTGCACAAGGGAGGGCCGAAGGCCCGACCGCCCAAAACTGCAGTGGTTAGTGATCAGTGGTCAGTGATTGAGGCTATGTTTTCGCGTACTTTGAGGATGGCGTGGAGGATGTCGTCCATTTCGTGCGGGTGGGCCAGGAGGACGTTTTGGCTGATGGAGATGGTCTGCTGGCAGAGGAGCTCGCTGTTGGGGCAAGGCGTGATGCGGCTGAAAGGTTCGGCGAGCGGGGGCTGGCGGTAGAGGGGGTAGGGATAGAGCGGGCCGACGGGGATGTTCTCGGCGCGCAAGGCGGAGATGAACTCCTGGCGGGGCAGGCCGCCGAAACGCCCTGAGTCGTAGCGCATGAGGAAGATATGGTGGGAGTGAGCACTGGCGCGGGAGTCCCAGCGCTGGGGGGTCAGGCCATCGATCTCGTCGAGGAAGCCGCGCAGACGGCGGGCGTTGCTCATGCGGCGCTCGAGCTGGTCATCGAGTCTGGCCAGACCTGCGGAGAGAACGGCAGCCTGCCAGCCGCTGAGGCGCAGGTTGGTGCCAAGGTTAGGGTGTTCGTAGCCGAGGCCTTCAGGGCCGCGGCCGCAGTTGGCGATACTCCACATGCGCTCGGCCAACTGGGGATCGTTGGTGAGGAGCGCGCCGCCTTCGCCGGCGGTCAGGTTTTTGCTGGCCTGAAAGCTGAAGGAACCGGCAACGCCCAGCGCGCCGACGGGTTGGTCGTTCCAGCTGCTGCCATGGGCGTGGGCGGCGTCTTCGATGACGTAGAGACCGTGGCGCTGCGCCAACGGCAACAGACTGTCGAAATCGACGGGCAGGCCGCCGAAGTGGACCGGGATTACGGCCTTGGTGCGTTGGGAGACTGCGGCTTCGACGGCAAGGATTGAGAGATTCCAAGTGTCCAGGTCGACGTCGGCGAAGACGGGGGTGGCGCCGACGATGCGCACTGCGGCAGCGGTGGCTATAAAGGTGTAGGGAGGCACGATGACCTCGTCTCCCGGGCCGATTTCCAGGGCGCGCAGGGCAGTCTCGAGAGTGGTCGTTCCGTTGACGGTCGTGACGCAGAATTGGGCGGCGTGACGTGCGGCGAAGGCTGACTCAAATTCGGTGACGGCTGTGTCGTAGCCGCCCCATTCGCCGCGTTCGAGCACGGCCAGCAGGCCGGCGCGCTCGGTTTCGTCCCACTGCGGCCAGCTCGGCCATGGTTGGGAGCGGACCGGTTGGCCCCCGTGGATCGCTAGCGTCCTATTTGTCATATTTTCCTCTGCTCAGGTCGGCTGCCCGCGTTGCGCTGGGTTGAGCATCTGCGAGCACAGCTTCAGCGCTTGCTTGAGTGCCTGCGGGTTGGCGACGCCCTGTCCGACGATGTCGAAGGCGGTGCCGTGGGCTGGGGTTGTTATGGGTGTGGACAGGCCGCCGTGGACGGTGACGCCGCGTTCAAAGCCGAGCAGTTTCATTGCGATCTGGCCTTGGTCGTGGTACATGGTTACAACGCCATCGAACTCGCCGCGGCTTGCGCGCAGGAAGACGGTGTCGGGCGGGTAGGGGCCGGAGGCGGCGATATCCTCTTCCTGGGCGGCTTCGACGGCAGGGCGGATGACGTCGTCTTCTTCGCTGCCGAAGAGCCCGCCTTCACCGGCGTGGGGGTTGAGACCGGCCACGGCGAGGCGAGGCGACGGCTGCCCGCCCTGGCGAATGGTGTTGTGGATGAGGCGAATGGCGGGCAGGATTTCAGCGACGGAAATGTGTTCAGAGACGGCGCGCAAGGGGATGTGAGAGGTTACGCGCGAGGTCCAGAGGCCGTCGAGGGTGTTGACTTCGCCGACGTAGCCGCTGACGTCGAGGCGTTCGGCGAAGTAGCGAAGCTCGTCCTCGTGGCTGCTGCCGGCGGCGTGCATGGCCTGTTTGTTGAGTGAGGCGTAACAGATGCCGTCTATGGCGCCGGCGCGGGCGAGTTCGGCGGCAAAGTCGAGCGATTGCAGGACGTAGCGGCCGGCGGCCGGGGCCGCTGCGGCCGGCGGCTGGGCTCAGGCGGCCGGGCGTGTGTGCGTCTTCAGGAAAGGACGGGCCGGTGAGGAGGACGGGGCCTGGGGCCGAGGGAGGCAGGTCTTCAGGTGAACTGTAGTGCGGCAGGTTGAGAGAGAGACCGGCGCACTGCGCGCCCCAATCCAGCAACCAAGGGTCGCCGATGACAACAATGTTTATAAGGTCGGAGCTGTCTGTAGTTTTGTCCTCTTCAAAACCTTCGACCAGGACGCGAGCGACGATTTCCGGCCCGATCCCACAGGGGTCGCCCAAGAGAAGAGCGAGACGGGAGGAGCGCGTCGGCGTATCTGAGCTGTGAGTCATGTGCGATAAGGGCGTTGGTGTGCAATTCCTGCGCGGTGCTGCAAGAAGAGAACAGCTCTTATAGATAGGTTAGTTCGACTGTTGCCCAATGCTGACTCCAGAACCGTCAGCATTGGGCGAAGTCGTTTTCAGCCGAATCAGGCGTACTCCAGCTCCGGCTCCAACTGCCACGGTGTCTGCATCACGCCGTCATTGAAGGTAAGAGGCACTTCGCCGGTGATGGTAAGACGTGGATGGCTTTCGACTTCGGCCCGCAAGCTAGGGCTTACGTAGAAGTCCTCCAGGGTCAGGGTATCGCGTATGAAGACCATTTTGGCGGCGTCATGGGGCTCGGCGCAGATGCGCAGCGCGACTTGGAGGGTGCGTTCGTCGTCGGCAAAGGTAAGGGGCAGGTGGGAGCGGGTGGCGCTGAAGATGCCGGATGTCACCGCGTTCATATAGGTTGCCTGCCAGTCGATTTTGCGGGCGACGCGGGCGGTGGTTACGTTGGCAAGGCCGAGGCCTGAAACATTGCCGTGGGTCTCCTCGGTCAGGTCGAGGACGGTGATGATGGCCACGTCGACTTTGCCGAAGTTTTCGGGCTGGCGGGGGATGCTGAGGCGGCTGATGACGTTGGTGTCCATGCCGGTGCCTGAGATGTTTTTGCCGAGGTCGCGAACGACAAGTATATCCACGGCGTCAAAGGGGATTTGGGCCAGGTAGTCCTTGGCCTTGACTAGCAGGTCTGCCTCTGTCTTCGTGCCCACTTCAGCGGCGGTCAGGCCGGCGATGAGGGCGGTGTCTTCAAAGGCATTTTCGACCGGGCAGATTGCGCCGCGGAAGTTGGTGTTGGTCTCGTAGACGCGCGCTGCCGGCTCCAGATACATCTGGAAGTTCCTGCCGCCGCCGCTGTGCATCATGGAGGCGCCGTGCTGTTTGCCCCAGCCGATGACGCACATTTTGGAGGGACCGCTCTCGAGGTGGCTACGGAAATCGGTGTGCGGCTTGATGCGGCTGACGAGGACGGCGTGGTCGGCGGCCATTGAGTCTTTACCTTGGCAGACGGCCGGCCCGTCGGGGATGCGGCCGATCTCGGCCACTTCCATCGTCGCTCTGATCTCAACGCCCATGGCGTCCTCGGTGACGCCCATGCCGGCGAGGATCTCTTTCTGACCTTCGACGGTTGCACCGCCGTGGCTGCCCATGGCGGGGACGACGTAGGGCTTCATGCCGGCGGCTTTGAGGTGGTCGACGGCGGCACGCACGATGCTGGCGAGGTTGGCGATGCCGCGGCTGCCGGCGCCGATAGCGACGGAATCGCCCGGCTGCATGGGCACCATTATTCCGCTTTGGGTCAAGGCTTTGCCGACGGCGGCGTGGATGTCGTCGACCTGTGGTGTGTCGAAGTTCTGGTGGACGGCCAGAAGCGTTTCAGGCAAATTGGCTGGGAAACGGATATCCTGGATTTCTTGAAGCAGGTTCATATTTGTTCTCCTCAGTTGCGGGCTTCGCAGTACGGAAGGACAGCATCTGGTTTATGCGATTACTTATCAGCGCCGGCCGGAATCGTCTGGGTACCTATTATTCTCCAGTTTCGCATTATAGCCAATGGGACCAACCGATACTGGCTCTCATGATCTCCGTTTTTTTTCAGATGTCAACATTATTGAAGGCAGGCGACAAACCGAATACCTACACATTCAGTTTACCCTTTGACCTTGGTTACAATTTCTCGCAGGAGGCCCTCAAAGTCGTCGGTCGCGGCGGTGAAGGCGTCGGAGGCGATCACAAGGGGCGCGCCGAAGACGACGATTTCGGCACCCAGTTCGAGTGTTTCGATGGCCTGTTCGACGGTCAGCCCGCCGACGGCCTGCACGGGGATGTCGACGGCGTCGAGGATGGCCGGCAGGTCGTCCAGAGGGCTGAGGCCGGGAATCATGGCGCGTTCGTCGAATCCGGTGTGGACGATGATGACATCGACGCCCATGTCCTGGGCCTCTTTGGCGCGGTCGGCTTTTTCGGGGCAGAGCATTACGTCGCACATGACTTTGCCGCCGCAGCGCTGCGCCATCTTGACTTGCTCGATGATGCTGGCGTCGTGGGCGACACCCATGACGACGACATAGTCGGCGCCGGCGTTGAACATCATTTCGGCTTCGAGGCCGGCGCCATCCATGGTCTTGAGATCGGCGACGATGGGATGACCTGGGAAGGCCTCGCGCATGGCGCGTACGCTGTGCAGCCCTTCGGCGAGGATCAGGGGGGTGCCGGCTTCGAGCCAGTCGACGCCGGCGCGCACGGCGGCACCGGCCATGTCGAGGGCTTCTTCGATGGAGGTTACGTCGAGTGAGACCTGGATGATCGGTTCTTTTTTCGTCAAAGGTGTGCTCCACTGGAGATGAAAATCGGCGCTTCTAGCTGCTATGTCGTGCTCTATTTTCTTGCTTCAGAGAACACGTTCTCAACGTCGACTCTTAAGCCTTTCAGAAGTACAGATGATGCCTCCTCGCCTGCGACGAACTCACCGTGTAGCGCGTATTCCTGTCCGTGCAAGGTGAGGACGGTAATGGAGGCAGCGGCGGGATCGACGATCCAGTATTCGGGGATCCCGGCCTGTGCGTACTCGCGGCGTTTGGTCACGTTATCCCTTTGGGGATCGTCGGGGCTGACGACTTCCATGACAAGATCGGCGCCCTCCCAGAACTGTTCACCCAACCTGTCGGCGTGTTCAGCGGCCATAAAGACGAGATCGGGCTCGCGGTATTTTCCTCCCCAGAGTCGAATGCGTAGCGGCGCGAACATGACGACGCCCAGACTGTGCTCTTCCACGAATCTTAATAGCTGTCGGTACAAGAATGCAACGAGTCTTTGGTGCGAAAAGGTGGGCATTGGCAATACCTCTAGCTGCCCGTGGGAGAATTCGATGAGGTGATTGGTGTCCAACGCCAGATACTCTTCCGCGCTCCAGTGACCCTGGGCGGGAAAGAGTTGGGCGATCTCCCAAGTCGGTTCCAGTGTTTCTTCGGGTTTCGTCGTTGGAAAGGCCATGGCCTGCCTCGCTTCTATCCCGAGCAGATCCGGACGATTTCGCGTCAAGCGTCGAGACGGAGGACCGATTTCACGTTTTCGCCGTGCTCCATGCTTTCGAAGGCCTCTTCCCAGTCCTCCAGGGGGTAAATACCGCCGATGACCGGCGCCAGGTTCACCTGCCCGGTGGAGAGTAGGGTGAGCACGCGCTCCCAGGTAGGGTAGAGGTGGCTGAAGGTGCCCTGGAGGGTTACGGCTTTGGCCACGAGCGGGTCGAGGCTGAAATCAAGCGCCTGCGGGCCCCACCCTATCTTGGTTATGCGTCCATTGGGCCGTACCAGATCCATAGACTGTTGCAGTGCCTTGCTGACGCCGGTGGCGTCGATGACGAGGTCGGCGCCGAAGCCGTCTGCCAGCGATTCGACCAGCGCGACGGGGTCGTCGCGCTGTATGTTGAGTGTGTAGTCGGCGCCGAGTTCGGCGGCTACTTCCATGCGTTTGGCGTCTGCATCGGTGCCGAGGACGACGAGGGTGCCGGCGCCGCGGATGCGGGCGATCTGGAGGGCCATGATGCCGATGGGGCCGGGGCCCTGGATCACGACGAGGTCGCCGGGTTTCATGGCGGTCTTTTCGACGAGCGCGTTGTAGGCGACGCAGATCGGTTCGGTAAGGGCGGCGTGCTCGTCGGGCACATTTTCCGGTACGCGATGCAGGATTTGCGGGCGGGCCGCCACATAGCTGGTCATGGAGCCGTCGGCGAGGGCGCCGTAGCCCAGGCGGCTGGGACAGAGGTTATAGTTGCCGCTGAGACAGTAGACACAGGCGTCGCACACTTCGGCGGCAGTTTCTACTGCTACTCTGTCGCCGATTTCCCAACCTGAGACGTTGTCGCCGACATCGACGATTACGCCGGCGAATTCGTGGCCGAGGACGAGCGGGAGCGTGATCTCCCACGACTGCATGTTGCGCCACATGTGTACGTCGGAACCGCATACGCCGGTGGCCTTGACTTCGACCATTACCTGGCCGGATCCCATTTGCGGTTCGGGTACGTCGCGAATCTCTACTTCTTTATCGCCGAGTCCGAATTTGGCAACTGCTTTCATTGGGGTTGGCTCGCTTTGCAAAACTGTACGCGCCCCGTTGCGGACGCGTTAGGCTCTGACATGATAGTTGATTATACCCGATCTGTTTGCGCGAAAGCGAACCTATCTGAAGGGCGTCAGACAAATGCGATGGGGGCTAAACTATATAGCTCAATCGGCGCGGGGGGGTTTGAAGTTGTAAGGCGGCCGTTTCAGAATCTACAGATTCTCGTGATGAATACAGGCCACGCTCTGCCCATCTAGCTGTATGAGTTCAGGATCAGCAGCTTCACACTCGTCGGTCTTCCAGGCGCAGCGAGGATGGAAAACGCAGCCATGTGGTCGTTCCCCCAGACCGGGAATGCGTCCGGGGATCGGATTGAGGACATTCTTTTCGTGCAGATCATGGGCGCAGCGGAGCAGGCCAAGTGTGTAGGGGTGACGCGGCCGGCGGAACAGCGAGGCGACGCTTCCCGATTCAACGACTTTACCGGCATACAACACAAGGGCTTCATCCGCGCTCGTTGCGACAACACCCAGATCATGGGCCACGAGCACTACCGACATCGTTAGCTCCCGCTTGAGCCGTTCCAACAGGGCATAAATCTGGGCCTCAACCGTGACATCAAGCCCGGTAGTCGGTTCATCGGCGATCAGCAGCACAGGGGAGGGCGCCAACGCTATCGCCAGCACGATACGTTGTTGCATACCACCACTGAACTCATGCGGATAGGCGTTCAGGCGTGACGCCGCATCAGGGATTTCGACGCGTTCCATCAGTTCTATCGCTTGGTCCTCACGTTCCGCACTGGACAGCGAGGTATGGTATTTCAAGACACGCTTGATCTGTTCGCCGATGGTAAGCACTGGATTGAGAGCGCTGCTCGGGTCCTGCATCATGTAGGTGATGGCGCGGCCGCGCAGCCGCATCAGTTCCTGGCGGCTGATCTCCTGGCCCTGGAAAACGATGCGATCGGCGTCCCATTCACCGTTGGCGGCCAGACCGTTCACCAGCGCCATGGCTGCCGAACTTTTGCCGCTGCCGCTCTCTCCCACAATAGCAACGGTCTGCCCTGCTCCAATCGTGAGCGAAAGCCCATTGACGGCATTCAATCGCTGCCTGCCGGCGCCGTAATGGACGTTCAGATTCTCGATTTGAAAGACAGGACCGGCGTCGTTAACTGTGGCCATCAGACATCCGCCTCTTCGAATCGGAACTCGGGATCGAGAACGTTGCGGATGCCGTCGCCGAGCACAGAGAAGGCGAACACCAGCAGCGAAATCGTGAAGCCGGGGATGAAGATGTGCCAGAACTGTCGATTGAGGAAATACTCCTGCGTTCGGGCCAGAATTTTGCCCAATTCGGGTTGCGGCTCAGCGGGACCCAGCCCCAGAAACCCCAGCCCGGCTGTGCTGAAGACGGCCAGACCCAGATAGGTTGTTGCCTGGATAATGACGGCTGTCAGACAGTTCGGCGTCAGCTCAAATGCGATAATGCGCCAGAACGGCATTCCCATCAGTTGCGCGGCTTTGATATAGGCGCGGTGCGCTTGCGGAATGGTGGAGCCGCGCATCGTTCTAGTCAGCCGCGGAGTGAATGTGAAGACGAGAGCAAAAACGATCGTAAGTTCCGGCGTCGTTGTGATTGGCCCGATCTTGATTCCCTGCGTACCCCAAGCCGCGACCAGGATGACGGCCAACAGGATGCCGGGGAAGGTAAGCAGCGCATCGATCAGACGCATCACGATTTCGTCGAAGAGCGAACCTTGGAAATAGCCTGTCAGGCTGCCCAGGAAAATCGCCAGTATGGTAGCCATCGAGACGCTGGAGATCGAGATGACGAGGGTCGTGCGCGTGCCATAGATCAGGCGGCTGAGCATATCGCGGCCGAGCGAATCGCTCCCTAACAGGAGCCGCTCGCCCGTGGCCGTGGTTGACATCACGTCAATGGGTAGGAGCTCGCCGGCGGCCGCCCTGAACTGCTGCGCGAAGCCAAACGGGGCGAGTTGCGGGCCGAAGACGGCGATCACCAGAAACAGGAGAGCGATCACTCCGCCCAGCACAACCAGTTTATCCCCGATGAAACGGTTCCACAGAATACGGAAGCGTGCCTTGTTCACAGATTGCCTCCAACGTCAGGTACGCACGCGCGGATCGAGGACGCCGTA
Source organism: Caldilineaceae bacterium bin5 (assembly GCA_002238445.1). Taxonomy (GTDB): domain Bacteria; phylum Chloroflexota; class Anaerolineae; order Caldilineales; family Caldilineaceae; genus Bin5. The sequence continues at coordinate 258,004 of MPML01000002.1, forward strand.
AAGAATATCGGTCAGCAGATTCATCAGAATGAAAACGGTGCCGATAACGAGCACGAGCGTTTGGAGCAGCGCGTACTCTTGCGTTTTTGCCGCCCGGACAAGGAACAGACCGATGCCGGGCGTGCCAAACACGACCTCAACCAGGAATGTACCGCGGAAGATCAGGCCGATCGTGTAACCAAGCACGGTGACGATGGGAAGGATGCCGTTATGAAGCATGTCCTTGATCACGATGCGATTGGGCAGGCCCATGACTCTTTCGAACTGAATGAACGGCTTGTTTTGCACATCGTACAGTTCGCCGCGGGTTATGCGGGCGACGATGCCGGCTTTGGCCAATCCAAGAGCAATGGCGGGCAGGATCAGACTTTGCAAGGAGAAGACTACGTTTCGCGAAAAGTCGATTTTGCCGCTGATTGCCCAGCGATACCGGAATATCACGCCAAACACAAAGAGAAGAATGATCGCCAGCCAGAAATCAGGGATCGAATAGGTAGCGATGCTGGTAACCCTGGAGAGACTGTCAAGCCAGGAGTTTGGCTTAATGGCCGATAGAGCGCCGATCGTAAGCCCCACTGTGAGAGCAACCAGCGCGCCGGCGACCGTCAGCCAGAATGTGGTGATCAGAGGCTTCCGCAGCATTTCCGCGATCGGCGTGCCGGGAGCCATCACGATCATTTCGCCGAAATCCCCGGAGAATACGCCTTTGATCCAGCGCAGATACTGGACGTGTACGGGATCGTCCAGTCCCAACTCCTGGCGGATGCGTACTTTCTGCTCTGGTGTGCCGAACATGCCAGCCAGCGCCTCAACCGGTCCGCCCGGCGTGATATACAGCAGGCCAAAGGAGAGAAAGGTTATCAGTATCAGAGTCGGTATGGCGGAAACGAATCTCCGCCCGATGTACTTGAGTAAAGACACTATGCAGAGCAGCTCTTCAGGAATCCAGGCGGCTTGACGCTGTTCACTGGACCCGGTGGTGGAATTGGCGGCGCGCCCACTTACTGTACCAGAGCGATATTCTGACCATTTTCGGGGTAGAGAAAACAGCGGACGTGATGATCGGTTGACAGCGGCTGTAAGTGTGGCCCGCGTTGCCGACAGATCGAGCCTACCTGCTCCTGATAGGCGCAGCGAGGGTGAAATCTGCAACCGGCCGGCGGGGCCAGGGGCGACGGCGGCTGTCCCTGGAGCGACGCCTTGCGTGTCGACTCGGGATCGAGATCAGCGATTGCGTCCAGGAGCGCCATTGTGTATGGATGATGCGGATGCTCGAACAGTTGCCGGGCCGGCGCTTGCTCAACTACCTTGCCCAGATACATCACGCAGATTCGGTCGGCGATGAATCTGACGGCACTCAGGTCATGCGAGATAAACAGGAGCGATATCCCCTTCTCGCGGCTGATGTCGGACAACAGCTTCAATATCTGTACCTTGACGTTCATATCGACAGCCGAGGTCGGCTCGTCGCAAACAATGAATTCCGGCTCCAGAGCCAGCGTTCTGGCCAGCGCGACGCGCTGCAACTCGCCGCCGGAGAGTTGAAAACTGTAGCGGTCGGCATAGTGCGCCGGGAGACCTACCATGTCCAGTAGACTGTGGAGGCGTGCGGTGATCTCCGTATGGGCCATGTATCCCATTTTGCGGATAGGATAGCTTAGAATCGTGCGCACATTGTGGCGTGGATTGAGCGATTCCCTGGGGTATTGGAACAGGAGCTGAATTTTCTTTCTCGTTTCGGTGTCGATACTTGCCAGAGAACGCCCCCTGTAGCGAACCGCGCCCTCGGTCGGTTGAACAAGACCGGCCAGCAGCCAGCCCAGCGTTGTCTTGCCGCAGCCGCTTTCGCCGACCAGGCCAACGATTTCGCCTTCATCAATACGTAGGGTCACGCCATCGACGGCTTGTATCTCGTTTGCGCGTAAAAGCAGAAGCCGCTGCAGCCAGGAGGAACTGGCGTAGTAGCGCTTTACGCTTTCAGTTTCAATCAATGCAGCCATTGATATGCTTCTTTCCGGACTAGACTTCTGCTATGTGGGCTTTGCATGTGAATCCCACCTAAACCCTCAAAACGCGTATCACGTATTGCGCAACAAACGCCATAGGCTCGACGCAATACGTGATACTCATTTTGCAATGCAGTTGACCGGAGCAGGTATTGACTTACATAGGCGTCTCACGCTCGGGCGGGCCGTTGTCCGTCTCGGCAACGGTGACGCCGTGGATGATGGGTGTAATGGTCGGGCTGGACTCAATACCTTCCAGATAGTCCCAATAGACTTCCAGCCGCGCCCCGTGCAGGACAGGGACGTGAATGGCAAGATCGGCGTTCACCATCTGCACGTTCTTGACCGCATCGGCATATTCCTCCGAGCCGGGCGGGGCCTCTCTCATCCGCTGCATGGCGCCCATGAAGCGGGCGAGCCATTCTTCGGGCATGTCATCCATGTGCCAGGGCGCGATGCCATGAGGCGGAGCATAGTAGCGGCCGTATTCGACCACCCAAATGCCGGAGTCGCCGGCGTCATGGTAGACGCCATCGACCTCGTTATCGATGACCCGCGGCCAGTTGGCGGATGAGACGTTGGCCTCGACGGTCAGGTCGATCCCCACTTGGGCGACCTGCTCCTGGATGATACTCGCCGGTTTTTCGTAGCCGCGCCCCTCTGCGAGAACGATGTGCGCGCTGAAGCCGTCGGGGTTGCCAGCCATTTTCAGATGCTCGCGTGCAGCGTCGAAATCGGAGCGCAGCGAATGGATCTTTTCGACTTCCCGGTTGACCAGCGGATCGTCCGCATACCAGAAGCTGAAAGCGGGACTGCCCAGACCAGCGTTCACAACATTATTGATGTCGACCCGGTCCATGGCGGCGCTGATCGCCTTGCGGTTGTGGATGCCCTGCTCGGTGAAGCCCAGAACACCCTCGCCGACAAAGGCCAGGTAGTTGATGAACGGATCGGCCACGGGGACGGAGTTCAAACCAGCCGTCTCTTCGATACGCGCCTGGAGCGTCGGCGACACGTTGTAGTTCCAGTCCTGGGCCTGTGCCAGGAGTTGGGAGACCCGCACCGTTGGATCATTGACAACCTCAAAAACGAGATATTGAGGAATGTTTTCGGAGAAGCCGCCCCAGAACAGATCCCAGCCCCAGTAGTCGTCGAAGCGCTTGAGTACCACCCGTTCCTCGACACTGTACTCGATCAACTCGTAAGGCCCGGTCGTCACGCCCGGCACTTCGTTCGTGAGCGCGGTCTGTAGGCCTTCCTTCTCGACCGGCGCGCCGTCATACGCGCCCTCGGCCACAATGCGCGGGCCGTCAGTCACCGACATGGCGGAGAGCAGGAACGAATCAGGGGCAACCAGATCGATCACGACCGTGTGATCATCCTGGGCGGTCACGTTCTCGATGTTGACGAGCAGGCTTGAGGTTGAGAGAGAGTTTTCCTTGATAAAGTCCAAAGAGTACTTGACGTCTGCCGCGGTAAAGGCCCCGCCATTGTGAAACTTCACTCCCTCCCGTAGCGGGATCGTCCACCGGCGCCCCTCGTTTTCGACCGCGGGCAGGGCGGTGGCAAGGTTCGGTTCGATGCCACTTCGCGTCAGCCTGTAGAGACCATCGTGATACATGGTGCCCATCGTCTTGTTCGGCGGCGTCAACGGGTTGTTGGGATCCACGCCCTGGGGATCCTGGACGATTGGATGTTTGATGACGTACTCGCGCGCCATCGGCATGGCCGGCGCGTCTTGGCCTGCCTGGGGCGCGGTGGCCGGCACACATGCGGCGACGACCAGTCCGGCTCCGGCCATTCCTGACAAATACATGAACTGCCGGCGAGTCAACGGTCTCGATCCCGTCTTCATCTCCTGCCTCCTCAGTGGATTGACGGCATGGCAACGATGTGCCTGCCTTTAGGGTTGGACCACATGACAACCAAACACGGCCAGAGTATGGCCCTAGAGGAAAAGATTTTCACGGTAGCCGATTCGGATCTGTATATCCCTTGCACCTTACCGGCAACCGCTGCGTAGCGCTGTGCCACAACATCCCAATTGATTGCATTCCACCAGTTGACGACATTTTCGGCCCGCCGGTTCTGGTACTTCAGGTAGTAGGCATGTTCCCATTCGTCCAACCCCAGGAGCGATACATACCCGGTCTACCGCACGTGGATGTCGGCGAAGTCCATGTAGCGTTCCCAGTCGTAGAGAGTCACGTCGTGCTTGCCAGTGCGGATGTGGTAGCCGATGGTGCTCCTGACGGGCTGGTTGACGGGCGGTAGTTGGTTGGCGGCAATCCCTTCGGTGCCGAGGAGGCGGTAGACGGGGTCGGCGTGCTTTGCGCCGAGGAACTCGCCGTGGGGGTCGGCCCAGAGGTCTTCGTCGGCGCTTACGATGTAGACGGGGCGGGGGGCAACGAGGGCGATGAGCATGTGCTGGTCGACCGGCAGCTCATCCTCTTTGTCGTTGTAGCGCTTGAAGTTTTCGCAGAACCAGTAGGGATAGGTGACATTGGCATGGCGGGCGGTTTCGCCGAAGCGGCGGCGGAAGAGGGCAGTGCCGCCGCAGCCGGAGTTGTTGGGGATCACGAGGGCGAAGCGTTCATCCTGCGCGCCGGCCCATAGGGCAGTCTTTCCCAAGCGGGACTGACCCATCACGGCCACGCGTTGATGGTCGACGTCATCGTCGGTTTCGAGGTAGTCGAGCGCCCGGCGCAGGCCCCATGCCCAGGCGCCGATGGCACCCCACTCGTTGGCGGTCGGCCGCGTCTGTCCCGATTTGTAGTAGAGGGGGTGGACGCCGTTCTGGAAGCCGTCGTCATAGTCGGGGTCGAGGTCGCCGTAGTAGATGGTGGTGAGCGCGTAGCCGCGTTCGAGGATGCGCTCGACCGGCCAGCGCGAGAGTGCAGTTCCGCGGCTGGCCTCGGTGGCGCGGTGATTGCGTATGCCGCGGTCAAAACGGTTGCGCATCCATTGCCGTGAGATCGTGATGCCGGGATCGCTGTGGACTGACTGGTTGCCCTGAAAGTTGGGGACGAGGAAGGAGGGCACAGGTTTCGGCTGGTCGTTGGGCAGATAGATGAGGATGTCCATCCTTGGCTCATCGCGGCGACCGGTAAAGTAGACCGAGATTTCTTTGCGCGTTGCTTGGCCGTCGAGGGCGCTTTCGTCGACCGAGGTGACTTCAAAGGTCATGGCTTCGGGCCGGCCAGGGGCTTTACCGTAGACGTGTTCCTCGAAGAGACGCAGCAGTTCGGGGCGGCGCTCGTTGCGCCAGGTCGCGGCGTCGGTGACCGCGCGGCCGTCGGCGAGACGCAGCGGATCAGGTAGCTGGTAGGTGGGCACGCGCGCTTCGTCGTAGTTGACATCTTCGCATTGGCGAACTTGATTATACCAGTCGCTTGCCTGGGCGCGGGTCGGGTCCAGCTTCAGGGCCATTTCGAAGATCTCGGCTGCGAGCGGTTTGTTGTCTTGCAGCCCGTAGGCGCGGCCGAGCACTTCATATGTGAAGGAGTGTTTCAGCAGTTCGGGATGGATGTCCACGAGGTGCGTCAAGCTGGAGATTACATACTCCGGGTGTACCCAGGTCGCCATCTCTTCGAGAAGAAGATTGAGTTGTGCGGATACGTTGGCCATTGCTAATTCCTTAACTGTGATGCTAGTCGAGTTCTGGCCGTTGTGGAGGCAGGAGATTACCGGATCGCCAGGAGTCAGGCTCAGACTTGGAGGATTTTTCGAAGATAGTCCCGGCTCTGCCTGGCGCTTTCGACCGGCGACCAGTTTGGGTCGCGTTGTGAACGCCCTACAGAGTCCTGCTCGACGATCATCCAACCCTGATAAGCTTGCGTGCGCAGCAGATCGAAAAAGGCGGGAAAGTCGATAGCGCCTCGACCCAACTCGGCGAAGATGTCCATGGCCCAGGCCTCGCGCATGTGGATCCGTTCCCTTCTCACTTTTTCCAGTTTTTCCGGCCAGACGTCTTTGATGTGGAGATACCCGATGCGATCGGCGTATTGCTCCGTCGCGGCGACGACGTCGCCGCCGCCGTAGTGGTAGTGGCCGGTATCGAAGCAGAGGCCGACCAGTTCCGGTTCGGTCATTTCCATGATTCTTTCGACCTCGGCGGGGGTCTCGACATAGGTACCGGTGTGATGATGGAAGACGGTCTTCAGGTTGAAGTGTTCTTTGCAGTGGGTGGCGACGGCCTCCAGCTGATTGGCGGCGCGCTTCCATTCGGCGTCGGTCCAGCCTTCGCTGCCATCGGCGGCAACGGAGCCGGCGACCTCGAGGCGGCTGGGCATGGTGTTGCCGGCGATGATGATTTCGGAGACATTGAAGTTGGCCAGCAGTGCACCGACAGTTTGCACCTGTTCAAGCATCGAGTCGAGCGCTCCTTCCTCTCCCAGCGGCAGGGCCACATAGGAGGAGGCCGCCGTCAGGTTCCTTTTCTCCAATTCGGCGCGTAAGGACTCTGCGTCGGCGGGGAAAAAGCCGTTCGTGCTGATTTCCGTACCCTCGTATCCGGCCGCTGCGATTCCGTCCAGCATCTGGGAAAAGCTGAGGCCGCTGGTCTTGCTGCCGCCAAAGGAAAGGACGTCCCAACTGATGGGAGCGCTTCCAATCTTCACTTCAAACATATTTCCTCACTTGGTGGGTTATTCGCGGGTGCTCGGAAGACTGAAATCAGATCGACTGGGGACAAGGCAGTCTGGAAACGTTTAGCAGCCTTGCCTGCCGCAACGTTATTGGATTTCTGACTCAACGAATGGCGGTGCCGGTCTCGTCGTCGAAGAGATGAAAGCGATTGAAGGATAGGCTGAGGACGTCTCCTACGCGCACTTGTGTCGAGGCCACATCTTTGACCTTGAGGAGGAGGCCCTCTTTCTCGATGTCAAGAATCGTCTCCGAGCCGAGTGGTTCCAGCAGGAAGACCTTGGCCTGATTACTGCCTTCGTCCTCCATGGTGTATCGGATCTCCTCGGGGCGCACGCCCAATGTGCAGATGCCGCTTGGACATAGCTCGGCGGCGCGGTCGGCCATTTCGGCACTGACCGGGATGACGAACTGGTCGCTCTTGTGGACGGTTTTGCCATTCTCCTTTTGCAGGGCGCCGGGGATGAAGTTCATCGGTGTCGAGCCGACGAAGCGAGCGACGAAGTTATTGGCCGGCAAGTCGTAGATTTCGCTGGGCGTGCCCAGTTGTTGCAGCGTACCCTGGTTCATAACGGCGATCTGATCGGCCATTGTCATACCTTCGACCTGATCGTGGGTGACGTAGATCATGGTCGTGCCCAATTCATGCTGCAGGCGCTTAATTTCGGCGCGCATGTAGACGCGCAGGAGGGCGTCGATGTTGGAGAGCGGCTCGTCCATGAGGAAAACAACGGGCTCGCGCACTATCGCCCTACCGAGTGCGATGCGCTGCTGCTCGCCACCGGAACAGAGGCCTGGCGGCCGCTCCAAGGTATGGGTGATGCCCAGCATTTCGGCAACGTCACGGACCCTGCGTTCGATCTCATCTTTTGGCGTCTTGCGCAGGCGCAAGGGATAGGCGATGTTATCGAAGGCGGTGAAATGTGGGTAAAGAGCATAGCTCTGGAAGACGAGGGCGACATCGCGTTCGCGCGGTTCGAGATCGTTGACGCGCCTGTCGCCGATGTAGATATCGCCGTAAGTAGGGCGTTCCAGACCGGCTACGCAGCGCATGGTGGTAGTCTTACCGCAGCCGGAGGGGCCGAGCAGGACAACCAGGTCACCATCCCTGACGAGAAGATTTAGTTGGTTGACGGCGCAAGTGTCGCCGAAGTACTTTGTCAGACCTTCTATTCTTACTTCCGCCAAAATCTACTCTCCTTTTCCTCTCGGGAGTCTGCTTTCGCGTTATGCCGGCAGTCTGACATCGAGAACGCCTCGCTGCCGCAGGCGCCAATGGTTGTTGCTCACTGGCCGCTGGCGACGCCAAAGGTCAGCCCGCGCACGAGGAATCTTTGCAATGTAAAAGCCGCGACCAACACCGGAAATACTGCAATAGTGCCTGCGGCGCTGACAACACCCCAGTCGAGCTCATGCTGTGGGATCTGCGCCTGGATCGCGATCGGGAGCGTCATGGTTTTCATGGAATTCACGAAGTAGAGAGCGATGATGTACTCATTCCAATTGAAGATAAACAGAAGGATGGCGATCGAAAAGAGGCTGGGGAAGATCAGGGGCAGCAGGATGCGGCGCACGGCGCCGAAACGTGTATCTCCATCCATCAGGGCGGCTTCCTCGACGTCCATGGGGACGTCCATAAAAGTGCCTCGCAGGACCCAGACGGCGAAGGCAGTGTTGAGAACGGTATAAAGGATGATGAGGGTGTATTTTTCGTCGATGATTCCGAGATCACTGCCGAGGAGGAAGAGGGGGATGGCGGAGGCGATGGGGGGCAGAAGCGCGACGAGGCCCATCAGGCCGACGACGATGGCGACGAACTTGAAGGGCAGGCGCATACGCGTGGCGGCGTAGGCGGCGGGCACTGCGATTATGAGGCAAATGATGGTCGCCAAGGTGGCAACGACGAGACTGTTGTAGACGTTCTCAAGGATGCGGCGTTCAAAGATGGTCACCCAGGCGTCGAGACGGGGATCTGTTGGGAAGAAACGCGGGGGGATGTGGGCGAGGTCGCGCAAAGATTTGATGGAAGATATGGCGACCCAGTACATGGGGACGAGGGTCCAGAAGGCGGCGAGGTAGAGGACAACGACAACGAACAGTTTGCGCAGGTTGAAACGGTTCTCGTGCGCGGCCATTGCAACCGGTTGGGTCACGGGCTCGTTTGTTGCGGTCCCCCTTGTTTCAGATTGTGCCATCGGCCTACACTCCTATGTTAGGCATAATTCAAGTTCATCGACTGCTGCGCTCCACCCACAGATATCTGACAAAAAGTGTGCCGGCTATATAGGTCATCAGCAGCATGACGAGCACCGCGGCAGAGGCGTAATGGGGCTTGAGCCGCTGGAAGGACATGCCGTAGATGTACCAGGACAGGTTCCAGGTGGCGCGGCCGGGGCCGCCCTGTGTGGTGGCGGCAATGGTGCCGATGGTGCGGGTGGACCAGACAAAGACGAGAATGGTGGCGATGGCGAACATTGGCCTGATATAAGGGAGGGTCATGTCCCAGAAGGCGCGCCAGCGGGTTGCGCCATCGACGGCGGCGGCCTCGTAGATGTCACGGGGGACCTGGTTGAGGCCGGCGTAGAGAAGCAGAAATGCCAGGGGACTGATGCGCCAGACTTCGACGACACAGATGGCGATAAAGGCAGTATCGGCCTTCTGGAGCCAGATGATCGGTTCCAAGCCGAGGGCGACGAGCGGCACGTTTACCAGTCCCAAGGTGGGGTGGTACATGATCTTCCACATCATACCGGCGACGATTTCGGAGACCATGAGTGGAATAATAAGGATGGAGATCCAGATGGCCTTGCGGCCGGCGTATTCGCTGTGCACAAGAAGGGCCAGTCCCAGGCCGACAAGCAGGCACATGGGAACGACTACAATGCCCATCTTGAGGCTGAAAATCAGGGCGCCGTGGAAGATGGTGTCGCGGGTGAGCCGGGAGAGGTTGTCCAAGCCGATCCACTCGCCTTTCTCGCTGGTGAGGATCAGCCAGATGTTGTAGACGATGGGATAGAACTGGATAAGAACCAAAGTCAGGAGACTGGGCACGATCAGAAGTACGCCAAGGCGGTTGTCGCGATAGCGGAATAGTTCGGACCACATGCCCTCGGGGGGCGGCGGCTGTGAGGTTACGCTATCTGTGCCCTGGCCCGGCAAGGGACTAACGGTCTGCTGTACGGTCAACGATGCCCTCCTTGGACCGGTAGTTATTGAAGGCGACTCTAGACATCCATGCTTGAGGGTGGGTATAGGGAGAGAGGAGTGAGGGGGATCTCGCTCCTCTCTCTTCAGAAGTCATTCTAGTTGGTAACACCCTCCATCTCAAGACGGATTTCGGCGCCAGCCTGCTCGCAGGCTTCCTGGCCGGTCATGTCACCGGCACCGACGGCGCTGAACGCCGGTCCGAGGATGGCGAGGCTGATTCCGGTAGCCTGGGTGCTACGGGGCCGCCACTTCGGCGGGACCATCAGGGCCTCGAACTGTGCCGGGAACCATGGTTTTTCCAGGACCAGTTCAGGGTCGTTGAAGACGGACTTGCGGAAGGGGATGCCGCCGGCGTGGGCGTAGGACAACGCGTGCTCCTGGTTGTAGTGCATCCACTCCATATAGGCCCAGGTGGCGTCCTTATTCTCGGAATGGGCATTCATAACCAGGCCCCAATGGCCCATCATGGAGACATGGGGAGCGCCAACTTCGGAGGCGGGCAGCGGCAGATAGAGCATCTTGCCGGCTACATCGGAGTCGGTCTCGTCCTCGAAGGCTGCGTAGGCGTCGCCCGGCCAGCCGATGCCCATCATGGCGCGTCCGGAAATGACCTCGGCCACCATCTCGGTGGTGCCGTAGGTATTGCCGCCCGGCGGCAGGTACTTGCTCAGCTGCTCGTAGAGCGTGAGCGCATCGCAGCCGGCCTCGTTATCGAGGATGACATTGAACTCGTCGTCGAAGATGCCACCACCCATCGACCAAAGAAGTGCCAAGGCGTCACTGCCGGCTGCGCCGCGCACGTTGTAGCCGTAGAAGGGCGGGTCGCAATCGGGACAGTGGACTTGCTCGGCGATCGCCAGTACGTCATCCCAGGTTACGGGTGCATCGAGTCCGAGTTCGTCAAGGATGTCCTGGCGGATGTAGAACATGATGACGTTGCCCTGGATGGGCAGGGCGTGCAGGTCGGGGCGCTCACCGGTCTGGAAGTCCAAGGGGATGGGACCATAGGGGGGAGGCCAGGAGAAGACGTCGTAGGAGACCTGGGGCACGTCGTCGTCGCGGGTTGCGCCGTAGGCTTCGGTCAGGTTGACGGAAAGCCCGCCGTCGACGATGTTGGGCATCCAAGGATCGTCGGCGAATATGACGTCGAATTCACCGGACTCGGTGCGCGCGAGCGAGATCACTTTTTCGAAGAATGTCGTCCAGGGGAAGGGCGCGACTTCGACCTTGATGCCTGGGTTTTCTTCTTCAAACTGCGGGATCAGAGCGACGAGGCCATCAGCCAGGGGGCCCTGGGCAGTGATGATACTGATGGTGACTTCCTCGGGCATTTCCTCTGCCACTGCCCCGGTCTCTGCCGGCGCCGCGGGCGCGGCGCAGGCCGACACCATGATTGCCATCACCATGACGAAAGTTGCGAAAAGATAGAGCTTTTTCATGACTTTGCTTCCTCCTTACTGAAATAGGTTGGGAGAGAACTGCACTGGAGTTTCACGGAAGTGCGATACTATCAGGCGTTTGGCAAGGTCTTTAGTTTGGGGTGCATCTATCTATTATGGACTGTTTGGCTGGCTGGTATTTTGGGGGAAAGCGCAGGTCTTGTCAACCTTCCAAAATCGGGGGCACCGGACGGTAGTTTGGTCCCAAAGCAGGGACTTCATGGAATTTGGTGGCGGATTTCGGGCAATGCAGGGGGTTTTGTTGCTGGGCTATTGCTTGGGTTTACCTTTCAGCCGGGGCGGGAGGCGCGGGAGGATACGGCGCGTTGCTATCGTGAGGCGATTGCGAATCTTCCAAGTGAGGAGGCAGAGGGGGCTGGACTCTGCTTGCCAAAGAGACTGAGGACAGAGGTCAACGGCAGGGAGGCGCAGGTGAGCGGCCAAACTTGGGAGGTTAGAGCGTTTACTTTTCCGGGGAGGAGGGGGGCGTTGGTTCGGTACGCTGCAACAGTTGTTTGAGCGTTGCCTGGGACCTTTCGGCCTTGCTTTGTCCCTGGATTACGGCTGATGTCACCTGTGCGGCTGTCTCTTCGGTTTTGGCGCGGGCTTTGCTGCTGGCGTCTTGCAAATTTTCGAGACCGGATTGGGCTCCGCCCAGCACCCATCTCATTGCCTGCACAGCCAGAAAGGCAATGCCCAAAGGTATCAGGCAAAGAAGAAACAGATGGATTGAGATCCAGACGACGGACAAATTTCGCCAGAATTCTAGTGACATAGTATTGCGGAACAGCGGCTTGACAGGATCGGTTGTCGAAGCCTGGGCATTGTCCTGTTTCGACGAAAAATACTGGCAGAACAGCACGCGAATTGTAACAGAGCCAGACGCGCCCGTCCAGACTGGTCTGCCCTCTTCCTTGGGGCCAATTGTTAGCGCGGCTCTGCGCTTTCTGCTACACTGCCAACTGCAGTGACCAGTCGTTGGCGGCTTGCGGTCAGTGGTGACGCTTTTTCCGCTGTGCACTGGAGTCTGGTCACTGGCCACCGATCCAATTACGCATCTCCGGAGTAACGACATGACTGCACGCAGCGACTATCGACATGTATCCTATCTGTGGGACGACGAAACCGGGGCCGCGCTCGACCCGGTCGGCCGTCTCGTTTACCGCTCCAACTTGCTCGGCCAGGACCAGCACATCACGAACACGGGGGGCGGCAACACCTCCTCGAAATATATGGAAACGGATCCGCTGACCGGGGAGTCGGTCGAGGTGCTGTGGGTCAAAGGCTCGGGCGGCGACCTGCGGACTTCGAAACGGGAGAACTTCTCGTCGCTGTATATGGACAAGATCCGGCAGCTGCGGGCGATTTACGACGCGGCCGACGAGAAGGGGGTCAAGACGCCGATCGAAGACGAGATGGTAGGCAAGTATCTGCACTGCGTCTATGATCTCAACCCGCGCGCTTCTTCGATCGACACGCCGCTGCACGCGTTTATCCCGGCCCCGATCGTGGACCATACGCATCCCAATGCGGTGATCGCGATTGCTGCGGCGGAGGATGGCGAGGCGCTGACGGCCGAGATCTTCGGCGATCAGCTGGGCTGGGTGGACTGGCAGCGGCCCGGCTTTGAGCTGGGGCTGGTGATGGGAGATATTGCGGACGCGAACCCGGCGATGGAAGGCATCATGATGGGAGGGCATGGGCTGATCAACTGGGCTGAGGACGACAAGTCCTGCTACAAGTTGAGCCTGGATATCATCGAGAAGGCGGCCCGTTACATCGAGAGCCGGGACAAGGGCGCGGACACGTTTGGCGGCCAGAAGTACGCGGCGCTTGGCGAGGACGAACGGGAGGCGCTGCTGGTGGAACTGCTACCGGCGCTGCGGGGCATGATTTGCCAGCAGAATGTTTTCGTCGGCACGGTACAGGCGGACGAGGCGATTCTGCGTTTCGTCAACAGCAATGACGCGGACCGCCTCGCCGAACTGGGGACATCATGTCCTGATCACTTCCTGCGCACCAAGATCAAGCCACTTTATGTGGACTGGGATCCGCAGACGAAGGATGTGGAGGGGCTGCTGGCGAAGCTGGAAAGCGGTCTGGCCAAGTACCGGCAAGACTACGCCGACTACTACGACGCACACAAGCATGCCGATTCCCCGGCGATGAGGGACCCGAACCCAACGGTGATTCTCATTCCGGGCGTGGGCATGATCGCGTGGGGGAAGAACAAGAGCGAGAGCCGAGTGACGGCGGAGTTCTATAACTGCGCGGTGGAGGTGATGCGAGGCGCGGAGACGGTGAGCCAGTACATGGCGCTTCCGAAACAGGAGGCTTTCGACATTGAGTACTGGCTGCTTGAGGAGGCGAAACTGCGGCGGATGCCGCCGGAACAGGAGCTGGCGCGCAACGTGGTTGTTGTGGTCGGCGCGGGCAGCGGCATCGGCAGGGCGGTTGCGCACCGCGTGGCGGAGGAGGGCGCGCATGTGGTGTGCGCGGACTTGAACGCGGAGGCGGCGCAGGCGACTGCAGACGAGTTGACCGGTATCTACGGAGTTGGCATCGGGGTGGCGGGTACGGGCATCTCGGCGTGCGGGCCGGCGATTGGGCTGGGCGTGGATGTTGGCGATCGCGCGAGCGTGGAGGCGCTGTTCGGCCAAACGCTGCTGGCCTATGGCGGGGTCGATCATCTGGTGATCACGGCCGGCTTCTATTATCCGCCGGATGCCGGCGGCCATATACCGGACGGAATGTGGGACACGACTTTCAACGTGAACGTCAAGGGGGCGTATATTGTCGCGGACGTGGCGCGCAAGATCTGGGAGGCGCAGGGGCTGCCCGGCTCGGTGGTGATTGCAACCAGCGTCAACGGCGCGGTGGCCAAGAAGGGTTCACTGGCTTACGATACTAGCAAGGCGGCGGCCAATCATTTGGTGCGCGAGTTGGCGATCGAACTGGCGCCGAATGTGCGGGTGAACGGGCTAGCGCCGGCCACGGTTGTGACCGGCAGTTCGATGTTCCCGCGAGAGCGGGTTATTTCAGGGCTGCAGAAGTATGACCTCCCCTTCGACGAGGCGGAGGGGACGGACGCGTTGCGGGACCGCCTGGCGGCATTCTACGCGCAACGCACGCTGACGAAGCAGGCGATTCTGCCTGAGGACCAGGCTGGGGCGGCTTACCTGTTGATCAGCGGCGCGCTCGCCAAGACGACGGGCCAGATTCTGAACGTGGACGGCGGGCTGGTGGAGGCGTTTCTGCGCTAGCGTGCTGAATGGGACGGAATGGTAGGGCAGGGCGCAGCCGTGCCTGACCGCGATTTATTGTCTGTCAACGGAGAGAGTAACTGATGGTCGGAACAGGATTTCCTAACGCTGCTGCGCTGCGTAGCGGCGATGTAGAACTAGTCGCGCACGTCCAGACTGTTTGCGACCGCATTGACGTTGAGGATTCACTGATCCAGGCTTTGTTACCGGAGCCTGGGCGGCGGCAGCGGCTGACGCGTGAGGCCGAGGCTCTGCTGGCCCGCTATCCTGATCCTGAGGAGCGGCCCCCTCTGTTCGGGCTGCTTGTTGGTGTGAAGGACTTTTTTCGCGTGGACGGGTTTCCCACAAAGGCGGGATCCAAGCTGCCGGCGGCGCTGTTCGAGGGAACGGAATCGGATGTGGTGACGCGCCTCAGAGAGAATGGCGCGCTGATAGCAGGCAAGACGGTTACCACCGAGTTCGCCTACTTTCAGCCGGGCCCGACGCGCAACCCGCACAACACGGAACATACGCCGGGCGGCTCGAGCAGCGGTTCGGCAGCGGGTGTTGCGGCTGGCTTCTATCCGCTGGCGCTGGGCACGCAGACGATCGGTTCGGTCATCCGTCCGGCGGCCTTCTGCGGGATCATAGGATTCAAGCCCAGCTATGACCAGATCAATACCGCGGGAATGCTCTTCTTTTCGAAATCTGTGGATCATGCAGGGGTTTTCAGCCAGGATGTAGCGACGATGAAGTTAGCATGCTCAGCGCTGTTTGGCAGCTGGGACAGCAGCGAGTGTGCGCCTCCTGACGGTCTGCCGGCCCTGGCGGTTCCGGACGGCCCTTATCTGGAAGAGGCGGAGGAAGTCGGCTTGCAGCATTTTGAAGAAACGCTTAGCAGGCTGGCCGCTGAGGGGTTCCGCATCGAACGCGTCCCGTTCTTCTCTGACTACGCCGAACTTAACCGGCGCCACCGCCGCCTGACTGCGGTCGAGGTGGCCCAGGTGCATAAGGACTGGTACAGAGAGTATTCTGACCGGTACAGCGTGCACATGCACGAGATCATGAAGACCGGGGCAACCATTTCCGACGAGGAACGGGACGAGATCCGCGCCGATCAGTTGCGATTGCGGCACAGGATGGAGGAGGCGCTGCTTTCTTCAGACGCCGATCTGTGGATTGCCCCGGCGGCGACCGGCGCTGCGCCGCACGGGATCCACGCGACCGGCAACCCGATCATGAATCTGCCATGGACGAACGCAGGGGTGCCGGCGCTGGCGATTCCGTCGGGGAAGACGGATGACGGGTTGCCGCTGGCGGTGCAGTTCTGCGGGCCGTTTGGAGCGGATGAACGTCTGCTGGCGTGGGGAGAGGCGATTGAAGCGATGGTGCGGGGATAGGACAGTGATCAGATTTCCTGCAGGCGCGTTGTTTATTTTGAAGACAGTAGCGGCTGTTCTGCTTGTAGCGGCCTGCGCGGCGGGGCAGCTCCCAGCCCAGCCCTCTCCGGCGGAGGCACCTACCGCTGTTTCGCCTGACAGCCCTGAACAGGAAGGCATTTGGGGGAGCGGCGCGGCGATGCCAACGGCGCGCTCGGAGATGCGGGCAGCGGTTGTGGACGGGATTTTCTATGTGCCGGGCGGTTTTGGGGGATTGACCAGTTTTGAGGCGTACGATCCGGCGGACGACAGTTGGGTGGAGCTGGCGCCGATGCCGGAGCCGGCCCACCATATGATGGTGACCGCTCACAACGGTAGAGTCTTCGTATTCGGCGGGGGGCCTGATTTGAGCTGGCAGGCTACGTCATCGATTTTAGTCTATGATCTTGCGACGGACGCGTGGACGGCGGCAGGCGAAATGCCGGAACGGCGCATGAGCGGGGAAGCTGTTTCGCTCGGGGATTACATCTATCTTGTGGGTGGAACAGGCGGCACTACGGCGATGCTTCGCTATGATCCAGTGGAGGAGGCATGGTCCGTATTGCCCGGCCCGGCGCAGCCGCGCGAGCATGTGGCGGCGGTGGCTTTCAATGACGAGCTATGGGTTATAGGCGGGGGTTGGGGCGGGGGGGGGGCGGTGGGGGCGGGGGGGGGGTTCGGGCGGGACGGGCGCGTTGGCGACGGTGGAGATATTCAGTCCGGCCAGTGGAGCGTGGCGAGACGGCCCCGAGATGATCGAGGCGCGCAGTGGGTTTGGCGCGGCCGCGGTGGGCGGGGGCATTATCGTCGCCGGGGGCGAGATTCTGGGTGCGCTGCCGTGGAAGGCACTTGCCAGCGCGGAGGTGTATGACCCGGATTCAGGCGCGTGGACGTTGCTGGCGGAACTGCCGGCGGGTATTCATGGGATGCCTGTGGTTGGCTATGAAGGGACGGCGTACGTGCTGGGTGGGTCGGACCGGGCTGGGGGGATTGATAATCGGGGGCGGGTCTTGCGGTTGAGCGTGTAAGGGCGCAGCCCCTGGTACGAATAACGACAACTGCCTTAGAGCAGTCACTTGCACGCAGGTAGCGGCGTCAGCTCCACTCCAAATTGGAACTGGTTGCTGAACCATTGAGGGGCGGAACCTTCACCGCCTGCGCCGGGCACGCGAAAGTCATCTTTTCCTCAAGTGGAGCGCTAACAGCATTGCCCACCCAAATTGGTTCTCCAAGTGAACTCACATTTAGAGCGGGGCGTGGTAGGCTCGCGTGCGTTCCGGTGTGGGTCAAGAGTCGTAAGATTCCCCCGATGGCCTGACTTAGACATTGTTTCCCCACAACAGTGTGAATCGGCAAGGTAGTACAACCTCAGTCTCCAGCTACCTCGAAGGAGAACCATAACGATGTTCCCGGACCTGCAACCTGCTGACTATCAACCCGTCCTGCCCTCTAAACTGCGTTATGGCATTGGCTTCGTCGGATGCGGCAATATCGTTCTCAGATCGCAGATGCCTGCTTACAAGAGAGCGGGCTACCGCGTCGTCGCGTGTTGCGACGTGACGGTGGAGAAGGCTCGAGACATAGCAGCCAATTTCGACGACCCACTGGTTACAGCCAATGTGGAAGAGCTGCTTGCGCATCCTGAGGTGCAGGTCGTTGACCTGGCAGTACACGCTCACCAGCGTTTGCCTCTTGTCGAGCAGATTGCCGCGGCAGGAAAGCACATCTTCTCACAGAAGCCCCTGGCTCCGAGCTTGCGAGAGGCAGAGCGTATTGTCGAGATATGCCGCGACGCCGGGGTAACTCTGATGGTCAATCAGCAGGCGCGTTGGGCGCCCCCTCATCGGGTTCTTAAGCTCCTGGTGGAACGAGGTGTGTTGGGACATGTCTACTCCGTTACCCACTGCTATCGGGCCTATCAGGATTATGGCTGGTACGCTGAGCATGAGGATTTCAACATCGTTGATCACGGTATCCACTATATTGATTTGAGCCGCTACTTTACGGGTTACACACCGCTGCGGGTGAAAGCGACCACTACGACGGTGCCCGGCCAGAATGCGGTTTCGCCAATGATCTATACGATCCTCCTTGAATACGAGCCTTCGCGCCAGGTCATGACCACCCTTCACTTCAACAACATCGTTTCCGGTCCCGCTCTGTATGATCACCTGTGGGTTCTGGATGGCACGCTCGGGAGCGCACTGCTTAGCGATCCGATGGGAACGGCCAAGTTGAGCCTGTCGTTCAAGGATTCACCTGAACAGTTACAGACTTTCGAGATCGCAGGCACGTGGGGATATGAAGGCTTCGCCGGTTCGATGGGAGAGATGTTACTTGCCCTGGAAGAGGGGCGTGAGCCGGAATGCTCAGGTCGCGACAACCTGGATAGCATACGAATGGCGGTCGCGGCCGTGGAAAGCTCCAACTCGGGTGAGAGTGTTGAATTGAGCCGGTAGGCAGCCCGGTACCGCGGCCATGACCGCGGCTGACAGGAGCGTCTAGCCATGCGGATATGCAGTGGCTTCTATCGTTGGTCTCAGCACTACGGTTGGGATTTCCTGACAGAGCGTATTGACGAGGTTGCGGCAGGCTTGGCCCAAGCGGGTTACGCCTACTTTGAAGGACTTCTCGATCCCTTAGAGGGAGAAGGGGATTGGGCAAGCCGCTGGCAGGCTGCTCTGGAAAGGCATGGGGTGCAGTTGGCGGGGGCATACGTGCATGCGCTGCTGCATGATGCAAGCGTGCAAGCGCAGTCGATTGAAACAATTGTCGCAAGAGCGCAGTTGTTACTACCAGTGGGAGCTGAGTTTGTCAATGCCAATCCTCAACCAATCGGCGCCCGCAAGACCGACGAGATGCTGGAAACCCAGGCGCAGGGGTTTGCTTTGCTGGCCGCGGCGTTGAGGCGAGAGGGCTTGCGTCTCGTCGTGCATCATCACTTGCCCGAACTGGCCGAAAACGGTCGTGAACTGCGCCACCTCCTGGACCATACCGACCCCGAAGAGGTGGGGTTGACGGTAGATGGCGATTGGATGTTCCGAGGCGGCCAGGATGCGAGTGCGTGGATTAGAGAATACGCATCGAGGCTTGAAATTGTAGAACTGCGAAGTTCGCACGGGGGTATCTGGGACGAAACTTTGGGTGATGGTGAACCCGATTGCCAGGCGTTGGCGCAGACGCTAAACGAATTGAACTTTGACGGGTGGCTTATGGTCGAGCTGGCCCGCGAAGAAGGCACTCCCCACACGATGAATCTGGTCGAGGCGCACGCACACAGCCTGGAATACGTGCGCGAAATCTTTGGCGAGCACGGCCAGGTTCTTGCCTGACCATATCAACCTCAAAGGAGACGCAGAACATTCAATCTTCTGCGAACCCTGTAGATCCCCTCAGTTGTCCGGAAAAAATGAGGTTGCCAACCTCCTGAATTTCCATTATCATAATGTTATATTTATTTTTCCCAGTCGTTGACCAAAGTTGAGTCATAGCGAAACGGCGCAGTGCGTATACAGGGAATTGCGCCCGTGTGTTGCGGCATTCTATGTGCGCAGCCAGTTTTGATTTCGCTACTCTCTCAACGACTTCCAAGGTGTCCCGGCTGGGTATGTGCGCTTTCGAAAATGACCCGCCAAATTCGTGTTGCCGGAAAGGGTCAGGGCTCATATCAGATTTTTGATTGGCATTCGGGCGGTTCGGGTAGGGTCTTAGTTGCACCTGTATTCCCGACAAAGTCCAGCAGAGCCGGACAGGGTAGGTTGTCTCATTTCGACAAGAGCAGATAAAGAAGCCAGTCTGGTATCTCTGTATCGTGCGAGTCTTTCAGGAGGTCGATTTACAAGAAGGAGGTGATAAGAAGCCAGAACCAAGAAGTGCTCGGTACCGAACGTGTGTCGTGCCTATCGCTCTCTATCTGTCCACAGAAAGGAGATCAGGAAATGAACCCGTTTCGTGTACGAATTGGCTATCGCCGTTCTCTGATTGTTTTGGCTGCAATATGCATCGCGGCACTGATTGTCGCAGCTTGCGTACCAGTGGCTGCGCCAGCCGACGACTCCATGGCGGCAGCAGCTGCCGAAACTGATGAGGGCGGCACCCTCACGATTGGCTCCGTGCAGGGCAGCGCCGCCATCCCCACCTTCCTTCCCTGGAAAGCGCATAGCAGTGCGCAGTCATTCCACTGGAACCTCTTCATGAACTCACTGGTGATGCAGGAGCACAGTACGCTCAAGTGGGTTCCGGATCTGGCCGAGAGCTATGATATCAGCCCCGACGGCCTGACTTACACCTTCAACTTGCGTGAAGGCGTGACGTGGCATGACGGCATGCCGTTTACCGCCAACGACGTTTCTTTCTCCTTCCATGCGGCACTACTGCCGGAAGGGGGCTCAACAGCGTCGGGTGGGCTGATAGATGTAATCAAGGGTGCGTTGGACTTCCAGGAGGGTAATACGGAGACTGCCGAGGGGATTAAGGTCCTTGACGACTACACCATCCAATTTGAGTTGGTCAAACCGCAGGTGACGATCATCGAGAAATTCGCTATGCGAATTGCCCCGGCCCACGTGTTCGAAGGGCTTGAGCCGGAGGACTGGCTGCAGACCGAGTATGCCACGACATTGCCTTTCGGCACCGGTCCCTTCGTATTCAAGGAGTACATCCCGGATCAGCACACCATCTTCGAGCGCAACGATAGCTACTTCAAGGGTGCGCCTCTGCTCAAGAACGTAGTGATTCGATTCTATGGTGACAATAGCGTGATGATAATCGCCCTGGAGAAGGGTGAGATAAACATGGTCGGTTTCCTGAACCCGAGCGCTGACGAGTTCGACAAAGTCACGAACCTTCCCGGCGTCGACTGGGAATATCAGGACAAGTTTCCGGCATACTTCTTTTCCATCACTTTCCAGGACGAGGCACTAGCGGACAAGCGCTTCCGCCAAGCGTTCCTGTACTCGATCGACCGTGCGGAGATTGCGGCCCAACTTTGGGGCAATGCGGACCTGACGAAGGTACAGCCGGCGGTACAGTGGGCACCTCCTCCAGGGGTTACACTGGAAGTTGAGGAGTACGCTTACAACCCCGAAAAGTCGACGGCCTTGCTGGAGGAAATGGGCTGGGACTTCGACCGGGAAGTCGAAATTGTTTGGTTTGGCACGGATATGCCGGATCAGCTGCCGATTCTCCAGCAGTTCATAGAGGCCGTTGGCATCAAAACCAAGCTGGTACAGACCGATGGGGCCAGGGGTTTGGAGGTCTTTTATGAGACCGGCGACTATGAGATTAGCTGGGTAGGAGGCTGGGGCCGCTCCTATTATCCTGATACGACCGTTGTCGGGTGTGACCGCGTCTACCCCGAAGGTTACAACTCAAGCCGCTACTGTAACGAGGAGCTGGATGCACTGTACAATGAGGCCCTAGCTACGGTAGATGACGACGCACGCAATGAACTGTACACGCGTGCCAGCGCAATATGGAATGATGAACTTCCGTGGATACCCCTCTATGCGCCGCAGTCTCTGTTGCTGATACACGAGAGTGTCAAGGGATGGCGCGACAGCCTCATTGGGCCTGAAGGATCTGCCACGATTGGCGCTGTCACAGACCTTGAGAAGTGGTACATTGAGGAGTAGCTACATTGTAGTACCGATCTGAAGCATATCGGGGCCGTCCGGCGTTTTGGCGTAAGGATTTCAATGTCGGGCCAACTCTCCGATGGGGAGCATAGGAGGCGGGGTCGGCACAAACCGACTCCACCTCCTCCCTGCCACGCTTCAAACCCTGGTTGAACCGAGGGGGTTACACCTTGGGACGCTATATTGTACGGCGTATCCTGATCTCGTTCCCGGTATTATTGGGCATCACGGTCGTTACATTCACTTTCGCCAATCTGGCTCCAGGCGATCCGGTTACGGCCATGATTGACCCCATGAGTGGGATAGAACCGGGCGAGGTTGAAAAACTCAAGGAGGCGCTGGGCATCAATGAGCCGATTCCGGTGCGCTATTTCCTGTGGCTGAAGGAGGTCGCGCGCGGCAACCTGGGCTACTCCTACGTCACCCACAGGCCGGTGGCCGCAATGATTGCTGAGCGGTTGCCGCAGACCCTGCAGCTGATGCTCACGGCGCTGAGTATCAGTATCGTTCTGGGCGTTTCGCTGGGCATATATGCTGCTTTCAACCAGTACTCATTGTTGGACAATGTGTTCACCTTTATGGTGTTCATCGGCATATCGGTGCCGGCTTTCTTCTTCGCCTTGCTGGCGATTTACATGTTCTCATTCAGGATACCTCTCTTTCCGACCTCAGGTATAAAAGAACCGCTGAGCACTCTTCCACCGATCATCGACCGTCTCCATCACCTGGTGCTACCGGCTGCTGTTTTGGGGATTGAAGGGGTAGCAGGTTTTTTGCGCTACACACGCTCGAGCGTTCTGGAGGTGATGCGCCAGGATTACGTAACAACTGCGCGGGCCAAAGGGCTGCGTGAACGCGCTGTCCGCATTGGGCATGTTTTGCGCAATGCGTTGCTGCCGTTGGTAACGATTGTCGGGTTGAGTCTGCCAAGCTTGATTGGCGGCGCACTGTTTATCGAAGTTCTATTCTCCTGGCCCGGCATGGCCCGCATGGCGATCGAGCATACGCTTGGCCGGGATTACCCCGTGATCATGGGAATCGGGCTTGTTTCTGCGACCATGGTTCTGCTCAGCAACCTATTCGCTGACATCATCTATACAGTCGTGGACCCCAGAATCCGCTATGAGTAGTGCGGTTCAGGCTGTACCTGGAGCGTAGAGATACCGGCGGCAATCCCCATTCCCGGATAGAGGAAGAAATGGAAGGCGAAGCGAAAGAGACGGCAAGGCGAGTTTCAACTGTCAGCGAAGACCTGCAACAGATGGTGCGCGGACAGGCTGTCGTCGGTCTGCGTGAAATCATATGGCGCCGTTTTCGCCGGCACCGACTTGCACTGGTATCGATTGCCATCATGATTGTACTGGCAATTGCTGCCATTTTCGCTCCCCTGCTCAGCGGCCCCAATGATCCCTACACGGCAGACTTACAAAACCTGCGGGCTGCACCCAGCGGAGAGCATCTCCTGGGGACGGACCGTTCCGGTCGAGACATGCTTGCCCGCATTCTCCACGGGGGCCGCGTTTCGCTTTCGGTGGGACTGATAGCGACCTCTATTTATATTTCCATTGGCACTATCCTGGGGGGAGTGAGTGGTTACCGAGGCGGGGTGACCGATTTTGTCATCATGCGAGTCACCGACATCGTGATGTGCTTCCCCAGTTTACTTATTATCCTGACACTCGTTGCCGTCATTGGCCCCAGCATCTTCAATATAATGATAATCCTTGGCTTTTTGGGGTGGCCGAGTATCGCGCGCCTGGTGCGCGGAGAGTTTCTTTCGCTCAGCGAGCGTGATTTCGTGATGGCGGCACGCTGTTTGGGCGCGACCGAGCGCGGTATCATCTTCCGCCACATTCTGCCGAACGTTGTGGGCCCTCTTGTGGTCGCGGCCACATTCGGCATCGCCGGCGCGATCATGGCGGAGGCAGGGCTTAGCTTCCTGGGTCTGGGTGTTCAGGCGCCGCGGCCCAGCTGGGGCCAGATGTTGAGCGCGGCGACGTCACTCACCACGCTTGAGAGAAGGCCGTGGATATGGATGCCGCCGGGCGCGATGATCGCCATCACGGTGCTGTCCATCAATTTCATTGGCGACGGCTTGCGCGATGCTCTCGACCCGCGCACGATGCTGGACTGAGAGTTTGTGAAACGGTTGCTGCCACCCCTGGAAACCGATAGCCGGATGGCTTTGAACTGGCGCAGAGTATGGGCGAACAGCGAACCAAGAGATTATGCTCAGATGGGGAGGAGCCGGACCTCATTCACAAATGCATCCTCCTTGCCACATTTGAAATAGTGTAAGATGCGCGTTCCACATGGAGAGGCAACTGCGTAGCCAAACGTAGCGACTGTCTTGGGCTGACCTTCATCGCCGCCGCCATTCAGGCTAGCACACTGCGTATTGGGTTGGCAGCGGGCATGTTGGATGAGTGGGACTGCTGGAATGAAGGCGTCAGGTCGCTGAGGCATGGTTTTGGAGGGGGGCGTTGCGGGGGCGCTGCCCCTGCACAAGGGAGGGCCGAAGGCCCGACCGCCCAGAACTGCAGTGGTCAGTGATCAGTGGTCATTGTATGCGGCGATGGGTTGAGGATGGTTGGATAGCGACACGGAGAGGAGAATGGCAGAGGCAATTTACTTGACCGACATGTCCAAATGTCTGCCTGAGGGCGCGCTTTCAACCACGCCGGAAAGGCACAAGTGGCAGGTGGTGGAGTACACGGCCGCGGAGGGCCTGGCCGGCAACATGGCCTTCGCGCACGCGCTCTACGAAACCCCGGCGATAACGTTGCCCCTGAACGTAGAGGGGTGGCATGCGATCAGCGTCGGCTTCTGGCCGGGGGTGGAGCAGGAACACACGAGCCTGGTGAAGTACAGGCTGTCCGGCGAGGACGTGTACACCGTGGTTGAGCATTACATACAGAGCCCATCGCTGCCGGGGTGCTTTTGGGACAAGACGGAACTCGTCGAGACGTTTCCCCGGTATGCCGATCTGACGGGACAGGACCTGATCTTCAGTAAGCAGAATACGGCTCACCCTCCGACGCTGGCGTGTGTCGCCTACGTCAAGCTGGTGCCGCTGACGCAAGCGGAGGTGGCGGCCATCAAGCGCGACAGGGAACAGAGAGAGACGCGCAGGGTGATTGGTATGAATGATGGCGAAGGGCTATTTCACCATATGTGTCCGGCGACGAAAGAGGAGCTCCAGGAGCAGATAGAGCCATTTCGTCACTCGGATGTGGGTAAGGTGCTGTGGGGCGTTAATTTAAGCGATCTGACCTACTATCACTCCAAGGTGGGACGTTTTTTTGGAACCGAGGATGGTGTGAGTCCTGTGTTGCGTCATGTGCACGCGCTCCAGAGCCATAAGGTGCTGGCGGAGCAGGACATTGTCCCTTTCGCGGCAGCGATGGAATACGCCCATACGCTGGGACTGGAGTTTCACCCCTATTACCGTTTGAGCATTGTTGATAAGGCCCAACCCTACTTTTTCTTCTCGACAGAGACGACCTTTCTGCGAGACAACCCGGAATGCCGAATTGTGGCCAAGGATGGTTCGCCGCTGATGAAGGCAAGTTATGCTTTCCCCAAGGTGCGAGATTTTATGGTCTCTCTTATGGAAGAGGCGATGGAGTACGACATTGACGGAGTACACCTTTGCTTCACGCGTGGGCCGGAGTATATCGGGTACGAGCAGCCGGTGCTGGACGAGTTTAAACGGCTATATGGGGAGGACGCGCGCGACGTTACTGATGATGATGAGCGGCTGTATACCGTCAAAGCCAGCTATCTGACGGAATTGCTGCGGACTGTTCGAAGTACTGCTGACCGGCACGGGGAAAAGAGAGGACGGAAGATGCAGGTGTCGGCGATTTTTGAGGGCGGCAGGGAGGACATGCGCTATTTCGCCTACGATGCCTACACCTGGGTGAAGGAAAAATTGGTCGACTTCATCATTACGGATCCTCCTTCAGAGCTGGTCAGGCTAGCTAAAGAAAACGGATGTCAGGTATACATGGCGTCTACAAAAGAAGACAACGTGCTGACAATGAAACATGCTTATGCCGGCGGGATGGACGGGATGGCTATTTGGGACATCAACACAACGCGTCCTGAAACGTGGGCCATAGAAAGCCGGTTGGGTCACCGCGACGAACTGATTGATCTGCCGAAACCGGATCAGTATCCAAAGATGGAACGGACCAAGTTGATCACAATTCGGGGTCGGGATTTCTCACAGACGGTAGACAAAAACGTTCCCTCAGGATGGCCCCCAGAGCTTCTTGTCATCTACACCGGGGGTTAGGAGAGCAAGGAGGAGAGTTCGCATGTGTGCAGAACGTAAGGCCATCTACATCTCTGATCTGGACCGTTGTCAGCCTGGTACAGCCATATCAGACAAGGCTCGGCATGGTCACTGGCGGGCAATCCCATACGAGGCGGAAGGCGTGTCCGGCACGATGGTTGTGGCCGGCATCGAGTGCAACGCGCCTACAATCACCCTTCCTCTTGGCATGCAGGGATGGTATGCCATCCACCTGGGCGTCTGGACGAACTGGGTGGACAGACAGGTGCGGGTCAAGCTGACAGATGATCCTTGTTTCACTACGACTACGACGCTGTATCCGGACATAAAGAAGACCAACTTTTTTGCAAGCATCGGCGAGGTGTTTTGGAGATGCGCTGATCTGACAGGCCAGGAGCTGCACATCGGGCAGCAGAGCGCCGGGACACCTTGGGCGGCCGGCATCGCCTATGTAAAACTGGAACCTCTGACTCCAGAGGAGGTTGCTGCGATCGAGCAGGATCGGTCGGGAAGCGATACGAAGCGGCTGATCGCTTACAACGATGCCTGGAGTGTTTTCGGTGAGCGAGCGCTGTACACGGAGGAGGATATCATCGAGGAGGTTGAACCTTTTCGAGATACGGACTTTCAGAAACTCCTGTGGGGTATCGGCTCGGGCAGCATGGTACAGTACCTTTCCGACGTCGGCGAACTTGCTGAGAAGAAGGACATGAGTGATTTCTCGCGGTATTGTGATCGCCAAGCGGCGGAAAGTTACCGCGCTCTGAAACTCAAGGGGATTGATCCCCTCAAGACGGTGATTGATCATGCACACGAACTGGGTATCGAACTGCATGGCACTTACCGCGTCGGCGGCTGGGTCTTTCCGCCACCGGATGACATGGAGGACGAATTCTTTCGCCAACATCCTGAATGGCGCTGTCTGGACCGGAATGGTCAGCCCACCGCCCGTCTGAGCTATGCCTTTGCGGGAGTCCAGGATTTTGTGATTTCGCTGTTCCGAGAGGTAGCAGAACGAGGCGCGGACGGGGTCAACATGGCCTTTATCCGCGGACTGCCCTGTGTCCTCTACGATCCGCCTATTGTGGATGGTTTTCAAGAACAGTACGGACAGGACCCGCGTGCGCTTCCGGAGGATGATCCTCGCTGGTTAACCTACAAGGCGACTTGGATGACTTCATTCATGCGGGCGCTTCGCCAGGAGATGGACCGGGTGGGCGAG
The DNA here is from genome assembly GCA_002238445.1 of Caldilineaceae bacterium bin5. Classification (GTDB taxonomy): domain Bacteria; phylum Chloroflexota; class Anaerolineae; order Caldilineales; family Caldilineaceae; genus Bin5. Next base: position 285,118 of record MPML01000002.1, read on the forward strand.
CGGCAGGGGAGGCATGTCCAAGTATCGGCATACGTTGTGAATAACTTGCCGCACAATCTTCAGCATGGTCTGGATGTGGCAGTCTGGGCCGAGGAAGGGTTGGTTGATTTCATCATTCCCAACCCCTGGCATGGCGAAAGGGATGTTGATGTTGCCTCCTTCGTCGAGGTTGCGCGCGGAACCGGGTGTCAGGTTTACCCCGACATCCTGCCGCGGCGGATGTCGACGGAAGAGTACCGGCAGCGGGCAATAGACTGCTATGAAACAGGTGCCGACGGACTGGCATTCTGGGATACTAACAGCCGTTACCCCTTTTTGGATGAGTGGAGCATGATACGGCGCCTGGGTCACGAGGAGGCGTTGGGAGGTTGGGCGCCTGACGAGTGGCCGGCGTACCGGCTGATTCCGTTGCACAGCCTTGGTGGCCACCTTATGGACAAGTATTCTCCATACTGGTCTGCTTGAGTTGTGGCGGCGCAGCTAAGCGTATTTGCTTTTGCCAGCAATTGAGAGCGCAATGCGGTGCTCGCTGACTCGATGACTCTCTAAATGTATGCATTGACATAGCAGGAGCGTAGTTCCCTCGAGTAGGTCTCGCATTTGGCCGAGAGCTACAGGTCTTCCCAACAGTCCGACTTACATTTTCCTTCCAACTATCGGTACGGGGAGGCAAGGTAATTCATTTTTTCCTTGCGCTAACTCGATGGAGAAGCATTGCCATGTTCGTGGACATGCAAGCTGCCGACTATCAGCCCGAACTGCCTTCAGGCCTGGGCTTCGGCATTGGCATTGTTGGATGCGGCATCACCGTCTGCGACTCGCAGGCGCCCGCCTACAAGAAGGCCGGTTACCGCGTGGTCGCTTGTTGCGACAGAGTAGAGGAGAGAGCGCACGGCGCGGCAGCCAATTTCGGCAGCGTATTGGTCACAACCGAATTGGAAGAACTGCTTTCGCATCCGGAGGTGCAGGTTGTTGACCTGGCAGTACACCATCACCAGCGGCTGCCCCTGGTCGAGCAGATCGCCGCAGCAGGCAAGCACATCTTATCGCAGAAGCCCCTGGCTCCGAGTTTGCGCGAGGCGGAGCGTATTGTTGAAATATGCCGCGACGCCGGGGTGACCCTGATGGTCAATCACCAGGCGCGGTGGGCACCCCCTCACCGGGCGTTAAGGTTCCTGGTCGACAGCGGTGTGTTGGGTCACATCTACGCCTTTACTCACGTCTTTCGGGCCTATCAGGACTTTGGCTGGTATGCGGAGCGAGAGGACTTCAACATCGTTGATCACGGCATCCACTATATTGATTTGAGCCGCTACTTTAGCGGTTACACGCCGCTGCGGGTGAAAGCGACAACCACTATGGCGCCCGGCCAGAACGCGGTATCGCCGATGATCTATACGATCCTCTTTGAGTACGAGCCTTCGTGTCAGGTCATGTCGACACTACACTTTAACAACATTGTTTCAGCACCCGCTCTGCATGATCAGTTCTGGTTATTGGATGGAACGCACGGGAGCGCGCTGCTCAGCGATCCTGCGGGGACGGCCAAGTTAAGCCTGTCGTTCAAGGATTCGCCTGAACAGGTGCAGACTTTCGAGATTGCAGGCAGTTGGGAGTATGAAGGCTTTGCCGGTTCGATGGGAGAGATGTTGCTGGCCTTGGAGGAAGGGCGGGAGCCGGAGAGTTCGGGCCGCGATCACTTGGTGAGCTTACGGATGGCCTTTGCGGCGGTGGAGAGTGCGAATTCGGGTGAGAGTGTTGAATTGGGGGGGTAGGGAGCACGCTACAACACACCGGGACACCGCCGACCGGAGCGTCAAACGATGCGGATTTGGAATGGCTTCTACCGCTGGTCTCACCTCTGCGACAGGGAAGGCATATAAAAGCATAGGCGTATGTTGTGAATACTCTGCTGTACAATCTTCGTTATGGCCTCGATGTGGGGACCCGGACCGAGTAAGGGCCGGTAGAATTCATCATTCCTAACCCCTGGCATGGGTATATGGATGTTGATGTTGCCTCCTTGGTCAGGGCCACACGCGGCACCGGCTGTCAGGTTTACGCCGACACTCTGCCGTGACGGATGCCGGCGCAAGCGTAACGGGAGCAGGCTTTGGACTGCTACGCAACCGGTGTCGACGGACTGGCTTTCTGGGACACGAACAGCCGTTACCTTTTACTGGACGATTGGAGCATGATACGGCGCCTGGGGCAGGAAGAGGCGTTGGGTGAGTGGGCGGCCGACCAGAGGCCTGCGGACCGGCAGATACCGTTGCACAGTTTAGGCGGTGACCATATGGACAGTTATTCGCCTTACTGGTCTGCCTGAGCGGAGCCGGTGGGGTCAGGGTGTGTCGGGCGCGCTTTGAATGTTGGGAGGAGTGATGGGGACGGCTAGTTGGCGGCCCATACCTGACATCGATCTCAGAATGTTTCTGCGTCAGCTTTTTCGGTGATCACCATTTGTCAATAATGTGTTTCGCAATCTTTACGGCGATCCTTGCCCCCTTGGGATTGCTTGCCGCAAAAAACAGTTGAAACATTGGAGAGTTCTTAGCGTTCTTGAATTCTCTGCCCGAAGGAGCGACCTTCTCGAAAGTTGATTCAAGTCGATCTCGATAACGCTGAGCAATTTGGCTGCTATCACTTGATCGGATTTGCTCAGACTCATCCTTGAAGAACTGCAAGGGTAACCTTGGCTGCGGGGAGTTACTGTAGAAGTCGTGCCAGTGCTCGCGTCTCCCGAAAATCCTGTCGAGGTTAATCGAAAGTTCCTCGGATGGCTCACTTTTTCTCGGCATCATCCTGGCAATCGCGCTCAGAGGGAACAATATCCAACAATCTATCTTCTGTGTCCTGGCCATCCCTTCCACCATAGCCCAGGAGACTTCAGTCGCGAAGGGATCCAGAAATACAACAGCGCGTTCGTCGACGTGCAAACTTTGGCAGAAAGCAGGCAACGCTATTTCGGCGTCCTTATTTAGCACCTCGATGTCTCGGCTCGGGTATTCCCCTTGCAGCTTCCTTAGCAGTTCATAGCGTTGGGAATCTTTCTCGATGAAAATGAGTCTATCAAAAGGCTTATCAGTAATCTCCAGAGCGATTAGGGGCGAGCCTTTGTGCAACTCTCTAAAGTCATCATAGTCAGTAGTATACGCGGAGCCGGGGCGCCATGATCCTTCGCCGGCAAAGGCATCGACGTAAATGAGCCTGAATGGTTGATTCTTCAAGGCGGTAGTGTATGCGTCCAGGTACAGGCTGAGAATACGGAGCTTCTGCTGGGTCCAAGGGCCACCAAAAGATCTGTCAGTCATACTCGTTACTTACTCCGTGATCGGCATTTGACGCCAGTGCTTACTATCTATAGTTGCAGCTTCACCGCCGCGTTTGTTGCGCACACCCCCTAACTGTTTAAGAAAGAAGGCTACGCCAGAATTTACCGACTGGTCACGGAGAGAACGCGCCCACTCAAGGTCCATAACTCTAGCTCCCGCGCCGCTCTCGCCACCGACTATCACCCACTGTAAAACCCCTTTCTCGAGCCATGGGGTCAGGTCAAGCTGGTCCAGCAGAGGTTCTGCGGACACGAAACGTATGGGCGCAGGCAGTCGACCTAGAACGGTCAATCTGGGAGCGTATTTCTGACTCTCAACCGACGTGCCTATCCAAATGTGGGCCGGCCAACCGTCGGGAAATTGTCGCTCATGTTCTTGCCACCAGGCGACTGCCCGACCGGGCCGTTTGGTCAGAACTTGGAATATATGACCGCTCCTTGCAGCCGCCTCCTGCATGACCAGGAACATCTCAAGTACATATTTGAACGGCACACTTGAATGAAAAACGTCCGACATGCTGTTGACAAAGACTCGTCGGGGCTTTTTCCAGGTCAGTGGAGCTTGGAGGCGCTCGGGCAACAGGCGCACATCGTCGGGGCCGGTCTCGTAGCCATTGACCCCCATTCCCTTAAGGCGTGGATAGAGAGCATACATATAGCAGTGGTCACAACCAGGCGACACACGTGTGCAGCCGGTTACCGGATTCCAGGTTTCATCTGTCCATTCAATTGAGGATGGCATTCAAGGCTCCCTGTTGTAAGCACTGAAATAGGTAGACTTCGGCCTGCTACGGGCTTTTCGTGGTACAAATGTTCTCATGTTTTCCATTCCGTGTCAAATGAGCATTTGCGTTTTGCGGGCACTTTGGGGCAACCGGTACGGCGGCAGCACGGGCAAGGGAGCCTTCTGCGACGGACAGATCGCCTGTGTGGGAGATGGTGAGGCTGGTGCGACCGGAGCTGATACTCGTTGGTAAGTGGATTAGCCTTTGAGGCCGGTGAGGACGACGCCTTCGATGATGAAGCGCTGGACGGCGATGAAGAGGGCGAGGATGGGGATGATGGCGAGGCTGGCGCCGGCCATGATGACGCCGTACTGGTTCCAGAATTCGCCGACGAAGGTTGCGAGGCCGACGGTGATGACGTATTTGTCGTGGCTGGAGATGACGACAAGGGGCCAGAGGAAGTCGTTCCAGTTCCACATGAAGTAGAAGGCGATGAGAGTGAAGAGGGCAGCCCGGGAGAGCGGGATGATGATGCGGTGGAAGATATACCACTCGCCGGCGCCGTCGATGCGGGCGGCGTCGATCAGTTCGGTGGGGATGGTATACATGAACTGGCGGAACATGAACATGGCGTAGATGGTGAAGATTTCGGGCACGATCAGGGCGGTATAGGTATCGGCCCAGCCGACCTGGACGGTCATGAGGTAGAGGGGAATCAGATAGACTTCAAAGGGTATGATCCAGGTGCTGAGCAGAATGTAGAAGATGATGTCGCGGCCGCGGAATACGAACTTGCCGAAGATATAGCCCAGAAGCGCGCTGGTGTAGATATTGAAGATGGTTTTGATGACACTGATGAATGTCGTGTTCCAATAGAGCTGGCCCATGTTGGCGCGGTCGAAGACATCTATATAGTTCGAAATTGTTGGGTTGATAGGGAAGAGGCGGGGCGGGAAAGATACGGTTTCAGCCTGGGGTTTGAAGGAGGTGCTGATCATCCAGATGAAGGGGACGATCATCAGTATGGCGCCGGCGCCCAGGACAATGTAGTTGATCAAGAGGCCGCGGCGCAGGCGCTGGAAATCGGTTGCGCCGCGGGTGAGAGACCGTGCATCGACCTGGCTTGGTACGCCAACAAAGTCTTGATTAGCCATGCGTTACTCCAGAAAAAGACCAGGGTAGAAAGGAAGTATGGCTGCGTTGGGTTTGAATTAGACTCATAGTTCCCAGTTGACTCGTTGCAGTCTGAACTGGACGAGAGTAAGGATGAGAACGATAGCAAAGAGGACGAAGGACATGCTGGCGGCCTGGCCCATAAACATGCGCTGGAAGGCGTAGTCGTAGATGTGGAGGGCCAGCACCCTGGTGGAGTCTAGCGGGCCGCCGCCGGTCATCATGTAGACGGCCTGGAAGCCGCCGCTGAAGCCGCCGATGACGCCGGTGATGAGAACGAATGAGACGACCGGTTTGAGCAGAGGCAGCGTAATTTTGAGGGCCAGTTGGATGCTGTTGGCCCCGTCGATTTCGGCGGCTTCGTAGTAGTCCTTGGGGATACCTTTCAGTCCGGCGAGATAGATGATGACGGTAAAGCCGATCCCGCCCCAGATGCCCATGACGATGATGCTGGGCATGGCCCAGGTGGTGGATTGGAGCCAGGGGACAGGTTGGATGCCAATGAAGCTGAGGAGTTGATTGAGCAGGCCGAAACGGGTCTGCAGCATCCATTTCCAGACGGTGGCGCTGGCGATGACGGAGGTCATCACGGGCAGAAAGTAGATCAGACGCAGGGGGATGCTGCCGCGCTTGATGGGGTTGAGGATGAGAGCGACGATGAGGGAACTGAATGCGCCGAGAAAGGTGCCGGCGAAGGTGCGGTACATGGTGTTCCACATGACCTTGTAGAAGAGCGAATCCTTGGCCAGGATGGCGTAGTTGTCGAAGCCGACAAAGGGGGAGACGTTTCCGAAGAGGCTCCACTCGTGCATGCTGATGAAGAAGGAGAAGAAGATGGGGTAGAACTTGACGATCGCGTAGAAGATGATGGTGGGCACGAGGGCGATGATGATGAAGCGGTGCTCGGCGGCGCGGATCGAGGACCGGCGGCCTGCAAATTTCTGCACGATGGTTTGAATCATCACATCGCCTCCCACGGGGCGTCTGCGTTTTTTTTTGCGACGAGGACCGGTGAATAGGTCTTGCAACGGCGGTACAGGTGTTGCGCCAGTCCCAATTCGGGAGCGGGCGCGGATCGCTGGACCTGATGCCGATCCCTTTGGCCAGCGGGAGCAGCGGCGGGGATTACAGGTCTACTTCATGGTCGCCTCGCTGGACCCCACTGGCCAGGCAGTACGGACTTCTGAACCAGCTTTGTATCACATATGGCGACTCCCACGCCTACATGAGGCGTGGGAGTCGCGCCTTCGACAGACTGCTTGCTTTACAAGCCAGCCGACGGGTCTAGACCCAATACTTGGCCAAGCCCTCGTCGATGAGCTTCTGGATTTCGGCGTCGCCATACTCCAAGGCCTCGGCAACCGGCCGTCCCTCATTTACGATCAGAAACAGAACGTCGTTTATTACGGCGCCGGCGCGCTCAGGCACAGCGGCGTAGTTGCGTTCAAAAGGATTGACTTCAGAAGCCTCTTTAAGGCCGGGCGTTTCCAGCAGCCTGGGGTCGGACATGAGGTCTGCCCGCTCCGGCACTAGCGAGATCAGTTCGCACAAGGCCCAGTAGGCATCTTTGCCGCCGTCTTTGTAGAGATACTCCATGAACTCCCAGGTGTCGGCATCGTTTTCGGAATGGCCGGTAACGGCAGAGATTGAGGTTACCGTGTCCTTGTAACCATAGAGCGGGTCGGCTTCGCCGGTTGGGGTTGGTGGGTGGGTGTAGCCGATGTTGGGGTACATATCGGGATAGGTGTTGGTGTACTCACCGATCACCCAGGTCTGTTCTTCGGTCATGGCGGCGAGGCCGTTGCCGATGGAGTCGAAGTTGGGGAAGCCGGGATCCCATACTTCGTGAACCAGGTTCAAGTCGGCGATGTAGGTGAAGGCTTCATGGACTTCGGCGCTGGTCATGAGGGAGATCTGTTCATCGCCATTGTTCTGGATGACGTTGCCGCCCAGCTGATAGATCTGGCTCAAGACGGGCCATTCACCGGTGAGGGCAAAGCCGGCCCGGGAAATGGCGCCGGTTCCGTCCTTCTGGGTGAGCGCCTTGGCTGCGGTGGTGAAGTCGTCCCAGGTCTTGGGGGGCGACTCGGGATCGAGGCCGGCCTCTTCGAACATCTGCCTGTTGTACATCATGAGGGTACAGGTGGTGCCGGTGGGAAGTACGTAGCGCCCGTTGGTCTTGATATCAAAGAGGGGGTAGGCCTCTTCGAACCAGCTGGGCGGGAAGATGTCTTCGGGGAACTCCAGCACGAGATTTTCTTCGCGCATCTGGTGCATGAAGGCAAGGGACCGCATTTTGATCATGTTGGGCCCGGTGCCGGCTGCGAGGGCGGAGTAGAGCTTCTCGACATAGCCGCCGGCAATGGACTGGACATCGACGGTGATGCGGTCGTTTTGTTCTGCGAATTTGTCGGCTACGCTGCCGTAGAGATCCATGCGGATGTCCCACCAGCCCCAAAGAGAGAGCTCGACCGGTTCTTCGTCGGCGGCGCCTTCCATGCCAGGCTCTGCAGCGGGAACGCAGGCGGCCATTGTCAATCCGAGGCCGGTGAGGCCGGTTATCTTGAGGAACTCACGTCGACTCGAGTTTTGCGACTTCATGTTGTCTCCTCCCCTTGTGAAGATAAAAGTTGGGCTGCTTTGTGGAACTTCGTTCGTTGTCGGGTGGGCACTGAGGAATAGGTACGGATGATCTGGACAGAAGTGAGATGGGCTGGTACTCGATGATATTTGGACGCGTGGTCGGCGGCAAGATTCTAGCACATTGAGTATAGTCCGGTCAACAGGCGTAGAAATGGTGGGGTCAGGCAGAAATGTATGGGTTGTCGGTGTCTGAATCAGGATTTGCAGGATTTGGGGATTTTCAGGATTTCAGGCGATCGGTTGATGACCTTTCGGCTGAATCCGCTTGCGGCGGTTGAACAAGCAGAAAACGGAAGGACAGGAAATCGGGAGGCACGCCAAGAATCTGGGGGCTGCTCCGCGTATGTTGGCAAGAGAACGAACCTGGTAAAGAGTTTCGGTTCATCCACCAAAGAGTCGCAACTGTGGCGGTAATACTTGGTTGATTTACACGTAGTTTTCATGGAGACAGGGATCTGATAGTTCTTTCATAGCACCTGCCTAGCCGCCGGCTCGAAATATCTCACTCAGGTTGACAGTGAACCCGTGCAATGTCGGCGAAGTCAGGTTCTGCCCCTGGCGGTAAAAGCCAACTTGCTGGTAGCTGTCCTCCCTCAGTATCAGAACTGTAGTGGTGGCGGCACTCGGATCCACAAGCCAGTATTCCTTGACGCCGCGTTGCGCATATAGGCGGCGCTTAACTGTTTCGTCACGCTCGGCGGTGGAGTCGGAGCGAATTTCAACGATCAGGTCTGGCGCGCCTTGGATGTTGGCGGGGGTGATAATGCGGGCCCGCTCTCTGGAAATGAATAGCAGGTCGGGTTGGACGACATCGATATTGGAAAGTACAACATCGGTAGGTGCAAAGAAGACCTGCCCCAATTGTCCCTCCCTCACGAACTGAGCTAACCGCCATCCTAACTCGGTCTGAACTGACTGATGAGCGGTATTCGGGGCAGGCGGCATAGAAAGCACTCCGTCCAGGAGTTCGAGGCGTTCATCGTCTGAGGTCTTCAGGTAGTCCTCGTATGTAAGTTTGGTTGTCTCAGGACTACTATTACGCCCCAAGTTGGTTCTGATCATAATTGCCCTCCAGTCACAGTGTCCTTGACCGGCACAAACTTTCAACTGAACACATGTTCTCGTACTTGCGAATCTTTGTCAAATGAACCTTTTCTGTGTGTGCGCTTAAAATCATTGCGTATAAGAGGGGAGGCCAAAAAGGGCCAGAAATGATATAAGCACGATAATCACTGCCCTTCTGAACAATGAACGAATCGCAACGCAGATGATTACTCCTAATGTCCTGGACAGTACCTTCTCCTCCTATTCATCCTCCAGACGAAACGACACACTTTTTCGATTCGCCGAAAGCGGTTTTCGGGCGTTCTTAGTCGACCTGAAGTCCGTCTCCTCTATCTATAACTCAGCGACCGGCCATCCGGGCCCAGGATTGATCCCTAATCTTCGTACACGGGCCGCGACCGATGCGGTGACGGCCTTGCTGATCTCCAGTTCATTGACGCGGGTGGGGCGCCCGTTGCGAAGGACGACTTTGCCATTGACCAGAACCGAATCCACGCTGCCGGCCCCGAGTGTCAGCGCTAGTAGATGGACGGGGTTGTTGGCGGGATAGGACCCCGCGGCGCGTGGGGAGCGTACGACGATGTCGGCGCGTTTGCCAGGTTCGAGGCTGCCCAACTCGGCTTGCAGACCGGCGGCGGCGGCGGCGTTAGTGGTCTGCATTTCGAGCAGCGCGGAGGGAGAAAGAGGATCATCGCAGACGCGCGCGGCGGAGTGGGCCGCCAACATGGTTGCGGCGGGCGTGCAGTCCATGGCTCCGTCTGCGCCAAGTGATACAGGTGTGCCGCGGCGATATCGCTCCGCCATTCTGAAGTCGGCGGTGCGGGCGATGCCGAGCGAGAAGAAGGAGATTGGGCTCCATACGATCTGGCAGCCGCTTTCCCGGATGGCGGCCTCCTCGTCATCGTCGAGGAGGTTAGCGTGGACGATGACGGTGTTCTGGTCGAGGACGCCTAGTTCATGCAGATGGACGAGCTGGCTGACGCCGGTTACTTCACGATAGATTTCGCCTTCGCCGGGCGCGTAGCCGGCGTGCAGATGGAGGGGGAGGTTGTTGGCGCGGGAGAGGGCGTGGGCGGACTGCAGCAGTTCGGGCGAGGCGGTGCCGACACCGTAGACGAAAACGAAGCCGCGTACGAGCGCGTCGGGGTCCTGATTGCGGTGTAGTTCGGCGTCCAGGAGTCCCAGCACGCGGTCGCGGTCGACCGGGGCGCGGGCCATGAGGCGGGGGCTTTCGAGGCCGGGCATGGCGGCGAGCGTTTCACGGCGGTCCCAGAGGTAGGGCGGGGCGAAGAGGGCGCGCATGCCGACACGTTCGACAGCCTCTGCGGCGGCGGCGGTTGAGAAGAGTGTGCCGGGCTCAATGAACATGGTGAAGCCGCTGTGCAGCATCTCGACGGCGGCCATGGCGGTGGCGTCGGCTTCATCCTGGTCAGTGACATCGGCTTTCCAGTCGGCGAACTTGATTGGCGACGCACCTACATCGTGGATATTGCCGAAGACGCCGCGACAGGTGGTGTGGACAATATGATTGTGGGCGTCGATAAAGCCGGGATGCACGATGGCGCCTGCGGCGTCTATTGTTTCCGCGGCATCATAGCGCTGTCGCATGTCGGCATCGGCGCCGACCTCCAGGATGCGCGACCCTGCGATCGCGACAGCCCCGGGAGCGCGGATGGTGCGCGCCGGGTCCATGGTGACAACCTGGCCGTTGCTGATGAGAATATCACACGGACTCTTGTTCATGGGATTAGGCCGCTTTTCCTCGCTGCAGTTCCTGTCTCAACAGGTCGCCTGCGGTCAGATAGGGCTGGATCTTGGCGGCAAAGTCCGCCACCGACTCGGCTACTGATGCCGTCGAGGTGTCGAGCGTGAATTTCCGCTGGATCAGTGAGTTTTCGTACTCTTCCTCGAAGCGCTGGCTGATGTGTTCGACATCCTCTTCGGGAACGACGGGGTAGGGATGCGGGCTCTGCGCCATGCGCTTGCGGATCACTGCGGGCGCGGCGTGCAGGAGTACCAGAACTGCATCGGGCCTGAACTGGAGGATTCGCTGTTCGAGCAGGCGGGAGATTTTCCCACGGTCGCCCTCTTGGCCGCGGCCGCCGTAGCCGTAATACTTGGGCGCGTAGACCAGCTCCTCGAAGTAGAGGCCGATCCCCATGAAGTTGTCGTCGGAACCGGATGCCCAAGGGGTGTGGTAGTAGAGGTTGTGCCGCTGGATCACTTCGGTGAGACGGGGGCTGAGCTGCTGGAAGGCGGCGATATCCTCGGGCGTAAGCTCTGCGCCGTGCGGCTTGGTATCGGGCAGTTTGTAATGATCGTGAATCAGTTTGAACTCGGTGCCCAAGTTCTCCTTGGACCACTCGCTGATGGCGTGGGCCAGAGTAGTTGTGCCTGCGTACTCGCAGCCGATCAGAATCAGGTACATTGGTCCGTTTCTCCCTCTATTCCGTTGCTTGGATGATTGGCGGGTCCGGTATTGCTATGGTTTATCTTCGTCGAGAGACTGGAGAAGTCCTTTGATGTAGCCGACCGAGTAGAGCAGCCCGTGATGCGGGCTCGCGTCGTCATAGATCGTATAGGGGAAGTGGCCGGGAATGAGGGCGCCGGTAAAGCCAACTTCTCTGAAAGTCTTGAATATCTCCAGAAAGTCGCAGTCGGCCTCTTCGAGGAAACATTCGCGGAAATCGGGGGCGGTACCCTTGACGCCCTGAACGTGGCCGTAGACGATCTGCCCGCGGCTGCCAAAGCGGCGGATGGCGGCGTGGGTGTCGACGTTCATGGCGGTCCAGTTGCCAAGGCAGAAGTTAAGGCCGCTTGCCGGGCTGTCGGCGATGTCCATGGCGCGCTGAAAACCATCTGGATTGTAGAACAGACGCGGCATGCCGCCCAGCTTTTCCACGGGCGGGTCGTCGGGATGGAGAGCCAATCTGACGCCGGCTTCTTCGGCGACGGGGACTATTGCTTTGATGAAATACTCGTAATTGCTCCACATCTCTTCGCGGCTGTACTCGCGATCGCGGAAGAGGGGGCCGCGGTTGGCCAGTTCCAGCTCAAAACTGCTTACTTGGGCGTTGCCGCGGCCGGGCGTTGTGAGGGAGGTACGCCAGGAATTGCGGGTGACTCCCGGCTGATTGACCATCCAGTGGTAGCCGTAGACCGGAATGCCGGCCCGCCCCATGTTGCGAATGGTTTCAGCGACATTTTCGATCTGCTGGTCGCGGCCTTCCTGGCCCAGAACGATCTTTTCATAGCACCAGTTCGGCAGAGGATTCTCAATCGAAACGAGGTTGAGGCCGGCGTCTTCGCAATGTGTACGCGCCCTAAGAAGGGTTGGGAAATCCCAGAAGGCGCCCGGTTCACCGGCTGCCTCCGGAGAAAAGCGTGTCCTGTATTCAGGATGGGAGGTAGAACTGAGGGCGACGTCAAGGATGTCGTACTGTTTCAGAAAGCTGAGGAAGTTGTTCTGGTCGGGCAGGGTTGCATATGCGCAGATTCTCATGTTCGGCTCCAAGGGTGATCAGGGTGAGAGAAGTATATGCGGACACTGCGAAGGACGCTACACGATGAAAAGGCGCTTGTTGGCAGGTGAAGCCAGCGCGGTGGTTCCGCTGCTACGGCAGACGATAGACGAGTTCAGGTTGGGCAACCTGCATCTTTGTAGGCGGCAGGCCGGCGAGCATCGTTTCCAGATCATCGACGACCATGCGGCCGATGATGTGCATATCCTGCCAGACGGTGCCGGCGCGATGGGCGGAAAGAATCGTGTTGGGGGCGGTGCGAATGGGATGATCGGCGGCCAGCGGCTCCTGGGGAAAGACGTCGATGGCGGCGCGGAAGCGCCCTTGATGAAGGAGTTCGGTGAGCGCGTCAAAGTCGACGAGATGTGAGCGGCTGATGAGGACGAGGACGGCGTCGGACCTGATCAGCGAGAGCAGCTCGCGGTCGAGCATGGCTTTGTTCTCATTGGAGGGGATGGCCAACACGAAGATGACGCGTGCTTGTGAGAGCAGCTCCTGGAGGCTGACAGGCGTGCAGCCGCGTTCGCTGATGAAGCTTGCGGGCAGCCAGGGATCGTAGACCTGAATCGGGCAGCGGAAGGGGGCCAGAAGCGGTTTGAGTGATTGGGCAAGACCGCCGAAGCCGATGAAGCCGACGGGCTGGTCGTAGAGTGTAAAGGCGGTGCTGTTGCTGGGGTAGAGGTAGAGTTCCTCGCCGGCGGCGAAGTCGGTGTGTGCGCTGACGATGCCGCGGGCGGCGGCGATGGCCATGCCGAGCGCCATTTCGGCGACCATGGGGCCATAGGCGGGTGCGCAACTGAGGACGCGGATGCCGCGGGCGAAGCAGGTCTGGTAGTCCAAACTCTCGCGGCTGGGATGGCGGCCGCCGGTTTCCATAATTGCACGCAGGTTGGGCATGTCGTCCAGTGATCGGCGCTGCCAGGAGGTGGTTATTATGGCGTAGGCGTCGCCGCAGGCGCGGGCATACTCGGATTCGGGGATGGCTTCGTCCCTGCCCCAAATGACGTCGACGAGGTCGTTGAGACGCACCAGATCCTCGTTTGACATGATCATGTCCAGTGGACGGGGGTGTGGAGTCAAGATCACTTTCTGTTTGGCCATTGCGAAAATCTCCGGGGTAGGGTTGTGATGAGCCACCGGCGCCGGAAACCAGGCCGGCGAAGGCAGGGCAATCGCATCTTGCTGGCAGAGAATTTGCGGGAGATAGCCAGTTTTTCAACCGGCGCGTTTACTTTTGGCAGAAATACCGTTTTGGGCGCTGTTCTCGCTGGGTAAGGGGTTGAAAGCCATGCGGTACAAGACGGCCAGGTTGTGCTGCGCATGGACCTGACGGATGCGACTGTCTTCCCCATCCAAGAGCCAGTAGACTGAATTCTCGGTGCTCCGGTGGCTGAGGGTGGAAGTCAGGAGCTGTTTGGCATCGGATGCAAAGATGGAATTCACATCAGTTGCAAGTGCCTTGGGGCCTGATGCAGGCATTTCATTCATTGTGGACCGTTTGAGTCAGATACATCTTGATGGTGGGACACAGGCATTCTCATCTGTGTGTTGGACGAGAGCTCATGAGCGTTTACGAGCGTTTATGAGCGTTTTCGGGTTGTCTGAGCTGCAATTCACGGGATTTGCCTGATGGGCTGTGACCGGGGCCTTACCGATGCAGGCCTTCTCACCTGTGTGTTGGACGAGAGTTTATGAGCGTTTACGAGCGTTTGTAAGCGTTTTCGGGTTGTGTGATCTGCAGTTCACGGGATTTGCCTGATGGACTGTGACCGGGGCCTTGCCGATGCAGGCATTCTCATGTGTGTGTTGGACGAGAGTTCATGAGCGTTTACGAGCGTTTTCGGGTTGTCTGAGCTGCAGTTCATGAGATTTGCCTGATGGGCTGTGACCGGGGTCTTGCCGATGCAGGCATTCTCATGCGTGTGTTGGACGAGAGTTTACGAGAGTTTATGAGCGTTTACGAGAGTTTATGAGCGTTTACGAGCGTTTGTAAGCGTTTTCGGGTTGTGTGAGCTGCAGTTCACGGGATTTGCCTGATGGGCTGTGACCGGGATCTTGCCGATGCTGACAATCTCATGTGTGTGTTGGACGAGAGTTTACGAGAGTTTATGAGCGTTTACGAGCGTTTGTAAGCGTTTTCGGGTTGTGTGATCTGCAGTTCACGGGATTTGCCTGATGGACTGTGACCGGGGCCTTGCCGATGCAGGCATTCTCAACTGTGTGTTGGACGAGAGTTCATGAGCGTTTACGAGCGTTTATAAGCCTATTCGGGTTGTCTGAGCTGCAGTTCACGGGATTTGCCTGATGGGCTGTGACAGGGGCCTTGCCGATGGAGGCGTTCTCATGTGTGTGTTGGACGAGAGTTTATGAGCGTTTACGAGCGTTCATAAGCGTTTTCGGGTTGTCAGAGCTACAGTTCATGAGATTTGCCTGATGGGCTGTGATGGGGGTCTCCTCAGCGCTGGCGGGTCCGTTGAACCGCTCATGTGTGTTGTACAAGAGTTGTGCAATCTCTGAAATGGTGGGGCGTGTTTGGTCGTCCCATGTCGGGTCAAGTCAGGTCACGTAGGTATAAGTCGGGCCAGAGCGGGTGATATTTTTTTTCTGGTAATTGTTGTCGTTACGCTTTTGCATCGGTTTTTCCGTTTCCGGCGTCGATTCCTGGTTCTGGCAGCCTCTCCACGACACGCATCCACGACTTTCGCAGACACTGGACTCAAGTCGGTCAGCTGGCGGCTGGGGGGCAGGGTGTCGTGTCCGGACGCTTCAGGTCGGTTTAAGCCGGGCAGAAGCGGGCAGGTTTTCTATAAATGGACTTTTGCGTTTGGCTGCGCGTACGTTCCCTCGCTGTCTCTGTTGGGCTATGGGTAGACAGATTATAAGCAGTTTACAGTCGTGCAAGGGTCTTCCCTCGCCTTCAGATTCCCAGCCAGTGGGAGTCATGGGTTCATGATGACGATACGCTCTCGGCAGTGTTTCTTCGTACATCGGTACAGGGTTATTATATCACGGTTTTTGATGCATTTGCCCTGCCGGCGAAGGTCTTTGCGCGAGAGACGGAAACTGCCGTAGACTAGCTAGAACCCTGAGGTCGTTTCAGACGCCCTGCCGGCAATTGTTAGAAATACTGTAACTACTAAGCCACCGTAGTTGACCAGCCAGTCATCCTTGGAACCATTCAGGCTCTTGGTGACGCAACTGGTGTACAGCCGCCGCCATGCTCGCCAGCCGACACGTTGCGAAGAAGGCACACGGTCGGTGAGGGATGGTTTTGTAGGGGGGCGTTGCGGGGGCGCAGCCCCTGCACAAGGGAGGGCCGAAGGCCCGACCGCCCAAAATACAACGATGCGGGGAGAAAGAACACGTTTGCTCCCCTCGTTCAGATTTGCGAATCAGTTGCGGCTGCGTAGTTACGAAATACTGAGGATAAGAGGTCCTGGACGCTATGTCTGAGCAAGGAAGATATGCAGAGTTTCCCAGCCACACGGTCTCTTTTGAGATTATGACCAATGCGGACAACGAAGACAAGGAGCGCAGTTTCAGGGTTCTGGCAACACCGCAGGAGATCGAGCATCTAGGCGAGCAGGGTTATTTGATCCGGGAGGCGCTTTTTGAGGGCGAGCACTTGGAGCGGCTGCGCGGCGCCCTCGACGAGGTCGAAGCTGCCGAAGTGGGCGCCGACCCTCGCACGGACGGCGAAGAGGCGGCACAGTCTGCGGCTGTCAGCCGCTCGAAGCGGTTTGGCGGCTGGTTTCCGCGTTATCTGATGGACAAGCATGCGGCCTTTCTTGAGCTGATCAGTTTTCAGCCGACACTGTCGGTCGCGAGGGCAGTGTTGGGGCCGTTTGTACGCATCCGCCAGTTGGGCGGGCGGGTCAGTTACCCGGGCGAGCCGAACCAGGAAACGCAGTGGCACTTGCACCGGCGCACGGTGCCCAAGCCTCTGCCGGCATTCTTCTCCTTTCCACACACTCTGGACTGCCTGATTTATCTGGATGAACTGAACGACGCAAATGGTACGCTGGCGATTGTACCTGGGTCGCACCGGCGGGTCCATGACCCGCTGCCGGCTGACTGCTACGAGGATCTGCCAGGACAGAAGGTGGTGCGGGGGCCGGCAGGGACATGTATAATCATGCACAGCAATCTATGGCACCGGGCTTTGCCGACGCGGCCTGACGGCGAAAAGCGCCGCCTGCTGATTCTCTGCTACGGGCCGACGTGGATGCGCTATTCTCCCTTTGGCGTCAAACCGGAAGATAGCCTCGTCGATGCATTATTGGACGAGGCCAATTCCGAAACGAAGGAGCTCCTGGGGATAGGCGGCTATCAGTAGGCGCGATCAGCCGCGTCCTACGTAGGGCATCTGATTGGCCATGACGGTCAAGGTCAGCACGTTTGTGTCCAGAGGTAGGCTGTCCATGTAGAGGATGGTTTGGGCAACCCCGTCGGAGTCCATATTCGGCTCGACCATGGTGGTGCCGTTGGCCTGCTGAATGCCGGATCGCATACGTTCGGTCATTTCGGTGGCGGCGTTGCCGATGTCGATCTGGCCGCAGCAGATGTTGTAGGCGCGGCCGTCGAGAGATGTGGATTTTGTCAGGCCGGTGATGGCGTGTTTGGTCGAGGTGTAGGGGGCGGAGTTGGGGCGGGGGGTATGGGCCGAGATGGAACCATTGTTGATGATGCGGCCACCCTGGGGCGTCTGATTCTTCATGATGCGGAAGGCCCGCTGAGAACAGAGGAAGACGCCGGTCAGGTTTACGTCGACGACAGATTTCCAGTCTTCGTAGGTTATTTCGTCGAAATTGGCGCGGGGGGCGCCGCGGCCGGCATTGTTGAAGAGGAGGTCGAGGCGACCGAAGGCTTCGATAGTGCGGTCGAAGAGGGCGTCTACGGCGGCGGGATCGGTCACGTCGGTCTGGACGACCAGGGCGCGTTCGCCGGCCCCGGGCTCTGCGGCCGGTGCTTCGCGCGGGCCGAGGGGGGGGCCGGACTCTGCGGCCGTTTGGTGGAGACGGTCGAGGCGGCGGCCGGCGAGGGCGACGGCGTACCCTTCCGCGAGCAGAAGCAGTGCGGTGCGTTTGCCGATGCCGGAGCTTGCGCCGGTGATGATTGCTACTCTGCCGGAGGTGGTCATATTTGTGTGCTCCTTTGTTGATGTGGGTATTGTTTCGCAGCCATTGGACAGTGGGCGTCGCGGTAGATGATGCTTCGTCGCCAGCCATGCGCGGCTATTGGGCACAGTCTATCACGGCAGCATTTCATTTCCTACTTGGCATGGAAGGTTGGGGCAGGTCCGGGTTCGAGGAAGGTAACTACTAAGCCACAGTAGTTGACCAGCCTGTCATCCCTGGATTCATTCAGGCTCTTGGTGACGCAACTGGTGTACAGCCGCGGTCATGCTCGCCAGCCGACACGTTGCGATGAAGGCACACGGTCGGTGAGGCATGTTTTTGTAGGGGGGCGTTGCGGGGGCGCAGCCCCTGCACAAGGGAGGGCCGAAGGCCCGACCGCACAACTGCAGTGGATAGTGATCAGTGGTTAGTGGCTTGAGACAACTGGTGTGGGAGTAGACACTGTTGGCTAAACAGGTTGATGGATTCAGGTAACATAATTCACGGAGAGGAGCATTGACGATGAAGATTTTGCGCTACAGTGCGGAAGATTCGACGAGGTACGGAATTTTGGAGGAGGACGGGGCTATTCGCCAGTTGACTTCCTGTCCTTTCGACAGTATGGAGGAGAGCGGAGAGACGACGCATCTGGACAACGTTCGGGTGCTGGCGCCGGTGGGGAAGCCGCGGTTGATTGGGGTGGGGCTGAATTACCTTGCCCATGCGGAGGAGGGCGGACAGACGCCACCGGACCAGCCGATGCTATTCATGTTGCCTTCGACGGCCATTCTGGATCCGGAGGACGCGATCATTTACCCGAGTCAGGGACAGAACGTTCATTATGAAGGCGAACTGACGGTAATCATGGGCAAGGAGGCACGCCGGGTTTCGAAAGAGGATGCGTTGGACTATGTATTGGGGTACACATGCGGCAATGATGTCAGCGAACGGGTGATCCAGGCCAATGAGATGGCAAACGGCTGCATGCTGATCGGAAAGGGTTTCGATACGTTCAAGCCGTTGGGGCCCTACATTGCGACGGGATTGGATTCGACCAACCTGGAGTTGACGACGCGGCTGAACGGAGAGGTCAAGCAGCACACGAACACGGACGACTTGATTTTTCCGGTGGCGGAGTTGATCGCTTATATCAGCGAGGCGATTACGCTGCTGCCGGGTGATGTGATTATGACGGGTACGCCGTCGGGCGTGGGTCCGGTCCAGCCGGGGGATGTGGTGGAGATTGAGATTTCAGGGGTTGGGGTGCTACGCAACCCGGTGGTGGCGGAGGGGTAGTTGGGGATAGCGGTGTTGTGGCGTCATGGGGCTTCCCAGTTTTGTGTGAGGAAGAGGACGTTCGGTGGCGTCACATACTGCTCTCCGCCATTCTGCAACGCAAGTAGCCTATCTGCTCTGTCGGGCTACATACTCTTTGAGGATACTTCGAACTAGAGTCTGATGGGAGGCTCCTAACTCCTTTGCTTTGCTTTTGAAGAAAGTAGCTGTCTCCTTGTCAAGAGATACCGTGATATTTTCTGTTTCGGTGTCTTTAAAGACAAGCTCTTCTGGGCGCGGCAAGAACTCCTTGTCTACGATTCGCAGGTCTTCAACATCCGGCAGATCGGGACTGTCAGTGTATTCGACAGTTTCCCAATTCTGCTTCGGCAGGTCATGTTTCTGGCTCATGCCGCCTCCTGTTCCAAATATAGCGCTCGGTACTTCCTCCAGTACCCAGCTCCAAAGATTCGGATTCGGTTCGCTCTATAGGTAGAGCGAACCGTAAGTATGGAGTGTTCTCTTCCGAATCCGAAATATCTTGTCTCTTCGCGGGTGCTGTGTGGTCACGGGTCTTCCCAGTTACGCGGGAGGACGGGGAGTTTCCACTGGGCAGGTGGGCGCCAAGCGGCCCATGCTTGAAGCTGCCGGCGGCGGGACGTTACACACTCGCCGGCGATGCGCTGTGTTACACGGCGGATCCGTTCACCTTCAGCTACTGTAAGCAGGCCGAGTTCGATGGCGACGCCGAGCTCGTCTTCGTCTTTCAGATGCCATGAGGTGAGGTCGGCACTGATGACCGCGTCGAGGACATGGTCGGTTGTGTCGAAGCCGATGGTGGTACGTTTGAGGGGCTGTTCGGGATTGATCTTCCAGCCGACGTGGGTCCAGTCAGGGGCGGACCAGATTGTCCAGATGGAGGCGGCTTCACCGGGCACGGAGGACCAGACGTGGTGTTGTCCGGTCCATTCGTAGAGTTTCCGAGTCCAGGTACCTGTTGCGGCGACGTGAAGATGCTCTTGGCGGGAGCAGTCTGGGCCGGCGAAGATGGCGCCGGGCGCGATGTAGAGGGATACGAGGGCGCTGCTGTCTTCGATGATGGTAGC
The DNA here is from genome assembly GCA_002238445.1 of Caldilineaceae bacterium bin5. GTDB lineage: Bacteria > Chloroflexota > Anaerolineae > Caldilineales > Caldilineaceae > Bin5. Next base: position 305,077 of record MPML01000002.1, read on the forward strand.
CGGGATCGCGGCCCAGACTTCGTTTGTCCAGAGTTGGCGGAATACAATGTGGTCGCCAGAGAACCAGCGCAGTGCGCGAATCTCCGGGGAAGTCAAGGGGTGCTGCCTTCCATCATTTCATGATCATTCGTGCGTACCTGTGGCGCAACTCAGATTGGCGAAAGAGGTCAAAAGTGACTGGGGAGAGGCAGCTAACTTTTCCCTGGCCTGCTGAATGCGCTCCATTTGGGCTTTCTGACCTCTAACCTGATTTGCTTCAAAGAGGGGTGAACTCCCGAAGCAGAAAGAGCGTGCACCTGGAAATCCGGATAGGGATGCCAAGTAGCCTTTGCAGTTGGTTTCACCTGCTGACGACTCGTAATTCAGCGTTAAGCGGGCAGCCAAGTCGTGTATGACAGTCAGGTATGGAAACTGGACGTTTTCCAGGCCCTTTGCTTCGGCAGCATACGCCTCGACAAATTCTGTTACTTCCGTTCTGTTCTCGATACACAGGCGTTCAGCGGTGGCAAAGGCGTTCATGTATATCACGGCGATTTTGTGGTCATCCAAAGTCACATCCGGGATTTCCCCTTTTTCGAGAGTCTTCGCTAAACCCAGTGACCCGTCGTGTTCCATGGCAGTCATTGCCCACAGTTGAAGCCATTGATCGTTTTTCATCTGCTCTGTGCCCAGGGCAGTGACAGGTTCGCCTTGCGCGTTGAGAAAAAGAGCAGGCACGCCATCAAGATATTGTAACGAGTTGAGGTGTTGGGCAAAACGAGGCGGAATTTCGACTGGCTCAGTTGCAGGGATGAGCGCTAGGGATCCTGGATCCATGGCGCAACCCGACAGCAGAATAATCAGAACGCACAAGAGCAGGACTCGTTTCATCGCTACTCACCTTTCTGTATTCTAATCCTCTACTTCCCACCATTGAAAACGCTGACTTCGCTGCGCTGAAGATGGAGTGACCGGTAAGATGTAGCCATTGGGTCAAAGGATAGAGCAGGCATTGTCGGTTGGGAACGAATGTGTGTTAACTGTAACATGGATTTGGGAATATAAGTAACCTGAATTCGGATTGAGTAAGCGTCTTTTCAAGCGCAAGATCAGTGCTGCCGTCAATTCCAATGCCAGTCTGATTGCCTGCACTGGGAAATTTAGGAAGCGTTTCCTCCGACTCTCCCCAACGACATGGTCCTCTTGCCGTCCCTAATCGAACTCTGAACTCAGTTACGTAGACACACTTTACGCTGTCAACACAGAAAAAGCCAGCCATATTTGTGACATTTGCGTGTCAATTATTCGCATGTTATGCCATTATCATTTCAACATTCTACCAGTTTCGAAATAGCCAGGAATTAGCTACCTGTCCGGCGCAGACGGAGCGCTCCGCCATGGAGACCATTTTCGACCAACACGAAAGTAAGGCACAGCCACAAATGACCCATCACCAAGACGCGGTAAGGTCTATTTTCAATCTCATCGCGAGCCTGCTTGCTTTCAATAGGCAAACAGAGAAGCTCTCTCTCCATCCCTCTAACAAGGATTCGGATTCCTTGCCGACTCCGACGTAACTACGAACTCGGTTTAGTTACGTTTTCTTTAATTGGGCCCTATGTTAGTTGGGAAAGGCCAATTGTTTGATTTGCAGACAGTCACGTACGCCCAAGAGGCGGTTGATATAAATGCAGAGGGTATGAGCGGTCAAATTCGTGTATAAACGTGCACAGAGGCCTCTGAGAGTGTGAGCGTGGTTGGTTTCATTCGAGAACTGTGCGTTGAGTTGACTGGTGACTGGTTCGATGATTTGGCGGACCGAGTCGTAGAGGCGAACGACACGTGCCGGTATCTGTTTTCTTGGCTTTTGCGCGCCTTGGTGAGCAGACGGATGCGATTGTATTGCCAGAGTTCCTCAGCTGCCGGCTTACTTACGTAACCTGAATTCGGAGTTAGAGAAGGCCCGGTAAGAGAGCCATATCTTTGTTAGAGAGATGGAGAGAAGGCTTCTTGGCTTGCCAAGTGTAGGCAACCAGACCGGCGATGAGATTGACGATAAAGTTGGTTGTGCTCCGATGACGGGTGTGTTCAATCTGCGAGATGTTTTTGAGTTGGTCAACGATGGTCTCAATGACGAAGCGCTTACGCGTTAGGAGCTTGTCTTCGAGAACGACGAGTTGATTCTGCATGTTTTTGCGCAGGGGCGTGATCAATTGCAGTCCCCGTGCGAAGAGTTGTTCAAAGAGCGTTTGGGAGAGATAGCCGCGGTCGCCGACCAGCTTTCCCCACAATTTTTTGGTCATTTGTGGGACCGGTTTGCGGTCATCGATGTTGCCGGGCGTGAGCTGAACTGCCAGCAATTCACCCTGGTCATTGACAATCAGATGGAGTTTGAAGCCATAGAACCATCCCATGCTGCTCTTGCCGCGCCTGGCCACATCGGCAAAGACCCGATGGCGGCCGATGCGCTTATTGTGGCAGACAGACAGCGTGGTTGAATCAATGAATGCCACCCCTGTCCTCTGGCCAAAGCGCACTCGCAGATAGAGAGACATGGCGGGCAGGGTTGATGGAATTAACTCCACAAAGCGCGTGTAACTGACCAGCGCTGGAAATTCACTGCGCATATGCGTACATACCTGTTGCCTATAGTAGGCTTTGAAATCGCGATAATGCGACTGGTGAAAATGAATCAGAATCGTCATCACTTCACTCATGCTCAT
>MPML01000072.1 GCA_002238445.1 Caldilineaceae bacterium bin5
GCCATGCTCGCCAGCCGACACGTTGCGAAGAAGGCACACCGTCGGTGAGGCATGTTTTTGTAGGGGGGCGTTGCGGGGGCGCAGCCCCTGCACAAGGGAGGCCGCTTGCGGCCGACCGCCCAAAATACAACAATGAGGGGAGAAAGAACACCTTTGCTCGCCTCGTTCAGGGGAAGGTATCAGTTGCGGCTGAGTAGTTACTGAAATTGTATCATCTGAATATGGCAGCGTGTCCGGCGGCGAGACTTTAGCATAGCGTCGGCGTTGCTGACCAGATAAAAATTACACAGTGAATGTGTAATTTTCTCATTGTTCGGGATCACAATTCTACAAGGGTAAGGGCGACGGATCGTCCTTTCAGGAGCTGAACAGAGAGCAAGTTTTTATGCGTTCAGCATGTTGGTCAGCAACACTTTCGCATTTCCTGATGCGCGCCCGCGATGGCTGATTCTGTTCTTGATCGAGGTTGGCAGCTCTGCCAGCGTTCGACCTTTGTCGGGCACGAAGAAGACGGGATCGTAGCCAAAACCGTTTGACCCCCGCGGCGCGGCGGTGATAGTGCCTTCCAAAGTTCCTGTGCGGGTTTGGGCGTCGGCGGCCGGCCGTGCGATGGCAACGACACATTGGAAGCGGGCCGTCCATGGGCGGGGATGCGACTGCAATTCCCGTAGCAGCTTTTGATATCTATCCTGATCGGTTGCTGCGGGGCCGGCATAGCGGGCGGAATGAACACCGGGCGCTCCCTGCAGCGCGTCCACTTCGAGGCCGCTGTCGTCGGCCCATGTCCACAGACCGGTCAGGTTGGCGTAATGCTGCGCTTTGAGGGCTGCATTGGCGGCGAAGGAGTTCTCCGTCTCGGCGACCTCCTCGCGGACGCCGATTTCCTCCAGATAGGTGAGTGCCAGCGGAAGGTCCGCCAGGAGATTGCGGTACTCGAGGAGTTTGCCCTGATTGTGGGTCGCAACTAGCAGCCTTCGATTCATTGTAATTCCTTCCAGAAAACGGGTTCGTTCAACCTGCCCTGTCGTTTTTCCACTACGATAACGTCCACACAATCACATATATCACAACAGTGCCAGTTTGGATAGCGGAGGGTCTCTCTCTTGCCATATCGCCGGTATGGGGCTATCATACGGGCGGTCGGCAGAGGCTCCTTCAAGCGACTTCTCGGCACCCCAAGACAGGAGAGAGTGGTAGTGTCTTATCACCCGTTACGCATTTTCAGCGGTTCTTCTCACAAGGAGTTGGCCCTGGAGATTGCCCAAACTCTTGGGGTGGAGCTCGGTCAGGCAAGCACTCGCCGTCTGCCGGACAGCGAGATACACGTGATGATCGACGAGGTCGTGCGGGACCAGGACATTTTTCTGGTTCAGTCCTGTTGCCAGCCGGTGAATGATCACGTAATGGAATTGATGCTGTATCTGGACGCATTCAGGCGAGCCAGCGCCCATAGCGTAAGTGTAGTCGTGCCCTACTTTCCCTATGCCCGGCAAGAGCGCATGTCCCATGGCCGCGAGGCGGTCAGCGCCAGGGTTATAGCCAATATGCTGGAGATGATGGGTGCGCATCGGGTAATTTTTGTAGACATTCATGCGAGGGCGATCCAGGGGTTTTTCAATATTCCTGTTGATCCGCTTTCTGCCTTGCCGATTCTGGCGGACTATTTTCGCCAGGATGAATGGAAGAACGCGGCCATTGTCAGTCCGGACGTAGGGCGGGCCAGCTTGGCGGGGCGCTATGCGCAGCTGCTCAATCTGCCATTGGTTGTCATGCACAAACGGCGCACGAGTGTCAGCGTCACTGAAACCACGCACGTTGTAGGTGAAATCGCGGGGATACGGCCGATCATTATTGATGACATTATGGCTGGCGGCAGCGTTCTCAAACAGATTGACGCTCTATACGACGCTGGTGCGGAGGGGACTGCCGCGTTTGCGGTTACACACCCGGTATTGTTGCCTTCGGCATTGGAACATCTTCAGGCTGATGAGCGCATTGCCAAGTTGGTAGTTTCCAACACTCTTCCCGTCCCGCCGGATAAAAGGTCTGAAAAGGTGGAGGTATTGTCGATTGCGCCGATGCTGGCCGACATTATCAATCGCATCCACCAGGGGCGAAGTATTTCACAGAAGCTCATACTCATGTAAGTCGGAATGTCCAGAATTGACCACATACCCGACGCGGCCGGTATGTGAACGAGATGGTTGCGGCGACCTACGAGAGGTTGATCATCGTTGGTCACCGGCTGAAGAAATCCTGGACACGGAACCCAGGCTGGACCACATAACACTTTAACGGTACCGTTCACTACCTCAGCGCAACTGGAGTAACGGATGCCCGGAGAACCGCAAATGGAAGTCATGCAACGTTCCTGGATCGAAAGGTCTGACGAAGAAGAACTCCAACTGGACGACGCGAATGTCGATCCCGATATAATCGAAGATGAAGACATATATGTAGCGTCATACTATCAGTTGATGTGGTGGCGGTTTCGCAAACACCGGATGGCATTACTCTCCGGCGTTCTGGTTGTCATCCTGTATGGGATAGCGGCCTTTGCCGAATTCGTTGCGCCTTACGACCCGGAGCAGTCCTTTGTGCAGTACAAATATGTGCCGCCTGTGACGATTCGTATCATTGATGCAGAAGGTAATCTGCGGAGGCCGTTTGTTCATAAGATTGTGCGGGAACGGGATCCGGAGACGCTGCGCAATATTTACACAGAGGACAAGACGATTGTCTATCCGATCCGTTTTTTTGTGCGTGGAACTGAGTACGAGATGTGGGATCAGTTCACCACCTCCTGGCATCTTTACGGGTTGGACGTTCCCCATGAGGAGCAAGGTGTCTTTCTGATGGGGGCTGACCGGCTGGGTCGCGATCTCTTTTCGCGTCTGTGTTACGGTGCGCGTATTTCGCTGACCATTGGTTTGGTGAGTGTGGTGATAAGCCTGGTAATTGGCATTTTGCTCGGCGGCATCTCCGGGTTCTATGGGGGGGCCATCGACAACGCTATTCAACGCCTGATCGAGTTCATTCGTTCGATACCGGAAATCCCTCTGATTATGGCGCTGGCTGCCGCTCTGCCGGCCGACTGGCCGGTATTGCGTCTCTACTTTGGCGTAACGATTTTGCTTTCGTTTGTGGGGTGGACCGGTCTGGCCCGGGTCGTGCGCGGTCGATTCTTGAGTATGAGAGAAGAGGATTTTGTGATGGCGGCCCGATTTTGCGGGTCGGGTGAGATGCGCATCATTCTGCGTCACATGGTTCCCTCGTTCCTCAGTCATATTATTGCTTCCTTGACATTGGCGATTCCGGGCATTATTCTGTCGGAGACGGGTTTGAGTTTTATCGGACTGGGGCTGCGAGCACCGGCTATCAGTTGGGGGGTACTGTTGCAGGAGGCCCAGAATTTGCGTTCGGTCGCCCTGGCACCATGGGTGCTAACCCCTGGTCTGGCGGTGGTGTTGGCTGTGCTGGCTTTCAATTTCCTTGGCGACGGCATTCGCGACGCCGCCGATCCATATGCTAAGTAGTTTAATGAGCAACATTCGTTTGTGGGAGCAGAATGCCGAGGCGCGGAGGCATGCTTTCACAGAGAAGGAACGATTGTAACAACTGCTCTTTAGAGAACAGGACGGATTTCTCTCATGACAATTTCTTCTACGCAGATCGACAGGGTTGCCGACATTGACGGATCGGCCGACTCCCGGGAGATGCTACTGGAAGTACAGGGATTGAAAACGCATTTCTTCCTGGCTCAAGGGATCGTGCGGGCCCTGGAGGGCGTTGATTTTACCGTGCGCCGTGGTCAGACTGTCGGCTTGGTCGGTGAAAGCGGTTGCGGCAAATCGATCACGGCCCGTTCGATCATGGCTATTGTGCCCTCGCCGGGTCGGGTTGTAGAGGGCGAAGTCCTCTTCCACCTGCAGAACGAGGAGAACGGCAGCGTAACAGATCAGGTCGTTGATATGACGAAAATTGACGCCATGGGTACGCAAGCCCGTTCTATCCGCGGCGGCGAGATTTCGATGGTTTTTCAGGAGCCGATGACCTCGCTGAGCCCGGTCCACACGATTGGCAATCAGATCATCGAGGCCATCCTTCTGCATCAGGATGTTGACAAGGACGAGGCGCGCGCGCAGGCGATTGACGTTCTCAACAAGGTAGGAATGCCGCAGCCCGAACGCACGATCGACCGTTATCCCCATCAACTCAGCGGCGGTATGCGCCAGCGCGCCATGATTGCAATGGCGCTTTCCTGTCAGCCCAGCTTGTTGATTGCTGATGAGCCGACAACGGCGCTTGACGTGACTACGCAGGCCCAGATTTTGACGCTGATGCGGGATTTGCAGGATGAGCTGGGGATGGCGATTATCTTCATCACGCATGACTTGGGTGTGATTGCGCAGATGGTCGACTATGTTGTGGTCATGTATCTCGGTGAAGTGGTGGAGATGGCTGATGTCGACACGATTTTCTACGATCCGAAGCACCCGTATACGCAGGCGCTGCTGCGCTCCATCCCTCTGTTGGGCCGCAAATCGGCTCAGGGTATTACCAGCCAGCTGACTGCGATCCGGGGCTCAGTGCCGGATCCTTACTCGATCCCGGCCGGATGCCCATTCCACCCGCGCTGCCGCAAAGCGATTGCCGGTGTTTGCGACAGCCGCAACCCACCTCTCCTTGAACTTGAAGGCGGTCACAAAGTCCGCTGTGTGTTGTACGAATAGCGGGCCGAAACCGTTCCTGCGCTGGAATTTTGATCCGGGATCGCGCGTCGCGGCCTGTTTGCGGTGCGCCAGATTTTGCCAAGAAGAGATGACACATGGAGCTATAGAGATATGAGCACACAGTTAGACGCTCAGCCGACCGAAGAATCGAACGAGTCGGGGGCCGAGGGTCAAATGGCTTTGACGCCGGTCTGGCAGGAGTCCACTCTGCAGGCCGGCTTTGTACATGACTGGCTGGTGGCAGGGCCGCTGGCGACGCCTCTTACGGACATAGGAGGCTATACTGGCCCGGATTTCAAAGAACGGATCGCAGCTGATTTCAGGACTGCGGCGGGGGAAGTCGGGAAGGCGCAGCATCCGGCAGTTCCCGGGGCAGGGGAGATCTTCGCGAGCGCTTTGGAGCGTCACAGTTTCGTTCCGGACCATGACGGGACGAAGTGGCGCGTAGTTCGGTGCCTGGACGACCACTTCGTAGATCTGTCTACTTTCCACCATACGCCCCACTATCTGCAGTCATGGGCTTATTGCGTGCTGGAAGTTGGCGGCGCGCGCGATGTGACCTTTGCGCTAACGACAAATGGCCCGGCGGACATTTGGGTCAACGGAGAACACTGCCATCGGGCGGAGCATTTTCAGCACCAACTGCCCGCCACGGTCTCTTTTGCGGCGAGGCTGAAGGAGGGGCGCAATGAGATTGGCATCTGCTTCGAGGCGGTGGCGTTGCGAGAATGTCCGTATGTCATGGCCCTGCAGGTGGCGGACGACCAGGGCACGGGCAGCGCGCACGAACGACGAGGTGACAACGCGTTCGATGACTGCAAAGTGTTTTTGCCTACTTCGGTGCGGCCGGAGAGCCGTAGAAAGACGCTGGAATCACTCTTCGAACAAGCCTACCTGGATCGGGATTTGTATAGCCGCCATGCGAAGGTGACAGTACGCTGGCCGGGGGACGAACCGGTGACCGACGATTTTGCCCTGCGGCTGCAGCGCAAGGGAGGGCGCATCTACAGCGAGCACCATACAAAGGGTGAATCACGCGATGAGGTGGTCCTGGGAACGGCGTTCCAGTTTCCACAAGATGACTACCAGATAATGCTGTTCCCTAATCCCGAGCACTATTATTCAAACGACCTGCGCGTGGAACGCATGCTGGACATTCACATCGTCGGCAACACTGAGTATTCGACTGAGCGGTACGGCACTTACCAGGGACGCCGGCGTGAAGCCCTGCTCGGCGCGGCGCGGCGCGGGGCCGAGGACAGCATCTTTTCCGAGATTGCGGCGATGGAGTTGGGGATGTGGGACAATCTCAACGAGCAGGTCATTCTCGACAGTATCGCATCGATAAACGAGCGGGCCGATTGCAGCGACTTTGATCTGGTTGGCCTGCTTGGGATGGCTGGACGCTATATTGAAGAGGAAGGATTCCCGCAGTCGCTGGTCGCGCCGCTGCAAAGCTGTTTCCAGAATTTCCGATATTGGATGGACCAGCCGGGCGCGGATGCGATGTGTTTCTGGTCGGAGAACCATCAGATTCTTTTCCATACGTGTGAAATCCTGGCCGGGCAGTTGTTGCCGGACGAGCTGTTTGCGAACGCGGGCCTGACCGGCAGTGAACACCGTGCGAAGGGTGAGGAGCGGGCCCTTTCATGGCTGCGAAAGCGGGCTGCGGGCGGATTTCGGGAGTGGGATTCCAACACTTATTTTGAGGAGGATGTGCTGGCGCTCAGCCATCTGGTCGATCTGGCCGAGAATGACGATGTGCGCGAACTGGCTGCGGTTGTGTTGGATAAGATGTTCTTCGGGCTGGCGGTCAACTCCTTTAAGGGTGTTTTTGGCTCCAGTCACGGACGCACGTATGCGCCATATATCAAGGATGCCTTTCGGGAGCCTACTTCTGGCATCACCCGCCTGCTGTGGGGGAAAGGGATTTTCAACGGGAGTATCCGGGGGACGGTCAGCCTGGCCTGCGCGGTGAACTATCAGCTGCCGCCGGTTATAGAGGCGATCGCGATTGACCCGGCGGACGAGATCTGGAGCCGGGAGCGGCATGCGGGGCAGCTGGAAGCGTGGTGTGATCGGGAAGAGGGCGAGTGGGCGGTAGACAAGGTGACATACAAGACGCCGGACTATATGCTGTCGTCGGCGCAGGATTACCGGCCGGGCAGGTTCGGCTATCAGCAGCATATCTGGCAGGCTACCCTTGCGCCGGAGGCTGTCGTATTTGTCACCCACCCACCGTGTCTGAGCGAGGACGGCTCTCACCGTCCCAATTTCTGGCATGGGAACGTTGTGCTGCCGCGGGCGGCCCAATGGAAGGACCTTCTGGTGGCGGTTCACCGGCTGCCGGCAGATGACTGGCTGGGCTTTACCCATGCCTATTTCCCGGTTTACGCATTTGACGAACACGTGATCCGGGATGGCTGGGCCTGTGCCCGCGTCGGAGACGGCTATCTGGCGATAACGGCTTCAGCGGGGTTTACGCTGACCGAAAGCGGGAAGAGTGCGTTTCGGGAGCTGCGCTCTTACGGGCAGAACAATGTCTGGATGGTGCAGATGGGGCGAGAGGAAGTGGACGGCAGCTTTGCCGAATTCGTGAAGAAGGTGACTGCGTTAGACATCATCTTTGAGGAGGACAGCGTACACCTGACCAGTCTGCGGGGCGATAGCATCGATTTCGGCTGGCAGGGACCCCTGCTGGTCAATGAGCAGGAGCAAGAGATCGGCGGCTTTCTCCACTTCGACAATCCCTACTCCAGCACGGAATTGGGCTCGGAGAAGATGAGCATCCAGTTTATGGATCTGCTTATGCAGCTCGACTTTTCGTAGAACGAAAAAGACGCAAAGAAGCTCTTTGCGTCTTCCAAACTGCACTTACCTAATTTGAAGAAACGGTTCTTTCACCCTACCGGACTGTTCGGCTATCTTGCGTTACGATACGAACAGTGATTTCAAGTCTTGGCGCAGTTCGTCAAGCGTGTAACCTGGCGCGGCGCCTCGCCGGCGCACCTCATCCATGATTTCGTTAATCGACATTCCGGTCAGTTCTGCGGCGCGCGCTTTAGTGATTTCACCACGACGGCATGCAGAAATTGCGTCTTCCACCTTCCACTGCTGGATCGCCTCGGTCAACATTTTCCTCGCAAGCGCAGTCCGATCTATTTGTTCCTTGCTGGCAATTTCATCCAGCCCTTGAATAATCGTTTCCGGGACGCGCAGATTCAGTTGGCGCACTGTATCCCCCCGCTGTCTGGCTACTACAATTGCTGGTCTTTGCAGTGAAAACAGGTTTCAGGCTTCATCCTCTTCGGGGCGGATAATGACCATGTAGCGCATGGGCGCCTGGCTGGTGTTGATCAGGCCATGCAGCTTGTGCGGGTCGAACACGATCGCTTCGTTGGCGCGCAGTGGATGGCGCTCGCCATCGATCTCCAGCGTCCCTTCACCTTCAATCATATAGAAGGCCTCGAAGCCTCCGTGACGGTGGGGGGGATGGGACCGTCCGCCGGCATCGACTTCCGAGATATGGACTCGCAGCGGCTCGCCCTCAACGTCGGCGTCGAGAAGATAGCGGGAAATACCCTTTTTTTCAATATCCAAGAACTGCATAAATTGCATCCTTTCGGCGAAGACGGTTGCTCACGGCGGCTGCTCGGCGGCGCCTCTGCACAGGGTAGAGTACTTAGCGGCGGGGATAGAAGACATCGAGCAGAGGTTCGGTGTCGGTGTAGTCGTAGCCGTAGGTTTCTTTGAAGCGCTCCTGGATGCGCTCCTCGGCTTCTGAGGGTGTGCGCAGCGGGAATGCGAGCGGCTGTTTATCCATGAGCGCAGATTCGGAAGCGGCCAGCGACATTTCCTGATCCAGACGGGCCTCCTGGACGCCGTAAGTCGGCTCGATGTCGTGGAGCACGGCATTGGCGATGCTCATTAGCTGGTCTGCCATGTCGACACCGCGCCCGTTGTTTTCGCCGACGCCGAGATGGGCGTAGGGGTTCTCCCAGACGATCTCCTGACCGGGCAGCTCCAGGCTGATACTTTCAAGGACCTGGCGGCCTTCGACTTCGATGAATGCGCGTTGCGGCTCGTAGGCGGCGGCGATGGCACCGTCCTGATAGGTTTCGGGGTCGGTGAAGTAGACGGTGTTTTCGACGATTGCGCCGCGTGTGCCGTCTATCTGGGCGATGCCGATATTTTTGCGGCCGAGCGAGCGGGCGTGGATGACATTGGAGTAGATCATGGTGGCGGCGGCGCCGTTCTCGAACTCGAGGAAGCTGGTTGAGCAGTTTTCCTGGGAGTGATGGCGCTTCATGCGGTCGATGATGGGTACGACGTCGGTCACGTGGGTGACGCCGAGGATCGACTTGGGGGGGCTGCCGGCGAGAAGGCGCAGCATGCTCATGCCGTGATAGCCGCCCTCGTGGAAGATGCGGTAGATACGGCCGACCTCGCCGATGACGCCGGAATCGATCACTTTGGCCTGGAAGCGGGCCATGGGCACGCGGTGGTAGTTTTCGGCAACCTCCAGCTTGACGTTGTTGCGCGCGGCGGCTTCGATCATCATGTCGGTCATGGGGCGGGTGACGGAGACCGGCGTCTCGACGATGATGTTGATGCCGGCGTCGGCCAGAAAGCAGCAGATGGGGTGGTGGGCGTCGCCGGGGACGACCACGTCGACGACATCCAGCTCTTCGCCCTCGACAAGATCGCGTACGCTGGTGTAGGCGTTGACGCCGTACTCCTCGGCGACTTCGCGCAGGACCTCCTCCTCCTTGTCGCAGACGGCGACGAATTCAAAGACGTCCTTCAATTTTGGATAGATTGGCAGGTGAGAACTGCGGCCGCGGCGGCCCAGACCGATCAAGGCCAACTTCAATTTGCGTGGCATCGTTTGCGTTTCCTTTGTCGGTGCAGGTTCGGTGCGCACTGGGCGCGAGAGGTTATCCGAAGCAGATCCAGCGCACCCATTTGTCGGCGCGCAGGCTGTGGTTGGTCCAAGGGGCGAGCAGGATCAGGTCGGTCGGTCCGACTGTCGAGCAGTGGCCATCGATGGTGACGGTGGCCTCACCTTCCAGGATGTACCAGAAGCGCTGCTCGCCATGTTTTTCCGGTTCGAAGGGATTGGCAGGGGTGGTGATGCGCTCGGCGAAATGGTCGATCCGGTCCTGGGCATCGCGAATCTCGTAGCCTTTACGTAAGTTGACTTCGGGAATGGCGCTGCCGTTGATGATCATGGTCGCGGGTCCTTCTGTTAGTTTTCAGTAGTCAGTTTATAGTTTTCAGTAACAGCGGCGGACGGCTTGGTAAAGCTAAGAGCCAGAAACTCCAGTTACAGGGTGGCGTAGGGGTCGGCGGCGTCGCGCATGCCGTCGCCCATAAAGTTGAATGCAGTCACCGAAATCACCACCATGATGGCGGGCGCCACCATCGTCCAGGGAGCGATGGCGACGGCGCTGATGTTCTGCGCCTCCTGCAAGAGGACGCCCCAGCTGATGGCGGGCGGCCGCAGCCCCAGACCGAGAAAGCTGAGTGCGGTTTCGCTGAGAATCATGGTCGGGATCGCCAGGGTCATGGTGGCGATGATGTGGCTGAGAAAAGAGGGCAGCATATGACGCAGGATGATGCGCAGTTCGCCGCTGCCGGAAAATCGTGCGGCCATGACGAACTCTTCCTCACGCAACTGCAGGAACTTGCCGCGCACGACGCGGGCCATACCGGTCCAGCCGATAAAGGAGAGAATAACGGTAATGCTGAAGTAGACATAGAGAATTGGCCACCCGGGCGGCAGCGCGGCGCTCAGCCCCATCCATAACGGAATCGAGGGGATCGAACGGAGAAACTCGATAACGCGCTGGATGATATTGTCGATCGTGCCACCGTAGTAGCCGGACAGCCCTCCCAGCAGGATACCGAGGACAAGACTGATGATTACACCGATGAGGCCGATGGAAAGCGAGAGGCGCGCGCCGTAGGAGACGCGGGAAAACATGTCCCTTCCCAATCGATCCGTGCCCAAGACGAAGAAGCCCTGTTCTTCGTGGGGCACGTCGAGGCCGAACAGCTTCGTGGTCACGGCAACTTCACCCCACAGCTTGTACTCCTCGCCCTTAGGGAAGAGGCGAATGGGGTGGCGGATGGTCGTGTCCTCATGGTAGTTATTGCGGAACGTCTCCGGATCCCGCTCGCGCACGGTCTGATAGATGAAAGGCATATGCCAGTTGCCCTCGGCATCGACGATGTGAATCGACGTCGGCGGGTGCAGTTTATACTTGACGAACTTGGCTTCGGGGTCGTAGGGCGCCACGAATTCACTGAAAGCCGCTATCAGATAGAAAACAATTACGACGAACGTGCTGAACACGGCGACGCGATGGCGGCGATAGCGCCACCAGATCAACTGCCAGAAGGAGGCGACAGCGATATTGGCCTCGTCTGTCCGAGTCTCCAGGTAACGCTCTTCTTCCGGTTCGTCTTCAAAAGTAGTTGGTCGTTGTTCCCCAGTCGTCATCGTCTGTTCCGGTCCATGTCTTAGCACTCAGATTGCGAAGGGTTCTTGTAATCGACACTTACGCTCCAGCAGCAAGGCGGCAGTAAATGGAGTCACTATCCTGTCTCTTCCAAGCGGATGCGGGGATCAACCCATGCCAGCAGCAGGTCGGAAAGCAGGGTGCCGATGACTGTCAGCACGCTAAGCATCATGATGAAGCTGCCGGCCAAAAACATGTCCTGGTTGATCAGCGCCGTGAAAAGCATCGGGCCGGTCGTCTGCAAACTCAGCACGATGGCCACGATGGTTGTGCCCGAAATCAAATCTGCCAGTGACCAGCCAACTGTACTGAAGAAGGGGTTGAGGGCAACGCGCGTCGGGTATTTCCAGATCAGCTTAGTCTCTTTGACACCTTTGGCGCGCGCTGTCTCGACATAGGGTTTGTTCAGTTCGTCGAGCAGATTGGCGCGGGTGATGCGGATGCCGTTGGCGGTACTGCCCACCGCCAGGATCACGATCGGGATCCAGACATGGGCCAATAGGTCCCAAAGCCGGGCGAACGTCCAGGGCGCGTCCATAAATTCAGGGCTGAACAGTCCGCCGACGCTCATGTCCGAATAGCTCGTCACCAGCCACATGATCACAAGGGCGAGCATGAACTCGGGCAGACCTTTGCCAATGAAGTTAAGCGCGGTGACGATATAGTCGATCACCGAGTACTGGTGGGTTGCCGAATAGACTCCTAATGGAATCGAGACCAGCCAGCCGAAGAGCAGGGTTGTAAACGAGAGGACGAAAGTAAGGCCGAGCCGGTTCCAGATCAGATCCTCCACCGGTTTCTGGAACAACATCGACTCGCCCCAGTCGCCGCGCAGGAGGATGCCCGAAATCCATTTAAGGTACTGGATGTGTTGGGGCTGGCCGAGGCCGTAACGCCGCTCCAACCTGGCCATCAGCACTTCGTCGACCTCATCGCCCTGTTCGCGCAGTTGCGCGGCATAGGTGGTCAGGTAGTCGCCGGGGGGGAGCTGGATGATGATAAAGGTGACTATCGAGATCACGAAGAGGGTCGGAATCATCACGGCAAACCGGCCGAGGATGTATGAGAACATGAGGAACCCCAATGGTTAGTGGACAGTGGCTAGTGGATAGCGGCCCTGGAGGCCAACTATCCACTAGCCAAGATTCACTTTACTCTACATATGATTTTCGGGATCTTCCCAGTACCAGGTGGCATTGTCGATGATGTGCTCGTAGACGCCGCGGCAGCAGTCCCACGGGTTGCCGGCATGGATGCCTTTGAAGCCGTTCTTGACCATGACCAGGCGGGGCAGCTCACCGAAGAAGCCGACGGAGGGCAGCTCTTCGGACCAGATTTCGAGAATCTGCTTGAAGAGCTCGGCTTGCGCATCCTCGCCGGGCGTGGCGCGGATCTGATCCCACAGTTCCCAGATGGTCCAAATCCAGTGGCCGGCGGGCGGCTCTTGGGCGATGGGATTGGTGGGATCGAGCTTCCAGGCGGTCCAGGCGTTGCACCAAGGACGGTCGTTGATGTTGCGGTGCTTGACCCAGATCTGCGGGTCGGCCAGGGGCACGAGGTTGCGGTCCATGAAGGAGGTGGTGCATTCGACATCGTTGGACTGATGGAGCTCGATGCTGAGCGAGCGGTCGACACCGCGGTAGTTCACCTCGAGGCCGAGATCAGCCAGGTAGTCGATAAAGGTCTGGGTGAGGTCAGTGAGCTCTGCGCCGCCCAACATGGTCCAATTGATGCGGTCGCCGCTGCCATCCTTCCAGAGGCGGTAGCCGTCGTCGTCTTTTTCGGCGTAGCCAAGGCCGTCGAGGAGGGCATTGGCTGCATCGGGGTCATAATCCAGGTAGGCGTTACTGAGCTTATCGTGATGCACAGGGGACTCGACAGGCGGCCCGTACTGCATATTGGTCCCAAATCCATCGTAGATTAGTTCTCTGGCCTCGTCGCGGTTGAAGCCCAGGGAGACGGCGATACGGAAGTCGCGCTCCTGGAATAGTTCACGGCGGCGGTCGTCGTTGGTGGTCATATTGAAGTGAACGCCGTAGACTGCTGTCCACCGCCAGAATTGGATCTGGTAATCGCCACTATCTTCGTTTTCTTTGAGGACGGTGAGGTCGGTGTTGCGGATGTGGCGGGGGCGGGCGGCGATTTTTCCCTTTGCCGGGCGCCGGCGGGGGGGGGCGGCGGGCGTTGGGGAGGGGGGGGGACTGGGAGTCGATTTCGCCGTGGACGAGCCGCAGTGCGTGGACGTCGGCGTCGTTGAAGAGGCGGTAGGAGAGGTCATCGATGTAGGGAAGCTGGTTGCCAGCGGTGTCGACGGCCCAGAAGTAGGGGTTACGTGTGCAGGTGACGATTTCCTCTGTGAATTCGCTTACCTGGAGCCAGGGCCAGAGCAACGGGCTTTCCGGGTTGGAAAGGCGTGCGCTGCGTTTGTCGGTATAGAGTTCCGTCCAGTTGTCGAGGCCGGCGTCGGCGATCATCTGGTCGAGGGCGGCCTGGTCGTCGGTGTGGTCGGGATGGAACTGTTTCATATACTCGGCCGAACGCAGCGGGCAGTCCAGAACAACGCCGCCTTCCAGATGGAAAAGGGCGTTGGGGCCTGCGAAAGTAAAGGTGATAGTGGTGTCGTCGGGCGCGGTTAGTTCGACCGGGACGTCTTCGCCCTCGACTGGGCTGGTGAGCCAGCCGGGGAATACAGGGGTCAGCGTCTCGTTCTTCATTTCATCTTCGAACCAGTAGACGAAATCGGCGCTGGTGAAGGGGGAGCCGTCGGACCACTTCATGCCTTCGCGCAGGTTGAAGGTATATTCGGTTGCATCGTCGCTTACGGACCAGGACTCGGCGATCATGGGGTTGACGGTGAGTTCCTGGTTAATCGACAGGATACCGCGGATAATCACCTGACGAACGGCGAAGTGGTCGGCCTGGCCGCGGAAGCCAGCGCGCCAGAGGCCGCCGTAGTTGCCTACGCCGTCGAGGCCTTCGAGCACGAGCGGGTTGACGGGCACACGCTCGTCAACGGGCGGCAGTTCGCCGTTGGCGACCATTTCGGCCAGGCGCGGCGCTTCGTTGTACTGCGATGCCGGCATATCGGACGCGCCGGAATCGGTTGACTCAGCCGGTGCCTCTTCCATCGGCGCGTCGGCTGCTGGTTCTCCACCTGCGCCGCAGGCGACGAGGACTGTGCCCGCCGTCGCCATCGCCGAGACGCGCATAAAGTCACGTCGCGACACATCGTTCTTGCGAATCTTAAGACTCCTCATACTTGTCTCCTTGTCTGTGAAAGAAGGCTAAATCGGGGAGTGGGAAAAGAGATTCTTCCCACTCCCTTTTGCACTGTGTGACTTACATATGGTTTTCGGGATCTTCCCAGTACCAGGTGGCGTTGTCGATGATGTGCTCGTAGACGCCGCGGCAGCAGTCCCAGGGGTAGCCGGCGTGGATGCCCTTGAAGCCGTTGCGGACGACGACCGGTCGGGGCAGTTCGCCGAAGTAGCCGACTGTGGGCAACTCTCTGCCCCAGATGCGGAGGATCTCTTTGAACAGCTCGTTCTGCTTGTCGCCGTCGGCGGTGACGCGGATCTCGTCCCAGATGCGCCAGAGGTCCCACTGCCAGTGGCCGTCGGGCGGCGGTTCGCCGATGGGATTGTCGGGGTTGACGGACCACATCTGCCAGGCGTTGCCCCATGGGCGCTCGGTGTTGGCGCGATTGATCCAGATGACGGGGTCGGCGAGGGGGATGAGGTTGCGGTCCATGAAGGTGGTCCTGGCCTCGATGTCGTTGTTGCGGTCGAGTTCCTGGGCGAGGGCGCGTTCGGCGCCGCGGTAGTTGATTTCGAAGCCCATTTCAGTGAGGAAATCTATGAGCAGCTGGTCGTTGTCGGTGACTGTAGGACCGCCCAACATGGTCCAGCGGATGCGTTCTCCGCTGCCGTCCTTCCAGAGGCGATAACCGTCTTCGTCGCGATCGATGTAGCCGAGACCGTCAATGAGGGCGTTGGCCTGGTCCGGGTCGTATTCGAGATAGGCGTTGTTAAGTTCTTCGACGTAGAGGGGTGATTCGACGGGCGGGCCGTACTGCATGTTGGTGGCGGTGCCGTCGAAGACGAGCTCGTTAATGGCGTCGCGGTCAACGCCGATCGAGCAGGCGATGCGGAAGTCGCGCGCCTGGAAGAGTTCGCGCAGGCGCGGTTCCCTGGCGGTCATGTTGAGGTGAAGACCGTAAACGGCGGTGCGGCGCCAGATCTGGAGCTTGTAGTCACCGGCTTCTTCGTTTTCCTTGAGGACGGTGATGTCGGTATTGCGCACGTGACGGGACTGGCAGTCGATCTCGCCGTTAATGCACCAGAGCGCGTAGACGTCGGGGTCGGTGAACTGGCGGAAGGTGAGGTCGTCGATGTAGGGGAGCTGGTTGCCGTCCGTGTCCACTGCCCAGAAATAGGGGTTGCGGGTGGCGGTTACAAGCGGCTCGGTGAAATCAGTATTGACCGTCCAAGGCCAGAGCATCGGCGATTCGGGATTCTCGTGGCGGCCGCTGCGTTTGTCGACATACAGGTCGGTCCACAGTTCAAGGTCGGCGTCGGCGATCATCTGGTCGAGCGCGGCCGGGTCGTCGGTATGGTCGGGGTGGAACTGCTTCATGTACTCGGCGGAGCGGACAGGGAAGGAGAGAAGGATGCCGGCGCTGTAGTGGAAGAGCGCATTGGGGCTGGCAAACTTGAAGGTTGCGGTCGTGTCATCTGGCGTAGACAGTTCTGCGGGCACATTTTCGCCGTCGACGACGCTGGTGAGCCAGGCCGGGAAAACCGGTGTCAGCTCCTCGTTGTGCATCTCTTCGTCAAACCAGAACCTGATATCGGCCGATGTGAATGGCGCCCCGTCCGACCATTTCATGCCTTCGCGCAGATTGAAGGTGAACTCGGTGGCATCGTCGCTGACCGACCAGGATTCGGCAACCATGGGGTTGATCGTGAGCTCCTGGTTGATCGACAATGCGCCGCGGATGATGACCTGGTTGACGGCGAAGTGATCGGCCTGGCCGCGGCGGCCGGCGCGCCAGAGGCCGCCGTAGTTGCCGACACCGTCGAGCCCCTCAAGCACCAGCGGGCTCACGGGCAGACGCTCGTCAACGGGAGGCAGGTCGCCATTGGCGACCATCTCGGCGAGCCGCGGGGCTTCGTTGTACATGGAACCTGAATCGGGAGCGGCTTCGGCAGCTGATTCGGCCGGCGCCTCTTCCATCGGGGCTGCGGGCGCTCCGCCGGCACCGCAGGCGACAAGGACCGTGCCGGCGCCTGCCAATGCTGACAGTTGCACAAACTCGCGACGCGAAACGTCAGTTTTTGATAACTTCAAGCCTTTCATACAGTCGTCTCCTTGCGTGGGCATGGCTGAAGGAAGATACATCCTCGATGCCTAAGTTGAAAGATTTCAGTCACTGGTTGAGTTATGCCACAACGCGGGCCACCGGGAAGGGGGAACACTCCAGCGTTGGCAGAAGTATACCCGCTGGCAATGCAAAAACCAAATGACTTTTCGCCGCCTCATTGGGGCGGAACTTCCAGTAATACAACGGGTAAGGACGAATTGCAGGCCGCAAATTCTTTATGGCATTAACAGATATATCTGGAACCTGTGAAGGGCTAACGATCCCGCCAGGAGAATTAGCGCGGAGCCGAGAGAAATAGCGGTGCGCCGCAAAAGGAGGTTCCGAGGTACAGCAGTGCGGAGATAGTTCTCGACGATGATAACCAAACTCAACCCAATAAGCCCTAAGATGACAAAGCTGAAGTTATGCACTGCAGACCTTGCCCAGCGATTGACTTGAAAGACTTCCAGCATAAGAATCAGGTTTAATCGCAATCTTGTCAGCAGAAAAAAGGTTGCGCCAACGAAGGCGACCCAGACGAGGAAATAGAGCGCATATTTGCCCCTGATCAGCCAAGAGGAACTGGCGTCGAACTGTTCTTGCACTGAGTTCATCCCAGTTCTCCGCTTGCGGTGACGCCGGCCAGGGTCAATTCCTCGGCAAAGTGGCAGGCGGCGAAATGTCCCGGCGCGATCTGGCGCAGCTCGGGTGTTTCCTGGCTGCACTGATCCTGAACGTAGCGGCAGCGAGGATGGAAGTAACAGCCGCTGGGTGGATTGGCCGGGTCGGCGACATCACCTTCCAAGACAATGCGGGCTTTCTGTTGTCTGTTACGTGGGTCGGGGTTGGGCACTGCGGAGAGCAACGCCTCGGTATAGGGGTGGAACGGCTGCGCGAATAGTTCTTCGGTTTCAGCAACCTCCACTATTTTGCCGACATACATGACGACCACGCGGTCGCAGATATATTCGATCACGCTGAGGTCGTGCGAAACGAAGAGATAGGTGAGGTCGAACTCTTCCTGCAGATCCTTAATCAGGTTCAGAATCTGGGCGCGGACGGAGACATCCAGGGCAGAAACGGCCTCGTCGGCCACGACCAGACGGGGGTCGAGCGCGAGAGCGCGGGCGATGCCGATGCGCTGGCGTTCGCCGCCGCTGAAGGCATGGGGGTAGCGGCGCATGTACTCTGGCCGCAGACCGACCTTGGCCAGCAACGATGCCACGCGGTCCTCCAACTCCTTGCCTGCTACGACCTTGTTGATTCTGAGGGGGTCGCCAACGATATCGATGACGGGCATGCGGGGGTTGAGGGAGTTAAAAGGATCCTGAAAGATCATGCGCACTTGCTGGCGAAAGGGCTTCATCTCGTTGTTGGTGAGAGGCGCCAGATCGACCATCTCGCCATCATGATCCTGAAAAAGGATTTGACCGCCGGTCAGGTCGTAAGCCCGCAGAATGCAGCGGCCGGCAGTTGTCTTGCCACAGCCGCTCTCGCCCACCAGGCCGACTGTCTCACCTTGCAAAACCTGGAAGGAGATATCGTCAACCGCCTTAACATGACCGACGGTACGCCGGAAAAACCCAGCTGAAATTGGAAACCACTTCTGCAGATTCCTGACATCCAACAGGACATTATCCGCGGTCGCGCTGTTGTTTTTCGAGGTGGTGTGTTGCGAGCCGTTCGTAAGTTGTGCGCTCATTGTATTTAGTGCGTTTTCATTGCAATCCGGGCTGTGAGATTAAGCCAGGGGCAGCTGTCGGAGCCCCCGCCGCCCTGGGGGAAACTGGTCCTTGATTTACTCTTCTTCATACAGAAGGCAGTTGACCTCACGCTCCGGCCCCAACTGAATTGCAGGCGGGTTGACGGCGTCGCAGCGGCCGGGCATGAAGTGATCACAGCGGGGCCCGAACATACAGCCGGTCGGCCGGTTGTAGGGATCGGGGACCATGCCGCGAATTGAATCCAGCCGTTGCCGGTTTCGACTTACGCCTAGACGGGGGATTGATTTAAGCAGGGCCTGGGTGTAGGGATGCTTGGGATCGTGGAAGATCGAGTCCACATCGCCTCGCTCGACCACCTGGCCCAGGTACATGACGACCACGTCATCGGCCATTTCTGCGACCACGCCCAGATCATGGGTGATGAGCATGATTGCCATGCCAAACTCATCCTGCAGCTCTTCCAGCAGTTCGAGAATCTGGGCCTGGGTGGTGACATCGACGGCGGTGGTCGGTTCGTCTGCGATGAGGAGGGCGGGGTTGCAGGAGAGAGCCATGGCGATCATGACGCGCTGGCGCATGCCGCCGCTGAGCTCGAAAGGATAGGTATCGAAACGCTCATCGGGGCGAGGAATACCGACACGACGCAACAGTTCGATGGCGTGCTCCTTGGCCTCATCCTCAAGCAGGTCGGTGTGCAGTGTGATCGCTTCGGTGATCTGGTTGCCAACTGTATGGATCGGGCTGAGAGAGGTCATCGGCTCCTGGAAGATCATAGAGATGTCCTGGCCGCGGATTTCCCGAATTTCTCTGCCACGGGGATTCAGCGCGGCCAGATCGATTATCTCTGTAGTCTCGCTGCCGTTGCTGTCGTTGCTGTCGTTGCTGCCGTTTTCGTTGGACATCGCATCACGGCGACTGAAGGCGGCCAGGCGATCGGGCCGATGGTAGAGGATCTCCCCTTCGACGATGCGGCCCGGCTGATCGACAATCTGCAAAATGGAGCGCGCGGTGACACTCTTGCCGCAGCCGCTCTCGCCTACCACGCACAGAGTCTTGTGCTGGTGGATGGTAAAGTCGACACCGTTGACGGCCTGGACAGTGCCTTCGTCAAGGTAAAAGTGGGTTTTAAGATTTCTTATTTCGATCAGAATAGGTGATTCCATGGAACGTCAGTTGATAGTGGTCAGAGGTCAGTGGACCCAGAGGACAGGGAGCACTGGCTACCGGCCACGGCGGTTAGCGGTTGTAGGGGTCGGCGGCATCGCGCAGACCGTCGCCGAAGAAATTGAGCGCAAGAACTGCGACCAGTACGGCCAGCCCTGGAATCAGCAGCCAGGGAGCGGTCGCGACGGAGCGGATGTTCTGCGCCTCTTGCAAAAGTACGCCCCAGCTCACTACCGGTCTGCGCAGGCCCAGGCCCAAGAAGCTGAGCGATGTTTCGGCCAGAATCATGCCTGGAATTGAGAGTGTGAGCGAAGCGATGATGTGGCTGAAGAAGGAAGGAACCATGTGGCGCCAGATGGTTGTCACCTCGTTGGCGCCATCGAGGCGGGCGGCCATCACGAAGTCCTCGGTGCGCAGAGAAAGAAAACGGCCGCGCACGACGCGGGCCAGACCGGTCCAACCGATGAAGGAAAGGATTATGGTAATGCCGAAATAGATGCGCAGCGGAGGCCAGTCGGTCGGCAGGGCGGCGGCCAGGCCCATCCAGAGCGGGATGGTCGGAATCGAGCGGATGAACTCGATGATGCGCTGGATGAGGTTATCGACGGTGCCGCCGTAGAAGCCGGAGACGCCGCCCAACATGATTCCGAGGAAGAAGCTCATAAAGACGCCGAGCAGCCCGATCGACATTGAGACGCGGGTGCCGTAAATCATGCTGCTCAGCAGGTCTCGGCCCATGCGATCTGCGCCGAGAAAATAGATTGGCACTTCGGGATCGGTGGAGCCGACGAAGTGCAGGTCCATTTCCCAGAGGCCCCACATTTCATAGGGTTCGCCTTTGACGAAGAAGCCGGCATCGACGACCTGTTCTTCGTCGATGACAAAAGTTCGTTTGAGCGCTTCGGGATCGATTTCAACCTTATAGCCGTTGACGTAGGGGTCCCAACGCATGCCCTCGTCGGTCTGCCGGAAAAAATGGAGGCGTTGCGGGGGGGCCCAGGTGTAGTCGGCGCGAATCACGCCTGGGCTTGAAGGAGCCAGAAACTCAACAAACAGTGCGATGGCGTAGATGATCAGAGTGACGATTCCACCGGCCATTGCCATGCGATGTTTGCGGAATTTCCACCACATCAGCTGCCATTGCGAGGCAACGGAGACACTGCTCTCTATTTCGGCTTCTGCTGCTCCCGGGGCGACGGCCTCCGGAGACAGTGTTTTTACGTCTGTAACCGCCATAGCGTTTTCCTTCAGCGATGAATCTCAGTGCAGGCAGGACCGCTCAAAGTCCTGCCGCTGCCGGGCTTACTCCATGCGGATGCGGGGATCGAGCCAGGCAAGCAACAGATCGGAGACCAGGGTACCGATCACGGTGAGGATGCTCAACAACATGATAAAGCTGGCAGCCAGGTACATATCCTGCTGCAGAAGGGCGCGGATCAGGAGCGGGCCAGTTGTGGGCAAGCTCAGGACGATTGATACGATTGCCGCGCCGGAAACCAGGGTGGGCAACACCCAGCCGACCGTGCTTACAAATGGATTGAGCGCGATCCGTACGGGGTATTTGAACAGCAGACGCCATTCCGGCAGACCTTTGGCGCGGGCGGTGACGACGTAGGGTTTGCGCAGTTCGTCGAGCAGGTTGGCGCGCATGATGCGGATGAGGCTGGCGGTGCCGGCGGTGCCGATGATTACAACCGGCACCCACAAGTGGGCAAAGAGATCGGCAACCTTTCCCCAACTCCAGGGGGCTTCGGTGTACTCTGGCGAGAAAAGCCCGCCGACGCTCTGATTGAAGAATTTGAAGGCGATATACATCAGGATCAGAGCCAACAGAAAATTGGGGGTGGCCAGGCCGAGGAACCCTATAAAGGTCGCGAAGTAGTCACCAATAGAATACTGCTTGACCGCGGAATAGATGCCAATAGGGAATGCCACAGCCCAGACGAATAGCAGGCTTGCGAGGGACAGGACGAACGTCAAGGCCAGGCGGCTCCACACCAGGTCGGAGACGGGCTTGTTCCAGCCGAAGGAGTCGCCAAAATCGCCTCTGAAGAGAATTCCCTGCATCCATTTCAGATATTGGATGTGGACTGGCTGTCCGAGCCCGTACTGTTCTTCCAGGGCGCGCATGGCGGATTGATCCATGTCTTCACCCTGCGCCGCCATCGAGGCCACCATTGTTGTCAGGAAGTCACCGGGGGGCAACTGAATAATGACAAAGGCGACGATTGAGATCGCGATCATAGTCGGGATCATGTACAGGAGACGGCGCAAAAGAAACTGAAGCATCCTCTGACCTCGCGGCTGTCAAGGGCCAGAAACCGGCGGCCTGTGTCGTTACCGACCACTGACTACCGGTCCCAGGCAACTCTTGCCGCCGCCGGCTTGCTTGTATTGCACAACCGGCGGCGGCTACGAAGAGAGGAGTGAGAGATTACTCACTCCTCTCTTTTTTCTACTTACTCTCCACTAATCCAGTACTGCTCCGGCTGCGTCGGTGCGGGTGTCGGGTACTGCCACGAACCCGGCATGGACGTAGGCACGTTATGGAATGTGTCCTTTACGATGCCGTAGCCAGCAGGGCTGGATGAGATGCCGATCACGTAGAACTGATCTTTCGCAATCGCCAGAATTTCTTTCATCAGCTCATTCTGCCTGGCCTGGTCGCCCGACGATATAATCTGCGCGTACAGGTCCATCTGGTGCTTGACGATGTCCGGCGGTTCTTCCGGCTGCGTCATGGCGCCGGCGCCGCTGGGGTTGGTGCGCCAGGTTACCCACGACTGGGCGAAGGTGGACTCGCCGCTGAAGGGGAAGAAGTGACGCGGATCGAGGAAGATCTGCGGGCCGGTGGCAGCGCCCCAGACGTGGACGTCATGCTCGTTGGCGTCTTTGCGCTGGTAGAGGAGCGTGCGGTCGACGATGCTCAACTGGGCATTGACACCGCAGTCCTGCCACTGGTTCACGACCATTTCGGCGCGGTCATGGAAGCCAAAGGCTTCGGTGGCCTGCACAACGAATGACAGAGGCTCACCATCCGGACCGAGGAAGTAGCCGTCGGCGTCGCGCTCGGTCATACCAGCGTCGGCCAGGAACTGATGCGCCAGGTCCTGATCGAATTCAGTGTAAAGCGAATACCACTCTTCATCGTAGAACTCGGTCATGTCCTTGGGAATGGCGCTCTGCATCGGTTCGCCCTGGCCGATGTACAACACATCGATGATCTCCTGGCGGTTGAGGCAGTGGGACATGGCAATACGGAAGTTCTTGTCGTTGAAGATTTCCCGCAAGCGAGGATCTTTGTGGGTCAGGTTGAAGTGGAGCCCGGTGGTATTGCCGATGCTGCGTGTTTCGAAGAACTGATACTCGCCGGGTTCGCGATTGTCGGCGATGACCGCTTTGTTGTCGTTGGTGTTGAAATGGCGGCTCATCATGTCGATTTCGCCGTTCAGCACCTTGAGGAGGAGGACTTCCCGATCTTCGAGGATGTCATATACGACGCGATCGATGTAAGGCAACTGGTTGCCTTCGGTATCGACTTTCCAGTAGTAGGGATTGCGCTCCAGAATCATCTGCGAGCCCTCACCGTAGGCCACCGCGACTCTCCACGGCATGAGCGTGGGCAGGTCGGCATTGAACCAACGGGAGTCGGAAGGTGTGCCGGGCACGCTGGCGCACTTCATCTGGTAGAGATGCACCCAGTCGTTGGCGTTGTTGTCTGCGATCAGGGCATCCAGATTGTCGGTGTTGTAATCGGCGTGGAACTGGGAGCAGTAGTGCATCGGCACACGGGTGAAGATGCTGCCGCCCGGTGTCGCCAGATTCTGCAGGAACAGACCGTTCGGTGCGTCGAAGGTGATCTTCAGCGTGTGGTCGTCGACTGCCTCGAAGGTGGCGTCGGCTTCACCGGCCCGCATCCAGCCGGGCGTCCCGCCTGGGCTTAATTCTTCATTCAGAATCTGGTCATTCCACCAGAAAGCCAGGTCGTGGGCTGTAAACGGGGCGCCGTCGGACCATTTCTGTCCTTCTCTGAAGAGGAAGGTGTATTCGCTGGCGTCCTCGCTGGCGATGACATCTTCAATTGCATTGGGAACGAGGCCGTCCCACTGCGGCGTCCAGCCCATTGGGTGGATGTAACTGACGGTACGGACGAGCCAGGCGGTATCGGAGCCGCCGACCAGGGCGGTATTCCAGGTGCCGCCGTACTGGCCGATGCTTTCGACCGGCTCGACAACAGCGGGATTGACCGGCAGGCGCTCTGCGAGCGGCGGCAGGTCGCCGTTGCGCACCATTTCCTGTAACGCGGGAGCCTGGTGGGGGCTGACACCGTCATCGGCTTCTGCCATGCCTTCGTCGCTGCCGGAATCAGCCGATTCTGCGCTGTCGGCAGGGGCGGCCTCTTCGGCCGGCGCGGCGCCACCGCATGCGGCCAGGATGCCAATCGTAAGAGTGACGACGAGCAGGACAGCCAAGAGACGGATCGGATTCCAATCTGATCTTGTTCGCTGCATAGAGATTCTCCTTGCGATGTAATGATGACTTACTCTGAAATACAGAGAAGGCTTTCCAAAGAGGTTTGGGGGTGGCGGGAGTGTAGATCAGGATCATGTGATTGTCAAATGGAGGGTTGTCTTAATATATGAATGTTAGGGCAGTGCATTTGCAAGGTCGGCGGGCTGATTTTCAAAGGTCAGTTCTTATGGTTTGAGTAACTACTCAGCCATATACAGTGCCTATCTTGACAAGCCCCTTATCCTTGCCGCCATTCAGGCAATCTGATTGCGTATTCGGTTGGTGGCAGCCACGTTGCTGGAGCGGCACTGCTGGAATACGCAGACACGGTCGGAACTGCAGTTTCTAGTTTTCAGTGGAACACCAGTCGTCAGGGTAACACCGGAGATTAGCGGTCGATGGTCGGTGGGTTGAAGCGGCAAGTGGGGGAGTAGACTCCGTTCGCCAGACACGATGCTGGGGAAGTGTAAACACGGTCGGTGAGGCATGTTTTTGTAGGGGGGCGTTGCGGGGGCGCGGAACTGCAGGGGTCAGGGGTCAGTAACTTCTGCGGTTGGAGGTCGGTGGTCGGTGGGTTGAGGCGTCAAGTGGGGGAGGAGACACTGTTGGCTAGACACGCTGCTGGGGAAGAGTAAACACGGTCGGTGTGGCATGTTTTTGTAGGGGGGCGTTGCGGGGGCGCAGC
>MPML01000073.1 GCA_002238445.1 Caldilineaceae bacterium bin5
GTGCAGGGGCTGCGCCCCCGCAACGCCCCCCTACAAAAACATGCCTCACCGACCGTGTTTACTCTTCCCCAGCATCGTGTCTGGCGAACGGAGTCTACTCCCCCACTTGCCGCCTCAACCCACCGACGATCGACCGCTAAACTCCGGTGTTCCCCTGGCGACTGGTGTTCCACTGAAAACTAAAAACTGAAAACTAAAAACTGCAGTTCCGCGCCCCCGCAACGCCCCCCTCCAAAACCATCCCTCATCCACCGTTCGACGTCATTCCAGCTGTGCGGCTCATCCAAAGTGGCGGCTGCCAGCAAATACACGATGAGAGGACCTGAACGGCGGCGGGGATGAAGGGCTGGTCAAAACAGGCTCTGCATACCGCTTTGTAGTTACAGAAATTGAGTGAAGAGGAGCGAGAGAGCGGCTCCTTCGCCCCTCTCCGGCTGCGTCGCCCTACATATCGTAAATAGCGCGCATATTCTCACCCAGAATCAGCGCCTCATCCTGCGGCGAAAAGCCCACCATCCGAATGCCGTTGACCCCGTGTGACGCGATCCCCGCCGGCGCATTCGAGCCGAAAACGATCCGGTCCGCGCCCAGCTCACCGCTCTCCACAATCCCTGAAATCGTGTACGGCTCAGCCGCTGCGATCAACGTCGTGCCCAGATAAATGTTGGCATTCTCCTGCGCCGCCTGCACCGCCGACCTCACCCACTCCCTATACCCCATGTGGTCCATGATGATCGTAACCTCGGGATGGTTCCTCGCGATGTGAGCGATATACTCTGGCGCACATCCACTCAGATGCGAGCCGGAGTGGATCGTCGCCGTGATGCCGAGCGACCGCGCCAGGTCCATCACCGGATCAACCGCCGCGCTGTCCAGGCGATAGCGGTGGCCGGCCGCCATCAACTTCACCGTGCGCGCGCCGCGCCGCACACAGTGTTCCAGGTCCGCCAGCGCATCCGGCCCCATCGTTGGGTTGACCAGGCAGCCGGGCAAAATACGCGACTGGCCCTCCGCCCCATCCAGCACCGCCGCGTTGCCCGGGCGGGGATCGTCCGGCACGCCCCCCTGGAAGACGACGCTCACGTCAATGCCGGCGTCGTCCGCGTTGGCCAACAGGCCGGCCGGACCGTAAGGCTTGCCGGCAAACTCTTCCGGCAAATAAGATTCGAAATCGGCAACAAACTGGCTCATTTTGGGCCTCCGGCATGAATGGTTGGAAATTGCCTGCGATACCGCGCCCCAATTCGGGCGCGTGTACGAGTAGCATAGCCTAGCGACGATCACCCCAGCCGTCAAGCGTCCCGATTCCAGACAGACCCCCTCTGCATTGCGCGATCGCGCCGCCCCGTGCTATATAGTCCTTGGACCGCGCCCACCAGCGGCGCGCAATGTACCCGCCACGGAGCAGCCCAATGACGACCCAACCCTTCCCCGCGCCGCAAGATCTGACCATCTGCTTTGCCCACATAGCCTATCAGCTGGAGCTGATCTTCGCCCGCCGGCAGGCAAATTTGCGCGGCCGCGCCCCCGCCGAGCAGGAGCGCATTCAAAATTTCCAGGTCTGGACACCAGCGGACCTGGCCGCCCGCCTGCCCGAGGCCGACGTGCTGCTGATTTCCGGATTCTGGCAGAATGAGCTCCTGGACGTCGCGCCCCGCCTGCGTTTCATCCAGTCAATCGGCGCCGGTGTCGACCAGTTCGACCTCGACGCGCTGCGCCAGCGGGGTATCCGTCTCGCGACCGCCAGCGGCGTCAACAGCAACGCCGTCAGCGAACATGCCATGGCCCTCATCCTCGCCTTCACCCGCCACATCCACACCGGTCGCGACCGCCAGCAGAACCATGCCTGGCGCGGCATGATCGGCGACCTGTCCCTGCGCGAAGACGAACTGGGCGGCAAAACCCTGCTCATCATCGGCCTGGGCAAGATCGGCTCCCGACTGGCCAAGCTGGCCAAAGCGTTCGACATGCACGTGCTGGCCACAAAGCGCAACCCGGCCACCGCCGCCGGTGCCGCCGATGCCGTCCATCTGCCCGAAGAGCTGCCCGCGCTCCTGCCTCAAGCCGATTTCGTCGCCCTTACCTGTCCGCTGACACCCGCCACCGAGAACGTGATCGACGCTGCCGCCTTCGCGCAGATGAAAGAGAGCGCCTATCTGATCAATGTCGCCCGCGGCGGCTGCGTCGACGAACCGGCCATGCTCGCAGCGGTCCAGTCCGGCGCCATCGCCGGCGCCGGCATCGATCACTTCTGGGAAGAACCTCTGCCGCAGGACTCACCCTTCTGGGACCTCGAAAATGTCCTCATAACGCCGCACACCGGCGGCGAAACCCGCATGTACGAAGAAAACCTGATCGACATTCTGCTCGAAAACCTGAACCGGCTGTGGCAGGGAGAAACCGAGCTTCTCAATCAGGTCGTATAGCCGCCCAAATTGAATTGTCAGCCAAAGAGTTGGTAGAATGTCAGGCATGTCAGGCGGCTTTGTGCGACACTGAGAGCATACACCTGAACCCACGCCCCAGAGAGGAGAGGCTGTCTATTGCGCTCTGCCGCGCATTACGAGCATGATGATTCCACGACTGAAGATCTCGCCCCAGAAAAGACGAAAGCATTCACCCGCTTTCAGGATACGCTCCAGGCTGTTCGCTCGCCTGCTTGCCAGCGCCGCAGTTCTGCTCGGCGTCCTCTTCGTTGTCCATGCCCATCCCGCCTTCGCGCAGGAGAAAACACTGCTCTGGGAGCGCTTCGACGTCGATATCATCATCCGCAGGGATAGCTCCTTCGAGGTGACAGAGCATCAGACCATTCGCTTTACCCGCGGAACCTTCACCTTCGGCTACCGTGACATACCCAAACAGTATTTCAGTTCTCTCGATGACTGGTCCCTGACCGACAGCAGCGGCAACATCTATCGCCAGGCCAGCCACGGCAAAGAGCCATATACCTTCACCGTCACCGACAAGGGCTCCCGTTACGTCGTCTACTGGTATTTCCCGGTTATGGCAAACCAGAGCGAGACCTTTACCCTTGCCTATACCGTGCGCGACGGCCTGCGCTACTATGAGGGCGGCGACCAACTCTGGTGGCAAGCGATTTACGGCGACCGCAGCTTCCCGGTGCAGGCGGGCCGGGTAAACGTTGTCGCGCCGGCCTCGATTCATGAGTGGGCCGCCTACACGAACGCCGGAGGCGCTTGGGAAGACGCCCGCGGCACCGCATCGGCATCACGTCTGGAAAGCGGTCGGGAGATCGCCTTTGCGCTCGACCGCCGCCTGGCGCCCGGCGAAGCATTCGAAGTGCGGGTCGAGTTTACACCCGGCGTCGTGGCCGGCGAACCGCAGCCGTGGCAGACTAGGGCCGATGCCGAAGCAGCCGAGCGTGAGGCAGCCGTGCTCTTCCGTGCCCGTTGGGGTCCGATGCTTACGCTTGCTTTCGGCGCTCTCGGCCTGCTCTTCCTCTTGGGCGGACCGGCCGCGCTCTACCTGCTCTGGTACCGTCTCGGCCGCGACAAACCGGTCGATTTGGTCGCCGATTACCTGCCGGAACCCCCCGACGACCTGGCCCCTGGCGTCGTCGGCACCCTCCTGGACGAGCAGGCCGACATGCAGGATATCATCGCCACGCTTGTCGATCTGGCGCAACGCAAGATCATCAGCATCACCGAAGAGACAACGGGTAAATTTCTCACCGCGCGCGACTTCATCTACCGCTACGAAAATCGGGAGCTGCCCGTCTCTGCCTTCGAGCAACTCCTGCTGGACGGCATCTTCGAACGCAAGGACGAGGTCAGACTTTCGGACCTGAAGGACAAGTTCCACAAGGAGTTGCCGGCCCTCAAAAGCGCACTGTATGACGAAGTGACCGCGCAGGGCTTTTTTGCCCGCAGCCCCGAATCAGTGCGCAACCAGTACGGCTGTCTCGGTGTCTGCCTTTTGGCCCTTGCAGGACTGTTCGGGGTGGGACTGATGTCCCTCTTCGGCGGTCTGACCGGCGCCGCCGTCCTGCCGGGCATAGGACTGGGCGTAACCGCCTTCGGCTTCCTGCTGCTGTCCCGCTTTATGCCCCGTAAGACCGACGAGGGCGCCGAACTGGCTGCACGCTGGCAGGCCTTCAAACGCTACCTGCGCGACATCGACCGCTACAGCGATCTCGAAGAACAGAAGGAGCTGTGGGACCGCTGGCTGCCCTTCGCCATCGCCTTTGGCGTCGATTCCCAGTACATTCGCAAATTCGAAGCGGTTGACGCGCCCGCGCCCGGCTGGTACATCCCCCATCCGACCATGTATGGCCCCTATCGCCACTGGTACTACGGGCCAGGTCACCTCGGCCGGTCTTCCCGCCCGGATGGCGGCGGGGGACGCGCCGCCGGCGAGACCCTTGGCGCCCCCTCTGGGCCCCCGGGCGGCGGCGGTCTGGGCGGCGGCTTGGGCGATGCCAGCCGCGGGCTGGGCAGCGGCCTCGCGGGAATGAGTGTGGGCCTGGGCGCCCTGCTCACCAGCACCAGCGCTACAATGACCAGCCGGCCAAGCAGCTCCTCCACTTCCGGCGGCGGCTGGAGCGGCGGCGGCGGTTTTTCCGGTGGCGGCGGCTTCGGCGGTGGTGGTGGTGGCGGCGGAGGCGGCGGCTTTGGATAAGATTGGGATGCGCCTCTCCTCGCCTTTTGGACGCGAAGACGGTCGAAATAGAAGCGCTCTCCAACTTATGGTGATAGCGCGAACGTTGAGCAAAAAGGAGCGAACCATGCGCGCTGGCAGCCGCATCGTCAGCCTGGCAACTGTGGCAATATCAGCCGGCCGGCCTGCACGCCTGCTGACCGGCGCCGCAGTTCTGCTCGGCGCCCTGTTGATTCTGCAAGTCCAACTCGTTTTCGCGCAGGAAAAGTCCCTGCTCTGGGAGCGCTTCGACGTCGATATTATTATCCGTAAGGACAGCGCATTTGAAGTGGCCGAGCATCAGACCATCAAATTTACGCGCGGCATCTTCACCTACGGTTATCGCGACATCCCCAAAAAGAATTTCAGTTCCCTTGACGGCTGGACCCTGACAGACGCCAGCGGCAACAGCTATCGCTACGCGAGCTACGGCAAAGAGCCATATACATTTACCGTCACCGAAAAGGCCTCCCGTTACGTCATTTACTGGTATTTCCCTCCCATCAGCAACCGCAGCGAGACCTTTACCCTTGGCTATACTGTGCGCGGCGGCCTGCGCTACTATGAAGGCGGCGACCAACTCTGGTGGAAGGCGATCTACGGCGACCGCAGCTTCCCCGTGCAGGCAGGGCGGGTGAACGTGGTCGCGCCGGCCGCAATCCATGAGTGGGCCGCATACACGAACAGGGGAGAAGCCTGGCAAGACGCCCGCGAGATCGCCTCCGCTTCACGTCTGCAAAGTGGGCGCGAGATCGCATATGTGCTCGACCGCAGTCTGGCTCCCGGTCAAGCCTTCGAAGTACGGGTCGAGTTCACGCCCGGCGTGGTGGCCGGGGAACCCCATCCATGGCAGGTAAGGGCCGATGCCGAAGCAGCCGCACGCGAATCCGAAATGCTCTTCCGCGCCCGCTGGGGCCCGATTCTTACGCTCCTGTTCGGCGCATTCGGCCTGCTTTTCCTTCTGGGCGGACCGGCCGCGCTCTACCTGCTCTGGTACCGTCTCGGCCGCGACAAGCCGGTCGAAATGCTCGCCGATTACCTGCCCGAGCCGCCAGACAACCTGGCCCCGGGCGTCGCCGGCACGCTTCTTGACGAGCAGGCCGATATGCAGGATATCATCGCCACGCTTGTCGATCTGGCGCAACGCAAGATCATTAGCATCACCGAAGAAAAGACAGGCAAATCCCGGTCCGAGCGCGACTTCATCTACCGCTACGAAAATCGGAAGCTACCCGTCTCCTCCTTTGAGAAACACCTGCTGGCCAGCCTCTTTAATACCAGGAGTAATGTTCGACTTTCGAACCTGAAGCACAGGTTTCACAGAGAACTGCCGGCCCTCAAGCGGGCGCTTTACAGCGAAGTGACCGCGCGCGGCTTTTTCGCCCGCAGCCCGGAAAAAGTGCGCAATCAGTACGCTGTCCTGGGTATAATTCTGCTCGCGCTGGCAGGGTTGGCTGGCTGGGGATTCTATATGCTGTTCGGCGGTCTGACCGGCGCCGCCGCGCTGCCCGGCATCGGGCTTGCAACGACCGCCCTTGGCTTCCTGCTGCTCTCCCGTTTCATGCCCCGCAAGACCGGCCGTGGCTCCCAGCTGGCCGCACGCTGCCAGGCGTTCAAAAACTATCTTCGCGATATCGACCGCTACAGCGACCTCGAAGAAAAGAAAGAGCTATGGGATCGCTGGCTGTCCTATGCCATTGCCTTTGGCGTGGATAAACAGTACATTCGCAAATTTGAAAAGGTGAACGCACCCGCACCCGGCTGGTACATTCCCGACTCGAAATTGTACGGACCATACCGCCGCGCCTACTATGGCTCCGGCTCCCCCGGCCAGTCGGTTCAATTGAATGTCGGTGGCGGGCGCGTTGGCGGCGAAACACCTGGTTTGCCCTCCGGGTCCCCGGGGCGCGGTGGGCTCGGCGGGAGCATGGGCGGAAGCCTGAGCGGTGTCAGTCGCGGGCTGGGCCTCAGTCTGTCAGGAATGAGCCTCGGCCTGGGCGCGCTGCTCACCGGCACCAGCGTCACCATGACCAGCCGGCCCAGTAGCACCTATACAGGTGGCGATGGCTGGAGCGGCGGCGGCGGTTTCTCCGGAGGCGGATTCTCCGGCGGCGGCGGCTTCGGTGGTGGTGGCGGCGGAGGAGGAGGAGGAGGCGGCGGAGGTGGCGGCGGCTTCGGATAAATTCGGAATGCGCCTTCTCTCTGCAAGATGAGCGTCAAGGATGCCGCAAAGTGTATACTCTTATACCGGTTGAGTTAGCGAGTCCTCGGAAACAATAAGGAGCGAAACATGCGCGGAGGCGGCCGCATCGTCGGCCTGACGATCATGGCGATATCAGCCGTCCTGTTCCTCGGCTGGACCGCAACGGTGGTTACGACCGGCACGAACGCCGGCGGGATTGTGATAGGACTGTTCCTGGCGCTGATAGTATGCGCGCCGCTACTGGGCATCGGCTTCTACCTCTGGCGCAAAGGGCAGCAGGAAGAGACCGAATTCGCCCAAGTCGCCCAGGAAAAGAAGATCCTGAATATGGTCCTGACCCAGGGCCAGGTGACCGTGCAGGAGATCATCGTCGAGCTGCAGCAGCCGCGCGAATCAGTGGAGGATATGATCCGCACCCTTGTGGGCAAGCAGCTCTTCAGCGGCGCCATCAACTGGGAGGAAGGTCTTCTCTACAGTGTCGATAGCCAGAAGCTGACCGACGGCCGCAACTGCCCCAACTGCGGCGGCGAACTCGAGCTGGCCGGCAAGGGGCTGATCCAATGCGGCTATTGCGGCAGCGAAGTGTTCCTGACCCAACGGGCTGCAACCCGGATGAATACCACTGCGTAATGAATAGAGAAGGTTTCAACCCCACTACATAGCGGGACCGGCTTTCGCCCCGCCCCACTGGCGCGTCGAAAGTTGGCCGAACAAGAGGGCAAAGATGACCGATTCCTTTGTGGAAAAAGCTGACCAGAATATGGGAGCCATCGAGCGGCTGCTCAAGGGGCTGCCGCTGGTGCGCGAATACAACGATAAGGAGCTGCGCCGCGAGGCCGACCACCGCCTGCGCCAGCTGCTGGTTACCGAGCTGGAGCAGGAGAAGCAGCGGCTTTACGACGTGCAGAAAAAGCTGCTGCGCGCCGGCGGGCTGGCCTGGCTCGACGACGCCGACGGCGCCATCCAGCGGCTGCAAACGCTCATCGACCGCATCAAAACGGCCAGCTACGGCTATGCCGGGCTGTTCGCGGCCGTAAAGATCCAGGAAGCGCAGCTCGACGCCCTCCATCGCTTCGACACCGCCCTTGCCGAGCGCGCCCAGGAAATCAAAGAGAGGATCGACAAACTGGAGGCAAACACGGCAGAGCGCGACGCAATCGGGCCCGCCATCGAGGCCGTCAACGACACCGTGACCGAACTCCAACGGCTCTTTGACAAGCGCAGTCAGACGATCACAACCGCGGCAGATAGCGAATAGCGCTCTCTGCAATTTCCGACCCCACCACTAACCACCGGACCCTGGCCACCGGAGTTCGACATACAGGAGAAAACTGATGGCAAGAATCATTGACGTAATCGAAGCGCCGGACCAGGGCGCGCAGGAGCTCGTCGTTCGCCTACCGGAAGTCGGCTCGGGCGATTTCCGCTTCGGCAGCCAGGTCATCGTGCGCGAGAGCCAGCGCGCCGTCTTCTACCGCGACGGCAAATCGCTGGATCTGTTCGAACCGGGTCGGCACACCATCACCACCGCCAACCTGCCGATCCTGTCAGGACTCTTGCGCATGGGCACCGGCGGCCAGGACATCTTCACCGCCGAAGTCTTCTTCGCCAACATGCGCGAGTTCACCGACATGAAATGGGGCACGCCCGAACCGGTCACCCTGCGCGATACCGACCTGGGGCTGGTGCGTCTGCGCGGCTTCGGCCAGTACACCATGCAGATCGCCGACCCCAAGCGTTTCGTCGACCAGTTCGTCGGCACACAGGGGATGTACCGCACCGGCCAGATCAACGACTTCCTGCGCAGCGCCATCATCAGCCGCATGACCGACATGTGGGGCGAGAACATGACCAGCATTCTCGACCTGCCCCGCCTGTTCGACGAGCTCAGCGCAGCCATGCGCGCCACGTTGCAGGACGATTTCACCGCCATGGGGCTGGCCCTCAAGCAGTTCCGCATCGTCTCGATCAGTCCGACCGAAGAGACGGCCAAAGCAATCGACGAACGCGCCAGCATGGGCGCTATCGGCGACATGGCCGCCTACATGCAGTTCAAGACCGCGCGCGCACTGGGCGACGCGGCCCAGCAGCCCGGCGGCGCCGGCGGAACCGGTGAAGGCCTGGGCTTGGGCGCAGGGATCGGCCTCGGCGCCGGCATGGCCGGCATGATCACCAACGCCATGAACCCCCCGCAGGCCCCTGCACAGCCCGCCAGCGCCGCGCCAAACCCGCCCGCAACGCCTCAACCCCCTGAGACTCCCCAGCCACCCGCCGCGCCTCAGCCACCCGCGGCCCCGGCCGTCATGACGCTCGAACAGGCCGCCGGCTACCTCCAAGTCACGCCCGCCGACATCCAGGCCCTCATCGACGACGGCTCACTCCAAGCCAGGCAGATCGGCAGCCACTACCGCATTGCCCGTAAGGCGATTGATGACTTCTTGGCGGGATAGAGGGAGTTCGGCTTGAAATTCCGCGGCGGGAAATTCAACCCCGTCTAGACTACGCTGGGCAGTTCCATAGAGACAAAAAGCAGAGCAATTGCTCTGCTTTTGTTGTATCCGAGGCAGTTGCGAGAAGCCGCAGTCAGATAATGTCAATGAAATGGTTGGCGAGAGTCAGCCCTGTTTCAGTTAGCCTGAATTCTGTTGGTGTATAGTCAGGAATATCGTTCGGACTGAGAGGGAAGCCACGACGAAGCGTTTTCCAACATCTACTCTGGGAGAATGTACAGAAAAACGTCAGACACACAACCAACTCTATCAAGCAACCAAGGGGACAATTGTGACTGAAATCAACACGAAGCAGAACAGGCAAGAACTGCGGTCAATGGTTGCCGAAGTCCTCCAATCGAATAGTGCCAGCCGCAGACGTACCCGGACTCAGCAGGTAAGAGTTGCTTCAGGAACTAGCCGCAGGCGTACCCGGACTCTACGGATAGAAGTTTCATCGCACAGGAATTATTACAACAGCCGGAGAGTTAGTGCCGTCGGGTTCTACCCCTACGATCCTTCATACCTGTTTTGCGGAACGGGAAGTGTTCCGAATTTCAAGAAGAAGAGGTTCGCAAGACTGCGCAATAGAGTTTCTTTGATCGGGTAAATCATGCCCGTCTCACACGCCAATTCCAGAATTGCAGCGTGGGCAATGCCTAGCTGCAAGGTGCCCTTTCAGAGAAAAGCACTGTGGCCAGAAGTCCCTTGACACACTGGCCTCGGGTGACGAACTAACTGGCGACGCGCAACCGCATCCCCAGCGCGCGGATTATCTTCATCATCGTGTTGAAGTTAGGATTGCCGTTTTCGGACAGAGCTTTGTAAAGCCCTTCTCGAGACATCCCGACTTGGCGCGCCAACTGACTCATATTGTTGGCCCGAGCAATGTCGCTGAGCGCAGCGCGAATGAGACGCCCGTCGCCCAGATCTTCTTCGAAAGCCGCTTCAAGATAGAGGCGGGCGTCTTCTGCGTCGCGCAGGTGCTCAGTGACATCCCAGCGGGTGAATGTTTCAGTCATTACCTTCCCCCCAGTCCAGTGCCAGTTGCCTGGCGCGCTCTATGTCGCGTGTCCGCGTGCCTTTATGACCTCCACAGAGAAGAACCACGAATCTGACACCGTCGCGCATAAAGTAAAGGCGATACCCCGGGCCATGGCGGATACGCATCTCGGATATGCCGTCGCCAACCGACTTCACATCGCCAAAATGGCCAAATGTAACATTTCGCAAACGGGCGTCAATGCGAGCAACAGCACGGCGGTCCCGCAACCTCTGAAACCACCGCTTGAATGTGGCACTTTTGACAATCTCTGTCTCTCGCAAAGTGTGAACTTTAGTTCACAATCTGTCAATTAGCTCTCTCCGCCGCGCTCTTCATGGGGATTTGACAAAACTTCGAAAAATGTTGTACAATTGCTGTCCCCAATTGGATTGCAAGGACCAGCGATCCTCATCAGATTTCAGGAATTCTGTACAACCAGAATAGGCGGCACGGAGTACTGTCGGTCAGTAGGATCGTGCCTGGAGCGAGGACTTTCGGCTATCTTTTATCAGAATTTCATGGAGATGGCATCTTAATTCCTCTAGGTATCTGTACCAACACACAAAGGAGACTAGTGTGAGATCAGCACGCCCAATGAAACTTTACAACGGTGACTGGGGCGCCTGGGTGACGGGCGAAAACGTAGAGTCGAACATGTTAATTTGTGTCAGGGGGCACGATGGAAAATCCTGGCACGCCAGAGTTAAGAAAGTACTGTGGAAAGACAGGTCAGGAGCAATTTGCGAAACGAAAAGCCCAAACGCCCAGACAAGAAAGAACAGTAAAAAGTCACTTTGCTTGAAATGTGGTCGTAAACGCAACGACTGCGAATGCAATAGCAAGAGAGAGACCAATCCTATTGTCGTTGGACTTGATGGAACAACGCAAGCGGGATCTCATTCAGAGTGCAAGCGCTGTGGAATGTTGCTGAACGATCAGGAGAATGCTAACGGTTTCTGTAGGAATTGTCTGTTCTGAATATTGTGTCGAGAGTCGGAAGATGGTGTCAGCAGTGAGAGCATTGAGATTCTGTTTTGACAGAAGTGGGATGAGGGCCTCCCCCTGGACTCCTTAATATCAGAAAGAAAATGCAGCACAGAGACATTCAACCACTCTAAGGAGGTTATCTTGAGATTAGCCAGTCCTATGAAGCTGTACAGTGGCAGTTGGGGTGCCTGGGTGACAGGCGAAGACGTGAAGCCGGGAACGCTGATATGGCTTCGTGCGCGTAACGGTAAGTCTTGGTTTTCTGAAGTCAATAGAGTGCTGTGGAAAGGACCATCGAAATTCAATGGTGAATTAGGGGCCATTTGCGAAAGGATGGATTTGGCCCTGGACGCTGACCGAATTGCCTCCGAGATTGTGTCGGATTTTATCGCACAAATTGAATCAACATTTGCACAGTTAGAATCAAGAGTAACAAAGCTGGAAGAAATTGGGCAAGGGCTAACAGTAACACCTGTACCTGAGTTAGCTGCTATCGAATCTATTCCGCCTCTAAACGGAGATTACCAACAAGGGTATCATCAGAATGACGCTCGCGATACGGAGTTCTTGACCGATTTCGTAGAAGAACGTATTCGTCGCCAGAGGGAACGCATACCTAACCAAATAGCAGGGCTCAGTGACTATAATCGGTTGTATGGTCGGGATTCGGCCCACTAAGGCACCAGAGTGGGCAATCTATCGATCTATCAAAAAAGTGACGTGAACGGCGGGGATAATTGGACAGTTCCCCGCCGTTTTCTTATTCCTGTCTCTCGTAGCATCATTGGAACGGCCAGCTGACAATTAACAAAATGGTCGCCCCCGCACTAATAGGTCAGCACGTAAACACCGCGCATAATCCCGGCATACGGGCCTCATGCTTCCGCCAACCCGCATTCCGGGCCAAAAAAGTCGGCACAATGTCCACCCAAACTGGCGGCCTTTGCGCGTTTCTACGCCTGCAAAACCGCTCGACCGCCGGACAACAAGAAATTCCTATTCTGTAGACCGAATTAGGTCCCGTAAACCCTTGACAAAGCCCACTGCCTTACGTAACTTAAAACTTGCGCATATTATTTTGACTAAATCATGTATCTCCACAACTCAAATGGGAGTCATGCTATGGAACTTAAGCTCGTCTGTAAGGGCACCCCAGAAGAGATTGCCGCGATAATCGAGGCCGTCCAGGCCGCACAAGTCGCGCAGTCGACAGCTCAGCAATCAGACCAACGGGAGGCGCCCGACGAGCCGGCTAAGTCTGTATCCGTTGAAATCATGCACCGGGCCCTGACGCGGCGCCCTCTGACCGAGAACACCAGGATCATGTTGAAGACGCTCTGTGAGGCCGAGGAAGCCGGAAGATACGTCTCGCGCTCCACACTCTGTCAGACGACCGGCTTGACCCTCGCCCAACTCAACGGTGTATTAGGGAAGTTCGGCGCGCGCGTAATCGGCACAAACGGCTATGACGGAACGTCGTCCTATCTCGAGTACGGGCGAGACGAGGCGACCGGCGAAGGAACCTACCGTCTACCGGAAGCACTACGAGACGGAGTGCGCGAGATTCTGGCAGACACCGATATCCGCTGAGCGGGCTGCTTGGCTACACACTTCTGTCAACCCGAATCCACTTGCGAGCGGCGGTCTGAAGGACAGTGTCAGCGAAATCCATATTTTGCAGTGTTGGGCGTGTCCCGAACTACTGGGAAAAGGGGTTTGCGATACCTGGGCAGAGGGCTTCTCTATTCGGCTAACCTGTTCCCGTCCCGCACTCCAACTGCAGACTTTGGCGTGTGAGACGAAACCGACCTCCCATATGCCTACTGCCAGCAAAAGGGACTGCCGATCAAATTCTTCTAACCCCGTCTCTCCGCCAGCGCCCTAGCCGGCGACACCCAGTCGCATCCCCAGCGCGCCGATGATCTTCAAGACGGTACCAAAACTGGGACCGTCGTCCTCAGAGAGCGCTTCAGACAGTCCTTCGCGGGTCATCCCTATCTCTCGCGCCACTTCGCTCATATCGCGGCCACGGACAATGTCCCCGAGCGCGGCGCGAATCAGACGCCCGTCGCCCAGGTCCTCTTCGAAAGCCGCTTCAAGATAGAGACGGGCATCTTCTTCAGTGCGTAAATGCTCGGTGACATCCCAGCGAGTGAATGTTCCGATCATAACTTAACCCCTACCTCGCCTTTTGCCACTCGTTTCGTCCCTCAGTCAACCCCACCCTCAATACAACTCCGGCCGCCTATCCGCAAATATCGGAATCTTCGCCCGCGTCGCCTCCACCGTATCCAAATCGATGCGCACCGTCAGCAGCGCCTCCGTCTCACCGCCCTCAACCAACGTCTCGCCCCACGGATCGATCACCCCCGACGAACCGAAAAAGCTCACATCGTCGACCGTCCCCACGCGGTTGCACGCGGCCACGAAACACTGGTTCTCGATCGCCCGGCTGCGCAACAGCGTCCGCCAGTGCATACGCCGCGGGTGCGGCCACGCCGCCGGCAGGATCATCAGACGCGCGCCCTCCAGCGCATAGCGCCGAAACAGCTCGGGAAAACGCAGATCATAGCAGATCGCCAGCCCCGCGCAACCCCACGGCAGTTCATGCATCGTGCCCGTTTCTCCAGGCGCCAGGTACCTATCCTCATTCATCAGTCGAAAAAGGTGCATCTTCCTGTAAGTGGCGGCCAGCCTGCCCTCCGGGCTGTAAAGCACCATCGTATTGTAGAACTGGTCCCCCTGGCTTTCCAGCATCGACCCCGTCAGCCAGACATGGTTGTCCCTCGCCAGCGTCGCGAAGCGTCCAAACCAGCCGTCATCGCCGGCCTCGGCCGCCACCGGCGACGCGTACGCTTCCGCATTTTCCAGGTCGATAGAGCTATGCCACACCTCCGGCAGCACCACCAGATCGCTCCCGCGGCCGGCTGCATCCCCAATGAACGCCTCCGCGCGCTCGAAGTTGCCCGCCGGGTCGCCAAACAAACAGTCCATCTGCACCAGAGTAAGAACGAATTCAGACATGAGAACTATACCTTTCTGAGACTTCGATTGTCAGTGGCCAGCAGTTCACGAAGTCACCGGCCACTGACCACTGGGGTTGTCAAACATGCTGATCGACGAGAATGGGATTGCCGTCAGGATCCAATATCACAAAACTCGCCGGCCCTGTTGTCGTTTCGTCGGCTTCGCTGGCAAACTCGATCCCGTCCGCTTTAAGCTTTTCCTGGATCTCTCTCACATCGGTGAAAGCGTCAAGCGGTTGCGCGGAACTGTCCCAGCCGGGGTTGAATGTCAGAATATTCTTTTCGAACATCCCTTGAAAGAGGCCAATCACGCAACTGGGGCTCTTCATGATGAGCCAGCCCTCGCTTGCCTCACCCGCGAAAACCGCAAATCCGAGCTTTTCATAAAACGCTTTTGAAACTGAAAGATCCTTGACTGCCAGGCTCACCGAAAAACTACCTAAATTCATTTCATGACTCCATTGTCTCTTGCAGATCAGTCTGCACTAGTAAGGGGTCTATTTTTCCTGAAATCTCCCCGCCCCGAACCGTTTCTCACTCGGTTTCCTCCGGGTCGGGCATAACCTCCACCGCCGCACCGGGCGCAGGACCGCCGTATTCACCCAACCTCCGCGGCCGCGCCGGTTTCTCGGACGGCTGGCTGGTCGAACGCGACCGACCGGGCGCACTGTTAGTCGCCAGTTTACGGTTGGCTAACGGCCGCGTTGCCCGCCAGATCAACCACGCGCCCAGCAGCGGCAGCAACAGCGGCCACCAGCGCAGTACCCAAATCTGCTCCCCGCGGTCAGCCGAAAAGAGAAACAGGCCGAACAGCACCAGAACCGAGCCCGGAATCAGCGCCCACCATAACTGCCCCCGCTGTCCCAACAGGTAGAGCAGAAAGAAAACCGCGCCCAGCCCGACAAAGAGCGCCGTGCCCAGGGCGGCCGGCTCCTCAGTGACGCTGCTCAGCGCAATCGTGCCGCCCAACATCAGCATGAATCCGCCGGGTATGATAGCCCACCAACGCCCGGCCCTGTCCTGCAGATAAATGTGAGCGAAAGCGATAGCCTGACCAACGAACAGCGCGGCAGCCGTTACCCGCTGATCCAGTTCCCGCAGAGTCGAAAGGTAGACCATCACCGCCAAAGCGATCAGCGTCCAGGCAGGAATCAGCCGCCACCAATGGTCGGAGCCGCCGCCCGCCCCCTTCCCGCGGCGGGCAGCCGGCGAGAGACGGGCCGACAGATAGCTGCCAACGAAGCCCAGCGCCAGCACACCCAGCAGCGCCGCGGCAACGTACTGGACGTATGGTTCGTAGCGGGCGAAGAGACCCAGGTTGAACAGGAGCAGACCAATCCCCGCCACCGCCAGGACCACGCCCCAGACCAGGCTGCTTATTCGGTTATCACCGTTTCCGGACGCCATAATCGTGGATAGTTACTCTGGCATATGGCACCATGCTAACTACGCTCCAAGCCGCGCCAGACCGTTTCCGGCGTAAATGGCAACACATCATACCAGACGCCGAGCGCATCGTGCAGCGCGGCCGCAATCGCCGGCGCGGTCGGCAAAAAGGGCATCTCGGCCATCCCACGCGCCCCCAGCGGACCCTGCGGATCCGGAATCTCGAGGATTACAGGCACGATCTCCTCGGCAACATCGGCCACGCTGGGAATCAGATAGTTGCTCAGGTAGGGGGTGATGGTAACCCCCTCCTCCTGCAGATAATTCTCCAGCAGCGTCCAGCCGACCGACTGCGCCACCGCCCCCTCGATCTGCCCTTCCACATGCTGCGGATGAATCGCCTTGCCCACGTCGTTGACGCTGACCAGCCGCTTGACCGTCACGTGCCCGGTATCCAGGTCCACCTCGACGTCGGCCACCTGCGCGCAATAGCCGTACGTGATATTGGGGTCGCACGCGCCTGTGTCGCGGTCGAAAGGAGTCGTGGCCCGCGGATGATAGACAAACTCGGCGCGCGCCGGGCGC
Source organism: Caldilineaceae bacterium bin5 (assembly GCA_002238445.1). Taxonomy (GTDB): domain Bacteria; phylum Chloroflexota; class Anaerolineae; order Caldilineales; family Caldilineaceae; genus Bin5. The sequence goes on from MPML01000073.1 coordinate 16,378, forward strand.
TCTTCATCCTGCCACAGCGCCAGAGCTTGCGCCGCCGCGCCCTCAATCGCATTGCCGGCCATAAAGGTCATCCGGCTGGCCGAACTGCTGCCGCTCGAACCGGTCACGTCGGTGTCGGCCGCCTCCAACTCCACCTGCTCCGGCGACAGCCCCAGCATCTCCGCCGTCAACTGGATGAAGACAGTGTGCGCGCCCTGCCCCACCTCCGCGCCGACACAGCCGACCCGTGCCCGCTCGATCTTCTCCCCGCCGTGCAGTTCAACCCAGGCCGTACAGTGCTCCGGAAAGCCGAAACTGTAGCCGACGTTCTTGTATGATAAAGCGATCCCCCGCCCCCGCGCCGTCCGTTCGCGCGAGGAATCAAGGCTCGTGCTCAGAAGCCCGTTACCACTGTCCGGAGGCGAGTTATCGGCTGCAGCAGCGACTGACCACCGGCCATCGCTCTTCTGCCAGCCGCCCTGGCGCGCGGCCTCCTCCAGCACCTCTTCGGTCGTACAACCGGCAGGAATCGGGCTGCCGGTGACCAGGAGCGAGCCGTCTCGCAAAATATTGCGCATCCGCAGTTCGACCGGGTCCATCTGCAGTGCATGCGCCAGCTTGGCCATCTGCATCTCAGCGGCAAAGTGAGCCTGCGGCCCGCCGAAACCGCGAAATGCGCCCCCCGGACAGTTGTTGGTATAAACCGTGCGCGCGTCCACATGCGCATTCGGAATCTCATACGGGCCCAGGCACATCAAAGTGGCGTTGGCCAGCACCTTGGTACTGGTGTAAGCGTAAGCGCCGGAGTCACAGGTTATGTCCATCTGCGCCGCCACGATCTTGCCGTCCCTGGTTGCCCCCCACTTGGCGCGAATGACAAACCCATGCCGCTTGTGATGCCCGACAATCGACTCCTCCCGGCTCCAAACGGTCTTGACCGCGCGCCCCGTCTTCCACGCCGCCAGCGCCAGCGGGATCTGTATCGACATGTCCTCCCGCCCGCCAAACGCGCCGCCAATAGCCGGGTAGCGCACTACAATCTGGTTCAAGGGCAGGTCCAGAGCATGCGCGATCTGTTCCTGGTCCTCGTGCATCCACTGACCCGCGACAATCACCTCAATGCGGCCGTCGTCGCGCATATGGCCGAGACCGGCCTCCGGCTGCAAATACGCGTGCTCCTGTGGGTGCGTGCTGTAGACGCCTTCCACGCACACATCAGCCTCGGCAAAGCCGGCCCCGATATCCCCGCAGCGCAGGCGATGAGTGACGAGCAGATTCGACTGTCTGTCCCGCCCTTCTGGGTAAGGAAAGTTGCTGAAAGGGTGCGGATGCAGCGGCTGCGCGTCGGCAGCCAGCGCCTGCTCCGTGTCGGTGATGACCGGCAGCGCTTCATACTCGATGTCCAGCAACCGCGCCGCGGCCTCAGCCTGCGCCGCCGTCTCGGCCACAATCAGCGCCACCTTGTCCCCTTCCCAGCGCACGACCTCCGCCTGCGGCGTACTCCCCAGCCCGCACAGCACAGGCTGATCCGGCATCACCAGCCCATATTCGTTCACCGGCACGTCCGCCGCCGTCAGAACTGCCACGACACCGTCCGCCGCCGCCGCCCGCGCCGTGTCCATCCGCACAATGCGCGCATGGGGCACGCCCGCGAAAACGATCTTCAACCACGCCTGACCCGGCAGGTCGATATCCGCCGGATAGGCAGCCTGCCCGGTCACCTTCTCCGCCGCATCAAATCGGGGTATGCTGCTACCGACTGCTCGCATCAGAAAACCTCTGTCCCATAACCCTTCCCCACATACACTTTACCAAGTGACCTACAGAAAAAGTGACGACTACGGCATCGCCAATGCGCGACCACGATAAAGGCGAGCAAAAGCGTTTCTCGCTATCCACTATCCACTGCAGTTTGGCGGTCGGCCGCAAGCGGCCTCCCTTGTGCAGGGGCTGCGCCCCCGCAACGCCCCCCTCTGGCTAGCGACCGTGTTTACTCTTCCCCAGCATCGTGTCTAGCCAACAGTGTCTACTCCCCCATTTGCCGCCTCAACCCACTAACCACCGACCTCCAACCGCAGAAGTTACTGACCACTGACCACCGACCACTGCAGTTGTGCGGCTCAAGCAAGGTGGCTGCCAACCAAATACGCAACCAGATAGCCCGAACCGCGGCAGAGATGAAGGACTGCCAAAAACAGGCACCGACCCTGGCAAAGGAGCTACCGTAGAACTGAACTCCCAGTTCAGGCCCACTCCGGATTCCCAGCCGGTATCCCCCGGTAATACGCCCGTATCTCTTCGATCTGCGCTTCCATATCACCGCTCGGCCGCACAGTCGGACCGATACCCGCGACCCGCCGTTCAAAGTCGGCATAGGCCAGCGTAATCGGCGTTCCCGCACCGAGAGCGATTCGGTAAAAGCCGGTCTTCCAGCGTTCCACCTTCTTGCGCGTCCCCTCCGGCGTGAGAACCAGAACGAACTTCCCGCTGCCGTTTATTTCGTCGATCACCTGCTGCGCAAGACCGCTCGGCGCCTGGCGATTCACCGGTAGCGCGCCCATCCAGCGCATCAGACCGCCCAAGGCGTGATCGCAGGCCTCTCTTTTGACCATCCAGCGGCAATCCAGCCCAGTGGCCAGGAAGAATCCGACCGCCAAAATGGCATCCCAATGGGAGGTATGCGGAGCGCCGATGATCACCAGCTTGGGCACGTCAGGCAACTTCCCCTCGATGCGCCAGCCGAGCACCGTTAACACCAACCGGCCAATAGCACGCGTCAGCCAGTTACCGCGCCGCGGCAGTGAAGGCGACAGGACCTTATCCACGCCGGGAACGTGGAACAACCGCTCCGGCTCGAGCCCACCCCCCACCTGCTCACTTGGCAGGGACGAATCAAGCTTTCTTCTGTTGAGGTGGAAGAGAACGAAAAGAAAGAGAATCCCAAAGAGAACGAAAATCTCATTCCGCATTCCTCTTCTGATCATAGATCCGAAACCCTCTCTTCTGATAGTTGGGCAACGCCGCCGGGTGGTCCAAGGTACACGTATGCACCCAGACCCGCTGCGGACCCAGCGCCCAGGCGCGGCGAAGCGCCTCCGTCAACAGCGCGCCCCCCACGCCCCGGCCAACAAAGGACGGAAGTAAGCCAAAATAGGCCAGCTCGACCTGCTTATTTCCATCTTCGCACTGCTCATCCAATTCAAAATAGCCGGCCGGCGTCTCGCGCACATATCCAATCCATGTCTGCAGTTCCGGCCGCTCCACCCAGGCCTGCCACCGTGCTTCATCCCAGGGTAGACGCGTCGTCCACGTATACGCCCGCCCCACCTCAGTATAGAAGAAACGATTCAACGCAGGGAACGCCAACTCCGCCCGCCGCACCGCAAAAGGTTCCGCCGGCGGACGCGCCGGCCGCAACTCCTCCGCGCTGGTCATCTCCAAATAGTAGGTAATTACTTCGTTTCCGTCGGTTCCCATCTACCCAGCCCACCTGTTTGAGGAATCTAAAGCGCCGATTCTCCCCTCGCTCCTAACCCCTCTCTTCCCGCCCCGCAGCCACCACCGCATCCAAAATCTTGCGATAGCCGGTGCAACGGCACAGGTTTCCCGCCAGCGCCTCCTGCGCCTCCAGGCGATTGGGGCCGGACCGCTCCGCCAGCAGCGCCGCCGCCGACATCACAATACCGGGCGTGCAGTAACCGCACTGAACACCGCCGCTTTCGATCAACGCCTGCTGCACACTGTGCAACAGTTCCGTTGACGCCGCCGCCGATGCCGTCAGCCCCTCGACCGTCACAACCTCGCTGCCCGCCGCCCGCTCCGCCGGCACCAGGCAGGCCATAACCGCCATGCCGTCAAGATAAACTGTGCAGGCCCCGCATTCACCCTCCGCGCAGCCCTCTTTCACCCCGACAAAACCCGCTGCCCGCAGGCTGTCCAGCAGTGTCATGTTCCCTTCAAGTTCGACCGCAGCGCCGTTGACGGTTGCCGCCGGCCCAGCGTGCGTCGAAACCGGCCAGCGCCCCTCCGTATCGCCCCACAGCGTCACCGGCGTCTCCAGCCAGCCATCCCGCTCGCGCCCGTCGCGTAGTTGCCGCAACAGCCGCGCCACCAGCGTCTCGACCATCGCCACCCGGTAATCCGCGCTGCCGCGCAAATCGTCGATCGGCCGCGCCTGCTGCGCCGCCAGCCGCGCCGCCTCTTCCACCGTCTCCTCGGTCAGCGACCTGCCAATCAGAAAAGCTTCCGCCTCAGCCGCCCGCACCACCGTCGGCGCAACCGCGCCCAGCGCAATCGCCGCCTGGGTGACCGTTGCCGGCCCGTCCGGCTGCCAGTCGCTCCCACCGGTGCAAGCCAGCGAACCTGCTACGCTCAAAACGCTGATCGCCTGCGCGCGCCGCAGCCCCAACTTGATAAAATTGTCCCGGCTGGCCGCAGCGGGAATCGGAACTGAGATGCGCGTCAGCATCTCGTCGTCAGCCAAATCCACCTGGCGCACGCCGCGGCAGAAACGTGCCAGCGGCAGCGTACGGCTGCCCCGCGCCGCACTCTCGACGCGCACGCTCGCATCCAGCGCCAGCAGCGGCACGATCGTGTCGTTGGCCGGGCTGGCCGTCACCAGATTGCCGGCGATCGTCGCCCGGTTCCGAATCTGCGGCGCGCCCACCTCCCAACAGGCCCGCGCCAGCGAGAACGCCTGCTCCACAATCAACCGGCTGCGCACGCACTGGTTGTGCGTCACCAGCGGCCCCAGATGCAGCGCGTCCTCCTCTTCCCAGATATCGGCCAGGCCCGCAATGCGCGTCAGGTCGATCAGCCCCATGTTTGCGTCATCCGCCGCATCGTCGCGCGCCAAATCTATCAGGAGGTCTGTGCCGCCCGCGATAAAACTGGCCGCGGCGCCATGTTCCGCCTTCAACTTCAGAGCTTCAGTTAATGTTGTGGGGGATTCGCAGAAGCGGTACATATCAGTCCGTCGCCATGTATTAGGGCTCGTTGACGTTTGTCTGAACAACGACTTCCGAGTGCAAATTACGCCTGATCTTCGAAGGGCGGCGCAGCTGCGCAAAGAAAATTCGATACGCCTCTGGTGTTCTCCGCGTCCTCCGCGGACAAAAAGGTGTTCTTCGCGACCCTTCGCGTGACTTCGCGTGACTTCGCGGATCAATTGGTTTTGTCTATTTCAACATTCAAGCGAGAAACATCCCTAACAGGCCTGCAGGCTTTCTGTTCTTGTTGACATCTGAACAGCCTTCCCAAAATGTCAACGGAACCTAGAACCCGCCTGCAAATGTATCGATCATCAACTTCACATCGCCCAGCGGATAAAGGATCGGGCACGTCGCGCCGTTGTCCATATACTCGCGCACCTTCTTCTTCACATCGTCCGGCGTGCCGCTGGCGGTTATGCGGTTAACCAGCTCGTCCGGCACCAAGGGCATCGCCTTCCGCACCTGCTCTATAGTCGCCGGCCAGCCGAGTATCGACTGAATCTCGTCAACAACCTCCGGCTTAACACCGCTGGCCTGCGCGATGTGCGGCTGCTGGCCCAGGTACTGGGTGAGCAACTCGCGCGCGCCGTCCAGCGCCGTCTGCTGGTCTTCATGCACCGAGCACACGATCAGCTGCGGGCGGTCGATATCATCCAGGCTGCGGCCCGCCCGTTTCGCGCCCGCTTCCAGCCGCTCCAGCGCCATGTGGTTATAGTCCGGCGGCACACAGTAGTTCAGCACCGCGCCGTCGGAAATCTCCCCGGTCAGCTCCATCATCTTCGGCCCGGTCGCGCCGATCATTATCGGCACATTGCGCGGCTCCTGCCGTCCATGCACCACATCCAGCTCAATGTCTTTCACCTGGTGAAACTCGCCTTCGAAGCTGACATTCTCCATCGCCAGCAACCGCCGCGTCACCTCCACCGTCTCCCGCATCGCCTTCAGCGGCCTGCGCCGGCTGATCCCCACATTCTTGGCCAGCGGGTCCCACCATGCGCCAATGCCGCAGATGACCCGGTCCGGCGCCAGGTCGTCCAATGTCAGAAAAGTGGCCGCCAGCAGCCCGACATTGCGCGTCCAGTTATTGATAACGCCCGACCCGATCTGGATACGCTCCGTGACCGCAGCGAACGCCGCCATCGGCACAATCGCATCCCGCACCAGCCGGCTCTCAGCCTGCCAGACCGCCTCAAAACCCTTCTCTTCCGCATAGCGCGCGTGCGCCATCCCCTCGCGAATGGAGTGTTTATCCTGCAGATAGAGTGCAACGCGTGTATGCTTTGGCGCGGCCATGGAATCTCCTGAACCTCTTGCGATTTACGTGCAGCGCAGCAGGCATACCTGCAACCTGAGCGCGAAATACCGATAGAGGGAATGTTTACCCATACCGTTTGCATTGTACACGTCTCAGAACAGAGCGTCAAAGAAGCCCGAATTCCCCGCATACTGTGCGGTATGCCGCGCCCCGCCCCGACCAAGCCCCGGCCCGTTCGCAACCCCGAGCGAGACGAGCGCCGTCTCCCCTGACCCCTGACCCCTGACCCCTGACCCCTGCAGTTACGCCTTCGGCCCTCCCTTGTGCAGGGGCTCCGCCCCCGCAACGCCCCCGCCCAAAACCAGTCACGTCGCGGCGCCAGCATGTGTGTGATACCGCCACTCACCCCCGCCAGCCCATCACGCGCCGCGAACACCAGTTATCGTTGCGAGTGGCCACTGACCACTAGACCTTATGCTGGTTAGGAAAGGGGATTATATACTAAAGTAACATTGGAGGGTATGTACCTCCACAGACTGACGTTGGTGAGCGTCCATCAATTTATTTATAGGTGTGCTATGAGAATTCAAATAAGAGATGTTATCAAGTCAATTCAGGAAAACGCCGAAGTCAGTCTTGGCAGGTACGGAAGGATCATAGAAGTCCTTTACGCCGACCCAATTCTGGAAGATAACGGTGCCTGCCACAAGATATACATGACTCTGCGCCGCACGGGTTGGTTCTACGGTACAGGTTGGGTCGAAGGTGGTGAAGAGGGGAAGTGGTGCTATGCGTTTAGTATGCCTGAAGTGAATGGCATCGATTTTTGCCCACGTTACACTGACAGCGGGTTTGATACGATGGAAGAGGCATTGAGTGCCGGTATTCTCCGTATGGCTGTGCTGATATGGGATCTGATAATCCACAAAGGGGATGAGCAGCGGGAGTCGAAACGCCTACAGGCAGTGGTGAAAAAGGAGTACAAAAGGTTGATTTCTGCGGGTATACCTAAAGCAACCGAGAGGTTAAATGAACTGGTGTGAATTCATTCGTCCGAATTCTCCAAAACAAGCAAAAGTAAGGCAGGTATGGGGCGTCAAAAACCTAATGTTACTTAGGTGGGGCTTATAGACTTTAGTAGCCAAAAGAGGAGGGAAAGAGGTGAAAAACACAGATTACGAGATGACATGGATAAACATAATAAGAAATCTTACCTAAGTCTATCCAACGCATAGAAAGTTCAATCCTGTCGGCAGCACTCAGCATGGAGAGCTATCGTCACCATGGCGACGGTTCTTGTCGTCGGAAATTCACGTAACTTTGTCGCCTTCCTTCTATGAAATTCCAGAGTCAGCGCGACGGTCCTTGTTCTTGTCGAGTCGCTTCCATATCCACTTAGGCCGTCGATTTACGACTAGACCCACCACGCCAATAACCAGCAATATAATAAATATGTCGAGTATAACGAGCCAACCTAGGACGCGAGGGAAAAGGACCATGCCAATCGCAAGAATAATCAAGAGAGTCCCGGCAATCAAAGATATCTTTATAAGATTTCTTTCGTTATCCATATCAACCTCTCGTTCTTGACTGAATACTGAAACGACACGGGAACAAATTATGCGGCCCTACTCCTTGTCAGGCCCGCTTCCACATCCACATAAGCCACCAATAGTAGACTATAGCCACCACGCCAATGGCTGGCCACATAAGTAGCCAGAGCCAGACTAGGTCGCGAGGCATGAAAAGACCCAAGCCAATCGAAATTATTATAAAGACCGCCCCACCAATCGAAGCCATCTTTTTGAGGTTTCTTTTTCTATCCGTATCTTGTTGACTGGATACCGCCTCCGGCGTCGATCTGCGGAACCCGCCCATGAGCGCAAACCCGATTGCACAACCCACCCACCCGGCTAGCACAGTGATTGGAGTCGCCCAGTCCAGGCCGCCACCCCACGGGACGGTACTGACCTGCCCCCGACGTTTGTACCACTTGTTATGTTAGTCCGACAAGCACGGGGATAGGGTCGGCAGGCAAGAGGGCCTCAGGCGCCGGCGGCCGGTAGCCCAGGGAGCTGTGCGGTCTGACCTGGT
>MPML01000074.1 GCA_002238445.1 Caldilineaceae bacterium bin5
CGATGTCCCAGAGGCAGTTGTCGAATTCGCCGAACCAGCCGGGATTCTGGTAGACCCAGCGGGTGCCTTTGTGCAGCATCTGGAAGAGCCGTTCGCGGGCGAAGGGGCTTTCGCCGATGGCGTGGGTCTTGAGGATGTCGAGTTGAGATTTGTCGATGGTGGTGGGGGCAATGCGGCCGGTGATGCCTTCGTCGGTTTCGACTTCGAGGATATGCGACTGCATGGTTGTGTCGACGGTGCGGCGGGTATGCGTGTACTGGATGCGGCGCAGGCCGGGCACTTGGATGAGGCGGTGGGCTCTTGGGGGGAGGGTTGGGTGTTGGAGGGTGTGGAGTTTGACGTTGGTGATTTTCATGGCGTACTCCAGTGGTGAGTGGTCAGTGGCCGGTAAGGGCGGCAAATTGCAGGGTTGGACCAGAATCTGTGCCGCGTTGAGGCAAGCAATCGGACATTTCAGTTGGCGGCAACGCGGATCAGTTGAGCGGTTTAGCTCTGCCGATTTGCCCCTTTGTTAAGCCGGTTGCTGTAAGCTTCGCGCGTCGGTAAATCCCTACAGCCCACAGAATTCAGTCGGTGGCGACGGTGAGCGAGCGAATGCGGTCTTCGTCCCAGACTGCGCCCCAGCCGGGGCCGTCGGGGGGTGCGATGTGGCCGTCTTCGATGAGGGGGGCGTTGAGCAGGCCCCACTCTTCGCCTTCGGCGCGCAGGCGCTGGGGGGTGGCCGGGCCGAGCAGCTCGTAGAAGTCGGTGTTGTCGATGCAGCAGCCGGCATGGGCATGGACGAGCCCGTAATTTCCGCCCGGCCCGTTGAGTTCGATGTTGGCGCCGTAGAGCTCGGCAAAGTGGGCCAGTTTCAGTGCCTGTGTGAGGCCGAAAGTCGCGCGCACGCGCAGGCGGTCGGTGGCGCCCTGGATGAGCCACTGGGCGGTGAGGTCCATGTCGTGCATGAGGCGTTCGGTGGCCATGATGGGGATTGTGAGCGTGCGGCAGAGCTCCTGGTACTGATTCATTTTCTGCTCGTGCATGGGCTCTTCGAGCCAGATGTAGTCGAGCTCTTCCATGGCCCGGCCCACTTCGATGGCTTCGCGCAGGTTGTAAGAGCAGACGGGATCGTTGAGCAGGTCGTAGTCGTCGCCGACGGCTTTGCGCACGTCGGTGAGGATGGGGATGTCGGCTTTGCCGCCTTTGTAGGTGTGCAGTTTGTAGGCGTTGACGCCGAAGGCGCGGCCGTCGTCAATGTGGTCGAGGTAGCCCTGCAGCTCCATGTCGCCGGCGGTGAGGTAGACGGGCAGGCGGTCGCGCACGCGGCCGATGAGGGCGTAGACGGGCAGCCCGGCGGCCTTGCCGGCGATGTCCCAGAGGCAGTTGTCGAATTCGCCGAACCAGCCGGGATTCTGGTAGACCCAGCGGGTGCCTTTGTGCAGCATCTGGAAGAGCCGTTCGCGGGCGAAGGGGCTTTCGCCGATGGCGTGGGTTTTGAGGATTTCCAGCTGATATTTGTTGATGGAGGTGGGGGCGATACGGCCGGTGATGCCTTCGTCGGTTTCGACTTCGAGGATATGCGATTGCATGGGCGTGTCGATGGGGCGGCCGGTGTGGGTGTACTGGATGCGGCGCAGGCCGGGCACTTGGATGAGGCGGTGACGGCTCTGGGTGAGGGTTGGGTGTTGGAGGGTGTGAAGTTTGACGTCGGTGATTTTCATGGGTGAGCTCCAGTGGTGAGTGGTCAGTCAAGGAGGCGAGAGTCGGTTGGGATGGTGCTGGAAGGTATTCTCTAAGTAGGTCTGGGCGCTCACGTTGTCTATCTATTTATATAGGATCAGAAGCAGCATTTGAGATTGTACTGTTGACATCTTCCTCTTGCAATTGAGTCATTGAAGTCGATCATTCCTATTCTAATCGTACGCGCGGCTTCGATGGCCTGAAAGAGGAGGGAATAGTCGAGACTAAATTCGTGAATGGGATAGAGGACTTCAGGGTGGAGGGCCAAGATCCTAGACCAAGAGACGTCGGTTCGCGGTCAAAATGGGAATGCCCTGACCTCGAAAATCACCATCATTCGTAATTAGAGTCAAACCATTAATTTTGCACATTTCGGAGATAACCTGGTCATTGAAGTCTAAGCCACCTGCGGCATAGTCATTTAGAAGGTCATCCATGTCCAGGAGACCAAAACCGCTTTCTATCGGCGTACAGTGCTTTAGAACTCTCTTTACATCAGCAGCGATATTTTGAGCGATTGGCTTAAAATGCTGACTGTTACGAAACCTCTTGAAGCCCATCGTAGAGCTTGAGTTTCTCCACATGATTCTGGCATAGCTGTTGATGAATTCTGAGATGATCAGAACGTCAACATGAATTTGGCTCTTTGCAGAAAGAATTCGCTTAAAGGCCTGCGAATAAGTCCTGACACGTTGACGGACAGGCGACTGTTGCGGGCCATGCAGGAACAACCAGATGTTCGCATCAAGAAACAGTTGATCTCTGGAGGTGAAACTGTAATCGTTCACCGACATTGCACTATGCGTCGTCATCGTCGTCATCCTCCATTACTTCCCGGACCGCCTGGTCAAATCTCTGCCGGTCCTGAAAATACAGTTTGGCTGTATCGACGACTCGTTTCAAAAGTGCCGCATCTTGAGGCTCTATGTCCTCAACCTTTAATTGGGAACGAATCTGCTCCTCGGCAAAGGTCCCATACAATTGACCAATCGCAGCATTCAGAAAAGCCGAAGTCATTGTTGAAACATTGTGAAATGACAGTACCACGCGTCGAGCTTTCTTAAGAGCGACGGCGAGGCGATCATGCACCTTCTGTCCGTCGTTTGAGGCCACGCACAGAGGACTTCCCACTACCTCATAGACAGATATCTTCGTATCTTTCTGCATAAGTCCACCTCAGAAAATGTCGTCGACGTCCCAATCGGTAGACAGAATATAGGAAAGTGTGTCTGCCGTGTTGATTTCTATGTTTACAACCGTGCCAGGAAAGGGATACTCCAAAGCAAGGGAAGAAGAACTCTTGTTTGAACGTCGCCAGTAGCCGTCATCGGAAGCTATTTGAAGGCAACCTCCATTCAAGTCAATAAACTCACCAAGCAACTTCAATCCCAGCCCTCCCGGAACAGGCCCTTCTTTTGTCGTGTTGGTTTTCTCTGTAGCCCAAATAATCGCCTGCTCTGCCGAGATTTCATCCTCCAGATATTCGCTTACATTCTGACGTATGCCAACCCCCAGATCGGCCACCGTAAAATCGATTTTGCTTTGTTTCGGAAACAACTGCCCGCAACTGAAAATCCCCATTCTGGTACTTGAATGCAGTACTGCATTGCTGAATATCTCAAAGATACTTTCACGAAATTTCTTCATTAACCCCATCGACATTTCAGGCAGCTTGTTCCGATGTATGAACTCTGTTTCTATATAGCCGGAGAAAAAACGGTCGTCAGTAACATCAAACCGCTGATAGGAAATCGCTGTTTCCCACGAATCGGGGATATTCACCTTTCCATAGTGACTTAAGAAGCCATTCTTTGAAAGAATTCTTTCAACATCTGGTAGGACATTGACAAGAGCGACCGTATTCAAATTATCGCCTAAACTGTAAAGTATCGCGCCAAATACAGCACACATATCTGCATCAAACCACCTTGTTCTTTCCAGGTCGATCTCAATATTCTCAAGATGGTAGTCCTTAGCATGAGCATAAAGTCGCGTCAGTGCTTCAAAACCCTCATAATCGTGGCGGATCAACTGTGGCAGGGCAAATCTCATACCGTCACCTCCACACTCGTTTACATCCTCTTAATGGAAAAATCCACCTTTTTGGGCGACACTTTTTCACCAGCTATCTTCACGCATGAGCAACGCCTACCAACTTGAATAAAAAGGGGGATCTTTGTGGGTTATTTCAGAGTGAACCTAGCGTCATTGTAGCACAAATGAGCAGTGACCTTAACAAATAGGCATCTCAAGCCACTTCGCGTCTGCTCTTCATCACCCAGAGTGTCCAGAGGACGGTGGGGATGACGCCGAGGGCGGCCATGGTCCAGATGATGTTGGGGATGGTGAGGCTGGTGTCGAGGGCGGCGCCGACGAGGCTGGAGGCGAGGGCGCTGCCGAGGTAGAAGAACATGAAGTCGCTGGCGAAGACGCGGCCGCGGACTTCGTCGGGGACCATTTGGAGGAGCAGGTGGGTTGAGAAGACCCAGATGACACCGCTGCCAATAGAGCGCACTAGGGAGCCCAGAAGCACCGTTTCCAGGCTCAAGAGGGGGGCGGTCACAATGATGCCGGCGATTGCGATGAGATAGCCGTATGCGATCGCCTCCTTCAGAGATTGGGGATCGTCGCCGGTCAGTTTGCGGGCCAGGATGGGGCCGAGGCCGGAGCCCACGCCGGTGAGGCCGAACATCAAGCCGAGGCTGGTGCCGCCGCCCTGGCCGACGGTAAAGACCTGCTGGGCGATGGCGACCTGGAGGACCTGGAAGGCGGTGGCAAAAAAGAGTGCCATGGTCGCTTTCTGCAGGGCAACGACAAGGACGTCCTTATGTGCGCGCAGATAGCGAAGGCCGCGGAGGTATTGACCCACGGCGGCGGCGATGGTTTTGTCGGCGGCGGCGGATGCGAGCTTGGCGGGCATGCGGATTTGCATGAGCAGCGCGGCCGAGAGCAGGAAGGTGAAGGTGTCGAGCACGAAGGCGGGGTACATGCCGAAAGTGCCGGAGAAGAGGCCGCCGAGAGCAGCGCCGAGGGCGAGCATTACGGACCAGGTGGCGGAGCTGAGCGCGTTGACGGCGCCGAGTTCGCGCGGTTTGGCGATGTCAGGCAGGATGGCGGTATGGGCGGGATCGAAGAAGCCGCTCATGGCCATTTGCACTCCTGTGAGGGTGTAGAGAAGCCAGACGTCGCCAGCATCACGGACGAGGAGGAAGGCGAGGACGACAGCAGCGCGGACGAGGTCGGCTCCGATCAGGAGGTATTTGCGGTTATAGCGGTCGGCGGCGACGCCGGCGATAGGGCTGACGAGGAATGGCGCGAGCATGCGCACGACGAAGAGGGAACCGACGGCCAGCCCGGACTGGGTCAGCAGGCCGATGAGCGCGGCGGAGGCGACCAGGTTGAACCAGTCGCCCAGGAGGCTGACGATCTGGCCGAACCAGAGATAGCGGAAGTTGCGGTTGTTGCGGAGAAGCTCCGTATAACTGACGCCGGTTTCGGTGGTGGGATCTGCGGTCATGTGGTTCGTGTTCGGTGGTTAGCAAGGTGTATTTTTTGCTAACGCAGATTTATCGGTTTCCGGTACTTTAGCAGGTTTTTGGCAAGTGTCCGAACTGAGGGGATCGGCGGCGGCTTGGGAGTGTCGCTGATTGGGGACTTGCAGGATTGGAGTTCGGTTTTTCCGCTTAGGGCCGGGGAGAACGGCAACGGCAACTTCTTTTTCCACGAAGGGCCACTAAGGACCGCGAAGAACTGCAACTGCAACTTCCTTTATCCACGGAGGGCCACTAAGGACCACGGAGAACTGCAACTGCAACTTCCTTTTTTCCGCGAAGGGCCGCGAAGGAGCGCGAAGAACGGCAACTGCAACGGCAACTTCCTTTTCCACGAAGGGCCACTAAGGACCGCGAAGAACTGCAACTGCAAAACCTTTATCCACGGAGGACACGGAGGACCACGGAGAACTGCAACAGCGACTTCTTTTTTCCACGAAGGGCCACTAAGGACCACGAAGAACTGCAACTGCAACACCAGCTTCTTTTTGTCCGCGAAGGGACGCGAAGGGCCGCGAAGAACGGCAACTGCAACTTCTTTTTGTCCACGAAGGGCCACTAAGGGCCGCGAAGAACGGCAACGACAACTGCCTTTTGTCCACGGTAACTACTTAGCCACGGTATTTGACCAGCCAGTCATCCTTGGAACCATTCGGGCTCTTGGTGACGCAGCTGGTGTACAGGCGCCGCCATGCTCGCCAGCCGGCAGGTTGCGAAGAAGGCACACGGTCGGTGAGGGATGGTTTTGTAGGGGGGCGTTGCGGGGGCGCAGCCCCTGCACAAGGGAGGGCCGAAGGCCCGACCGCCCATATGCAAAAGAAAGTATAGAGGAGTGAGGAGAGGGAGAAACACCTGCGCTCGCCTCGTTCAGGGTCGCGAATCAGTTGCGGCTGGGTAGTTGCTGTCCAGGAAGGGCCGCGTAGAACGGCGACGGCAGCTTCTTTTTTTCCGCGGAGGGGTACGGAGAACAGGTTTTGTGGTTGAGGCAGATCATGGTCGTAGGAAGCGAGGATCAGGGGAGAAACGGACCGATGCTGCCTGTTGGGGTCTTATGGCTGCTGCCGCTTGCTATGTACCATCGATAGCGTCCACAATGCCATCGGAATTGCGGTAAACCCTGTCATCGTCCAGATGAGCCCCGAAATGGTCAAATTTGTATCCAGCGCGGCGCCGTAGATGCTGGATGCGAAGGCACCGCCAAGGTAGAAGAACATGAATTCGGAGGCGAATACCCTGCCGTGCACGCGCCTGGGCACATTTTGGAGCAGTAACTGGGTGGAGAAGACCCAGATGATGCCCCCGCCGATGGCACGCACGAGCGTCCCCAGCAGCACCAGCGGCAGGCTGACGAGCGGCGCGGTCACGGCCAAGCCGAGCGCGCTGATGAGATAGGCAACAGAAATCGCCTTTTTCAGCGTTGGGCCGTCGTCCCCTGTCAGTTTGCGGGCCAGGATGGGGCCAAGGCCCGATCCAACGCCGGCCAGACCGAATATCAGACCCATGCCGATGCCGCCGCCCTCGCCGACGATAAAGACCCGCTGCGAGATGGCTACCACAAGCACCTGAAAGCCGGAGGTAAGCCAGAGGGAGTTGATGGCTTTCTGAGAGGCGATAAAGAGGATATCCGGATGCTCGCGCAGATAGCGCAGGCCATCGAAGTACTGGCGCACTGCGGCGGCGACGGTCGTGTCGGATGCAAGGGTCGCGGGCGCGGCGGGCATGCGAATCTGCAATAGGAGCAGGGCGGAGATCAGAAAGGTGAAGGTGTCGAGCACGAAGGCGGGATACATGCCAAAGGTGCCGGAGAAGAGCCCGCCCAGGGCAGCGCCGAGAGCAAGCATCACGGACCAGGTGGCGGAGCTGAGTGCGTTCATGGCGCCGAGCTCCCCCTCGCGCGCCAGTTCGGGCAGGATGGAGGTGCGGGCGGGGTAGAAGAATCCGCTCAGCGCCATCTGTGCGGCTGTGAGGGTGTAGAGGAGCCAGACGTCGCCGGGGTCGCGCACGAGCAGGAAGGCGAGGACGACGGCAGCCCGGACCAGGTCGACCGCGATAAGGATATGTTTGCGGTTGTAGCGGTCGGCCACGACGCCGGCGATGGGGCTGACAAGGAAGGGCGCGAGCATGCGCACGACGAAGAGTGAGCCGACCGCCAAACCCGACTGCGTCAGCAGACCGATGAGCGCGGCTGAAGCGACGAGGTTGAACCAGTCGCCGAGCAGGCTGGCGACCTGACCCGACCAGAGAAAGCGGTAGTTACGGTTGTTGCGGAGAAGCTCCGCGTAGCTGACGGTGGCTTGAGTGGTGGGATTCGCGCTCATGAAGTTGGTGCGCTATTTCCCCATGCCCAGCAGCGCGCCCAGGCAGCGCTCGACCGCCTCGAGGGGCGGATAGGCGTCGCTCTCGTATTCGACGATATACCATTCGGTGCCGCCGACTGTTTCGCAGGCTTCGAAGACGGCGGGCCAGTCGGTGTCATCCTCGCCGATTATCGGATCGAAGGCGGCGTGGGGGTAGTTATGATCGGCGCCATCGTGGAGGCGCTTGGTGAAAGGCTTGAGATGGACGGTGACGGCGCGGCCGGGGTAGCTGCGGATGACGTCTACGGCGTCGGCACCGCCAAAGATGGCATTGCCGGTATCGAACTGCATGATGACGGATGGGTCGGTGTTGCCGAAGAAGGTGTCCCAAGGTGTTTCGCCGTCGAAAGGCAGGAACTCGTGGAAGTGATTGTGGTAGCCGGTGCGCATGCCTTCGGCGGCGAGGCGGGCGGCAAGGCGGTTGGTGAATTCGGCGAGCTTGAGCCAGTCGTCGCGAGTTTGCCGCAGCTCTTCGGGGATGCCGGGGATGATCAGCTTGTCATTGCCGAGGGCGTGGTGGAAGGCGATGGTGTCATCGAGGGCGTCGTCCTGCACGAGGTTGAGGGGCACGTGCCAGCCGGCACAGGCGAGGCCAAGCTGGGCCAGTTCGGCTTTGAGTGCGGCGGCAGTATGTTGGGGCGGGCCGGCGAACTCGACGCCGTTGTAGCCCATTTGCGCCACTGCGGCGAGGGTACCGGGCATATCGGCGGCAAACTCGTGGCGTACGGAATAGAGTTGCAGAGCGATGGGAGGCATGGGAACAGGATCCTTTCGACAGTGTAGAAGACAAATAAGTGGTGGTCGGTATCGCTAAATATACGTGGAACCGGGCCACGGAGTCATTTGGCGGTCTTTTGTGTGTCGACGCTTAGTTGGCGCACGGCTGCTTCGTCGATTTCCACGCCGAGGCCGGGGCCGGTGGGTACGTCGAGGAAGCCGTCGGTCTGATCGAATGGTTCGGCGATGCCCTGGCGGATGGGGCTGGGTGTGCGGTCGAACTCCATCACCGGTTCCTGCTGGTAGGGACGGGGGGTACGGGCAGGGGGGCATTCGGGCACGGCTGCGGCGACGTGGAGGCTGGCGGCGATCATTATGGGGGAACCCCAGACGTGGGGATTGCAGAGAATGCCGAAGGCGTTGGCCATGGAGGCGACGCGGTGCATTTCGGTGATGCCGCCGACGTTTACGACGTCGGGTTGGACGATGTCGACGGCGCGGCGGCCGATGTAGTCCTTGAATTCGTAGCGGGTGCGCAGGCCTTCTCCGCCGGCGATGGCCATGGGCAGCGCGGCTTTTACCTGCAGGTAGCCCTCTATGTCTTTGGCGTTGACGGGCTCTTCGAACCAGTAGATATCGAGGTCGGCCAGCTCGCGGCCGATGCGAATGGCCGTTGTGGCGTTATAGGCCTGGTTGGCGTCTGCCATGAGGAAGATGTCGGGGCCGATCGCTTCGCGGAGGGCGGCGACGCGGCGCACGTCCTGGGCCAGAGGGAGGCCGCCGACCTTGGTCTTCATGCCGGTGAAGCCGAGCTCCACGTACATGCGGGCCTCGTCCAGGAGCCGCTGCGGAATGACACGGCCGTCGGAGGCAAGGGATTCCTCGGTATAGTAGAGGCCGGTGGCGTAGACGGCGATGCGGTCGCGGACTTTGCCGCCGAGGAGTGTGGAGACGGGCAGGCCGCTGGCTTTGCCGGCGATGTCCCAGAGGGCGGTGTCGACTGCGCTGATGGCGCTGCCGCCGATGCCGCCGGCGACGTTGCCGTTGTAGAAGAGGCGAAACATTTTTTGCCAGAGCAGGTTGCGCTGCATTGGGTCGGCGCCGAGCAGGAGGGGCGCGAACTCTTCGTGGACTATGCGGGCGGAGGGACCGTAGAGGCCTTCACCCCAGCCGACGATGCCGTCGTCGGTGACCAGTTTGACCAGGCCGACGTGGCGTTTGTCGGTCCAGCCCTGGGACCAGCCGAAGCCGGGTTGGATGGGGGCTTCGAGTAGGAATGTCTCGATAGAGGAGATACGCATTGCTGGCGCTCCGTAATCGTGGTTGGTGTCGGCGCGGCGGTGGGACGGCGGCGCAGGCAGAGCGTAGAAGGTGGCTGCCAGGAGCGATCGAGGGTTGGCGACCATCCATGTTCATTTAGCCAGTGGCAGTCCAGGGCACTATAGCACCATGCGAGGAATAAGATATGCGACTACGATCACCGCGAGTTGGGCAGCGGTCACCCAAGCGAAGGCGCGCAGAAGGCGGCCCAAGCCGAGCTTGGAGGCCCTGCGGTAGCCTGCCTCGCTCCAGAAGAAGAATATTACGGCTGCGACGGCGAGAACCAGGAGCGAGAAACGATGGACGGCGGGAAGGGTCCACTGATCGGCGCCGAAGGCGATGGCGATGAAGCGCAAGGCGGGAAGCACTGTGACAATGTTGAGGATGAAAAGTCCGCATGAGGCGAACCAGATCAGGTAGAATGTGACAACGTGCAGGGCGGTGTTTCCTACATCTTTCATAATGCTCATGGGGGATCCCGTCTAATTGGCCGGGGCGTAAATGGAGAGGCGAAGGCCCTGGCCGTTCAAGCTGCCACGCCGACCAGATTCAGGTCATGGGCGAAGTGACACTTTGAAAAGTGGTCGGGCGCCACTTCATCCCAGACCGGTTCCTGTTCTTTGCAGAGATCCTGGACATAGGGGCAGCGCGGGTGGAAATAGCAGCCGGACGGTGGGTTGGCTGGATTGGCAACTTCGCCTTCCAGGATGATGCGCGCCGATCCTCTGCGCCGGGGGTCCGGTTTGGGGATGGCGGACAGGAGCGCTTCGGTGTAGGGATGTTTGGGGTTGGTGTAGAGTTCGAGAGTGGGCGCCATTTCGACCAGTTTGCCGACGTACATTACGGCGACGCGGTCGCAAATGTGGGCGACGACGCTGAGATCGTGGGCGACAAAGACATAGGTCAGCCCCATCTGATCCTGCAGGTCCTGCAGCAGGTTGAGAATCTGGGCTTGGACGGAGACGTCGAGGGCGGAGACAGGTTCATCGGCCACGACCAGATTGGGCTGGCTGACGAGGGCGCGGGCAATGCCGATGCGCTGGCGCTGGCCGCCGCTAAAGGCGTGGGGGTAACGCCGCATAACCTCGGGCGCGAGGCCGACGAGGCCAAGGGTGTGGGAGACCCGATCCTCCAGCTCCGACCCTTTTGCCAGACCCATGGCGCGCAGGGGGGCGCCGATCAGCTCGAGGATGGTCATGCGCGGATTGAGGGAAGCATGCGGGTCCTGAAAGATCATGCGCATGTTGCGGCGCACCTGAGTGAGCTTCTGATTGTCCAGCTCGGTTACATTGACGCGCCCGAGCTCGGGGTCACGGAAAAAGACATCGCCCTCAGTGGAGGGAATGGCGCGCAGGATCATGCGTCCGGTGGTGGTTTTGCCGCAGCCGCTTTCCCCTACCAGCCCCAATGTTTCGCCCTCCTCCACCAGCAGGCTGACGTCGTCAACAGCTTTGACATAGCCGACGGTCCGCTTGAAGAAGCCGCGCTTAATCGGGAAGTACTTCTTGAGATTCTGGATCTCCAGGAGCGTGGATGAAGATGTGGAGGTGTTTCCGTTTCCGTTTTCGCTTGACATAAGGCTTTGTTGTTTTGCGCTACCGGTTCGGTAAACGAGCGCAGTGTTGCATTGTGTTATCAGGTATAGAGGTGACAGCGGACGGCGTGCCCTTCCTCGAGTTGAATCAGTTGCGGCTCGGCCTCGTCACAGACGCCGGGCATGAAGTCCGGGCAACGGGGATGAAACGCGCATCCGCTCAGGCGTTGAAAGGAACTGGGGACCATGCCTTCGATGGCATTGAGCTTTTCGCGGTTGTCCTGCAGGACATCTTCGAGGCGGGGGATTGAGTTCAGCAGCCCGCGCGTATAGGGATGTTTGGGATTGTAGAAGATCGAGTCAACATCGCAGCGCTCGACAACCTTGCCCAGGTACATGACGACAACTTCCTCGGCCATTTCGGCGACGACACCGAGATTGTGGGTGATATAGAGGATGGCCATGTCGTATTCGGCCTGCAGCTCGCGCATCAGGTCGAGGATCTGGGCTTCGGTGGTGACATCGAGAGCGGTGGTCGGCTCGTCGGCGATCAGGAGTTGGGGGCGGCAGGCAAGCGCCATGGCAATGACGGCGCGCTGCCGCATGCCGCCGCTCAGCTGGAACGGGTAGTCATCGAAACGTTGCTCCGGGTTGGGCATTTTTACGCGCGCAAGCGTCTCGATGGAAATGTCGCGGGCTTCGGATTTGTTGACATCCTGGTGGAGGAGGATGGCCTCGGCGATCTGCTTGCCGACGGTACGGACGGGGCTGAGAGCGGTCATCGGCTCCTGGAAGACCATCGAGATCTGATTGCCGCGGATGTCGCGGAGCTGGCGGTCGTTCGACTCGAATTGGGCCAGGTCGACGATGTCTTTGGCGTCGGGGCGCTCGTCGAACGGCCGGTGGAATCGAATTTCGCCGTCGACGATCTGACCGGGCGGCGGGATGAGGCGCATGATCGACATGGCGGTCATGCTCTTGCCGCAACCGCTTTCGCCGACAACGCCGACTACCTGCTTGCGGCGGACCTCGAGGTCGACGCCATCGACTGCGCGCACGGTGCCTTCGTCGAGGGCAAAATGTGTTTTGAGACCCTTGATTTCCAGCAGGATATCCTGCGGTCCCGCTCCGTTTTCAACTGACGCCATAAAGTGTAACCCCAGTGGTTAGCGGCCGGTGGCTGAACCGGCCTTAGAGTTGTGCTCGCGGGCTAGTGGTACGGGTCGGCTGCGTCGCGCATGCCGTCGCCCAGGAAGTTGAACATGAGTACGGCGATGACGACAAAGATGACCGGCCAGAGCGTCCAGGGCGTTTGGGCGACGGACATGATGTCCTGCGCGTCCTGTAGCATGACGCCCCAGCTGATGGTGGGCGGTTGCAGACCGATTCCGAGGAAACTCAATGCGGTTTCGCCCAAAATCATGAACGGGATGGCGATCGTGAGCTCGACGATGATGAAGCTGGCGAAGCTGGGCAGCAGGTAGCGGGTGATAATCGTCCACTGGTTTTCGCCATCGAGTCGGGCGGCCATGACAAAGTCCTCTTCGCGCAGGCTGAGAATTTTGCCGCGCACGATGCGGGCCAGCCGCGTCCAGTTGAGGATCGAGAGGATAATTGTGATGGCAAAGTAGAGGCGCAGATTGGGCCAGTCCTGCGGCAGGGCGGCGGCGAGCGACATCCACAAGGGGATGGCGGGCAGGGCATAGAGCAGGTCGATGAGGCGCTGAATGACTTCATCGACTGCGCCGCCAAAGTAACCGGAGACCCCACCGAGGAGCACGCCAAAGATGGCGGTGAGCGCAACGCCGATCAGACCGATTGAGAGAGAGATGCGGCCGCCATAGATGATACGGGAGAAGATATCGCGCCCGATGCGGTCGGTGCCGAAGATGAAGAGCGGCATTGAATCCTGCTCTGTGCCGAAGAGGTGCAGGTCGGATTCGATCAGGCCCCACATTTTATAGGAGTCACCGCGCACGAACAGCCTGATGGGACTTATCTCGCCGGCGTTGGCCTTGTAGATCGGGCGTGCGGTCACGGGATCGCGTGAGCGCACGAGGGCGTAGACGAAGGGGCCGCGAAAGCTATCGCTGACAACCTCGAAGAACCGGACCTTGGTGGGCGGCGCGGAGGCGAGATCCTTATAGCGGGTCAAGGGTGCATGGGGCGCGACGAATTCGGCAAAGAGGACGACGACATAGAAGAAAGCGAGCACCCACACGGCGGTCTGGGCCAGGCGATGGCGGCGGAATTTCCACCAGACCAGTTGCCACTGCCCGGCGCGATAGAAGTCTTCCGACTCGGTAAAGGTGGTGGCCGGGCTTGGCGGCGCTTCCAGAGCGCGGCGGCGGGGGCTGATCTGTCGCAAGAGATTGCTGACGATTGAAGACATAATCTTGACTAAAACTCCTCCACGCTGCCGAACCGGATGCGCGGGTCCACTGCTGCGAGGGCGATATCGGCCAGAAGGCTCCCGACCAGCGCCAGGGTGCCGACAAGGAGAATGAAGCTGCCGGCCAGGAACATGTCCTGGGAGAGCAGGGACCGATAGAGGACCACGGCGGCGGTGGGCAGGTTAAGCACGATCTCGACTACGGTGCCCCCGGAGATGATCCACGGCAGGAGAAAGCCGAGGGAGCTGATCAGGGGGTTGATAGCGATGCGTACGGGATAGTTCATGAGGACGGCAAATTCGGACAGACCTTTGGAGCGGGCGACGGTGACGTACTGTTTACGCAGCTCATCGAGCATGGTGGCGCGCATGACGCGAATGATGTGGGCGGTGCCGCCGATGCCGAGGATGAGAACGGGCACCCAGATGCGGGTGAGCATGTTTTGGAATTTGCCAATGCTCCAGGGTTCGAGCTCGTAGGCCGGGGAGAAGAGTCCCCCCACTTTGAGGCCGAACCAGGCGAAGGAGAAGTACATGACGACCATCGCCAATAGGAAGCCTGGCACTGCCAGGCCGACGAATCCGATCATGGTGAAGAGGTAATCGGTGAAGGTGTATTGCCGGACTGACACGTAGATGCCGATCGGGACTGAGACGGCCCAGACAAAGACGGTTGTGAAGATGGCCAACAGGAAGGTGAGCGCCATCTTGTCGCCGATGACCTCGTTGACCGGTCTGCCCCACTGGAAGGACTGACCGAAGGAACCCTTGAGCAGGATGTTTTGGATCCAGGTCAGATACTGGATGTGCATGGGGCGGTCGAGGGCGTACTGTTTCATGAGGCGCTCGACCTCGGCCTCGTCTACATCGCGACCCGATGCCCGCAGTGCATTAATGTGCTCCGTCAGATAGTCGCCCGGGGGGAGCTGAATGATCAGAAAGGCGATCAACGAAAGCAGGAACAGCAGCGGAATCATGCGCATGACGCGTTGAAGGATGTAGACAGTCATTGGGAACTCCTTGAGAGGAGAGAGTGAAGAGGAGTGAGAAGTAAGAGAAAACTCTTACTTCTCACTCTTCACTTCGTACTCTTTGCTACTTACTCCTCACTTCTTACTTCTGTCAGTTTACGAGACGCCGCCTTCGTAGTAGAAGGCTTCGGGATGGTAGGTCGAGATGCCGTAGGTATCCCAGCCGACGGGTTTACCTGCGGCCGGCAGGTTGAGCATCGTCTTGGGGAAGATGAGCGGAGCCGGGCTCTCGGAGACGGAGCCGACTGCCAACGGATTATCGGCCAGCCAGTCGAAGATCTTCTGACCGGCAGCCACGCGATCGGCATCATCGATCACGGTGTTCATGGTGTTGTAATGATCAAAGAGCGTCTGGATCTCGGCTGGCGGCTCTTCGCCATCCTGGCCGGCGCTCCTGAACCAGCGTCCCCACTCGGGACCGGGGCCGCCCTGGCCGATGTTGGTGGGGATGAACCAGCGCATTTCGACCGGTAGGAGGGTGTCGGTGCAGCGGTCTGCGTGCCAGCAGCCGCAGTGGATCAGGCCCTGGCTCCAGCGCTCGTTGTAGAGAGAGATCTGGATTTCTTTGGTGGAGGCTTCGATACCGACTTCGCGCCAGAAGGTGACGACGATCTCGGTGAACTCGTGGGTGGCGACGCCGACACGCGGTCCGGCGTGCTCGATGTTGAACTTGAGCACTTCGCCGTCGGGGCGCAGGCGGAAGCCGTCGCTGTTGCGCTCGGTGAGCCCCATCTCATCCAGCATCTGGTTGGCCAGGTCCGGATCGAACTGGGACCAGTTTTCGGCATATTTCGGCTTGTAGTACTGGGAGTTGGGCATCGGCGCCAACTGGCCCATCGTGGCAAGACCGAAGAAGAGATTCTGGTTGATCTCTTCGCGGTCGATGGCGACGTTCAAGGCCTTGACGAAGTTGGGGTGGCGGACAATGTCCCGCAGCACCGGGTCTTCGGTCAGGGTGTGATTGGGATAGAGGGTGTAGCGGTCGGTCATGCAGCTGGTGTAGTCCATGACCTGGTAGTGCTGGTTGGGCTCGTTTTCCTTGTAGAGCGGGAAACGGGCAATCGAGACATCATGCGGGCCGACGTAATCGAGCTCGCCCTGGATCGTTTTCTGGGTAGCGATTTCGTGGTTGGCCACGAAGTCGATGCGCAGATCCTCGACGTAGGGCAGCTGCTGGCCGGAGGTATCGACCTTCCAGTAGTAGGGGTTCCGCATCATCAGCACGAGTCCCTGCTGCGGTTCCTGGTCTACGATCCAGGCGGAGAGCATGGGATACTCGGGTGAGTTGGGCCGTGTGCCCCAGACGCTGCGGCCACTGCGGATATTGCTGAGGAGTTGTACCCAGGTTTCATACTCGGACTCCTCGAGCATGGCGTTGAGGTCGTCCTCGTCGGCGAAGTCGCCGTGGAACTGCTTGAGGTAGTTGCTGGGCAGCAGGAAGTCACCCTGAATACGGCGGGTGAGGTAGGCAGGGAAGTTGCCAAACGGGGCGGCGAAGGTGACGGAGAAGCTGTAGTCGTCGTGAATGTCGACTACCATATTCTCACCGCCGTGGCGGTAGACCCACCAGACGCTGGAGGCGACATCGGGATGGGTGGCAAGCGAGTTCCACCAGAAATCGACGTCGCCGGTTGTGACGAGGTCGCCGGAGGACCAGCGCATGCCCTCGTGCAGGTGGAAGGTGTAGTGGGTGGCGTCGTCACTGATCTCCCAACTGGCGAACAGGTTGGGGATGATGGTCTTGAGATCCTGGTCCGAGTAGGTCAGCATACGTTCGGCGAACCAGCCGTACTGGCTGACGAAGCTGGACGGATCGAGGTGAATCTGGCGTACGAGGCCACCGTATTCGCCGATCGATTCGCGCGGGAGGACCAGCGGCGATACGGGCAGGCGTTCGGTGACGGGGGGCAGATCACCGTTGGCGACCATTTCGGCCAGCCGCGGGGATTCGGAGTACTGGGACGGCGCTTCGGCCTCTTCCATCACGGCCTGTGCGGGCGCCTCTTCCTCGGCCGCGGGGGCGGCAGCGGGTTCTTCGGTTATCACCTCGGGTTCAGGGCCGCCGCAGGCAGCCAGAACGACTGCGGCTGTGGTCGCGCCTGAGAGTTGCAGGAAGCGACGGCGATGGATTTTCCGATTTGTCATGCTCTCCTCCTGAGTCTGTGCGTTGAATAAGTTGAAAAAGATGGATCTAACTATCGGCAAGAACGAGTTGTATGGCCTGTTCACCATGTACGACGACCATCTGGGAAGCAGGCCAGCTGTCTGTCACGCAGTTAGGGCCCTCGTAGTGATTGGCGCTCTGCAGTTGTTGGGCTTCTCCGTTGACGACGAGGGCGCTGTTCCAGTCGAAAGTAACGGTATCACCCTGCAATTGGCGGTATGATACGGAAAGTCGGTCATAGGTAAAGCGGGCTGCGAGGACTCGTTTGCGGAAGTTGGCGAAGGAGTCATAGTCGGCTTTGCGCCCCATTTGGCAGAGCCAGGCGACGTTATGGCCGGTTGCCCGCAGCTCGCGATAGGCGGCCGGGCCCTCTTGAACCAGTTCGATCGGTTCTGAGCAGCCGAGCGCGATGTAGGCGTCGCCTTTGGCGGCGAAGGCCCACTCTTTGCCAAGCTGATGCTCGTCGAAGGCAAAGGTGGGGAAATAGGCGCGGGTGAAGCCGGAGGGATCGGACTCGGGCAGGGCGTAGAGCGCGATGAGGAGGTCGCGGTGCTGGGCGACCCGGGGCAGGAGTCCGCTGCGCCAGTAGCCGCCGCGGCCGGCTTGGTCAAGGTCACCGGCGGCGGGATGGTTGACAAAGACAGTTGCACCGGCGCCGAGGGTCGCCTGCCAGCTTTGGCCGCCCTGGCTGCGCTGACCGGGTTGGAAGTCCTGTGCGCTGCAGAGCAGGTAGTCGGGCGTTCTGTAGATCGCTTTGTGGAGCGTTTGCGGAGGATTGTCTGCGTTCTCTATTGCGACAGGTTGGCGTTCGCTGGCCCACATGCCGGCGGGGTCAGGTTCAGTTGCCAGCGCGGCGATGAGGGGAGGTTGCTGATAGCCCTGGCAACTGCACATGCTGACCGGCGCGGCCAGATGCTGGTTCCAGGCGCCAATGCCCCACATCAGGCGGGCAACTCCGGCGAGGGGCGACACATGTCCGTCGGGGACGACGGCAACGCCATTGGCCGCGATTTGGCCGGCGCCGTATACGCCTTGGAATGAAGCCAAGGACAGTGTCACCAGCACTTTATCGATCACAATTGCGACGAGATCCCAGATCTCTTCGGTGTCGGCCAGGTCGATGAGGTGGGAGAGGGCGGTCAGGATCTGGGCCAGGCTGTGGCTTGACTGGTCGATAAACCCGGCGGTAGCGGCTTGCTGGAGCCAGGGCAGAACGGTTTCTTCGGCGCGTTGGCGGTGCCACTGGCCGGTCTGCCGGCTGGATGGGAAGGAGCGGTCGGGATAGAGTTGCCCGGCCAGGAGTTCGCAGGCGGCGAGGAGGAGTTTATCGGTGTCGCCGAGGGCTTTGCCTGTGTTCTCGGCATAGTCCTGCTCGCGGAAGGGAAAAGCGGTTAGACGGTCGTCAAGCTGTTGTCGAATCTCGGTGGGGAACTCGTCGTGTTGGTGGTAGCGCTCGACCATGCCCAGCAGCGCGATCAGGCGGGCAAGGTGATCTTCTTCGTAGTTCGCGACCCCATCGGCGGCGGCAACTATCTTCTCTGGGTTGATCCGGGTCCACCAGCCCAGGGTCATCTTGGCGATTTCGGAGAAGAGGCCGTCATTAAGGGAGACGGCGTGGCGCAGCAGTTCAATCTGGCGTTCGACATAGGTGCCGTAGGCGGAAGTGCGATAGTCCGACCTTACGACGGACAGCGGGATTTTGCGCTGGAAGCGAACGCCTTGGATGTAGTACTCGTTGGCAGACGGCATCAGGATCAGTTCGTATTCGCCGTCGGGAATCGAGACTGCCGATGTCAGGGTGCGGTCGCCGCAGTCGCCTTCTTTGCCCTCGGCTTCGGCGTAAATGCGGCCGTCGGACAGTTGCAGACGGAAGTTGTAGTCGGCGGGCGCGTCGAGCTTTTTGGGCCAGCGGACGACAATTTGGTCTTCGTAGGCGAAGACATCCTTTTCGAGATACAGCTGATCGAAAAAGGATGCGAAAAGCTGGTAGCGGTCGCTCATCTCTGCGGAGACGGCTTGGGCGTCGGAGGCAGAGGAAAGGGTACTGGAATTGAGCTGATGAGCGTCGTTACTCCGAGTCTTGGTTGACAACAGAACTTTGTCCTATTGGATGGCTCTTGTTGGCAAAGGAAATTCTGGCTGCTGCGCTGCCAGATAAGAGCGCGACGGCGGCCCGGCTTACAGTGAGAAGAGAGGCCAGAGCGCAAAGGGCTCTTGCTGTACCTTTGCACTGCAAGAGATGGGATGGATTCGCTGAATTCGCGCCTGATCGACTGTACTTTATTGCACTGGCGGTGAGGGGGGAGGCTCAATACAGGCACCGATGGCGTAGTATACGCGCTCTGGC
Source organism: Caldilineaceae bacterium bin5 (assembly GCA_002238445.1). GTDB lineage: Bacteria > Chloroflexota > Anaerolineae > Caldilineales > Caldilineaceae > Bin5. The sequence continues at coordinate 19,136 of MPML01000074.1, forward strand.
GACGAAAGCACAAATTTTAGGGGGCGCTGTCTGAACTGTGATTTTGGGGGGATTTGGGGGATGGGCTGTGATTTTAGGCCTGCCATGAGTTTGGGTTGGGCGAGGTGTTGTCTGAACTGTGATTTGGAGGATTCGGGGGATGGGCTGTGATTTTGCGCCTGCTACGAGTTTGGGTTGGGCGAGGGGTTGTCTGAACTGTGATTTGGGGGATTTGGGGGATGGGCTGTGATTTTGCGCCTGCCGCGAGTTTGGGTTGGGCGAGGGGTTGTCTGAACTGTGATTTGGGGGATTTTTGGGATGGGCTGTGATTTTGCGCCTGCTACGAGTTTGGGTTGGGCGAGGTGTTGTCTGAACTGTGATTTGGGGGATTTTTGGGATGGGCTGTGATTTTGCGCCTGCCGCGAGTTTGGGTTGGGCGAGGGGTTGTCTGAACTGTGATTTGGGGGATTTGGGGGATGGGCTGTGATTTTGGGGCTGCTATGAGTTTGGGTTGGGCGAGGCACTTTTTGGGCGGGTGGCCTGCTGGGACGAGGTGACCCTGGCGGTAGGGGGTTGTTTTGCATTGGCGCGATTCGATCATGGTTGGGTGGTTAGATGGAGATTGGATCAGGCGTCGATGGCCAGGACCGGGTCGCCGAGTGTCTGCCAGCGGGGAGAGATGCCGAGGCCGGGGGCGGTGGATGCGGCCATGCGGCCGTTGCGGCGTTGGGGCGCGCCTGCGGCGGTGCTGACGGTGACGTAGCTGTTGAAGTCGGTGGCGGTGAAGAGGAATTCGGGCGGCGTGCTGTGGGCGAGATGGGCGATAGCGGCGGTGGTGATGTCGCCGCCCCAGCTGTCTTCGATGGTCATGGCGATGCCGAGGGAAACGCAGAGATCGCGGGCCTGCCTGGCTTTGGTGAGGCCGCCGAATTTGCTGATCTTGATGTTTATGACATCCATGGCGTCGTCGCGATGGGCGGTGAGGAGGGCGTCGATGCCGTCGATGGTTTCGTCGAGGACGAAGGGGTGCGAGGTGCGGCGGCGGATCGAGAGGCAGGACTCGTAGCTGAGGCAGGGCTGCTCAATGTAGACGTCGACGTCCTGGACGCCGCGCACGACACGGGCGGCCTCGTGGGCAAGCCAGCCGGGAGCGCCCGCAGCACACGGGCGGCTTTGGGGGCAAGCCAGCCGGTGGTGGCATCGGCGATGAGCACGTCGCCGGGGACGAGTACGGCGGCGACGGCCCGAATTCGTTCGATGTCGGTGTCGGCGTCGGAGCCGACCTTGAGCTGAAAACGGCGATAGCCTTCGGCGCGGTAGGCGGCGACGGAGTCTGCCATTTCGGCGGGGGGGCGCTGGGAGATGGCGCGGTATAGGACGAAGTCTTCGCCGTAGCGGCCGCCGAGAAGGACGCAGGCCGGTTGGCCGGCGGCCTGGCCGAGAATGTCCCAGCAGGCGATGTCGATGCCGGATTTTACATAGGCGTGGCCTTTGAGGGCGCGGTCCATGTGTTCGTTGAGGATTGCGAGCTGGCGCGGGTCGAGGCCGATGAGGTGGGGCGCGAGCTCGACGAGGCCGGTGCGAACGCCGGCGGCGTAGGCGGGCAGATAGAAGGGGCCGAGGGGACAGACTTCGCCGTGGCCGACGAGGCCGTTGTCGGTCTCGACCTGGACGATGGTACTGTCGAAAACGTCGACCGACTTGCCGCCGGACCAGGCGTAGCGCCCTTCGTGGAGGGGTAGATCGACCTGGTAGGCTGAAATGCGTTTGATCTTCATTTTCAGGACGCTCCATTCAGTGGTTGGTGATTTGGCGGAAAGCGGCTGATGGGCAACGGTTACGCCTTAGTTTCACTGGCCGCCGGTCACCGGAGGATGGCTGTGCCCGCACCTATTTGAACTCTGTGGCGCCGGGACTTTGGGGGGACGGTCAGTTAGACAGGCAGGCGGCTCGTCGGCCTGCGGGCCACACCCCGGTGAATCGAGCCGGTTTCCCGGGTTAACGCAGGTGATGCCGCTTCGGGATTTGGGAGGCTACAAGGTACCGAGTCAGCATCTGGATTGGCCCGATCTTAACACATTTCGGTTGTTCGGGCGCAGTTGGGACAGGTTGCTGAATTGCCCTGCGCGGCAGCCTTTCCACTTGACCAATACACCAAGTTCGGTTACAACTGTAGACACATACGGGTTAGGCGCCCCAGCTCGACCGGGGTGAAACTTCTCTACTCCCCCCCGGAAAGGAACCGACGGTTGATCGCTTATTGCCCCAGCAGCCACTTCCAGGTTGCTGCCGAAGAAGCACCCCTGCGCTGTCCCCTCAGCGGCGAACCATTGGAATATCGCGATTTACCCCCCTTTGATCCGGACCAGATTGATGAGCGAGAGCCGGGCCACTGGCGCTATTTGGCGATGTTGCCGGTGGTGGCGGAGGGGCGCGAGCTATATTCGCTGGGGGAGGGCTGGACGCCGCTGATCAAAGACAGTTGGGCGGATCAGAGGGTCTACTGGAAGTTTGAAGGGTTGATGCCTTCAGGCAGCTACAAGGACCGCGGGGTCAGTGTCATCATCAACTGGCTGGTGGGCCAGGGTGTGCGGACGGTGATGGACGATTCGAGCGGCAATGCGGGGGCCAGCCTGGCCTGCTATGCGGCGAGGGCGGGTCTGTTTGCGCGCATATTTGTGCCGGCGTATGCGCCGCAGCCGAAGAAGGCGCAGATCGCTGTTTACGGGGCGGAGCTGGTCGAGGTCAGCGGGCCGCGGAATGCGGCGACGCAGGCGGCGGAAGCGTCACAGACCGGCGGCGATGTGGTCTATGCCTCTCATGCGTATCATCCGGCCTGTCTGCTGGGTTTCATGACGAACGCGTGGGAGATATGGGAGCAGCTGGGCGGGAGGGTACCGGACTGGTTTGTAAGCCCGGTTGGATATGGCGGCCTTTTTCTGGGGGCGTGGCGGGGCTTTCAGCACCTGCACCGGAGCGGCGTGATCGAGAAGCTGCCGCGTATGGTTGCGGTACAAGCCGAGCCGATCACGCCGATATGCGATGCTTTCCACGAGGGACACAGCGAAGTTGTGCCGCGTCGTCAGGTTGCGCCGAGCATATTGGCGGACGGCATCGCGGTGGAGAGACCGGTGCGGAGCCGCTCGATTTTGTGGGCGCTGCGGCAGTCGGGCGGTACGGCCATTGTGGTCAACGATGAGGAGATCCTCGAGGCGCAGGAGCGCTTGGCGCAGCGCGGGCTCTTTGTTGAGCCGACCAGCGCGACGGTTGCCGCGGCACTCACGAAACTGGCTCCCCAGCTGAAGCCATCGGATACCGTGGTTGTAAATTTGACCGGGCTGGGACTCAAACGGCTGCCCGCGGTTTAGAGCATTTGTTACTTCTTCGCCGCTTACAGTTTCTGTCTTGACCCGCCCTTCATCCTTGCCACCATTCAGGCTATCTCATAGCGTATTCGGTTGGCGGCCGCCAGGGTACTGAAGCCGCACGGCTGGACTGAAGGCGTCAGGTCGCTGAGGCATGTTTTTGTAGGGGGGCGTTGCGGGGGCGCAGCCCCTGCACAAGGGAGGGCGCTTGCGCCCGACCGCCCATATGCAAAGAGATAGTATAGAAGAGTGAGGAGAGAGAATACACGTTCGCTCGCCTCTTTCAGGGTCGCAGACTGATTGCGGGAGAGTGGCTACGCGCAATTTCTATGCTAAGGAGGGCATTTGGCATGGAGGACAGGCTCCATAGGCTGAACGAACTGGAGGCAGAGGTCGGCATCCGGTTCAATGATCGCGTCCTGCTGCAACGGGCGTTTGTACATCGAAGTTATTTGCACGAGGCGGATGAAGAGACCGACCTGCAGGACAATCAACGTCTTGAGTTTCTGGGCGATTCGGTGCTGAGCTTCATCGCCAGCGAACTGCTGTTCAGGCGCTACCCGGAGCGGCGGGAGGGTGAACTGACGAATCTACGCTCGGCGCTGGTCAAGCGGGAGACGCTCTCCCGCTTCGCGGAAGAGTTGCGGCTGGGCGACTATCTGCTTTTGGGACGCGGGGAGGAGGAGAATGGGGGGCGGGGCCGCCACACGACGCTGTGCGATACGTACGAGGCCTTTATTGGCGCCCTGTATCTGGATCAGGGGGAATCCACACTTCGCAAGTTTCTCGAACCGCGCCTGATGGCGGAGGTTGACCGGGTGGCCCAGCATGCGCTGACGAAGGACCCAAAGAGCCGCCTGCAGGAGTGGGTGCAGGCGGCGATGGGTCAGACTCCTCGTTACAAGACGGTGCACACGGAGGGGCCGGACCATGCCCGGCTATTCACGCGGCAGGTGGCAGTAGGCAAGCAGCCGATTGGCGTGGGCCAAGGGCAGAGTAAGCAGGAGGCCGAACAGGCCGCGGCGGCGATGGCGCTGTTTCGTCTGGGACAGTCGATACCAGATTACGAAGACAGCGGGCTAGCTGAGGAATATGAACTGGCGCCGGTGGAGATGGAAGAGTTGCAGAGTAGACAGTGAGAGTAGATCTCGCGCTGTCAGCGTCCTGCTGCGGGCACGGGACTAAGCCTCGTGCACAGAACCTTCCAATGTCACCTTATGGCGCTCTCTCCTTCAAGTAGGGCCGTAGACCGGCGTTTCGACAAGCCGGCGTCTGTTGCGGATGCGGGAAACGTAGAAGAGCGCAATGCAGAATAGTATTGATTGCAGCAACACGATCGACGCCCCGCTGGAAACATCAACGTAGAAGCTGAGGTACATCCCGATCAGTCCGGTCAGCGAGCCCAAGAGTGTTGAGTATATGATGAGGCGGTGAAAGCTATCGGTCAACAGCCGAATGGTGATCGGGGGTACGACCAGCGCGGCCCCGATCATAGTCACGCCCATGATTTGCACCGAGGCGATGATGACGGCGGCCAGGATCAGCGCAAACCAGGTCTCGATCCAGAAGGTGGGAATGCCGTAGACCTGGGCGACCTCGGTATTGAAGGTCGTGAAAAGCAGCTGCTTGTAGAAGAAGAAGATCATAAACGTCGCGGCCAGGGTAACAAAGATGATCACGGCTATGTCCATAGGGGTCACGCCAAGGACATTGCCGAAGAGGGCAGCGTCGAACGATTGGGAGAAGCGGCGGTAGCGTGAGATCAGCGCCACCCCCAGGGCGAAACTAGCGGTTGTCACGACACCGATGGCGGCGTCGGCGCTGATGGTTGTTTTGCGTACGGTCTGGTTGATGAGCAGT
>MPML01000075.1 GCA_002238445.1 Caldilineaceae bacterium bin5
CCATGTCCTCGTTGACGACAAGTGCCAAGCATCGCAACCGTCAACGGTCAGTTGGCCGCACAATTCAATACCGAAACCAACCATGCACACACCTTCCAATGCCTGTGCGCTCGGCTCTACATTAAGCTGACCGCACACACCCTATGCATCTCTATCAACCGCCTCATGGGCGTACATGACTACCTCGACAGTCACGTCCTGAAGCGACATGCTCGCGGCGTGTACGTTCGGAGCGGGATTCATCTCAATGCCTCAACGATGCGTTCCACGTTTGTACGCACCATGCCAAGGTAGGTGTCAGCGCCGCTGCCCTCCGGCCCAAGGGAACCCGAATAGAGCCGGACCAGCTGCGCGCCAGTCTCCTCTGCTATGGTTTGCGCCAGCCTCGCACTGACTGTCGTCTCACCAAACACCGCTGGTATATCGTGCTCCCGAACCACCTCGACCACGCCCACAATGTGCTCCGCAGACGGCTCCACGTGAGTCGCAAGAGACGGAATAACCAGGCCAACTATCTCAAACCCATAGGCCTCTGCAAAGTAGGAGAGGCTGTCGTGTGATGTAACCAGCAGTCTGCGCTCCGGCTCCACAGTAGCAACCTGCTCTTGGATCCAGGCGTGGAGCTCGTCGAGCTGTTCCCCATACTCAGAGGCGTTCCGTAAGTAGTCCCCCGCGTTCTCAGGGTCTATGGCCGAGAGCCGAGCGGCTACTTCGTTGACCGCGACCTTCACCCGGATCGGGTCGAACCAGAAGTGGGGATCCAGAAGTCCGTGTGCGTGCTCGTCTTCATCCCCGTGATCGTCTTCATCCTCGGCATGGCCGTGCTCGTCTTCATCCTCGTGATCGTCTTCATCCTCGGCATGGCCGTGCTCGTCTTCATCCTCGTGCTCGTCTTCATCCTCGTGCTCATCTTCATCCTCGGCATGGCCGTGCTCGTCTTCATCCTCGTGCTCATCTTCATCCTCGGCATGGCCGTGCTCGTCTTCATCCTCGTGATCATCTTCATCCTCGGCATGGCCGTGCTCGTCTTCATCCTCGTGATCGTCATGCATATCGACCATGGTAAACTCAATGGGATCTACGCTCTCACCAAGCGCGACAATCTTGGACTCATCTGCACTGGCGTTGTGTACCAGTTCATGCAGCCATTCGCCTTCCAGGCCGAGACCGACAGTAAACACAACATCGGCGTCAGCTACCTGGGCAACGTCGCGAGCGCCTGGCAGAAAAGTGTGCGGATCGCCACCCACTGGCAGCAGGCTGAAGACCTCGACCCTGCTTCCACCTACCACCCGGGCCCAATCAGCCACAAAGTTGGTGGTTGTCACCACCCGGACCGGCGGCCCGGAGGGCGTATCAGTCTCCTCGGAAGCTGTTGTACCGGAGGTTGAGGCCTGAGGAGCATCTGCGCTGGCAGATGTCGTCCCAGGCGCGACTGGGGTGCAAGCGGCCAGAAGGAACATCAGCGTGAGAATCGATGACAGAATTCGAAGTGAGTGAAGCATCTGCGGGTACCCTTTCGTCAGACAGGTGGCGTGTGTCCCCACAATTGGCGTCAGGCGCCGGCAGAGTCATGGCAGTCGGTGCAATGCCCAAAGAATGAGACATGACTTACGTCGGTCTCAAAGTCGTATTGGGACTTCATCGCCTGGCGAAAGGAACGCAAAACGCTGTGCGGCAGCTCGAGCAAGCTGTCGCATGAGCGGCAGACGAGGTGGTGATGCGGTTCGGGGCCGGCCATTTCGAAGGCAAGCCGGCCGTCGGCCATATGCACCATCGTCAGGATGCGCTGTTCTGTCAGAAAATGCAGAACCCGGTAGACAGTGGCCCGACTCAGAGTTGGAGCGATGCGGTGTACCTGGTCGTACACAGCTTCGGGCGTGACGTGCTTACCGAGCTGACAGACGGCGTCGAGGATGAGTTGGCGTTGGGGGGTTACCCGGTAGCCGCGTTTGCGTAACTGCCGATTGATCTCTGTAGAATTGTGGCACATGATAATTATGTTTGTTGCGAATTGATGCAACTAGACAATATTATCATAAGCCGGGGGCTATGTCAATACCGGATTCCAGTCTACTCCAGGGCAATCGCATCTAACTGGCTCAAAAGCTCGTGACGCTACCTGACTCGAGTCCCAGTTCAGGGCAAAACGCCGCGAACAGTGCAAATCATGGCGCGCGGCCGCAAATCCGAATGATTTCCGGCGACTGGAGGCCGGTTTCTTGGCCGACAATCATCGACAATCAGCAAATGGATAGCGTTTTCCATTTATACTTGCTTGCTTTTTGGCGAATTTCCGGCTGATTTGGCGTCCAAATCTAGATGCGATTGCCCTGCCATGAAGGCGTTTCAATAGGAAGCCCGAGGAGTTCCCGAGCCTCGCGGCGATAGACTGTATAGTCGTGGCTCCCTGATTCACTGCAAAGAAAGTCAAGAATCTTGTCTATGTCTTCCTGCCTGTCCATATGATTTGGGAGGAGGCGCCGTCCGAGCATAGGGATCTGTGAACGAATTCGATATAGAGAGCGATTCTCTCGGCGTCCATGGAAGGCTCCAATATGGGGGATATAGGCTATGTTTCGAGCGTCTTGCAAGAGCATGGGCCGTTTCCCTAGACCATGCACCTAGGAAATCGTTTAGGCCTTTCTCAAACGTACTAAGTTAGAAGGTGGGAAAGAGGGGCAGAACATGCGAAGGGTGATGCCGAGCCATCCTATCAGGAAGGCGGAACCCCGCCAAATTCACGCGTACAATACTACCTGGCCTTCCTCTACTTCCACACGGTAGGTGCGGACGCGGAGTTTGGGGTCGTAGAGGGCTTGGCCGGTTTTGATGTCGAATTCCCATTGGTGCCAGGGGCATTTGAGGATTTCGCCCTCGCGGGTGTAGGTCATGCCGGTGAGGCCGTCGGGGAGGACGAGGGGGCGGATGCGGCCGCGGCAGAGAGGGCCGGCCCTGTGGGGGCAGATGTTGCGGAGGGCGTAGTAGCCGCCGTCGAGGTTGAAGACGCCGATCTCCCGCCCGTTGACGCTTACAATTTTGCGGCCGCCGGGCGGGATTTCATCGGCGGTTGCGATGACGTACGCGGGCATCAGTTGAGACCGTAGAGCTCGGCGGCGGTGTCGTACATAACGCTGGGGCGCAGCTTCTTGTCGAGCGAGCGCATGAAGCCGGCAGGTTCTTCCCAGTCCCAGTGGGGATAGTCGCTGGCGAAAACGAGGATTTCGTCGGCGTGGAGCCAGTCGAGGAAAGTTTCGAGCGATTTGCGGTCGGGCGTGTTTGGGAAGGGCTGCGTGCCAAAGCGGATATGCTCGCGCAGATATTCGCTGGGGAGGCGCTTGACCCAGGGCGTGTAGTCGCGCAGGCTCTTCCAGTCGGCGTCCATGTGCCACATTAATCCGGGTACCCAGAAGGTGTCGAGCTCGATGAAAAGGAATTTAAAGTTGGGGAACTTTTCGAAGACGCCTTCGCAGATGAGGCTGGCGGTATGGGCCATGGCGATCTGGGGGCGGGCCATGCGCATTTCGAGGTAGTAGGTGGGGAAGCCGGCCGCGGTTGGAGGTGCGGAGAAGCCGGCGCCCTCGCCGCCGAAATGGACGCACATGGGCAGGCCGTTGCGCTCACAGGCTTCATAGATGGGGTGATAGATGCGGTTGCCGAATGGGTGCAGGCTGCCGGCGGGCATCAGAACCTGGGCGACGCCGGGGTGGTCGCCGAGGCGGTCGATCTCGGCGGCGGCCTGTTGCGGGTCGGCGGGCGCGATGTGAATGGAAGCGCGCATGCGGTCGTCCTTGCCGACCCATTCCTCCAATGTATAGTCGTTGTGGGCGCGGCAGTAGGCAGCGGCATAGTCTACGGTGGGATGCACAGCCATGCCGTAGGGGCCGCCGGCGCCGGTGAGGACGGCGATGTCGATGCCGTAGTGGTCCAGATGCCTTTTGCTGCAAACTTCGGGACGCGTTGAGGGGTCTACCTCGTCCTCGGCGCCCTCCCACAGGTTGGGGAGGGCATGGCCTCTCGGCATGTTGGTATAGCCCACGTTCGGCATCATCGAGCCGAAATCTTTGATCTGCTCGACGTACTGGCGCGGCAGGTAGGGGAAGAGGGCCTCGTTGTTGGGCGGACTGTGATGCACGTCGCAGTCAATAATCCGCTGCCGCGCGGAGGTGTGCTGTGCGGGACTCTCCACCTGTTCCGGTTTGGCTCCATTTGCAGGCGATACAGTGGCATTGCCGGTACGCTCTTTCACCTCTGTGGCCATGATTCGGCTCCTTTCGATTGCTCTTTCGCGCATCCTCTACGGAGGAGACGGGATTCTTCGCCTGCTTTTATACAAGGGGGCGGGGCCAAACGGCACTCCGCGGCTAGGACTGTCTGTTCAGAAGTTATTATTTGGCTTGCTTTAGCAGAGCACGAGCCTGATCCAGTATTTCCGAACTTGGCGGATAGTGCCTGCCGGGCACGACGTTTTCGGCCAGGATACGCTCTTTGGCCAGGCCCTCGGCGGTCTCATAGACCTCGGTCAGTTCGACGCATTCTTCGGCGAACCAGGAGGGCACGACGACGACGCCGTCATTGTCGCCGACGAGGACATCGCCGGGCCGGACGAGGGCGCCGCCGCACTGGATGTTTACATTCTCTTCCGCTGGGAACACCCAAGGTCCACCGCCGTAGGGGGTCCGATCGCGGGCGTAGATGATCAGGCCGTAATTTTCCTCCACCATGATGTCGAGGTCGCGGATGCCGCCATCGCAGACGACGCCGTCGGCATTGTTCATTCTGAGTTGCAGGCCTTTCACATCACCAAAAACTGCGGCGGAAGGGTTGCCCATGATGTCGACGACGAGCACGTCGCCGGGGCCGCAGCGGGACATGGCCCGGTAGTCGATGGCGTCTTCGCCTGCGGGCGTCAGCGCGGCCAGGTCCGGACGGGGGGGCAGGTAGCGCATGGTGCGGGCGCGGGCGGCGAGGCGTTTGCCGGGCGTAAATGGGCGCACGTTATCCATGAAGGGCAGGGGCACGCCGGCGTAGGTGTGCACGACGTGCCAAACGGTGGCTACGGGCAGCTCTTTGAAGCGATCCAGAATCGACTGCGGCACTTCGACCGGTGTAAAGGAGCGTTCAGTCATCGGGCATCTCCGGAGAATCGGTGGACGGTTAATCGTGCAGGATTTAGCAGGCGCCTATTGGCGGCTGCAGTTGCCTGATCATACGCGAAAACAGGCGAATCGTCCACCAGGTGTAGCGGAGCTGGCGAGTGCAGCCAACCAGACTGCCCGATACTGCATTGGTTTCGATTACGCTTGCTTTTGTTTGCGGGCGGCGCGCGCCTGCTCGTATGCCTCCGGACCGGGCGGGTAGTATTTGCCGGGCACGACGCCTTCGGCCAGGATGCGCTCCTTGATCATATTCTCGGCGTCCTCGTGCACTTCGGTCAGCTCGACGCACTCTTCGGCGAACCAGGAAGGCACGACGACTACGCCGTCGGCATCGCCGACGAGGACATCACCGGGCCGGACGAGGGCGCCGCCGCATTGGACGTCGACGTTTTCCTGGGCGGGGATGGCGTAGGGGACGCCGCCAAGGGGCGTGCGGTCGCGGGCGTAGATGATGAGGCCGTACTCCTCCTGCACCATGATATCGAGGTCGCGGATGCCGCCGTCGGTGACGACGCCGTCGGCGTTGGTCATCTTGAGTTGGAGCGCTTTGACGTCGCCGAAGATGCAGGGCCGGGCATCGCCCATGACGTCGCAGACGAGGACGTCACCGGGGCCGCAGCGGCCCATGGCGATATATTCGGGCGAGTTTTCGCCGATTTGCACTTCGGTCAGCAGGTCGGGACGGGGCGGCAGGTAGCGCAGGGTGCGGGCGCGGGCGGCGAGCTGCTGGCCGGGTGTGCAGAGGCGCACGTCATTCATATAGGGAAGGGGCACGCCGGCGTAGCGATGGACTGTGTGCCATACGGTGGCGACCGGCAGTTTTTTGAAGCGGTCCAGAATGTGCTGCGGTACTTCGACCGGTGAAAAGGAGCGTTCGGTCATCGGGTGTCTCCTGGTGAGGTGAGAATTAGGTTATTGGCTGCGCGCGGGACGCGCTGAGTTTGAGAAACGATAACGCGTTGAACCTTAAGGCCGCGTATGGCTGGGTCGACATCTGCGCGAGTCGGGGCGCAGATGCAGGGTTTGGGGGAGACCCCAATCACTTCGTGATCATAACTGAAAACAGGGGAAATGCCTATCATTTTGGGTGGGCGGATTCGGTCCAGAGTGGTGAGAGTTTCGGCTTTGCGAGGAAGGCTACATTGGAATTCGGATTCAGCGTTTCGGGCAGGCCGCAGAAGTGGTCGGGGGCGGGAGTTCACTGAGGATGGTGGATATCGGCTGAAACGATTTCGTTGGGGAAGGGAGTTCAGTGTAAGATGAACTGATTGTGCCCACAACGGAAATGCCCCCCCAATGAAATCGAGTGAATCCACGCCAGCCGCCACCGCGATGCGGTCGCACCGGGGTCTGCTGATCGCGCTGATGATACCGGTGGGCATGGCGACGATGAACATGTCGATGTTTGGCGTGGCTCTGCCGACGGTTCGGGATGCGTTCGCGGTGGAGGCCGACATGACGGCCTGGCTGCTGGCGGCATACAGTTTGCCGTTCGTTATCTTCATGCCGCTGTACGGCAAGCTGGGGGACAGCCTGGGCAAGGCGCGTCTGTTCCAGAGCGGAATCGTTTTCTTTTTCGCCGGCACCGTGATCTGTCTGCTGGCGGGAAGCTTGCCACAACTCCTGATCGGCCGCATTTTGCAGGGGATGGGTACTGCAGGCTACTACCCCCTTTGCATTGCCATCATCGCGGAGCGTTTTCCGGCGGCGCAGCGGGGCAAGGCGATGGGAACATGGAGCTCGGTGGCGCCGGGCGCGTCGGCATTGGGCCCGCTGTTGGGCGGGTTTGCGGTCGATAATTTCGGCTGGAACTACGTCTTCGTGCCGAGCCTGCTGGTTGCGCTCATAGCCCTATGGGCGGCGTACCGGCGGGTGCCTTCGCAGCGCCCCATTCAAGGAGCAGGGCTGCAGTCGTTCGACTGGTTGGGCGCGGCCTTGCTGGGCGGCGCGCTCGTCTGTGCCATCTTTTACCTGTCGAGCCGCACGGTAACAGGTGTCGAACCGCTGCGCGATTGGCGGTTGCTGGCGGCCGCGGTCGGTCTTGGGCTGCTATTCTGGCGGCGGGAGGGCCGGATTCCTCGACCGCTTGTGAACTTTTCTCTCTACCGGCGCAAGAATTTCGGGGTTGCTTCGCTGGCGGCCGGCTGTCGCATGGTGATCATGCACACGGCCATGTTTCTGAACGTGCTCTTTCTGACCGATGTATACGGGTTGGATGCGATTGAGCTGGGTATTTTCACGACGATTTTTTCGGGTGCGATATTTGCCACGACCCAATTGGGAGGTCAGTTGTCGGATCGGGTGCACTGCCGCTGGCTTGTGGGCGGCAGTTTCGCGGTCATGATCTCCTCTTTGGCCGGGCTGGCTTTGTTCCCGCTGCCGCTGCTGGGTTCGGCGGCGCTGATGCTGACGCAATCGTTGGGCGGTGGGCTGGCGATGGCAGCGCTTCACCGGGCGGCGATGGAGGAGATTCCCGTGGAAGAGAGTGGGTCTGCGGCCGGGTTATACAGTACGGCGCGATTTGGCGGCGGGGTCGTCGGCGCGACGATCGCAGGGGTGGCGTTGCAGCAGTCACTACTGTTCGCGCCGGGGGCGGCAGAGGCCTACCAGATGGTTTTCGGTGGTGTTGCGGCGATCAGTCTGGTGAGTCTGGTGGTGGCGTGGAAGTTGGAGCGGTAGAAAGGCGCGCTGCTCAGGAAGAGGCTTTACCCCAGCCGCCGCCGCCGGGCGTCTCGATGCGCAGGCGCTGGCCGGGCTGAAGGCGGCGGGTGACTTTGGAGGAGAGTTCTTCCTCGGTCCCGTCTGTGTCGATCAGGAGATTGCGGCCCGGCGCGGCGGGAGAGCCGCCGGCCAGACCCCAGGGGGCGATGGCGCGACGTTCGCTGAGGATGGTGGCGGTGGTTGGCCGCAGGATTTCGTACTCGCGCACGATGCCTTCTCCGCCCTGATGCTTGCCGGCGCCGCCGCTGTCCCGCCGCAGGTGATAGCGGGTCAGGCGCAGCGGGTAGGCGAGCTCGAGGGCCTCGACCGGCGTGTTGAGCGTGTTGCTCATGTGGACGTGCGCGCCGCTGAAGCCGTCCCCCAGCGGGTGTGCGCCCATTCCTCCGCCGAGCGTCTCGTAGTAGGTCCAGGGCGAGCCGTCGGCGTTTTCTCCACCCATTGTACAGTTGTTCATCGTGCCCTGACCGGCTGCGGCGATGCGGTCGGGAAGCGCCTGCGCGAGCGCGCCGAGCACTGCATCGGTAATGCGCTGGGAGGTCTCGACGTTGCCGCCGGCCACGGCGGCGGGCGGGCGGGCATTTACGAGACAGCCGGACGGTGCTTCCACCTGCACGGGGGCGAAGCAACCGGCGTTGACCGGCACGTCTTCGCCCACCAGGCAACGCACCACGTAATAGCAAGCGGACCTGGTAACGCTGAGGGGGGCGTTGAGGGAGCCGTGAATGCTGGGGCAGGTGCCGCTGAAGTCCAGCGTAACCGTGTCGTCTTCGATGGTGGCGGTAACGCGGATAGGCGCAGGGGTTGTGCGGCCGTCCACAACCGACTCGATTGGATCCTCGAAAGTGAAGCTGCCTTGGGGCCAACTGCGTATGGCAGCCCGGGTCAAACGCTCGCTGTATTCCTGTAGATACCCCGCGTAGTCCAGCAATTCGTCGTTGCCATGGAGGGCCGCCAACTCGTGGAGGCGGCGGTCACCGACGGCGTGAGCGGCGCGCTGGGCGGCCAGATCGCCGCGGCGTTCGTCGGGTGTACGCACATTGCGCAGGATCAGTTCAAGCAACGCTTCCACCAGTTCGCCGCCTTGGTAGAGCTTCAGGGGCGGGATGATGATGCCTTCCTGATAGAGCTCTGTGGAAAGGGGCAGGGAGCCGGGGGACATGCCGCCGACATCGGCGTGGTGGGCACGGCTGGCGGCGAAGAACTGCGGGCCGTTCTCCGCTCGGTTTTCGCGGTTCGATGGTGGCAGAAAGACGGGCGAGACGAGAGTAATGTCGGGCAGGTGGGAGCCGCCGAAGTAGGGATCGTTGAGGATGACGACATCGCCGGGCTGCCATTGGTCGAAGACGGCGAGGGCGGCGGCGACGCTATCGGGCATGGCGCCGAGGTGCGCAGGGATGTGCGCGGCCTGTGCGACCAGCCCGCCGGATTCGTCAAAGAGCGCACAGGAAAAGTCGAGGCGCTCTTTTATATTGGGTGAATAGCTGGTGCGCTGCAGCGTGATTCCCATTTCCTCGGAAATGCCGCTGAAGCGGTGGCGGTATAGCTCGAGGGTGATGGGATCGGGTGCCATGGACTGCAGTGGTCGGTGGTCGGTGGCCGGCTGATGAATGTCAGGCGTGTGATTCCTGGGTTTGGGCCCAGGAGAGAACGCGCAGGCCGAACAGAACGAGCAGGGCGGCGACGGCGGTCCAGATCCAGAAGCGGAAGAAGGCGCCGCGCAAGGCCCACTGCATGGCAAGGGCGTCGTTGATTGTCTTGGGGTAGACCAGTTCGTGCCGTTCATCGATCGCCACGTTGGTGAAGTTCTGTTGGCGGCCATCGGGCCAGAGAACGGTCAATTCGTGCACACTTTCGTTGTCCTCCAGATCGAAGAGGACAGTGCGGTTGGCTGCGTCGATCTGCCCCTCCAGGGTTTCGAATTCGAGGGCCAAGGAGAAAGCCGCGCCGTTGGTGGCGTAAATGTCATCCTCGGTCACGGTGAAGGCGACCCAGTGATGGCCTTCGGGCACGTCGGCGGCGAAGGTTTCGGCGTCGGGCGGGCCGACCTCGAGCGCATCACGTATTGGGATCCAGAGCAGAAGAGCGGCCACAACCAAGGGCAGCAGAAAGAGCAGAAGACGCTGCTGGGCAGAAAGTGTCAACATCGCACAACTCCGAAATTGTTCTCGTTTTGGGTCATTGGTTTCCAGATTTTCCTGCCTAGCAGGGCCGACTGGCAACTGTGAAGGTATGATAACACAGCCGGGCTGCAAGGCCAGCTTCAGCTGCCGGCGCGCGCCAGCAAGAGATTGTGACGCTCGTCGACGCTGGCCGACCATCCAGGCGCCACAACGGTAGTGGTGTCGAACTGGTAGACGATGGCGGGACCGTCGAAATGGTGGCCTGGGCGAAGGCGGCTGCGGTCGTAGCAGTCACTGGCATGGGCGGCGTTGGCGTTAAACCAGACAGGTTTGGCCCCTAAGCGAGCGGGACTGGCATCCGAGGGACCGAGAGGTTCTCTTGGTAGATGTAGATCGGCGCCGGGTCCGGTACCACGCAGGCGAACGGTAACGATTTCGACTGTTTCCGAGTGCATGGCGTAGCCGTAGCGGTCGGCGTGGGCCTGGTGAAAGGCCTCGGTCGACTGCCGAATTGATGCGGCTGTCAGGTTGGGTCCGGATGGTGCGTTTCCTGGCGCCGCCATTGCCAGCGGAACTGTAAGCTCATAGCTCTGACCCTGGTAGCGCAGGTCGAGCGATGCTTCCAGGGCGGGGTCTTCGATTCCTTCGGCGGCCAGCACGGTGCGTACACGTTCTTCGAGGGCTGCGAGCATATCCTGGAGGGGATCCGGTTGGGCGGCGAGCAGCGCTGCATCGACGAGCAGGGCCTGGGATGATTCGTGGACGACATCGGCAATCAGCAGGCCAAGGGCGCTGAGGACGCCAGGGCTGGGGGGCAGGAGGATACGGGGGATGCCCAGGGACTCGGCCAGGTCGCAGGCGTGAAGTGGGCCGGCGCCGCCGAAGGGAACGAGGGTAAAGTCGCGCGGATCGTGCCCTCGCTCGACGGAGACGCGGCGGAGGGCTCGCTCCATGCGGGCGTTGGCGACGCGCACGACGCCCAGTGCGGCTTCATGCAGGGACAGGCTGCCAAGGCGGCCGCCCAGCTCAGCCAGCGCGTGCTCGGAGGCGGCGACGTCCAGCTCCATCGCGCCGCTACCACCCAGGAACTGACCAGCATCAAGGCGCCCGAGCACGAGATTGGCGTCGGTGACAGTGGGCTGATCGCCGCCGCGTGCGTAGCAGACAGGGCCGGGTACGGCGCCGGCGCTCTCCGGCCCGACGCGCAGGCCGCCGCCGGCGTCAACGCGGGCAAGGCTGCCGCCGCCGGCGCCGACAGTATGGATGTCGATGATGGGTAGTCTCAGGGGCAGTCCGGCGACTTCGCTCTCGGCGGTGCGGGGCACGGTATCTGGGCAGAGAGCAACGTCGGTGCTGGTGCCGCCCATGTCGAAGGTGATGATCCTGCACTGGGTGGGCAGGGACTGCTTTTGCCCTTGTTCTTCCCCGTTTTGCGGGGATTCATGTGCCAGTTGGGCGATGCGGAAGGCGCCGACCACTCCTCCGGCAGGGCCACTGAGAACGAGGCGGGCGGGTTCGGAGGCGGCCTGGTCGGCCCCGATGGCGCCGCCGCCGGACTGCATGACCCGGATGGGAAGGTCGCCCAGTTCGCCGGTCAGGCGCTGCAGGTAGTGTCCCACCAGTGGGAGGAGGTAGGCGTTGATCACGGTTGTGGCGGTGCGCTCATACTCTCGGTATTCGGGGAGAATGTCGCTGCTGAGAGAGATGGGGAGGTGGGGGAAGGAGCGGCGCATGATTTCAGCGGCGCGTTGTTCATGGTGGGGATTGCGGAAGCTGTAAAGGAAGCAGATAGCCAGGCTCTCCGGTGCGGAGGCGGCCATCTGCTGGGCGGTGCGCGAGAGGGCGGCCTCGTCGAGGGCCGTCAGGACATTGCCCTCGGTGTCCAGCCTTTCGACGGCCTCATATCGCAGGTCAGCGGGCGCCAAGGGGTTGGGGCGGACCTGGTACAGGTCGTAAAGATGGGGCCGATTCTGGCGGCCGATTTCGATGACGTCGACGAAGCCGGCGGTGGTCAAGAGGGCGGTACGCGCCCCGCGGCGCTCCAGCAGTGCGTTGGTGGCAACGGTTGTGCCGTGGACAATTTCGGCATTGCTGGCAGCGCCCCCTTCCAGGGAAGGCGAGATTCCCAAGTGGGCCAGTCCAGAAAGGATGGCCCGGCTCTGGTCTTCGGGTGTGGTCGCCTCTTTGTACACTTGCAGGCGGCCGTCTTGCAGCAGCACAAAGTCGGTGAATGTTCCGCCGACATCGATTCCAACCAGGGCAGTGGGCATAGTGGGCGTTCCTAGACTTGTGTGCAGTTGCCGGGGCTCTGTGGCCGGCGGCTTGGGCTAACCAGTGGCGGCGGGCGACTGAGAAACTGTTATCTTTTCTGGATGATGCGCACGTGCGCCATCCATTTGACCTGGCGCAGCGCGTCGTCGGTTTCGCTGGGTACGATGAGGCGGACGAGGCCGTCGGCGCGCGTAAGCGGCAGGCCGTCGCGCGAGTGGGCGAGAATGACTGGCCGTGATGTAGGTTCGATCAACTCGGTCCGCCGCGCGCGTGTGCCGAAGCCATCGGCGCTGACCACTTCCGCCTGTGCCCAGTCGCGGGGCCACAGCAGTTCGACCAGATCGAGCAGGCGCACGCCGGTAAAGGCAAACGGCCCGGACGTGCCGTGGCCGGTGGAGACGATGTAGCAGTCGGGCACTGTCACCTGTTCCGCCTTCGCCAGATGGGAGGGGAGGGTGTCGGGCCGGCCAAAATCCTGGCCGCGCAGCCAAACCGGGTCGATATGGTGCGCAACGCCGTCTGGCAGGTGTACGGTGAAGTCCGCATCGGGCGACGGCGGCAAGGGATTGGGCTCGTGAGCGTGGGGGGCGAGCGGGTCGTGGTGGTGGGCTGTCACGATTTTGGTTCCATCGAGAAGTAGAGGGGATAACCATTGGAGCGGGCCCGCGCATGGGCTTCGCTGATCAGTCGTTTGGTCTCGGATTGTGGACGGGAGCAGACGGGGGCTACGCCACTGGAATGTGCTTCCCAGGTGACCGTTTCGGCGATTTCGGAGGACAGGCTGAAGATTTGGCTCAGTGTGTCGATCACGAATTCGTAGGGGGTGACGTCATCGTTGTGGACAAGGATGGTCCACGGTTCTTCTCTGGCCGTGTCAATCGCGGTATCGACATCCGGATCGGAGGCGGGCAGTGGGTCTCGGGAAGGGCCATGTAAGTTTCTGGCCAACGCGAGGATCTTGATGGGTTGGTTTGATACGGTCATGGAGCAGAAAGTACCACAGTGATGGGGCAGAGAGCAAGATTTCCGGTGGATTCTGTGTTTTTGTCCGCACGGGGACGTGGAGAACTACGGAGAACGGCAACTGTAACACCTTTAGTCCACGAAGGGCCGCGAAGGAGCGCGAAGAACTGCAACGGCTACACCTTTTGTCCACAGAGGACACGGAGGGCCACGGAGAACGGCAACTTCAACGGCAACTTCTTTTTTTCCACGAAGGGCCGCGAAGAACTGCAACGGCTACACCTTTTATCCACGAAGGGCCGCGAAGGACCGCGAAGAACTGCAACGGCAACGGCTACACCTTTTGTCCGCGGGGGACACGGAGGGGGCGGGGAACTTCCTGGCTTCTTTTGGGCCGCGGAGGGGCGGTGGCGTATGGGGAGAGGAGACTGGTGCGGGAGGGGTTAGGCCTGGTTTTGGAGGGGGGCGTTGCGGGGGCGCAGCCCCTGCACAAGGGAGGGCCGAAGGCCCGACCGCCCAGAATTGCAGTGGTCGGTGGTCAGTGGTCAGTGGAAGGGGGCGGCTTGTCGGGGGGGTCTCACGGTGCGTCTGTTTGGTATGGTCGCGACTTGATTATGGCTTGGCCTTGGCCAGATTCTTGTGATTTGCCTGGGCCAATGGGGCGTGCTATACTGCGCCCGTCCACCGATCATTTTTTTGAGTTGCGGCAGAGCATTCGCTGCCCGGCGAACGGGCTGCCGCTGGCTCCTATCCGCTCTATTGGATGTACGTGTCGCGTGCGGCAGCGCTTTGCTTCCGTCATGTTGCGGTGGCATCGCCCTTGAGTCCAGTTTCGACATGCGCTGCGGTGCAGCGCAACAATCATTGTCACGCTTTCAATTTGCGGACGGTTTTGGCAACGAGTCCCGCCAGGCGGAATGGAGGTTCTGCTCGCCCCCGCCTGCGCGACCGAACAGTTCTGCCGCAGAGAAGAGAGCGAACAGGCTCGCCCCGGTTCGATGGCGATGAATCAGGCGGGCCCAATCTTCACCAAAGGAGCAATGTAACAAAATGGCAAGTGTAACCTACGAACATGTTTACAAGCGCTTCGGCGACGTCGTGGCCGTCAATGACTTGACGATTCACGTCGAGGACAAGGAGTTCCTGGTCTTTGTCGGCCCCTCCGGCTGTGGCAAGACTACCAGTCTGCGCCTTCTGGCGGGGCTGGAGGAGATCTCCGAGGGGCAGATCCTGATTGGCGACCGCATCGTCAACGATGTGCCGCCGAAGGACCGGGACATCGCGATGGTGTTCCAGAGCTATGCTCTCTACCCGCATATGAGCGTGTATGACAACATGGCGTTTGGTCTGAAGCTGCGCAAGACGCCCAAGGACGAGATTCAGAGGCGTGTGGAAGAGGCCGGCGGCATTCTGGGCATCGAGCATCTGCTTGACCGCAAGCCGAAGCAGCTTTCTGGTGGTCAGCGCCAGCGCGTGGCAGTAGGCCGAGCGATTGTGCGTGAGCCGGCGGTGTTCCTCTTTGATGAGCCGCTGTCGAACCTTGACGCCAAGCTGCGCGTGCAGACGCGTGCAGAGATTTCCAAGCTGCATCAGCGGTTGGCGACCACGTTTATTTATGTGACGCACGACCAGGTGGAGGCGATGACGATGGCCTCCCGGATCGCGGTGATGAAGGACGGCGTTCTGCAGCAGGTGGACACGCCGCAGAATCTGTACGACCATCCGTCGAATATCTTTGTTGCCGGTTTCATCGGCAGCCCGAGCATGAACTTCTTCGACGCCACTCTGGTTGAGAGCGACGGCAAGATGGAGGTCAATGCTGGCGGTTTCCGGTTGGATGTTCCGCCGGAGAAGACGGTAGAGTGGCGAGAGCATATTGGCAAAGAGGTAATCTTCGGGATCCGCCCAGAGGACATTCACTCGAAAGAGTATGCCCCGCCGCAGATTCTTGAGTCCGACATGTCAGCGACGGTGGATGTAACCGAGCTGATGGGCAATGAGATCTTCCTTTACTGCATGACGCCGGACAGCAAGCAGTTCATCTCCCGCGTCGATCCGCGTGTTCGGGTTTCGACCGGCGACGACATTGAACTTGCGATCAATATGAACAACGCGCATATCTTTGATCCCAAGACAGAGCTGAGTCTGGCCGGATAAAGCTGAATAGAGAGGAGTGAGGAGTGGGAGCTAGCTCTCCTCCTTACTCCTCAATTCTCAATTCTCACCTCTCGCTTCTCACATTTTCCTCTTTCTATAGCGTTCGCTAGCATCTGTCCCAAGTTGCATGCAGGACCGCTGGCAAGGTAGTTCCCAGCAATCTGCCGCCGATGAACGGCAGAGATAACCGACCACTGATTGTCACCCATGGCGGCAGGCTGGTGGATCCCACCGTTCATTCCTCCAATTCAAAATACATAGTACATACAAGGAGCGAAGCATGAAACTGCTTTATCGATTGGCGATACTCCTGGCACTATTTGCGGTTTTGTTGGCTGCGTGCGGTGGAGCGCCGGAAGCGCCGGCGGCCGCGGACGCGCCGGCGGCAGACAGCGAGAGCCAGACGGAGGAGATGGGTACGACGGAAGACTATCTCAATGCTTCGCGTGAGGAGACGGTCATCCTGGACCGGACCAGTCCGCTGCAGGGGAGTGATAACTGGAATCCCTATGTGCGCGGCAGTGCAGTGGGATGGGGTTATACGGAGTTTTCGGATGTGCTGACGCTGCTGAACTACGGTAGCGGCGAAATCGAAAACTGGTTGGCGGAGTCACTGACGCCCAATGAGGATCACTCTGTATGGACGCTCAAGCTGCGCGCCGGCATCACCTGGCAAGACGGTACGCCGTTCACGGCGGACGACATCGTCTTTTCGACCGAGTTGCAGATGGGCAACGAGGCGCTGGGCCAGCATTTTGCATATCAGGAATGGATCGAGTCGGTCGACAAGGTGGATGATCTGACGGTTATCTACAACCTGAAGAAACCGAATGTGCGTTTCAAGCTGGAGCGTTTTTCGGATAACATTTGCGGCGTCGACTACTTTGTCCCCAAACATATCTGGGAAAATGTGGAAGACCCGGCCACTTTCAAGAATTTCGACTTGGAGATGGGTTTGCCGATGGGAACCGGCCCCTACAAGCTGGCCAAGGTCACTGAGAATGAGACGATCTGGGTCCGCAATGACAATTGGTGGGCTGCTGAAATCGGGCTAAAGAAGCTGCCCGAGCCGAAGAAACTGGTCATGTCCTACACCGGCACCGAGGAAGTCCGCCTGGCGACGGCGATCGAGGACGACTATGACGGTCTACACGATATCACGTTTGGCTCCTTCCAGGCGTTGGTGGCGCAGAATCCCAACTGGATTGCATTCCAGGATGAGATGCCGTTTGTGTGGCCCGATCCGTGTGCGCGCAGCCTGACGGTTAACAATTCGATCGAGCCCTGGAATGACAAGGACATGCGGTGGGTCCTGAACTATGTGATGGACCGCCAGCAGATCATCGACATTGCCTATGAGGGCACTTCGATCATGGGCCCGTATCCGTTCCCGCTTTATCCTTCGATGCAGAAGTTCGCCGACCTGGTACCTGCTGAGACTATCGCCAAGTTCACGCAGCCCAACGTGGCTGCGGCCGAGGAGATTCTGATTTCCAAGGGCTACGAAAAGTCTGGTGACTACTGGGAGAAAGACGGCGAAGAGCTGGGCCTTGAGATCCAGGTATACGAAGGCATCAGCGAGCTGGAACGCGTCGCTGACGTCTTCGCTGAGCAACTGCAGCGCTTTGGCATTAATGCCGTCAAAGTGAACCTGATCGGCGGCACCTGGGTCGAATATCTGGACACAGGCAACTACGAAACGCAGAGCGGCTGGCAGACTTGCGGCTCGATCGTCGAGCCGTGGAATACGCTGCGCACGCTACGCGCCGATGAAGTGCCTCCCCAGGGCGAGCGCCACCAGCTGCCACAGTCCAACCGCTTCCGCTGGTACAATGCCGAGTTCTCTGAGCTTGTAGACCAGATCAGTGAGTTGGGTTGGGAAGATCCACTGTTGTTTGAGCTTACGGCACGCGCGCTGGAGATCTACTACGATGAGATCCCAGCTATCCCGACAGCCCAGTCCAAGAAACTGGTACCGTTTAACACCACCTATTGGACGAACTGGCCGACGATCGACAACTATTACCAACGGCCGGTGATCTGGTGCCCGAGCTTCGTGGGCATTTTGCCGGAGATTACATCGACCAGTCAGTAAACCGACTACTGTGGCTAGTGACTAGCGGCCGGTAATATTACCGACCGCTAGTCACTTACCATTGGAATCCTATCCATGCGCGGGCTGACCAAAGAGTACGTCCTGCAGCGTTTTCTGATGTATCTGCTGACCATCTGGATGGGCACTACGCTGATCTTCGTGATCCCGCGTCTGGCGCCGGGCGATCCCGTGAGCGAGATGGTAGGCCGCCTTTCGCTGGATGCAGGCTACATAGAGAACGCCGACAAACTGATCGCCAGCTGGAAAGCCCGTTTCGGGCTGGATGCCCCGATTCATATACAGTATTTGCGTTATTGGGGCAACGTATTTCGGCTCAATTTCGGGTATTCGCTGTCGCACTTCCCAACCGAAGCGTGGTCGATGGTCAGTAAAGCTTTGCCCTGGTCGCTGGGACTTTTGACTGTGGCGACGGTGCTCTCCTTTTCGATCGGCGTGACCATCGGCTCGCTGATGGGCTGGCGGCGCACGCCGCGATTGTTGCAGATGTTCCTGCCCAGCACCTTGACCTTCACTGCGATCCCTTACTTCATGTTCGGCATTATGCTGATTTATCTGGTGGCATTTGAACTGGACTGGCTGCCGGCAACGGGGGCCTATTCGCGCAGAGTCGACCCCGGATGGAATCTTCCTTTCATCAAGAATGTGCTGAGCCATGCCATTTTGCCGGTTGTGTCGATTGTGCTGACTTCGATGGGCGGCTGGGCGTTGGGCATGCGGGGGCTGATGATCAGCGTCAATAATGAGGACTACTTTTTGCTGGCGCAGGTCAAGGGGCTTTCGCCGGCGCGCATCTTCTTCCGTTACGGTGTGCGCAATGCTATTCTGCCGGCGCTGACCGCGCTGGCGTTGGGCCTGGGCGGACTGATCAGCGGATCCATTCTGGTTGAATTCATCTTCGCGTATCCGGGCACGGGCTACACGCTTTACCAATCGATCATTTCGCAGGACTATACGGTGACACAGGCGATCGCCAATCTGATCATCATGGTGACGGCGACTAGCGTTTTTCTGCTCGACCTGCTCTATCCCTTTATCGACCCGCGCATTACCTATAAGAGGAACATGCGCTAGGGCCAGACACGGTAGGCACCATTGGCTGTCGGACAACGAACTGTTGATGAAGAGACCACCCCGGCGCGCGGCTGGGGGTTGAATACGTGGGACTCCCCGTGGCTGAACTTCAAGTTTCTGTTGGGCGTCGCCATCGTCCTGCTGATTCTTTTGTTCGGCCTGGTCGGTCCTCTCTTCTGGGACACTGATCTGGCCTACACGGGGGCAGGGCCGCTGAATAAGCCGCCGGTATGGGCCGAGGGCGGCCTGCCCGAACATCCTCTTGGCACGGAAAGCAACGGGCGCGATATGCTGGCCCAGTTGATCCTGGCGACGCCCTCCTCGCTCAAGGTCGGGTTTCTGGCCGCGATTATCGGCATGGGCGTAGGCATGGTGCTTGGCTCGATTGCCGGCTATGTGGGCGGATGGTGGGACCATGTTATCCGCACGATCAGCGACTCGGCGATTACGATTCCGGCGCTGGTCGTGCTGGTTGTGATCGCCTCATACGTGCAGATGACTGACACGACGGCGATGGCGCTGATCCTGGCGCTATTTGCGTGGCCGGGACCGACGCGCCTGGTGCGTTCGCAGGTGCTCACATTGCGCGAGCGCAGCTACGTGCGGATGGCGCATCTTTCGGGGGCGTCGGCGCTGGAGATCATGTTTGTTGAGATGCTGCCAAACATGCTGCCGTGGCTGGCGGCCAGCCTCACGGGCGGCATTTCGGCGGCGATCCTGGGTGCGACCGGGCTGGAGGTGTTGGGATTGGGCCCGACACGCGTACCCTCGCTGGGGCTTATTATCAACCAAGCGACGACCAACGCGGCGCTGGTGCGCGGCCTGGTGTGGTGGTGGCTGCCGCCGATCATCATCCTGATGGTCATTTTCGTCGGCTTCTTTCTGATGACTATCGGGTTGGATGAGATCGCGAATCCGCGCATTCGGCAGTTCAGTTCGTCGCGACGCGAGCGAACGGCGGCCGGGGAACTGCCGGCTGTGGGGCTGGTAGACGACGGGGCTGGCGGCGAGGAGGATGCTGCCCTTAAAGTGAACGATCTGCACGTCCACTATTTTACGCCGCGCGGGGAGGTCATCGCCGCCAACGGGGTGAACTTCAAGTTGCGCAAGGGTGAGATCCTAGGGCTGGTGGGTGAATCGGGGTGCGGCAAGACGACGGTGGCGATGGCCATTTTGCAGGTCGTGCAGCCGCCGGGCCGCATCGTACAAGGGGAGGTGCGAATCGAAGATCGGGATCTGGTCAGTCTCTCCGGCAAGGCATTGCGCCAAGTGCGCTGGCGCGATCTGGCTCTCGTGCCCCAGGGCGCGATGAACTCGCTCAACCCGGTGACGCCGATCCGCGAGCAGATAGCCGACGCGATCCTGGCCCACGAAAGCATCGGTCGCGTGGAGCTTGAACAGCGCATCCTTGGCCTGCTGAACGATGTCGGACTGCCGGAGCGGGTCATCAGTATGTTCCCGCACGAATTGAGCGGCGGCATGAAGCAGCGGGTCTGTATTGCGATGTCGATTGCGCTCAACCCGCAGGTGATCATCGCGGACGAGCCGACGAGTGCGCTGGACGTGGTGGTGCAGCGGGTGGTGGCGCAGACGCTGCTGGAGGTGAAGGAGCGGTTGGGCGTTTCGATGGTGATGATCGGCCACGACATGGGCTTGCAGGCCCAGCTTGTGGATCGCATCGCGGTCATGTATGCCGGCAATCTGGTCGAGGTGGCGCCGGTGGAATCGGCGTTTGCGGAACCGCTGCACCCGTACACGCAGTTGCTGATTGAATCGATCCCATCGATAAAAGAGCGCAAGCCGCTGAACGTGACAGAAGGGTTGACGCACGACCTGCGTGACCCGCCGCCCGGCTGCATTTTCCAATTTCGCTGCAAGCATGTAGAGCAGATCTGCCGCGAACGCCGGCCGGCGTTGGTGGAAAGAGACAAAGACCACCTCGCGGCCTGCTGGCTGTACGAGCCGGATCGTCATTCCCTAATCGAGCTGGAAGAGGCATGACCGAGACAGCAAGAGGGGAACCGCTTCTGCAGATCAGGGACGCCACGATGGAGTTTGGCGGCGGCTTTCTGAGTTCGCAGCCGCCGTTGGTGGCGCTGGACTCTTTCAGCCTCGACCTGCATGAGTCTCCGGCGCAGATCACGACGATTGCGGGCGAGAGCGGCAGCGGAAAGACGACGCTCGCCAATCTTGTCCTGGGCTTTATCGCGCCGACGAGGGGGCAGATTCTCTACAAGGGTGCTGACGTCTCGCAGCTGGATCGCAAGCAGCGCCTGACCTACCGCCAGGAGGTCCAGGCTATTTTCCAGGATCCGTATGAGGTTTTCAATCCATTCTTCCGCATCCAGCACACGTTCAACCTGGTCATGCGCCATTTCCCGCTGGCCCGCGACAAGGCTGAGAGGCGTGAACTGATCGAGGAAGCGCTCAACGTGGTCGGATTGCGCGGCGACGAGATCCTGGAGAAATATCCGCACCAGCTCAGCGGAGGACAGCGCCAGCGGATAATGGTGGCGCGCGCATACCTGCTGCGGCCGCGGCTGATCGTGGCCGATGAGCCGGTTTCGGCGGTGGACGCTTCGCTGCGGGCCATGATCCTGGATATCATGCTGCGCCTGCGGGATGAACACGGCATATCCTTCCTGTATATCACGCATGATCTGTCGACCGCCTACCAGATTGGCGACAATATGATCGTCCTGTTTCAGGGCATCACCGCGGAGACGGGGGATACCGGCCGGATTATCGAAAACCCGCAGCACCCCTACGTGCAGGAGCTGATCAACTCGATCCCGGTGCCGGACCCGAAGATCAAGTGGGACACGAATATCAGATTGCCGGCGGAGGAGACGATGCGAACGCAGGGCGCGGAGGGGACGGCCAGCGGCTGCCGCTTCTACCAGCGCTGCCCGCACCGGATGGACATCTGTCTGGAAAAACAGCCGCCGCTCATCCCGGTTGAAGGCGACCATGCCGTGGCCTGTTATCTTTATGAGGATGGAAATGAGGAGTGAGTGAAGAGAAGTGAGAAGTGATAGAAAATTCGCCGCCTCCGCAGCGATTCCTCTCGGACCGCCCGCCTGCTCTTGCACACCGCCATACGAGCCAATAACAGAAGGAGTCAGACGATGACGTCTCCATTTACCGACTTTGAGTTGATGCGTGACCTGCAACAGGACGGCGGCAAGATCGTCCTGCTGGTAATGGATGGTTTGGGCGGGCTGCCGGCTTCGCTTGGGGGAAAGACCGAATTGGAGTCGGCACATACTCCCAATTTAGATGGGCTGGCCGTGTCCGGGTCATTAGGGCTGAGCGTACCGATCAGGCCGGGCATCGAACCGGGAAGCGGGCCGGCGCATTTGAGCCTGTTCGGGTACGATCCGGTGCGTTACATGATCGGGCGGGGGGTGCTGGAGGCTCTGGGGATTGGCTTTCCCCTGCAGGCCAGCGACGTGGCTGCGCGGGGTAATTTCGCGTCTGTCGACGGCGACGGGCTGATTACGGACCGGCGGGCGGGGCGGATCCCCACGGAGGAGTGCGTGCGCCTGACGGCCAAGCTGAGGGAGGCGAGTGCCGGGCTGTTCGGGGATTGCGAAGTGTTTATCGAGCCGGTGCAGGAGCACCGCTTCGTGTTTGTGCTGCGGGGCGAGGGGCTGGGAGGAAGTTTGACGGACACGGACCCGCTGGCGGTGGGGAAGAGGCCGTTGCCGGTGCAGGACGAGAGCGGGAGCGACGAGGGCGCGCGTACGGCCGAACTGGTGAATCACTGGGCGGCGCACGCGCGCAGTGTGCTGGCGGACGAGCCGCGGGCGAACAGCCTGAATTTGCGGGGCCTGGCGCAGGACCCGGGGCTGCCGCTCTTCCCGGATATCTTCGGGATGCGGGCGGGGGGGGGTGGCGGGCGGACGAGCCGCGGGCGAACAGCCTGAATTGGCGGGGCCTGGCGCAGGACCCGGGGCTGCCGCTCTTCCCGGATATCTTCGGGATGCGGGCGGGGGCGATTGCGGTCTATCCGATGTATCGGGGGGTCGCCAGTCTGGTGGGGATGGAGGCGATCCGGTTCGAGGGGGATCGCCCGCGGCATGAGATCGACGCGCTGGTTGGTGCGTGGGACGAGTTCGATTTTTTCTTCATTCACGTCAAGAAGACGGACAGCTACGGTGAAGACGGCGACTTCGATGCCAAGGTGCACGAGATTGAGGCGGTGGACGCTGAGATTCCGCGTATTCTGGAGCTGGGGCCGGGTGCGCTGATCGTGACGGGGGATCACAGTACGCCGGCGGTGCTGCGCAGCCACAGCTGGCATCCGGTGCCGACGCTGCTGTGGAGCCCGCACGCGATGCCGGACGCGGCGCGGGGCTTCGGTGAAAGGGCCTGCGCCGGGGGTCAGTTGGGGCTCTGCCACGCGACGACTCTGATCCCACAGGCGATGGCGCACGCGGGCCGGTTGAAGCGCTACGGCGCATGAAACGGACCGTGCAGTTGTCGGCAGACATTGCAGGCAGTGAGCCCCGGGTATACCCTCATGGATACAACTGAACAGATTGCGGCCCAAGCAGCGCAGTATCTCTCCGCCGCCTCTTCGATTGTCTGTTTGACGGGGGCTGGTGTGAGCGCGGAATCGGGTGTGCCGACCTTTCGCGACGCGCAGACCGGCTTGTGGAGCCGCTTCGACGCTGAGGAGTTGGCGTCGCCGCAGGGCTTTGAACGGGACCCGGGGCTGGTCTGGCGCTGGTACATGGGGCGGCTGGGTCAGTTGGAAGAGGCGGCGCCCAACCCAGGACATACTGCGCTGGCGCAGCTTGAGGGAATATGCGAGCGGTTTCTGCTGGTGACGCAGAATGTGGACGACCTGCACGAGCAGGCGGGCAGCGTTGATGTCATTCATCTGCATGGCAGCCTGCTCAATTTTCGCTGTGTATCGTGCTCGGCGCCACACAATCTGACAGAGGAGCAGCGGCGAGCAGATTCGCCGCCCGCCTGCGGTGTTTGCGGGGACCTGGTGCGGCCGGATGTGGTCTGGTTTGGCGAGGGCCTGCCGTGGGAGGCGGTGGAAACGGCAGCAGAGGCGGCCCAGGCTTGTGATCTGATGCTCGTGGTGGGCACGAGCGGGCTGGTCTATCCTGCGGCGCAGTTGCCGCTGATTGCCCAGCGGGCGGGCGCTAAGGTGATTGACGTCAACCCGGAGCCGGGTCCCATTTCTTCGGTTGCCGACTTGTTTCTACAGGGGAAGAGCGGGGAGATACTGCCGGCGGTGGTGCGGGCTGTGGCTGATCAGAGGGCAGATGTCTGAGTGCGTTGCTTCGATCTGACGACGTGCGTCGGACCGTCTACCCTCCGGGAAGTGTAATTGGCCACAGTTTTAAACTTTCCCGTAACTACTAAGCCATCTACAGTGTCTGTCTGGACCAACCCTTTATCCCTGCCGCCATTCAGGCTATCTGATTGCGTATTCGGGTGGCGGCAGTCACGTTGCTGGAGCCGCACGGCTGGAATGCGCATACAAGGTCGGAACTGCAGTTTTTAGTTTTCAGTTTTTTGTTTTTAGTGAACTGCTAACGGCAGTGGGCGGTTGCAAGAGACGGCAAGTGGGGGAGGAGACACTGTTGGCTAGACACGTTGCTGGAGCCGCACGGCTGGTATGCACACACAAAGTCGGTGAGCGATGGTTTTGTAGGGGGGG
>MPML01000076.1 GCA_002238445.1 Caldilineaceae bacterium bin5
GTTGCGGGGGCGCAGCCCCTGCACAAGGGAGGGCCGAAGGCCCGACCGCCCATAAAACAGGGAGTGCGGAGAGAGCAAGCATCTTCGCTCGCCTCATTCAGGATCGCAAATTAGTTGTGGCTGAGCAGTTACCTATTTTTCTGAAAACACACAATTGAGGGA
Organism: Caldilineaceae bacterium bin5; assembly: GCA_002238445.1. Taxonomy (GTDB): domain Bacteria; phylum Chloroflexota; class Anaerolineae; order Caldilineales; family Caldilineaceae; genus Bin5. Next base: position 163 of record MPML01000076.1, read on the forward strand.
CGACAAGTGGAATTGATTGTTGCAGTCGTTGTTGGCATCCTGATAGGGAGCGTGGTAGGTGGTGCGGCCTGTTGGTTGGTGCAGGGGTCTCGCGCAAAGAGTCGTATGTCAAGAATGGAGGCGGATCATCGGGAGGAGAGGGCTGCGCTGCAAGGACGGTTGGAGCAGACAGACAACGCCGAGAAGATTCTGGAGATGGCTAAGGAACAGTTGAAAGAGAGTTTCCAAGCGACGGCCAGCCAGGCGCTGCAGGCCAATAACTTGCAGTTTATGGATTTGGCGCAGGAGAACCTGGGAAAGACGCTGGAGGCGGCCAAGGGGGATTTCAAGCAACGACACGAGCAGTTTGAGGCGCTGGTCAAGCCTCTTACGCAGAACTATGAGAAGCTCAACCCGCAGATTAGTTTGCTGGCGCAGCGGAGCGAAAGCCTCGCTGAGGAGACTACAAAGCTTTCCAGCGCGCTGACCGACAACAGGCAGATAGGCAATTGGGGCGAGGTGCAGCTGCGGCGGGTGGTCGAACTGGCGGGGATGCAGGAGTACTGCGACTTCGAAGAGCAGGTCGCGGGAAGCGGTGCGCAGATCAGACCCGATCTGATGGTGCGGCTGCCTGAAGAGCGGACGGTGATAATTGATGCCAAGGCATCGACGGCTGCATATATGGAGGCGCAACAGGCGGATGATGAAGAGAAGAGGGACACCTCTTTGAAACGGCATGCCAGCGCAATGAAAACGCAGGTAGATGAATTGGCGAAAAAGGATTATGGCACGAAAGTGGAAGGCTCACTGGACTTTGTGGTGATGTTCGTCCCCGGAGATCAGTTCCTGGCAGCGGCTTTGAACGCCAACCCCGAACTTATCGAGTACGCGATGCACAAGCGGGTAGCTATCGCCACGCCAGCGTCGTTGATTTCGCTACTGTGGTCGGTTGCCAACGGTTGGCAGCGCCAGCGCATCGCGGAAAATGCTGAACTTATTTTGAAAGAAGGGCAGGAGTTGCATAGCCGAATGCTTACGTTTATGAAGCATTTTCAGAGTGTCGGCACACGGCTGCAAGGGGCTGTTGACAATTTCAACAAGTCTGTGAGGTCCTATGAAAGCCGAGTCTTGCCCCAGGGGCGGAGGTTCGCCGACATGGTTACTGACAGAAAGGGAGAATTACCCCAGCCCCAGCAGATTGAGGAAAATGCCCTAATCTCCGATTACGCCAGGGAGTAAATTCAGCGTCTGCAGGGAACGCAAGTTCAAGGAGGGGGAGGTGTCCAAGAGCAGGTCAGAACTGGAGACGGAGATCGCCAGGGCCCAGGAGGAACTTAACGAGGCTCGAAGGAGGCTGGTGAAGCTGCGGCGCCGGCTGCCTCCGGAGCCTGTGAGAGATTACGTACTGAAGAATGCCAGCGGGCCCGTGAGACTTTCGGAGATGTTCGGCGATAGGGACGATCTCATCCTTGTCCACAATATGGGGGAAGGATGCTCGAACTGCACGATGTGGGCTGACGGGTTCAACGGCGTGGGCCACCACTTGCAGAGTCGGGTCGCGTTTGTGGTGGTGTCGCCTGACAGTCCGAGCGTGCAGGGGGATTTTGCGAGGAAGCGAGGATGGCGGTTCCCGATGTATTCTGCGGAGGGCACGACGTTTTTTCGGGATATGGGCTTCCAGTGGGATGAGGAAGAGTTCCTGTCGGGGTACCAGCCGGGCGTCTCGGTTTTTCGCAAGAGGGATGACGGTACGTTAGTGCGGGTAGCGAAGGACTTTTTCGGTCCGGGTGATCTGTATTGCGGCGTGTGGCATTTGTTCGATCTGCTGCCGGATGGCCCGGCCGGGTGGGACCCGCTGTTTGAGTATTCCTCTTAAGACGACTTAGGCGGGTCATTGGGCCGGTCAGGCGAACGCGCCCGCGCGTCCCAGGAAGGAACACGGCTTGTGGTGGATGAAATCTCCTCCTGCCCCAGGCACTTTGAAAGCGCTTGCAACAGAGTCGGTTGTCAAAACCAACCTAAGCGAGCTGCCGCCTCACCCATAGAATTCGTAACTACTAGGCCATATACAGTTGCTGTCTTGACCAGCCCTTAATCGCTGCCTCCATTCGGGCTATCTGTTTGCGTATGCGGTTGGCTGCAGCCAGGTTGGTGGAGCGGCACTGCTGGAATGAGCACACACGGTCGGTGAGGGATGGTTTTGGAGGGGGGCGTTGCGGGGGCGCAGCCCCCGCACAAGGGAGGGCCGAAGGCCCGACCGCCCAAAATACAACAATGTGGGGAGAATGCACATCTTTGCTCGCCTCGTTCAGAGTTGCGATTCAGTTGCGGCTGAATAGTAACCTTTGATTCATCTGCCAGGATCAGGAAACCTCTTGTCGCGCTGAAACGTACAGTGGGCAGGCGGGCCTCCCGTGTTGCCGTAGTTGGGCCGCCGGGGAACCGTTTAAACTGCTGCACGCGACCAGGACTGCTTCTCCTTCCACATGACATGTTTGGTGTATAGACGGAGGAGACGATAGCGACAAGGAGGGTAACGATGCTACGTAGTGCCGACAGAGCGAACGGAGAAAAACCAGAGGCCCGCGCACGCGGCCTGACCATATTTGCAGGAACGGACGGTCCTATTTGGGCGCCATTCGCCAGATCGTGGCGGAGGATGAATGGCATTCTGCTTCTGGGACTGTTGATGCTGATCCTGGCCGGGTGCGCTGGTGTGGCGCCGGCTGAGAGCGCGGAACAGGCACCGAGCTCAAGCCGGCGGGCTTCGGGCGGCCAGTTGGCGATGCAATCAGCCTCTTCTAGCTCCGGCTCCGCAATTGCGCATCGCCCCTCTCCTGATTCCGGGCGCGGTAACCGGCGCGGCCGCCAGCCGGAGGCGCAACTGCCGCCGGTGGTTCCTACCAGTCTCGAAACGACTTCTACCTTTGGCCTTGACGCAGACGATGCTTCCTGGCGCCGCTCGCTCGCGCTTGCTCGCCAGGGCTTGGTTCTCGAACCGGATGACATACGCGTTGAAGAGTGGCTCAACGCGCTGCGTTGGGATTATCCCCGTCCTGAAGGCGAGGAAACATTCCATCTCGATCTGACTGTTACAACCGATCCGCTTGACCCGGACTCCTGGCTGGCGTTAATGGGACTCAGTGCAGCGGCGCCGGCGGAAATACCTACCAGACGCCACGTCTCGGTGGTGCTGGATGCTTCGGGCTCGATGGAAGAGGACGAAAAACTGGACACGGCGCGCGCGCTCGTCGAGGCGTTGATCAACCGCCTGTCGGCGGAGGATCGGATTTCGCTTGTCCAGTTTTCACAGGTTGTTTTGGGCGAGTATACAGTTCGGCACGCGGCCCCTGACGATCCAGCGCTGGCCGAATCGTTGCGCGGTTTCCGCCCTAACGGGAGCACGAATGCCGAGGCCGGCCTGCGCAAGGGCTATGAACTGGCGCTGGAGGGGCGGCGAGAGGACCCTGAGGCGCTGCATTACGTCTTTTTCATCAGCGACGGTGTGGCCAACGTGGGCGATACGCGCGCAGAGTCGATCATTGAATCGCTGGGCGGGCAGCGGGCTGAGGCCAATCCGATCCGCCTGGTCGCGGTGGGTGTGGGCATCGGGAACTACAATGACGACCTGCTGGAGCAGGTGAGCAACGACGGCGACGGCTGGTACCGGTATGTTTATTCGCCGGAAGAGGCGCAGGGACTGCTGGCGGCGGACTCTTTTGCACAGCTTTTCAGCCCGGCGGCGGATGAAGCTCGGGCGCAGGTGTCCTGGGACGCCGAGACGGTCGAGGAGTGGCGACTGGTCGGTTATCTCAACCGGGCGGCTGCGAATGCGTCGTTCGAGGATGATGAAGAGGATTTTGCCGAGTTGCACGTGGGCCAGGAGAACACTGTGGTGTACCGGCTGAAACCGCACGGCGACGCGGCTGGGCCGCTGGGCAGGCTGGCCTTGCGCTGGCATCATCCGGGGAACGGTGAGCCGCAGACGCAGGAGTGGACGCTTGCTGTGGACGCGCTAACACCGTGGGAGGATGTTGCGCCGATTCGCCGGCTGGCTCTGCTGGTGGCGCTGGCGGGCGAGAATTCGGCTGAACGCCTGGAGGACGCGCAGGGGCGGCGGGGTACGATTGGGCAGGAGCTTGGCTTGCTGGGGGATATTGTCGAGACGCGGCAGGGGCAGGAGTTTGGTGAGATCCTGGTGGCGTCTTTGCCCGAGCCGCCGGCCTGGTTTGAGCAGGGTGAGTCGACGCGGGGTGAGTGAGGCGATATTCGCTTCTAAATTCGAACATCAAGAGAGCCGTCGAAGGGCGCCCACAAGGGGCGCCCCTACCCAATTCAGGGAGACTCACAAGGTTTAGTCCTAGTTGTGTGCAATTGCCCTGGGGTGAGTGAGGGTTGGCCTGCTCAGGACAAAGTGATAAGCTCAGGTTACGCCATTGGGGCAAAAAAGATGCACAGGGTTTCGGTGGAAAGTCCGATGCCAAGTCCAGAAGTTGGACATTCATGTTTCACCACCTGCCCTGATTGCACTCTCTTCGTCAACAACGGCGAAACCTGAGCATCGAACAAATAGACGTCCTGTTTTGATAGGAGTAAGCTAAGTGAGTACACAGATTGTACTGGAAGTGCCGGATGACATTTATGAACAGGTTGAAAGGCTGGCCGTGACCACAGAACGCGAAGTCGCGGAAGTACTATTGGACACCATAACCCGTACGTTTTCGCCATTTCCGGTTGATCCGAACCGATCCGTTATGAATAGGAATATAGAAAAATTTAAGGCGTTACACGCAGAACTGGTGATGACCCACTTGGGTCAATTCGTGGCGATTTGTGATGACAAACTGGTCGATCACGATCCTGATCCGGTTACGCTCCTGCAACGAGTACGTGCACAGTATCCTGACAAAGTCGTACTGCGAAGAAAGGTCGAAACAATTCCTGAACTGCTACGTCAATAATTCGCTGCGTGCATTCCGCTAGACAGTTCCCCGCTCGGACTTTTGTGGCAATTCCCCCAATAATATACTACATCCTCTGAATCCCCGGTCAGACCGGCAGGCGCGGCGGATTTCCGCGTTGTCCGGGAAACCGACTGGAATCCAGGTCGTGCATACGGTACGAAAATTGTACTGACCCGCCGATGGCCGGACGGGGAATCTCTTGCAAATTCCAGTTATTCATTGTTTCGCCAATGTGCTATGATCGCTCTATTTCCCATAAACAGTCCGCTCTCATTTCGCGAAGTGATAGCGCATTTCACTTGTCTATAAGGATTGCGAATGTTGTCTCCCCGGTTGTTTGCTCTGGTTGTCGGCATCAATCATTACCGAAGCAGTGTAGTCTCCGATTTAGGCGGTTGCGCCAACGATGCCAGAGCGATTTACGGATTCCTGACGCAACGGCTGGGCGTGCCGACGGAAAACATCCGGCTGCTGACATCGACCGGCGGCGAGCCAGATGAAAAGCTCCCCACCCGCGAGAACATCGTCAACGGCTGGCGTTGGTTGATCGAGCAGGTCAACAGCGGCGACCAACTCTTCTTCCATTTCAGCGGGCACGGCTCGCAGTCCATTTCTGACGACCCCAATGAACCGGACGGATACGACGAGACGCTCGTTCCGTGCGACAGCCGCACTACCGATGAGAACGGCAACCAGGTCTACGACATTCTGGACAAGGAGTTGGCTGCGCTGATCGCTGCGGCCGAGAATAGAGGTGCGCTGGTGACGGTCGTGTTGGACTGCTGCCACGCCGGTTCGGGCACACGTGCGCTTGTCCCGGTACGCCGGACAGGCGCTGACCGCCGCGCCCGCCCTGCGGCCACGGTTCTGCCCGAAGCCGGCGGCACGAAAACGGTAGCCAGCCGCCACTGGTCCGGTAAGTTGGGCAGCGACCACGTGCTGCTGGCCGGTTGCCGCGATGAGGAGATGAGCCACGAGTACCGCTCGCCGACCAACGGCGCCTGGTACGGTGCGATGACCTTTCACCTGCTGCAGAAGCTGCAGGAGCTGCACTCACAGATGAACTGGCGAGAGGTGCACGATGCAGTGCAGACCCAGGTCCAGAGTGTTTACGCCCGGCAGATCCCGCAGTTGGAAGGGCCCGGAAACCGCGCTGTTTTCGGTGATATGACCCCCCACGCCGGCTCCTACCTGAACGTCATCGATGCCAGCGAAGCGGGGGATGCGGGGAATGATGTGATCATCCGCATTGGCGGCGGGGCGGCGGTTGGCCTTACGCCGGGCAGCCAGGTGGAGCTGTTCCCGGCCGGCGGCGGTGCGCTGGAGGGTCGCGGCCTCGGCATCGGCGAGGTAAAGGAAGCCAGAGTCGATTCATCTTATGCCTTGATCAAGGGGGTACGCCCGACTGATTTCAGGCTGCCTGCCAGGGCGAAGGTGACGGCCTACGGCTACCAGAGATTGATGTACGAAGTAACCTGCGCCGATCCATTTTTGTTGGCGGAGTTGACCACGGCCCCCTCGTCTCCTTTCCTGCATGCGGTCGGAAGAAGTCAATCGGACAGTTTTACGCGCTTTCATGTCGCGGTTGAAAACGATGCCTACGTCATTCAGGACGGAAGCGGCGTTCAGATCGTGCACGACACGCCGCCTCGCACGCAGGCGGGCGCGGCCAAGACGGCTGCGTATCTTCATCATCTGGCGACCTTCAACAACGTGCGCACACTGCAGAATCCCGCGCCGATGGCGTTGATGGAAGAGGCGCTGAGCATTGATGTCCAGACCTACTCGCGGGCCAGCTTTACCAGTCCCAAGGACGGCGAACCTCTGAACCAGGACGGGATACTGCCGCCGGGGCGCAAGCTCTGGGTCACGTTTCGGAACAACAGCGCCGAGAATCTCTATGTGACGGTCTTTGCGCTGTCGTCCCATTTTGGCATCCGACGGGTCTACCCGGAGCGAGCGCCCTATCAGCTGGTGGCGCCGGGCAAGGAGTTTTTCGTCAACAATATCGAGCCGACGGTGGAGGACCCCGGCACGGAATCGGCAACGGAGATCCTTAAGGTCTTCGCAACGCGCGTTCCCACATCTTTTGACGTGTTGGAGATGCCGGATCTGAATGAACCGGGCGGGTCCGAACAGACGCGGGCCTTCGGCCCCTTGGCCGAATTGATGAACGGCATTCGTTACGACGGCCCCCGTGTCCGCAATTTGATGGTACAACGGGACGATACCCATGATCGCTGGATTACGAAGCAGGTAGCGGTTACAGCCCTGAGAAAACAGGAAGAATGCACCATGGTGCAAGGGCAGAACCGGATCAATGTGGGAACGGACCTGGATATTACGGTGGAGAAGCCAGCGGGTTTGGGAGGTCTGCTGGTTGTCAGCAGTCTCAGCCACTTCGCGTGGGATGCGAATGATCCGATCTCGTTGCCGCCAGGGCTGAAAAGTCCGGAAGCCGCGCCATTTTTCCAGCCGCTTTCGTTCTCGCACAACGCCGGAGCAGCGGGGGCGGCGCCCGGCGTGCTGGTGTTGGACACGTCGGCGGAACAGCTATCGACGATCAGCGCCGATTCCCCGCTGCGCATTGCGCTGAGTGTGGAAAATGACCCGGAGATTGCGGGGATTGTAGCGGTGGCGTTTGACGGTGAGTACTACCATTTGGTTGGACATCCAACCGACGCCCAAACGCTGTCCCAGTATGGCGACAGAAGGCGAATGGCGGTGGAGATTACGCATTTGCCAATCCCCGATGCGGCGGTTGCAAATCCCGGCACTTCGGGCGTCTGGCAGAGGCGACGTTCAAGTGCAGAGGGAGAAGGCGCGGTAGAGGGGGAGACTGGGCGCGGCGTGAAGGGATTGTTCGGCCGGCTGATCAACTACTTGCAGGAAGAGTGGCGGTTGGCTGAGGCTGCGACACGGAAGGAGCCGGCAGCCAGCGACGAGGAGACTGAAGCAGGACCGTCGGTCCGAGATGCGAAACATGCCGTGCGCGTGCTTTTCTACAAGCTATTCTATCAGCAGCTCCCGCCGGATCTTGGTGTGCGGCAAGTCAGCTGCGAGGAGGGCGGCGTCCCGGAGTATTCGAAGGTGACGCCGCAGGACGTGGCGAAGGCGCGGCGGGCGCTGCTTATCACCCACGGTTTCGGCAGCAGCACTGAGAAGCTGGTGCAGAGGGCACTGCCGGTTTTGAAGGAGTTGGATGATTACGACCTGGCGCTGGCGTTCGACTATGAGACGATCAACACCAGCATCCGGGAGAGCGGTCTGCTAATGACGGCGCAGTTGCGGCGTCTTGGCTTTGGCACTGACTCAGGTCCGCCGCTCGATATTTTCTGCCACAGTATGGGGACACAGGTGGCCCGGGTCTGCGTCGAGATGGAGAGTGGGCACCAGTTTGTGGAGAGGGTCATCATGGTGGGCGCCCACAACACGGGCACGGCACTGGCCGAATCGCACAGGCTCATTCCCTGGCTGGCCACCATAATACTCAATCAGGCCGGGCTGATGGACTATGAGCTACTGGCACAGCTTCTGGTGATTGGGATTGCCAATCTGACCACCGGCGTGCGGGACCTGGCGCCCAGCGCAGAGTTGTATGAAAAGCTGAATGACCCGCGCAATGAGGTGGACGTGAAGTACTATATCCAGATCGGCATAAACTCCGAGATGGACGGCCCGGTGAATTGGCGCAAGCTCTTCTCCAAGACGGAGTTGACGCGCATACTGGATAAGAGTTTGGATCAGTTTTTGGGGCCTAATGACCTGCTGGTTGGGGTGGCGTCGGCGCGGGCTGTGCGGGGCGGCAACTGGCCCGACCTGCAGGTAGATGTCCTTGGGTGCCACCACTTTGAGTATTTCTACGATGAAGAGTCGCTCGAGGCGCTGCGCCGGCAGTTCAAGTAGTAGACGGCGGTTCTCAGGCTTCCTGGCGCTCGGACAACTCGGCCCAGCGATCGAATGCCGATTCCAGCGAAGACTCGACTGATGTCAATCTGGAAGACAGGCTCTGCAGGGTCTGGTAGTCGCTGCCACAATCGTTGATTTGGTGCTGCAATTTCGTCTGCTCTTCTTCCCAGCCGGCGATCTCCGACTCCAAGCGCGCCAACTCCTGGTTTTCCTTCCAAGTTAATTTTCTGTCTGCCCCGGCCGGGCGCGACCGCGGCGCCGCCTGACCATTTGCCGCGGGCCGTCCCGATGGCGTGACATCATTGGAGTGAGCGACAGGGCTGTCCTGGTGGTGCTGGCTGTGCAGCCGCCGAAAAGTTGCATAGGGGGCGGGGTAGCGCCTGCCCAGGCGTCCGTCCTCGAAGGGCATGATGAAATCAACGGTGCGGTCGAGGAAGTAGCGGTCGTGGCTGGCAACGATGAGGCAGCCGCTGAACGCGTCGAGAAACTCTTCGAGCACTGTCAGCGTCTGCACGTCCAGATCGTTTGTTGGCTCGTCGAGCAGAAGCACGTTGGGTTGGTGGATCAGGGTGCGCAAGAGATAGAGGCGTCGTCGTTCACCGCCGCTGAGGCTGCCGATGCGACCCCACTGCATTTTGCGCGGGAAGAGAAACCATTCCATCATCTGGGCGGCCTCCACGCGGCTGCCGTCGCGGGCCTGAATCAGCGGTGCTTCCTCCTCGACGAACTCGATCAGACGCTGCGAGTCCTTCAGGTCGCGCGTCTGCTGGTCGTAGTAACCGAGCCGCACTGTTTCACCCCAGTTGATCTGCCCGGCGTCGGCTTTGGCCCGGCCGGCCAGCATGTCGAGAAAGGTACTTTTGCCGGCGCCATTGGGGCCGAGGAGGCCGATGCGGTCGCCTGGCTCGAGAGAGAAGTCAACCTGATTTACCGCGACTGAACCGTCGTAGAATTTTGTCAGACCTTTCGCTGTGAGGACTTTATTGCCCAGGCGGCGGGTTGCGAGGGCCATCACCACGCGATCGGTGTCAGCGTCGTAGTGGATGCGCTGGAGCTCGGCAGCGCGCTGTTGGCGCGCTTTTTGCTTTGTTCCCCGGGCCATCGGGGTCCGCCGAATCCAGTCCAGTTCCCGCTTGAGGAGCTTCTGGCGTTGCTTCTCCACGGCGGCCAGACGTTCGTGGCGCAGTTGGCGCAGTTCCAGATAGCGGGTGTAGTTGCCCGCATAGGAGACGAGTTGGCGTCGATCCAGTTCGACGATGCGATTGGCAACGCGGTCGAGGAAATGGCGGTCATGGGTGACCATCAGCACGGCGCCGGGCGAAGTCGTGAGGTAGTTTTCGAGCCATTCGATGGTGTCGACATCGATATGGTTTGTGGGCTCATCCAAGATCAGCAGGTCGGCGCGGTCGATCAAGGCGCGTGCAAGGGCTACGCGTTTGCGCTGCCCGCCGCTGAGGGTTGCGATGCGGGCGTCGAAGTTGCTGATGCCCAGCCTGGTGAGGATTGACTTTGCGCTGGCGGCTGCGGCCCAGCCGTCGCTGCGCTCCATTTCTTCGGAGAGTTCCAGAAGGCGCTTCTGCAGGGCTTGATTTGTCGATTCTTGTTCGAGACGCTGGCTGGCGCTCTCGTAATCCCGCAGCAGGCACATTTGTGGGGAGCTGCTGCGGAAGAGTTGCTCGAGAACGGTCGCCTCCTCGTCCAGGTGCGGCTCCTGTTCGACGATCTCGATACGGACGCCGCCCCAGGTGGTGACGTTGGCGTTGTCGTTGTCAGGCACTTCGAGGCCGGCGACTATGCGCAGCAGGGTCGTCTTACCGCTGCCGTTGACGCCGATCAGGCCGATGCGTTCGCCGGCATTAATGGAGAAGGAGACAGCATCCAGCAGCAGCCGTTCGGAGAACTGCTTGGAGACATTTTCGAGGGTGAGGAGGTTCATGCCGAATTCTGGATCGCCTGCATGGTCGCCGGATCTTCCAGGGCGCTTATGTTGCCGGGATCTTCGCCCAGATAAGCGGCACGGATGACGCGGTGCATCACTTTGGCGTTGCGCGTTTTGGGGAGCGCGGCGGAGAATCTGACTTCTTTGGGCCGGAGCGGACGACCCAGTTCGGTGGTGATGCGTTCTTGCAGCTCGGTGCGCAAGGTTTCGCTGGCGTCGATGCCTGGTTTGAGGACGGCGAACACGACTACGTCGTTATCCTTCAAGGGGTGGGGCACGGCCACAGCTGCGGATTCGGTGATGTCGGGATGGGCATTGACTAAGGTTTCGACTTCGGCCGGTCCGAGCCGTTTGCCAGCGACGTTAATGGTGTCGTCGCTACGGCCGAGGATATACCACATACCGTCTTCGTCGATAGCGCAGAAATCGCCGTGCAGCCAGACGCCTTCAAAGCGGCTCCAGTAGGTTTCCAGATAGCGCTGGTTGTCCTGCCAGAAGCCGCGCGTCATCCCGATCCACGGCTGCCGGATTATCAGGTCGCCCACCTCTCCGCGCACAGGATTGCCGGACTGGTCGACCACATCTGCATCCATACCTGGGATCGGCCCGCCAAAGGATGCGGGCTTGAGCGGCTCGAAAAAGCTGCCGGCGAGAATGCCGCCACTGATTTCAGTGCCGCCGGTATAGTTGAGGATTGGCTTGCGGCTTTCGAGTACATTCTCGAAAACCCAGCGCCAACTGGAAGGGCCCCAAGGGCTGCCGGTTGCACCGACTGCCCGCAGTTGCGACAGATCATGCCGGGTCACCAAGTCAGTGCCGTGGGGCATCAGCGTCCGCACCAACATTGGGGAAAGACCAAGAAGGGTGATCCGATGGCGGGCGCAGAGCTCCCAGACGCGGTCGACTGAGGGATAGTCGCCGGCGCCGTCGAAGAATAACATGGCGGCGCCATTGAGCAGCGTGCCGAGGACAAGCCAAGGCCCCATCATCCAGCCCATGTCGGTCATCCAGTAGACGCGATCACCCGGTTTGACGTCCATGGCGTGGCGCATGTCCTGGGCGCCTTTTATGGGGAAACCGCAGTGGGTATGGACGGCACCCTTGGGTTGCCCGGTGGTGCCACTGGTGTAGATGATCATCAGCGGATCCTCGGCCGCGGTCGGGGCGGTCTCGGCCTCGGTTGGCTGTGGAGGAACCAGCTCATGCCACCAATAGTCCCGTTCTTCTTTCCAGGAAATCTGCGACGCGGGCGACGAGGCAGGGAGTCGTTTGCAGACGATCACGTGCTGTACGCTGGGGGCAAAGGCCAGGGCCCGGTCCAGCGTCGCCTTCATTGGTACCGGCTGCCCGCGGCGCAGGAATCCGTCGGCAGTAAAGACGGCTTTGGCGCCGGCATCGGTGAGGCGGTTGCTGATGGCGGATGGCCCGTACCCGCTGAAAAGGGGCAGGATGATCCCACCGATCTTGATCACGGCCAGAAAAGCGACGGCCAGCTCGGGGACCATCGGCATGAACAGACCGACGGCATCGCCTTTGCCGATGCCAAGGCTGCGCAGGGCATTAGCACAGCGACAGACTTCGTGATGAAGCTGGGCGTAGGTAAGGGTGAGGTTGCCGCCCTCCTCTCCTTCCCAGATGAAAGCGGTTTCGGCCGCGGTCGCGGTTGTCTGCCACTTGTCGAGGCAGTTGTGGATGATGTTCATCTGCCCGTCGACACACCAGCGGGGAAACTGGGCGCCATCCGACAGATCAACAATTTGCGAATAGGGTTGGGTGAAGCGGATATCGAGATCTTCCATCACCGCATCCCAGAACCAGGCAATGTCTTCGACAGAGCGCGCCAGGAGTGCGTCATATGACTCGATGCCGTGCCGATCCATAAACTGTTGCAGATTGCTCTGCGCGATCCAGTCTGGGTTTGGCTGCCAAGCAATCTCCTGGCCGAAGGGGAAGGTCGTGGTGGACATGGCCTGACTCGAATTACGTATTGCGGAAGGCGGATGGCGTTGCGGCGATGTGAAATTCGTACCGTGTCATTATAGCGAATAGTTGGTCAAATGGAAACGGGGGAAGGAGAGAATCGAAGTTGCCTGTGAGGAAGCGGGAGGCTGCGACGGGGATCCGTCCATTGGGCTATACAATTTCAGGCGAAAGGGAGTTTCTGAATTCAGAGACGTTTGCCGATCATGCGCCGAAGACCGAAAACTGGACGCCGATGGGATTCTGGAGCGCCGACCAGATCGAGACAACGATGAGGGCGTGGGCGGGCGGGCGGAGCAGCTGCGTTGCATTGCCGCTCCATGGCAAGAGCCTGCGCCTGTTCCCTGTGCCGGATGGCTGGGAATCTGGAAGCCAAGAAGGGGAGGAGGACAGCTCGAACAGCTGGACCAAGTCGCTGAAGACCAAGAGCAACGCTCCCACGGCCAGGACGCCAAAACGCGGTGCGGTGATCGCCAGGCCGGTGGCAAAGCCGGAAGCGGTGAAGAGCAGGAGCGTGTATGCCACTGCCGCCGACGCCTGTAAAGGATCTCCGCGACGCTTCCACAACAGGACAGCGCGACCAACCAGTACGCCGGCGAGCAGCCACGGGATCAGGACGTACAGTCGAACGCTTCCGAAGCCGGCGCCATATTGCGCGATTGCACCGGCGAACAGTAGATAGCTAACGGCAGTTAGGGAGATGCCATAATTGGTCCGTCTGAGTGCGGAGGAGCCGGCCACAAGCTTGCCGCCAATGAGGCTGAAGGTGATGGCGGCGGCGACGCCGAGCGCGTAACGGGCGCCGTCGGTGCCGGCGCGGGTGAGCAGATAGCCGTACCATGCCATGAGGAGCAGGGTCAGCGCAGAGGCTGTCTGAATCCAGGAAGGGATTGACCGTGTGCGGGCGCGGGACCTGCGTAAGAGAAGCCCACCAGCCTGGAGAGACGCCCAGAGGACGAGCAGAGTCCAAGCGATGAAGTCGAGGACCGGCATTGGGGGGCTCCGTCAACTGGATGGCAGGGCGAGAAAAAGGGAGATCAATAGGGGAACTGCCGGGGCAAAGAGTTTGCCCCTCACTTGTTGCTATCCGCTTGTGGCAGTTTGGCAGCGTATCCGAGGAGTTGCGGCTCCGCCCAGACGGCCCAGTTCCAACGGCTGTTGCCCAGTCCGTCGGTCATTAACTGCAGGACAGCGTGCTGCCCGGCCTGATTCGGCAGGTCGGTGACGAAGCGCTCCCACTCACAACTCTGCTTTGTACTGCTCCAGATGCGCACACCGTTAAGGAGGACACGGAAGGCGCAGAAGTTGTCGTCTTCCATCTGGGCGCCGTCGCGAATGCCGATCGCGAACTGCATGCGCAAGCGATCGACATCAGCGGGGACGTGCAGGTCATACTCGACAACTGCGCTGCCGTCTACCGGTGGATGCTGCCACAGGGCCGGCTGCTGCACCATGCCACAGCTGGCGGTGTCGATCCGCACTTCCATCAGGTCGGGTGTACGGGTGGCACTCTGGCGGGATTGGGGAAACAGCTCCAGCAGGTCGTATTTCCACACGAGGGCGAAACCGGCCTCATCTGTAGCTTCTTCTTCTTCCAGCAGACTTTGCCAAAGTTCCTCCTGCCACTTGAGGTAACCCAAATATTGGGACAGTTGCAGGAGCGAGTGCTCGTTCAGATCGTGAATGCGCCGGATTACGGCGTCCAGTGTTTCCTGTTCGGGCCTGTTCATGTATTTCTCTGAAGAGTAGTTTTGGGTTTCGGGTGAACGCCGGCCTAGTAGCTGAGCGGTTAGAATGCCGCGCCCATCAGAGTCTCCCAGCGGGAGGCGGCGGTGGGATTGCTCAGAAGCACGAGGGCGACATAGGTCGGCTCAAACGGACGCCGCAAGAGTTTCATGCCGGCTTCGCGGGGGCTCATGCCGCCCTTTTTACAGTTGCAGCGTTTGCAGGCGGTGGCCAGGTTTGTCCAGCTGTGATTGCCGCCGCGACAGCGGGGCACGACATGGTCCACTGTCAACGAGTGCTTGCCCGGGGTGTCGCCACAGTATTGACATGTGTACGCGTCTCTGAGAATGACAGCGCTGCGGGTGGGCGGCACCGACCGATGCGGCAGCCGAACGTAGCGGGTCAGACGGATCACCAGTGGTTCGGGCAAGGCCTGGTTGGCGCTGTGGAGCAGGCGTTCGGTCGCCTCGACCAACTCCGCCTTTTCCCTCAGGAGCAGAACGACTGCTCGGCGCACAGAGACAAGGCTCAAAGGTTCGAATGTTGCGTTCAGAACGAGCACGGAACGGGACATGGTCTTGGTGAAGGTGTTTTGATGTCGTTACTGAAGTTCAAGTATAGTATTGAGCCATTCGAGACGCCGGCGATATTGGGCTGCGGACGGTGCGAAGCGTCCTGGTGTCAGACGGAATTCACACTGATAGCAGATTACGCCAGCGCCACAAAGCGGGCTCGAATAATGACCTCCATCAGAAAGAAACAGACGATTGCGAATAGTATAGTCTTTACATTTTCGTCCTGCATACGACTCAGGTATAGATAAGCTGCCGGCAGGGTGATGACGGCGACGGTAGCGTAGAGAATATGCACAAATCCGCGTGACAGATTCCCATCCAGTCCTTGGCCGTAGAGCAGCCACCCCAACAGAAACTCAGTGATCATCAGTATTTCGCCGATTGCGGCGGCGCCGTACCAGCTGCCGTCGAGCGGGCGGGAGCGAACACGGAGCCAGATGGCCCAGACACCGAGTGCGATGAAGAACAGGATACCAGTTTGGGCCAGACCGCGATGAATTTCGCTCAGAGTTTCCACAGCAACGAAGGATTGTGGTTGATCTGCGAGTATCGGTAGTCAGCCATTTGGCATCTGCTCGCCGGGCAGTGGGAAGTTTTAAGTGCTTACCGCTGCGGATGGACGCTCAGGTATTGGTGCAGCACTGATTCCACATGCCCGCCAATCTCGTAGGATTCCCAGCCGGGGCTGCCCGCCAGCGCGAAAATGCATCCGCCCAACACATACGAATCCTGTTGCATTGCCTGATCATACCAGACCAGCTGTTCAGCATATGCGCCGGGCCCCCAGGAACCGAAGCCGTGCTGCGCCCAATAGGTTTGAAAGTGCTGCCATCCCATTGCGTCCTGCGGGCCTGGGCGATTGCCGACAAGGCCATCTACGCCCAGTTCGGTCATCACCAGCGGGATCGCTCGACCAGCCGGCTTCAAGACCTGATTGTAGAGCTGGCGGTAACGCAGTGTTAGCCAGCCGGTATCATGCGGTGCGATGCCCGGGTAGCGGCCCTGATTGTCACGGGTGCTGGCGTAGTAGATGGTGGGCGCGGAATATTCGTGCAGTCCCAACCATCCGTCGTGGGCCTGGGCTTCGGCGACAGCGGGCAGAAAGTGCTCCCACATCTCTGGGGCCGGCTGGCCGGTACCGAAGTTGCCGATAACACTGCGGAAACCGCCTTGAGCGAGCAGACGGGTCCGCTCGACCTCGAACTCGGTCAGGCGTTTAAACTCGTCAAGGTTTCCGGCCACCGGCTCGTTGTAGGCCTCCCAGCCGTCGAAATGGTTGCGGCGTTCCGGGTGGTCTGCCAGGGGCCAGAGGCGATTGGCGAAGTCCTGGGCCGCGGCCTTCGCATTGAGATTTTGCAACTGCAGCTGGGGCAGGTCGATGCGTCCAATCAGTTTTGTATAGGGAGCAGCTTCTTTGATCTGGCGAGCGAAGCGGAAGTCCAATTCCAGTGTCTTAACGACCGCGACGCCGCCGCTGCGCAGCATGTTGAACACGCTGGGATGGTTGCGGGTGATGAACAGACCCAGTTTGCTCGGTGGGCCGGGCGGGAACGGGGTCACGGTCGGCGTCGGTGTGTAGGTCGGCGTCGGCGGAATCGACGTTTCGGTCGGGATCGGTGTTTCGGTCGGGAATGGCGTATCGGTCGGAAATGGGGTGGTGGTCGCTTTGGGCGGTGTCGGCGCAAATGCCGGCACGGCGGGGCGTAAGCCCCGCATTTGGACCCAAGGTAGATACCCATTGTACGCGCCGGGCGTTGAGGAGGCTGCCGGCAAGGAGGAGGCGTCCAAGGCGGAAACATCGACGGTGGAGCCTCCGTTGCGACAGGCCCCCACCAGCATGCCAAGCCCAGCGGCCGCAGCCCCGAGAAAGCGTCGCCGCGACCAGAGAGGTTGCCGTTCGAGAGACGTTTGCCGGCCCTGCTTGGGCACGGTCGTCTCTGGCTTTTGCTCGGAATTCGGATCGGGACTGCCCTGACCGTCCGTACTCGAGGAAGTAGGAAGGTTCTCTGCTGTCATGTGAATACTATAGCATTGACTTGGCAGCGTTTCAAAGTGTAGAGCGCTATTGACGGCGCCGGTCTGTTTTGAGAGGGTCGGGGGATAGTGGATAGTGGATAGTGAGCGGCGGTGGCGAGGCGGGTGGGCCGCACAGGGGAGGGCAGAAGGCCCGACTGCCCATATGGACCTTCACCTCTGGCAGCGCATGCCCTGAATGGGCATGCGCCAGGTCCGAAGAGTGGGTGTATCCCAGTTCTGGGGCGAAAGGGTCAGGTGTGGATTGGGCGGCGACTGTGGGTGCTATTGTGTTCCGGCTTTTTGGGGAGCACAGGGCCTTTGCGGGGGAAGGCGAGGGAGGGGTGTGCACAGTGATTCAATTGGGTCGTGGGCGGAAGGGAGACACCGTTTTGTAGAGACAGTGTTGGGTAGAGACAGTGCTGGGGAAGAGTAAGCAGGTTCGCCAGCCAGGGCGGGGCGTTGCGGGGGCGCGGAAATGCAGTTTTTGGTAGTCAGTTTTCAGTTTTTTGTGAACTACTCAGCCACAGTAGTTGACCAGCCAGTCATCGTTGGAACCATTCAGGCTCTTGGTGACGCAACTGGTGTACAGCCGCGGCCATGCTCGCCAGCCGACACGTTGCGTAGAAGGCACTCGGTCGGTGAGGCATGTTTTTGTAGGGGGGCGTTGCGGGGGCGCAGCCCCTGCACAAGGGAGGGCCGAAGGCCCGACCGCCCATATGGATCTTTACCTCTGGCAGCGCTTGCCAATTCAGGGTATGCACCAGGTCCGAAGATTTTTCGGTTTGCCGATCCGCAGGCAAACTGCTATACTGCTGTGAGTAGTAAATATCATTTGCGGCGCCGAGAGACCGTCCAGCGACAGGAGAGAACTATGGAGAAGTACAAGGTTAGTATCGAATACTGCGTACAATGAAACTACACTCCTAAAGCCGTCCGTGCGGCGGCTGACCTACTGGAGAATTTCACGCCAGCGATTGAAAGCCTCGAGATGATCCCTTCGGGTGGTGGACTGTTTGAGGTGCTGGCAGGCGATACGCTTGTGTACAGCAAGAAGGCTGAGGGCCGTCATGCGGAAGAAGGGGAGGTACTCAATCTCTTCTCGGAGGCAATCGGTCTGGAGCCGGCTCCGCGTGCGTAAGCATGTTTTTGGCGAACTGAATTGAGGCGCTAGCCGTCAGGTGAGCGCGATGCCCGCTGCAAGGTTGCTTGCAGCGGGTTTTCTTTTTGGGAACATAGGGAACGAGGCGTCCACCGGTTGGTGAAGTTCGCATGTGCGTCTGCCAGTTCGGGGAGTTTCAGAGGCCGGTCGGCAGGTCAACGAACTCGAAGGCGACGCTGAAACGTTGGGCCAGATGTTCACCCAAGGCCTGCACGCCAACGGTTTCGGAAGTGTAGTGGCCGCCATACAGGAGATTGATCCCTGTGTTGGCGGCATCGTAATATTGGGCATGGCTTGTTTCGCCGGTGACGTAGGCGTCACAGCCGAGGCTGGCGGCGTCGGAAATCTTGTCAGCGCCGAACCCGCTGAGTATGCCCACCGTACGCACCATTTGCGGCCCTTCGGCCTGGGTAAGTTGCGGACTCCCCACCTGTTCCTCAAAGCGCGCCACCAGTTCGCTAAAGGCGACCGGCTCTTCGTACTCGGCCAGGACAGCGAGGGGAGTGCCTTTGACGTTGGCCCACCAGTCGATGATGGTCAGGCCGAGCCGCCGGGCCAGTTCGGCGTTATTTCCCCACTGCGGATGGGCATCCAAGGGCAGATGGGCGGCGTAGAGGTTGAGATCGTTCTCGATGAAAGTGCGGACGAGGCGACCGTAGCTACCTGCCAGAGGCTGGGCTCCGCCCCAGAGAATGCCGTGATGTACGAGCATGAGGTCGGCGTCGCGCTCAAGCGCGGCATGGACGCATGGCAGGTGTGCGTCCACCAGCCCGACGATTTTTTCTACCTGGGTGCGCCCTTCTATTTGCAGCCCCTGGGGACCGTAGTCTTCGATATCGCTGATGCGCAGCGTGTCGTCAAGATAGCGGACCAGCGTCTCCCGTTGCATAGGAACACTCCTTCCGGCAAGAAAATGAAAAGGGTAGAGAGAATCGGACTTGCAGCCGTGTCGTCGTCTGAACAGAGGGGAGCGCGGCCAGGACAGGAGGGTCTTCGCTAGGGAAGACCCTCCTGGTCTTGCAAGGCTTGCGGGCTGCGGCGCACAAATTTCTTGACGCCGCGGGCGAATTTTCGCCGAGGCAGAAGGACGCGACGCCCGCAGATTTCACAGAGCATGCCGATGTCGGCGCCGACGCGAACGATCTCCCAGCGATCGCCGCCGCAGGGATGCGTTTTGCGCATCTGAACCAGATCGCCGATGTAGAGCTTTTCGTTAATGGCAAGCATTGGTAGTGAAATCCGTCAACCTGATGACTGCATGAACTTGAATGCCATTGATCTGGTAGTTGGCGGCCCAGCCCTACTGGCCCGTAGGGGCCTCTGTCGGACGGGCAGCGGCCGCGCTGGTTCCACTGCGCAGGAGTCCTCCGAGCGCCAATACAAAGCTGAGCAGATAGACGAGCCAGCCCAGGAATGGGATCCTGCCGAGGACGACAATCAGGAGCGCGCCCATCAGCAGCAACAGGAGCGGACTGTGATCTCCGCCGAGCCGCTCACCGATTTTCTCCCCCAGCCAGACACCTGTGAGCAGGGGGCTGAGGAACCAGATGACGGCAGACGAGGCGACCAAAAATACGAACACGGCGATTCCAGGAAGTACGCCCCAGAACGCCCAGGTAAAGGCGACCAGAATGCCTGAAGCGACAGGGATGAAGATGAGCAGCGCTGCGGCCAGCAGGCCGTACAGCCCGGTTCCTACCGGATTTGATCGAATCGCGGCGGCAGGACGGACCAATATATTGGGCCGAAAACGGAGCAGCAGCCAGCCGAGAATGGCGACGCCGATGCCGATGGCGACGGTCCGGAAGATCCAGCCGAATATGGCGCCAACGATCGTGCCGCCAGCGGCCTGGTCCTCGGCCGGCGCCTCATATTGGATGTCGCGGGCGAAGCCGGCGGGAAATTGGAGTTGTTCCGGGGCGGAGTACTTGAGTTCGCCGCCAATGCGTGCGGAATCACTGGCGCTGATTTCTCCGGCTTGGATGTCGGCGTCGCCGCCGATTGCCCCTGAAAGATGGAGCGTCCCCAAGCCGGCGCGGAGGTCACCCCCAATGGCGCCGGAGATGTCGGCGCCGCCCGCAACGACGAATGCGTCACCTCCAATCTCGCCAGTGACGCGCAATCCCGATGGGGTCGATTGCGGTCCCATGCCGGCGGGGATGTCTGCCGGCCCACCGCCGGCGGCAAGGAAAGCATCGTCGGCGACGATGCCGGAAAGTTCGATGCCGCTTCCTCCTACACGCAGATCGTCCAGGATCGTACCGTTGATGAGGATTGAGGTAGCCGCGGCCCACATGTCACCTTGGATAATTCCGGTCGGGCTGATTTCGATGCTGTTGGCGAGGGCGACAAGGTCACCTTCGACAACGCCGGTTGGGCCGATCTCGATGATGTTGCCGGCGGCGATAAGGTCACCTTTGACGATGCCATCGATATAGATCTCTGTGGCGGCCACATAGAGATCATCATCGACGATCTCACCTGCGGCGAGGCGGTAGGATTCGTCGCCGAAAAGTTCAGCAGACAGGGCGGCGCCGGAAACGGCCACGGCCAGAAAGGCCATGAACGCCACTACCAACCACCGTTTGGTTACCGTTCGCAAAATCATTTCTTGTCTCCTAACAGGTAATACTGCGTTGACGTATGCCCGAAGACTCCACATCAGCCACCAGCGGAGACAGGGTGAAAACGGGTGGACCTGCAGTTTCAGTCCTGATAGTACACCACGATTTTGACGCCCCACAAGTTTCGGGAATTATACGCTAACTGAAAGATCAACAACTTTACTTCAACTTCGACACCTTTACCTCATCTTCATAACCTAGTAACGCGCGGCAAGATCCGACGCAGTTTCCCATTGAAGAAAGAAGTCCACACACGCGCGCTAAAAAGACCTCTTAGTACGCGCGAATGAGATTGGCCCCCGGACAAAAAAAACCGGCACCGGCTGCGCCGGTGCCCACCCAGGGTTTAGAAGCTACCTGCGCCCCGCGTGTGCGGGGGAACCCCCAAGCAAGACCACGCCACAGGCTTGCGCCTGTGGCTCCGTCCAAAATTGCGGAAACTATATATTTAACTCAACACCCCAAAAAAAGAGAAAGGCCGCCGGCTCACAACCGGCGGCCCCACCAGACTAAATCTACCTCAAAACGTCACTTCCCAGGCGTCACAGGCATGTCAAACCCCCAATTCCCTGCACGTCCCTGATACGACATATCCCCCTGGTAGAGAACGTCACGACCTATTATCGCGATAAAACCCTCCCCCCTGAAACTGAACGCGGGAGCCTGGGAAACAGAAAATTCGTATCCCTTCAACTTCAAAGTAAAAGCGTACATAGGCGCTCGTGAAGAACCCCCGAAAGCAGCCTTGACAGGAAGCCCACCAACAGGCTTCAAATTCAACTCACGGGCGACTTCAACATCAATCGCCGTATTATCCGCACCTGTGTCGAATAGACACAGGCCACGCTTCACCCCTGCTTCCAAATCCATCAATTTATACGAATTGAGATATTCTTCGTCGAGACCGACCTCAACCTCGCACCGAGGGCCATTCAATCCCAATTCAAACGCCGGGGGCAATGAACCCTCAAACTCATCACGCAATCGGTAGAAAGGCAACACCTTGATAAAGTTAGGAGATCGCATTTTCAAGGCCCAATGTTGTACGAAAAAGACCTCAACACAACTTCCTTCTCACCAACCTTTCGAATCAAAACCGGCTCTACTCCACAATGCTCTATCCCGGCCTTTATCGCTTCCTCAATAGTGGCGAAGTCGCCAATCAGCTCCTCCCCATAAATAAGAACAAAACGACCAAAGAGATCCCTCTCGTACTCCTCCCGATGCAACTCGTAAAAGCTATACTCCTTCTCCAGAAAAGTCTCCGACAGTTCGTGCGCGGCCCCAGCCATAAAGCCCTCCCTTTGACTCTCCTTGCACTTCGTTTTAGCAACCGTTCTTAATGAACCCAAGTCCTGTGACAAAATAAATAAGTACAGGGGCTCCCCACTGCCCGCAACTCTAACACAAAAAATCCCCCTTTCCAATACCGTTTCGCTCACTCACCATCTAGGCCACATCTGACGGCCCCCTCTGAGCCCTCAGAACGGCTCTCCACCTCCCCGCAAAATCGGAAGCGACAAGGGACTGCCCGGAATTGTGAACCCATCAGGCGTCACGACAAGATACCCAAAAAAATAGAAGCGCACAACCCTGCAAACTGCATCATTGGAAAACCCATCTTCCTACGATACAATAAAAGAACAACCTGTAAGACAAGACTCACCATACGAATTGAGCGCCCCAAGAGACAGCCAGTATCAAGGACAACGCACATGACAGAACGAATATGGAAAGTAATCGCCGGAGACGCGCAACACAAACTAAAACTCGCAGAAGACTTAGAAATACAGTGCTACGTCCTAGAAAACCATGAGCGAGTCATAGCAGAATTAGGACTAACTACAGCGATAGGCTTCTCCAGAGGAAAACCGTCAAATTCCAACTGCTCAGAAGAAATAGATGAGAATGACTCATCCCCTAAAAAAGGCAAAAATACTACACAAGCAGCACACGAAAACCCTAGATTCACAATCGGCGCGTGGCTTTTTCCTTACCTCACACCCAAAACCCTAGATGATCTGAACTCCCCGATCAAATTCAAGTCCGGCACGTTAAGCTACGGCTACCCAGCCACTATGCTTGTTGATATAGCTAACGCAGTAACAAACGCCTTCATGGACGACGCAACAACCATACGGCAACTCAGAATCGTGAAAAATGCTCAACGCATCTTAAGCTCATGTGCCAAGGTAGGAATTAACGCCTTGATCGACGAAGTGACAGGTTACCAAGCGCTACGCGACGACCAAGAATTGCAAAAGTTCTTCGACGTATTCCTAAACGAAAAACCCGCAGACTGGAAGAAAACCTACCCGGACGAGTACTATCAACAAATCTACAGGCTTAACGGCTGGGAATATCCCCCCAAATGGAAAAACCACCCGCAAATCGTCGCCTACTGGACAATCAATGCCGTCTACGACAGACTAGCCCCTCAACTCACGCCAGAACTAGAAAGAAGGAACCCCATGTCCCTATCCGGTTCAAGATACTACAATCATCACCAATTCCTATCAGATGCCCAAGGCTACCCACAATTAGAAAAACATCTCTACGCCATCACATCGTTAATGCGCACCTGCAACAACTGGCAAGAATTTGAACGACTAGCCAATAGAGCCTTCCCAATACCAGGGACAAACATGGAGATGATCTTCCCCCACAACGACCCCAACAACCTTCCCAATTAACACCTCGCCCAACCCAGGAGCCGCCAATCAGCGGCCACCAATAACCCCCCAGAACCCCTCTTTCAATAACCGCATAATTCCCAAAGTTTCGAGCGCAGACGGAATCCTATAGCGAATTGACATGGCAGGCGCGGAGAGTCGGAAACGGCTCCCTTCATGCGCCGCTAAAGGAGAAGAGAGGTGAATTGTGTTTCCTGCGGTTGCAGCTATGTGATTCCCGTCAAATGACATTGTGGAACAGGTCCGGTTCCTGGTACGCGCTTGGAGCGGGATAGGCGCGGGTGTAGTTTTCGTAGCGGGACAGACGGCGGGGCAGCGGGCCCGGCAGCGCCCTCCTCATAGACGGGCCGGCCCCGGACTGGCGGGGGAGGGGGGGGGGGGGC
>MPML01000077.1 GCA_002238445.1 Caldilineaceae bacterium bin5
GGTCCTGAGGAGATCGAGAATCGCCTCTTCCCAAGGTGTCAGGCCCTGCTCGGTGGTTTTGCCGGTTGCTGTCATTGCGATTTCCGCTGCTCATGCCGGATCAGGGGCAACTTTCAGTGTTTTCTGCTGGGCCGTTATCTCGATCGTCTTACCGTTCTGCGAAGAGGTCTGCAGGCGTCCTTACAGTCGTCTTTTGAGCCGTGAACTGAACCGGACAGCTGCGGCTTCAGCCAATACGGGGCACCGCGGAGAACAGCTTTTTGTCCGCGGAGGGGCGCGAAGGGCCGCGAAGAACACCAAGGGCGTATCGGGTTTTCTGTGCGCACCGTTCGCGGACCAGCCGCATTTTGCTCCCGCAAATCGCCGTTCGGACAGACGGCAACGAGCTCTAGTCACCTGGGCGCGTAGAGGCATGGCGCCGGCACTGGAGATATGTTCATCTGTAAATATACTTATATGTGATTTAATGCAACTTTTAGCATCTTCTTTCCAGCCACGCGGGTTGTCTTTCCCCGACCGGCAGGCCGCCGTCTTCCGGATCTGCAGTTCTGACATATGATTTCCGCATTTTTCCGGAAGCGTGTAGTGCAATGGGTCAGACATAACGGTCCCTAAATCAGAAGGATGAGCTTGCGTCCGAGACTGGACCCCGGGCCAAGGTGTATAATGGGGCGAATTGCCAAGCCTGTGGAGGGCAGGAGCGATGGGCAAGAGAGGGCGGCTGCGGACGGCGAGCTGCGCTCTCGTTTTTCCCTTATTTGCGGTCCAAGCAACGGGACCGGTTGTAGAAAGCAGTCATTCCCTTTTTTTCTATCGGAATCACCTCAGTAGACAGCCCGGCAGTGGGATGTGCGGTTGTTTTTGTGAATTCTACATGTCCTGCCATCCGGGCGCGTGGCTGGGAATCTCAATGAAGTGCGTTAAAGGAGGATCGTCATGCGCAAGGTTTCTTTTGTGGGCCGGCTGGCAGCGGCGGTGGCGGCGGCCGCGTTTTTTGTTTCCGGCTGCTATCATTATATGCCATCCCACGCAGAGATGGATGGCCGCGCCACTATGGCGAGCCGGCAGGTTTCGAAGGCGGACCGTGCCGGCTACACGGTGGCGACGATCGAGAAGGCGTTGCGGCTCTACGACAGCAAAGGACGAGAGGCGACGCTGGCTTATTATAACTCGCGGGAGAGCGTAGACGGCGAATGGTATGTCATTATCGCGGACGAGAACAAAGAGATAATCGCCCACCCCAATCCTGACGTACTGGGAGAAAGCCTGCTTGGCCCTATGGGGGTGGATTTTACCGGCTACCGGCACGGGGAAGCGATCGCGGGCGCGACCGAGGCGGGGAAGTGGGTGGACTATATCTTTTTCAATCCTGCCACGGGCAGGGATGAGTACAAGCATACGTGGGCGGTACGGCACGATGGGCTGATTTTCGCCTCCGGCTGGTACCAGGTTTTGCCGACTCTGGCGCTGGCGGTCACCAAGGCTGAACCTGCCGAATACACGGTTGCGTTTGTTGAGCGGGCGGTGCGGTATTACAAGGCGCACGGGCGAGAAGAGGCGGTTGCGTTTTTCAGCTCTTCCGAGAGTGTGGACGGCGAGTGGTACGTTTTTGTCATCGACGGGAGTGGTCGGCTCATCGCCCATCCCCGTCCGGAGATCATCGGGCAGGATTTGAAGGGAGATCTGGGGATGGATTCGAGCGGCTATCGCTTCGGCGATCTGATGCTGAGCGCGACGGAGGCGGGGATGTGGGTCGACTATCTGTCGGCGTCGAATCCTACGAAGGACGGCTCTGAGGTGGAGGTAAAGCATACGTGGGTTGTGCGTTACGACGGCGTGATCATTGGGTCGGGGTGGTATGAGTAGGGGGTAGTTGATCCACGAAGGGGCAGGGAGAACACCTTTTTTCCACGGAGGGTCACGGAGAACATCTTTATTGTCCGCGGAGGGCGCGGAGGGACGCGGAGAACACCAAGGGCGTATCGGGTTTTCTGTGCGCAGCTGCGCAGCCGTTCGCGGATCAGTTGCTTTTGCTCCCGCAAATCGCCGTTCGGACAGATGGCAACGAGCCCTAGACACCTGAGTTCGTATAAGCATGGCGCCGGCACTGCAGATATATTCATCTGTAAATATGTTCATGTATGACTTAATGCAACTTTTGGCATCTACCTTCCAGCCACGCGCGTTGTCCTTCCCCGACCGGCGGGTCGCAGTCTTCCGGATCGATCCTGTCGTTAGCGGCAGTCAGGCCAGCGTGCAGGATGCGGCCGTTCGCGTCCCGCAGACCGTCACACCGCCCGCGCGTGACAGCAGGGATTAGGGAATAGGGGCCAGGGAATCGTGTCGGGAAAGAGTGAAACTCCGTGAGGGGATTGGGGCGGGCAACCATAAGGGTTGCCCCTACAGCCCACAGAGGTATACGAGAACGGACATTCAACGGGCCCCAATGGACATCCAAAGGGCATCGCACGCTTAGCCTACGCTTTGCCTACGCTTCTTGACATACTCTGCGGGTTCATGCTACGATGACTTTATCTGCTGCCCACTGCAGCAAGCCTAGTCACAGGGTACAAATGTGATAAATCCATGAAGGCACCCGTCTGTTTTTATGGTAGAACACTTCGTCGCCTGGCAAGCGACACCCAGAAGCCGCCTATTGGTGGCTTTTGTGGTATCAGTAGGTTGTGATATGCTAACGCACAAGTGTTCTTTAGCCGCTCGCCAAGCGGCGCAGCACGATAGACGGGAACCCCATGTATCTCGGTAATACACAATCCCCATACTGTCTGCGCTTCCCTTGCCCTGCGGCCTATTGGTACGGGGGCAGGGATGGACCGCGAGACGGCGGCGGCTGAACGCGGGCTGCATTATGTCGTTGTGACCGCGGCGGAAAGGCGGCCGCTGGCGAAAGGCTGGCTGCGGCGCGGCGCGTCTGCCGAAGAGGTGGAAGCGACGCGCGCTGATCCCGGGCGACAGATCGGGCACGTTCCCTATGCGACGGGCCTGCTGGTCGTGGATATTGACACCGGCAAGGACCGGCCGGTGTGGTACTGGCGCGAGGCTGTGCGGGACCGATTGGGTGCGCCCTTGTGTGAGGCGCGGACGGGGTCGGGCGGGCTGCACCTGTATTACCACTGCGATCAGCCGGTCGGTAACCGCTATTGGGAGGGCGGGGAGATTCGCTGTGCGAAGGGATATGCCGTTCTGTGGGATGAAGAAGCGGTGCTGGCGGCGCTTGAGCAGATCGATCTGGTCGAGCCGGTTGATGTTTCGCAATGGCCGATCCGCCACAAGACGGGGGGACGGCGGCGACGGACGAAAGGCTGGTGGGGCCAGACAGAGCGGGTGCGATCGGCGTTGCGGGCCATCCCATGCCGGGAGGTCAGTTACGATGAGTGGCTGGCGGCCGGCATGGCGCTCCACTGCGGCGAGGCCGACGGCTGCATTGATGACGGGTTGGGCCTGTGGCGCGCGTGGTCGGAGACCGATCCGGACCGTTACAGGGTTGGGGAATGCGCGGCAAAGTGGCGGGGTTTCGACGCTGAGGGCGGCCGTACGCTCGGCACTTTGTTCTGGCTGGCGAAGCGGTATGGATGGAGGGGATGCTGGCGGCTGACTGGCAAGAGGAGAAGTCCGCCGCATCCGCTTTTGAATGCGCGCCAGGTGGCATTACTCGACATGCTGACCGCCCTTGCCACACCGGGAAAAAGCGGAAGGCTGACCATAACGGTTCTTCACCAGGTACTGGCCGATCATTTCGGCTGCTGCCGCGAGACGATAGTGCGGGATTTCGCTCATCTGAAGGCCTGCGGATATGTGCGGACCGTCGGCCAGAGGATCGTTCGGGAGGCTGACGGCGGATTCGTTGTTCCGGTCTACCGGCCGACCGACCCCGAGATGGAGAGATGGCTGCAACTTGCACGGGCGAACCGGGCGCCGGCCAGACGCGTCGCGGTCGTTGAGATGGCCGGGGGGGTCTGTGACATTTTCGCCCCAATCCCAGGGGTTGGGTCCGGTTTGCCGGTTTTGCGGAGGCGCTCCGGGGCGGAAATGGCGTCGCGGGCGCCTCCCTGACGGTTCCGGTTGGGAGATGGACGGCTGGAATTGCGGGAAAGCGGTAGGGCCGCGCGGGACCAAACACAAGACCTGAAAAATCGCGGCCGCAAAAAAAATGAACCAAGAATTGACTATCGATGGCAAGGGGCATATTCTTTGATCGTTCGTTGATCGGAGGGGACCCGTTTGAAGAGGAGGTTTACGGAGGGGCCCGGAACGCGGGCGTCCACCCGGCGGTTGTCACCGGTCGCGTGCGCGGCGGCAGTTTGCGCACAGCGAGAGTAGTTTGGAGGAGAGAGACTGATGATAGCGGCCGTCTCGGAGCGAGCTTCCGAACTGGAACAACTCTGCGTACTCCATCATGTTGAACGGCTGGACCTGTTCGGCTCAGCCGCCTCAGGCGACCAGAGAAAGGACACCGACGATCTGGACTTTCTGGTCGAGTTCCAGCCGTTGCCCGCGGGGGCGTATGCCGATGCCTATTTCGGGCTGCTGGAGGCCCTGGAAACGCTGTTCGAGGGTCCTGTTGTCCTTATTGTCGACTCGGCGATTCGGAATCCCTTCTTCCGGCAGCGCGTTGAAGAGACCAGGACATTACTTTATGCGGCTTGAGGCTAAGAAGTACCTGTTTGATATTCGTAGCGCAGCGGACCGGTTGGCTGCGTTTCTGGCCGGAAAGACATTCGCTATTTGGGAGCCATATAGTTGGCTGGACGGTCAGGCCGCCCGCCGTTCCACAGGACGAGACGTGGCGAGAATCCGAACCACTGTGTCCTGGGCACACGCAGTATTGCGCACGACAGGCTGGCCTGGACGGAGCTACCGGCTGAACCCATCCGACGAGATGCAGTTATCACTTCCTGTGAAGGAACACACCTCCGTTATGACTTAAAATATTTGGGGTTCCTACAGGTTCGCCAGGTAAACGCGTTGCTCTTCAGGCGGTTGCACGGCCCACACAACAGGGTGCGGTCCGAGATGTGACTTGTGCCGCCATCAGGGCACGAAATGCTCTTTCGCCGGCGTGCGACCGTCGGGACTTTGACGCGGTCAGCCCAGCGTGCAGCTGCATCTTTGCATTCCTGCATGGCTATGCTGGACAGCGCGCTGCCCGATCCGAACTGGTGAAACCGCCGCCCCACATGGCCGCCGGCCTCACCGGCGGGTTTTCTTCTCCCGTTTTGCGTTGCTGAAGATACGCCACACGAGGAACCCGTACAGGCTGCCGACCACAACGAAGGTCAGCGGTTTGGACACGGGCCACGTGTAGACGGCCGCAAGCAGGCCGATCAGGAAGATTGCGACATCGGTCAGTTTTGTCATGGCGCCCCCCTTTTGAAATGCGCCAATTGGCGCATTTGGGGTGAACCAGGCGGCGTCCACGCTTACTTCCCGTCTTGGTAACGCCTGCGCGGTCCGCGTCGGCGCGAACTGGAAATGCCGGGGCAGGATGTTCGCGGCGAGGATGCCATCAAGCAGCAACGGCTGAATGCGGGCAATCATCTGTCCGTCTCCAGGGTTGGCTTGAGGGCGAAAGAGTTTGGAAAGTGTAGCTGGATGCAGATCCCAGGCGGGACCAGGATTTCCTGTCTTCCCGAAAGACAGGAGGAACTTCCTTGTTCCAGTTGCGAGTCATTGCGTACGTTCATGGCTTCACATGGGATCTACATCCGTTAAACAGTTTAGCATGTTTTTTATGCCATTTCAGTGACATAATGGATTTGCTTATACCAGTTTTGTGTCAATTCTAACGACAGTTTTTGGTCGTCAGTTTTTAGTTTTTGGTGAACTGTCAAGTATGGGAAGAACATCTTTTTGTCCGCGGAGGGACGCGGAGAACACAAAGAGCGTATCGGGTTTTCTGTGCGCAGTCGTTGGCGGGTCAGCCGCAGTTTGTTCCCGCAAATTGCTGTTCAGACAAAGGTCAGGGAGGCCTATGTCGAACAGTCAAGAGCCAGGTGCATTCGCGCGGATTTGGCATCCAGGGCGAAGTCGCGGCGGCGGACGATGGGGAAGGTGTCGAGGACGCAGACGCGGATGGGATTACCGGTCAGTTGATGGGGTTGGCGGCGGCTGTCTGCCCGGATTCTGACTGACTCGCCTGTTGGCGGGCGCGCATGTCCTCAGTGCGTTTGCGCCAGAATTCGAGTTCTTCTTCCCTTGACATGTCCTCGACGAGGCGCCGGACGCGCTCTGCGCCGCGACGTTTGATGGCGACACATTCGGGTGCGCGAATTACGTTGTCTGGATCGCTGCGGCGGGAGCCCTTGTCACTGACAAGGGGGGATACCGGGGGCTCCCGCCGCGTATTTGATTGCGGCGACCCTGCCGGCTTCGCCTGTTGGCGGGCGCGCATATCCTCAGTGCGGTTGCGCCAGAATTCGAGTTCTTCTTCCTTTGACATGCCCTCGACGAGGCGCCGGACGCGCTCTGCGCCGCGACGTTTCCAGGCCATAAATTCAGGTTCACGGTTCGTCATGCTGAACCACCTCCAGGGGAGAATGAATTGCTATTTGGCCATGGCCTCTGAGGATATTGACTGCGTTATATTTGCGAATCTTGTCAAAGTGAACAATGTCCCTGAAATTCCAACTGACGATGAGATCACATCCAGCGACCGTTGCGATGGCGACGTGCAGCGCATCTGCCAGCGAATTCCTGGAGACGACACCAAGTTCGAGATACGATGCCTGAAGCTCCAGGGTCTCAATGGTGATTTGCTCAACGCGGGCTGTCTGGTCGTACGCTGCAAAAAGTTTCTGGACGACGTCGGGGGCAGATCTGATCTCTTCTTCGACGACGGGGGAGATCACCAGGACAAACTTCCCGGCATCTACTTCTTCAAAGAACCTCCTGCTGGGCGCGGAAAACTCTGCATCAAAAACGCCGCCGAAAACAGACGTATCAGCATAAACTCTTGGTTGCCGATGCTCCACTATTGCGAAGACCTCTGATACTGAGCAGACAGTTCATCAAGAATCGTACCAACTATAAACGCTGAGAAAGTTCCTGGTCAAACGATGAACCGGCAGGTCATGGCGTACAAGCGTGTCATTTGGTCAGACAGCCGCGTTCGTGGTGGTGCCGGCGGCGGCGATGGCGGTTGTCTGCAATGCAGCTGTTGGGGATTAAGGAGATGGGCTGCAGTTGACGGCACCGGCGGCGAGATAAGGAGGGCAACCTGCTGGCCGGCGAGGGCGGTTGCCCTGGAAAAGGGTAAACACTTTCTCTCATTTAGTCCGCGTCTTGATTTTCTGTTCTGCAGTTGGTCTCCTATCAGCATCTTTGCTGGATTCCTGTCCGCCGGCATGATCTTCACCCCGGAGATGGCTTGCCGGCGTCGACATTACAAATCTTCAAGGGAGGCAAGCAGGTCCAGGACCAGCAACGCCGCGTCTCCCAGCAGCACCGGGTTGATGAATTCAATCCTATCGTCCCGGGTGTTGATGCGTGACTTGTCGTTGCCGAAGAAGTAAATCGTTGGAACCCCACGGCGTCTGAAAACGGCCTCATCACTAGAGCCACTGATGTCCCAACCCTCTCTGATGCCCAAGTAGGACACTGACACTCCTTCTCTATTCGCGGTTTCTGATACTTGCCCGGTCAACCAGCTGTTAACGGTTTCTGATGCATACCCGGTCAAATGACTGTCAACTGGCCCCCGGAAATAGAGAAATGTACCTGACCCCACTGAATCGAAGTTGATCATGATCTTGATGGCGCCTAACTCTTCCTCGGTCAACTGGCGCACGTAATGCGCACTGCCGCTCAGTCCGGTTTCCTCTGAGCCAAAGGCGATAAATCGCAATGTGAACGGAAAAACCGACACCATCTCGTTCGACCAGGGCGGTTGCGCCAATCTCTCTGCCAGCGTCAGCAGCACGCTTACTCCGGAAGCGTTATCGTTGGCACCCACTGAGTTCCGTACCGTGTCGTAGTGCGCTCCCAGGATGACCACGCCTTCGCCCTGACCGGGAAGATCAAGGATTATGTTGCTGGATCTCCTCCGGAGAGGCCCTATCCGCACTTGAAAATCCTGCATCTCCGGGCTGTATCCGAACTCGGTAAAGCGGTCCATCAGGAGCTCTGCGGCTTTCCGTTCCTCCTTGGTGGCGCTCTGCCGCCACCCCACCTCTTTCGCCAATTCGCACAGGTGGCCGAAAGCGGTACTGGCAAGAGCTTTGCGATCGGCGGCGCTGAATCTTGCGGTCGCGGGCGGCGGACGGACATTGGCCAGTGACCCCTGCGCTATCTCTTCGAGTTCCCTGCAGGACGGTCCCGTTGCGACGTACGGTCTTACACTTGTAGGGCCGTTAGCGAGAAAGTGACCAAACTCGTCATCGATGAATATTCTGCAGGCTACCGGCAGAATCGCTATGAGAAGGAAAAGCCCTGCCAGTGAAAAATTTTTTCGTCTCCACCCAGCCACCGAATTCTCCTTATCGGAGCCTTATGCTAGATAGCGTTTTTTGACTGACTCGCCTTTTGGCGCGCATGTCCTCAGTGCGTTTGTGCCAGAATTCGAGTTCTTCTTCCCTTGACATACCCTCGACGAGGCGCCGGATGCGCTCTGCGCTCGAAGCTCGCGTATAACCCCGTGACGTGAACCTCTGACGTCCGAGGCGTAAGGATACGGCAACTCAGGGCCATATGTCATCAGCAGTTCGCCCCTGGTAATTACGGCGTCCTGCTGCCTCTCCGAAAGCATTTGGCAAAGCACTCGTGGGAATTCGACGGCAAAAACGACAATTTGTCTTTTTTGGCAGTTTGATGGTTACCCTTGCGGCCAGGTCGGCTCTTCCTGCTTGGTGGCCCAGACCGCCACCTCTACATCCGTATGGCCGGCGACGAGGTCGTCGTCGTAAGCGAGGGTTATGGTTTTGGTGCGGTCGTGTCCGAAGGCGGCTATGTCACGGCGGCGGACGATGGGGAAGGTGTCGAGATCGTGCAGCGCCTTAAGGAGTTCACGGTTGCATGTTCTGCGTAACGAAAGCGGAGACGGTTTCTGCCGACTTTATCGCCTCGTTCCTCAAAGCCCTGCACCGGGTAACGCACGCCAGCTCCGTATCTCCCAAGGATCACGACAATCGGCGCCAGTTCCTCAAATGCAGGTTGCAGCGCCGCGCACTGCTGTAAGAGATAGAGGAGATCATGCACGGGGCGGAACTCGGTAGACCGAGAGACAAGAAAACCCTTCAAGCATTTCTCGGCGCATTGCTGGCAGTGATAGCAGGCCATCGCGGGCAAAGGATCGCCTGCGCTCATGGCTCGTCGAGCCATCTCCAAGTCCTGTTCCGCTTTCTCGAACCAGTCGTGTTCAGGGGGCTGAGCGCTCATACAGGATTTCTTGCGATTCAAGGGCCGTGTGAACAAAGGAATATGGATTCTTGCGCTGCTCGGACAGATGTTCAGGCGTGGTCACGATCACGTCGACAGGCAACACGAATTTCTCGCCAATCGCCAGGCGAATGGGGTTGCCGCGCTTCGGCCAGTCGTCGAGGGATTTGAAGACGACGAGGAGGTCGATGTCGCTGTGGGAGCCGGCGTTGCCGCGGGCGTGGCTGCCGAAGAGGATAATCTGTTCGGGATCGAATTTTTGGGCGATCAGTTGGGCTACGGCCTGAATTGTCGCTTTATCGATCGTGACTTTACTCATGTAGACCAGATCCCCCGGTCATGGACTTTTAACCGGGTATGTCCGAGAACCTACGATAGCCCAGGAGGCAGGGCAGGCGTTTCGTTGCGAAGTCTTGTTTCTTGCCGCGGCCGTACCCTTAGGTTGCGTTTCTGCCAGAAGGCCAGCTGTTCTGCTAGTGACTTCCCAGCCAACTGCCGATTGGCCACCTATATGGCATCCTCTCAAGACCGGTCGCGTTCCGGTGGGCTTCCTGCCATACTATAGCGGTGGGGGGAGTCGAAAGTCAACCTGCGGGCGTTATGGTCCAGGCGCCATGGCGACGGGGAGGCGGTATTGTCTGAACTACAGTCAGGGGGATTCAGGAGATGGGCTGCAGTTTGGGGCGCCGGTGACGGGATGAAGCGGGTAGCCAGCCAGCCTGACCGGCATGCCGCGCTCGTCGCAGCCCGCAATCGCCGCTGAACAGGCCTTCCTGGCACTCAAACGGCTTTTGACAATCGTCCCCAGCTGCCGGCTTTGCCCTGGTCAAGAAATTCAGGGGTACGCCAAGCGCTATGAAAGAGGGTGGTTCCCAGGGTAACCTCATGCTTGAACAGGCGCTTAGAACGGCTCTGGCGCGGTCGGTTGTATTGATCTGGCTTTAGATCGCTTCGCGGCTACCGTGCTTACTCCGCATCTGCGTAGATGTTTGAGCTTTGGATGTTTCAACACTACGCCCCAAGCGCAACACGCGTTTCCGAATCACGGCAGCGCTGTTGCCGCGTGCGCTGTGTCCGGCGCCGTCTCTGCGGGGTTCCCCGTGCGCCTGACTGTTCAGGATTGCGATTTGGTGATCGGGTGGATCTGGGTTGAGTGCCGGCGCTGGGTCATTTTTTCAAGAGTAATGTGCAGGTCCAGATTTTCAGACCGGTTTGGATGCTGGAATCAGATGCTGAATAATGACCACTGGCTGCCGGTCAAATCTGTTGGGTCTCGTTCTGTTTTCTCAAGGCTGCGCATACCATTGATTGGCCAACGGCCTTAACCTTTCTAACAATCTCTTAGATATCAGGTCGATGCGTAGACGCAGTTACTGCAAGCAGTTAAGGCATCCAGCCAGCGAAGGGGAGATCATGAGCACTTTTCTCAGACTTCCGACTGTCATAGTCGTTGTATTTGTCCTGGTTGCCGGCTTGAGAGGGCCACAGGTGTTTGCATCGACACGTATCGCTACGGACGCCAGCACGGACAGGGAGGCGCTGGTCGCGCTCTACGAGGCCACGGCCGGCGACAGCTGGGTGAACAACGATAACTGGTTGACTGATGCGCCGCTCGGTATCTGGTATGGTGTCACCACCAATGATAGCGGGCGCGTGATTGAACTGGATCTCTCGTTCAACCAGTTGACTGGAACGATACCGCCAGAGTTGGGCGGCCTCACCCAATTGATGAAGTTGGGCCTCTATTTGAATAAGTTGAGTGGGACAATTCCCCCAGAGTTGGGCAAACTCACCAACCTGGAAGGCCTATACCTCTGGGAAAACGAATTGAACGGTTCGATTTCATCAGAGTTGGGCAAGCTCACTAGTCTAGTATGGCTGCGCCTCTCACATAACGAGTTGACCGGAACGATCCCCCCAGAGTTGGGCAGCCTCACCAACTTAATATGGTTGGATCTTGGGGACAACGAATTGAGCGGTGCGATTCCGTCAGAGTTGGGCCGCCTTACCAACTTGGAGGAGTTAGATCTTTGGGACAACGAGTTGAGCGGTACGATTCCAGTAGAACTTGGCAATCTTGACAACTTAGAACGGTTGTCCCTCTCGAAAAACCAATTGAGCGGAACAATACCGTTAGAACTCGGCAATCTTTCTAACCTGGAATCACTGGTCCTTTCAGAGAACCGGTTAAGGGGTACGATCCCAATAGCTCTGGGGAAGCTTACGCAATTGAGATGGCTGCTCCTTTCAGACAATGAGTTAAGCGGAACAATTCCAAAAGAACTGGGAAGCCTCACAAAGTTGATGCAGTTGTATCTCGCTGATAACCAATTGAGCGGTTCAATTCCGAGCGAGTTAGGAAAGGTTGCCAACCTGAACTGGCTGAGTCTCTCAGGCAATCGGTTAAGTGGCTGCTTTCCTGAAGTTTTGGTAGGAGCTATAGAGGAAGACGACCTGGACAGATTGGGGCTGCCGTTTTGTGTCGCGTCCTCTCCTGCGTTTGCCGCCACAGACAGGGACGTATTGGTCGCACTCTACCAAGCTACGGACGGGGCCAACTGGGTAAACAGCGAGAATTGGCTGACCGACGCGCCGATAGGTACGTGGCAGGGCGTCACTACGGACGATAGTGGTCGCGTTGAGATACTGGATCTTCAAGAGAATAGGTTGCGTGGTTTGATTCCGTCAGCACTGGGCAATCTCACCCACCTGACGGTGCTCAACCTTTTGGACAACCGGTTGGGTGGAACAATTCCGCCAGAACTGGGCAACCTCACCTATCTGACAGTACTGGACCTCCGAATCAACGAGTTGAGCGGAGCGATTCCGTCCGAATTGGGAAATCTCACTAAGCTAAGAGTGCTGGATCTCTTGGGCAATAGGTTGAGCGGGAGGATACCGTCAGAACTGGGCAATCTTGCTAACGTGGAATGGCTGGACCTCTTGGACAATCGGTTGAGTGGAACAATTCCGTCCGAACTGGGCAATCTCACTAACCTGAAAGGGTTGTACCTCGGATTCAACGAATTGAGGGGAATGATACCGTCCGAACTGGGCAACCTCACGAAATTGGAGTTTCTTCACCTCTCGGGTAATCGACTAAGTGGATGTGTGCCCGAAGCATGGCGCAATGTTGAGGAAAGCGACTTGAGCGAACTTGAGCTGCCGTTTTGCACTGCGCTATCTGCGACAGCCACAGAAGCCCCGGAGACACTCACCCGCCCTCAAATTTTCGACAGAGTCTCGCCGGCGATTGCTTTCATTCAGACGGAAATCGGTTCTGGCAGCGGTGTGCTGATCGAGGGGGGTTACTTGGTGACGAACGCCCACGTGGTCTGGCCCTTCGACGCGGCGCGCGTCGTCTTCCCGGATGGAACCGAGTTTGGCAAGGTGCCGGTGAAAGGCTGGGACCTGTTGACAGACCTGGCCGTGCTCGGCCCGATTGACGCCCCCGCGCAACCTGCGACACTGCTCGACGGGGAGAGCATCCCGGTCGCCACCGACATGTACCTGCTCGGCTACCCAGGCGAAGTCGAAGCCTATCCGCGGCCGGCGTTTGTGAGGGGTAGCCTGTCGCGCCTGCGGGAGTGGGAGCCTGTTGGCATCACCTATTTCCAGATTGATGCTTTGATCATAGGAGGACAGAGCGGCGGCGCGCTTGTTTCCGCTGCGGGTGAGGTGATCGGTATCAGCGGCTTCAAGTATAAAGGGGAATTCGCACTCGCCGCCTCGTCCGCCGACATTTTGCCACGTATCCGGCAACTCATTGACGGCGATGACCCCGCAGGCCTCGGCGAGCGGCAGCTGTCGCTGGAAGGGGGCGCGCTCCGTCACGAACTAACATCGAAGAGCTTTGGGGAGGCTTACATACTCGACGAGCCAGCTGGGGCCGCAATCGAAATCGAGTTAAGCGGTGCAGACGTTGGCAGGTTCCAGATCTTCGACTCCGCTGGCAACGAACTTACCGACGGTGAGACCGATGCATTTTCATTTGTCACCGAAAGCAGTGGGCCGCATTTCCTGCTCCTAAGGGGACCGGTGCCAGGAGAGTCTACCTTGTCCTCGAACCGCCGGCTTGCGCGGTTTGAGGATCTGGACCATGACCGACGGATCCGGGTGGGAGAGTCGCTCCACGGCAATATCGACTTCCCCGCGGACATCGATCTTTTTCGCCTACGCCTGGAGAAAGATGAGACGGTCGAGATCGTGACGCGGTCAGTCCTGGCTGACGCTTACCTCGCGATCCTGGGAGCGTCGGAAGAGGAGTGGGTTGCCGATGATAACAGCGGCGGCGGCCTGTTCGGGCTGGATTCCAGAATCGTCTACCGAGCGCCCCGTACCGGAGAGTACTTCCTGCTTGTGAAAGATACCAGTTGGTCTGCGCCGGGCGGGTACGTCATTTCTGTAAAGCAGGCCGAAGAAACGGACAGGCTGACACCCCTGGCTTCGTCAGGTTCCCCCGCGCACACGGTTCCCGTGGTGTCGATCCACAACCCGCTGGTAATTCCGATTGGAGACACGCCGGCGGTCTCAACAGGAGACATCTATGAATGGTTCCCGGCTGGGTATGAGCCCCCAACCGGCCCGACGGTGACGATCAACGGCACCATGAATGTGCGCGGGGGGCCGGGCACCAATTATCCCATCATCGGCGCGGCCACGGCGGGGCAGCAGTACGCCGCGCTCAGCAGAAATGCGGCCGGCGACTGGTGGCAGATCGAATACGAGGGCCGGTTGGCATGGGTCTTTGGCGGGCTTGTGACGGCGTCCGCCGATGCGGCGAATGCATCGCAGGCGGATCCAACTGGCTGGCTGACGTATGACGATGAAGTACGCGGGCTATCGCTGTCCTATCCGCCAGGATGGCGCTACTTCGACCCCGCGCAGCCTGCCCAGGCCGATTTGGCGCTTTTCTCCGCGGCCAGAAAGGGCGATGAGGAGCAACTCGACATCGCGGAGATGGGCGCGATGTTTTCGGCAATGAGCGTCGGCAGCGAGGATGCCGTGATCGGACTTGGCCTCCAGGCAGATCAGACGAATGACAGGTCAGGCAACTTCATGCTTGTTTTCTCTTTCGCGGCCGATGGCCTGAACCTGGAACGCTACGTGCAGGTGGTCGCCGACCGGTTGGGGGACAGCTATGGGGTCGTGGCGGACAGCGTCGAACTGGTTCCGGAACTCAGGCCGCTGGGCGAAGAGGCGGTATCGATCCGCTACCGCGAGGGCGAAACAAACAGCGAAGTATGGCAGGTCTGGCTGCTGTCCCCGGATGAAGAGACGTTGCTCGCCCTCGCTTTCAGCGTTCACAGCGATGAGTTTGACGGGCTGGAGCCGGTGTTGCGTGACATCGTACGGAAGGTGCAATGGGCCAATCAGCTTGCGCTCACCTTTCCGGCTGTGACCATTAATGGAAATATGAACGTGCGCGGTGGACCGGGTACGTTTTACCCTGTGCTGGGTACGGCCATCGTTGGTGAACGGTTTGCCATCACCGGCAAGAACTCAACCGGCGCCTGGTGGCGGATCAACTATAACGAACAGCCGGGATGGGTCTTCAGCCAGTTGGTGACCGCGTCCGGCACGCTGGAAGGTGTCCCGCTTGTAAAGGCGTTTGATTGGGATGCGTTCCATGACAGCGATCGCCGCTTATGGATCTTCTATCCGCCGGGCTGGTTCTTTTTCGACCCGACACAGCCTACTGATGCTGATCGGAGGAGCCTTGCCGACATGATCGGCGCGGAAAATGCGGAAGATTTTTTGCGCGACTTTTCTTCGGACATGGACAGCGAAGATATGGAAACATTCGTTGGCTATGGCTTCGAGACGCGGTGGAAATTCGGCGGGCACATCGATTCCACGATCCACCCGGCCGGCGGTTTGGAATTGCGTCAGTTGCTTCCGATCCTGGAGAACGGGTTGAGAGAGGCTGGGTTTGACGTGGAGAGCGCCAGCGCGGTTACGAATCTACGTTACGATGGAGCGGAGGTGGTTTCGGTCTTTTTCCGCGACAACCGCGCCGGGTTGGATTCGAATGAAATTCGCTGGCAGGTTTGGATGTTGTCCCCGGACAGAGCCTCGTTCCTTCGGGTTGACTTTACTTTCCGAAGCGAGGGATTTTTCGAACTGGTTCCGTTGCTGAGTGAAATGGTACGCCGCATACGCTGGGAATAGTCGCCAGGAGAGGACACCTGCCCGAGTGCCATTGGCTCCCAGCGTGTATGGACGGGGAGGCTTGCCTTGTGATGCACTGTTGCGGATCAAAGGGCAACGGTCCCATAGTCTTTTGACACCGGCACTCAAGAAGCGGTGAATACTGGTCAGGACAGTCCAGCGATTTTTCCAATTGCGCCAAGCATATCCGCAGATGGATAGTAGTGTGCTGGGCGGTGCGAACGGGAATGTCCCGCTCCTCGGGGGCGAGAAGAACTGCGTTTTGTCCACGGAGAGACACGGAGAACAGAAAAAGCGCTTGGGGTTCTCTTTGGGTGAATGGGCGGCTCTTCGTCTATTTGCTGCAATTTACCAGGGAATAACGGTGATCAGACAAACGGTAACGAGCCCTAATCAGTATAGAGAGTTGTTACCGGGAGGAGTGCCCGCGGCGGACTTTACACGATTACCTGCAGGCGGCCAGGCTGTACTTCGACGGTCAGGCTTTCGACTTTCGTGGACAAGATCTCGCCGTCGGTATGCACCGGGACGGGCTGCCGGACCGCGATAGTGGCAGAACGCAATCGATCAAAAGAGACCGCCTTCTGACCATGCAGTCCTGTCCTGGTCATCGCTTTGGGAAGAAGGTTCAGAATCCCCAGCTGCGATAGCGCGTCAGCAATGGCCAGGTCGAGCAGACCGTCGTCCATTCGCGCATCCGGCGTCAGATAAAAGGCCCCGCCCACCCGTCGCGAGTTACCGATGCTGATCAGCAACATCTCTTTGGCAGCCCTGCGCTCATTGCCGGCGCCGTCGGTCCAGCTGATCTCAAAATGGGGCTGGTCATAGGCCCGCAGCGCGCGCAGCGCCGCCCACAGATAGATCAGGAAGCCGCGCAGCCGCTTGATCTCGCGGCTTTCTGCGGTCACCTGCGCCTCAAAGCCGATACCCAGATTGTTGTCGAAGTAGCGTCGCAAGGTGTTGCGTCCGTCGAAGGCTTCGACCAGCCCCAGATCGACGTGGCGCGTATTGCCCTCGCGGATGGCGTGTACGGCTGCGTCGATCTCCCGGGCCGCCCCTACCATGTCGGCAAAGTCGTTGCCGCTGCCCGCCTGCAAAACCGCCAAACCCTGCACTGTTTCATCTGCGGGCGTCGCCTCCGCCAAGCCGTTCATGACTTCATGAACGGTTCCGTCGCCGCCGGCGGCAGCCACGATGGCGTAACCATCCTGCCGCGCGCGGCGCGCCAGGGAGACAGCTTCCTCCGGCGCAGAGGTTGCCGCTATTTCGCAGGGGACGTTGTGGCGGCGAAAGGCAGCCTCGATCTCGCCGGCTACCTTTGCGCCGCGTCCCCGCCCTGCGTATGGGTTGAGAATGACCTTAACCGTTTCCACTGCGCCCCTTCTTCGAAATGGCGGGCGGAGTCGTCAGAACCAGAAGCGTACGGTTGCGGGCGCAGTGCATCGGGCCGACGGGGGCTGCGACTGAGCCGATCCCGGAAAATCTGATAGAAGAGTGCGTGCTTCAACCAATCCGGTGTCTTGACGCCCATTGTTGTCCCGCTGCGAAAGTGGGGAGGCCGAGAGAAAGAGGAACCCAGCCGCCCGCGGCTTTATCTGATTGTTGCACAGGCAGCGGAGGCTGTCAATGCATCCGGCCGCACGGGCGAGGGCCATCGCATCTGAATTCGGACGCCTAAAAAAGGGAAATTACATATTTGACTCAGCATTAAGGCAAGCCGATAGACAAGCGTGACCGCCAACAGCAGAACAGCAGACAACCGAATACAGCCAGGGTTTGACCGTTGGCTGCGCCCAACTACCCGGAATATCTGCGGGCAAGCCATGTTCATGCGTCCTTCTGTGGAACGGCGGGTGGCCGGATATACCGAAATCGGTAGATCAACATGCCGGAATCGGTATATTTGACCGAGACAGGTTCATGAGCGGTCTGGTATCCTGCAGTTGCCTCCCGACAACAATCCCATTCTGAACAACTTCAGAGGAGGGTGCCATGGGAGGCTTTTTCTACATCGCCATCATGATTGCGGCGCTGTTGACGCCCTCCAGCCTGCTGGCCCAGGAAGACGGGACCACCTCGGAACCGCCGCCGGCTGAAGAAGAAACCACTCCAGACCCACCGCCAATTCCGCCAGAAGAATCAGGTCTCCCTGAAAATTGTACCTGGCCCGGCATTCTCAACAACAACAGCAGCAAGACGATGTACATTGCGTTCGACAAGGACGATGCGCCCTATGATTGGATTTTCCGCGACGTCCCGCCGGGCACAAACAGCAAAGTTCACATCTGTGACACCGACTACTTCACGTACCGTTACCAGAACTGGTGGTTCGCCGACGTCCACAAACTTGCGGGCTGGTGGACGAACTACATCTTCCATGCGACGTGGGAATGTGTAGATCATCCCAGAGAACCCCTTTCCGTTCAGTGTAACTTTGTGGAGTACAATCACAACCCGGGAGCTGATTGATCACGGCTCCGGGCAGCGGTTAACAAGAGCAAGAGCCCGGGCGTGAAAGTCAGCCCAGGCTTTTGTCAAAACCTGTAGGGCTGAACAAAGAGGGGGCCTACGATGGAGCCAGAACTTACGCAGGGCGCGAAGGATTTCGCTATTTTTATGGAACTGTACGTAGAGCCGACCTTTGCGTTCTTCTACTACTTCGGCGTTGCAGTTATGGGCCTGCTCAACTTTCTGAGTTATGTCGTGACGTTTCTTGCGGGTATGTGAGGAGCCTGAAATGAAACCTGTTCGGGAATAGAGAAGCGGCCGTTCGCTTGCTTCTGAAATCCTTATCATCTTAGCAGCGAATGGGCGATATACGGTCCCGGTTACCTTTTTGTCTCTTGCGGCGTTAATTCGTCGATATAGCAAGGCAATGACCCGTATTCCCTGATACGAATCCACCTACCACACAGAAGGAGCGCAGACATAACAGAACGATCTGAAGATCGGCAAGAACGGAAAGCCTGCAGGCCTGTTAGGGATGTTTCTCGCTTGCATGTTGAAATCGACAAAACCAATTGATCCGCGAAGTCACGCGAAGGGCCGCTAAGAACACCAAGGGCGTGTCTGATTTTGTGTGCGCAGCTGTGCAACCGCTGGCGGATCAGTCGCGCTTTGCCCCCGTCAATCACTGTTCAGGCGAACGTGAGCGGGCCCTAGTCGGCGGCCGCGCCAAGAGTTGCAGCCGTTGCCCGGGTTGCGAAGTTCGCTCCCAGCC
Source organism: Caldilineaceae bacterium bin5 (assembly GCA_002238445.1). Lineage (GTDB taxonomy): Bacteria > Chloroflexota > Anaerolineae > Caldilineales > Caldilineaceae > Bin5. Next base: position 18,785 of record MPML01000077.1, read on the forward strand.
ATAGTTTGCCGGCTGTTTTGGTTTTGTCCAGGTGCGCCCATTTTTGGCGGAAGAATTCCCGGCACTCCGCTTCGTGTTTGCGCTTGTTTTTTGCCTCCTCTTTCTTCCAGACAGCGTGCGCGGCTCTTTGCTCTTTCTGCCAGCACTCTTTGCACACCTCGCGGCCGGCGGCCCATTTCTCGGCCGGGATGGCGTTGCCGCATGGACAGCGGATCGCGGCCTGGCCGTCAGAAACGACCGCGGCGGAATGGCCGTTGCCGTTGGTGTTGACGTTGGTTTTTTTGTTATTCCCATTTTTTGATGAATGTACCTCCTTTCCATTTCTATTATCTATTTTAAGAAGTAGATCCCTTTTTGTGTCGCGCCCGCTTGACAACCTCTCAGTACGGGTGTCGCGCTCGGTTGACAACAGGGTGTCGCGCCCGCTTGACACCCTGTGGGTTGGAGGTTGTAAAGCGGTGGTTGACAACCTCTGGGCGTTATCCACAATGCGGGCGACGTCTGCGGGGCTCTTTTTGCGGGTAAAGTCGTTTGTGGTTTTGGTGGCGGCGAGACGGCAGAGGTCTTCGAAGTCGGGGACGGCGTAGAAGATGACGGGCTGGTCGCCTTTGCGCCTGTTTTTGGGATAGCCTTTGCCGAGCTTGATGAGGAGGCCGTGCTTCACGAGGATGCCGAGATAGCTGGAAAACGCCTGGCGCGAGATGCCCAGGTGCTTTGCCGTCCATCCCTGCTGGAAGTAGAAGGACCTGTGGCGGGCGTCGCGGTTGTCGCTGTTGGCGAGGCCGGCGCCCAGGAGGAGGACCGCTTTGAGGTGGGCGGGCAGAACGGAGAGGATGTCGGACTGGAGCAGGTCGAGAACGATGTTTTCGTAGCGGTGGTGCTGGTGCTGGTTGTGGTCGGGCCAGCTGACGCCGTTCGGGTGAATGTCAGATGTTGACTTGTAGGCGTGCGCAATGGTATGCTGTGAGGTAGACACGGGAATATCTCTCCTGTTGTCTCTGGTGACGGGAGCTGGTTACTCGCCGTCATCGCCCTCCATCCTGCTGCTGCTCACCTCGCCCAGGTGGGCAGTCGCATTTTGACGGGCATTTTCAGTTGTAGATCTGCAGGATAACACGCCGGTTGACGATCGCGCAACCGCTTGTTAAGATGGGGGTCGATGGATGACCGGGATGACATCCATCGACCCAAAAAGACCCGCGAGGCCTAGGCCGGCGGGTCTTTTTCTATTCTCAGGCTTTCGATGGCGGCCCCGGAGTCTTCTACAATCATGAGCGGCCGCCTCGAAGTCTCAGCTAGCGTTCACCCCGCCTAGCAATTGATACCGCCCTCAATGTCGGGCTGTAGCCTATGTGCTTTCGGATAGCAGTCGCCCAATCCACTTCCCAACCATGGCGAAGGCTGAAAAGAACCACTTCGTAATCCTCATCTCGATCCGGCACGTCTTCCCAATCGTGCAGAAGTTTCTCCAACTCTTCCAACGCGGTTTTCGCGTTTTTCACACTGTCGCGCACCACATGACCATTGGGGTCAAGTTCCCATTTCTCAGGGTCTTTCGCGTCCAGGTTTTCCCAGGGTTCTTCAAGGCCAGTTTCAAGAACTTTTTCGACAAGGATTTCACGATCTGCGATTCGGAACTGCCAAGATTCCCGGTCCACCTTTTCCTGCTCAACAAGACCTTTGTATATCAGCCACGGAACCACAATCGCCACGATATCAGCGCCGGTATACCCTTCTTCATCGGCAAACAGACCATAGGCGATTTCCTCATAGGTCGCGGTGAACTCTCGCGTTCCCGTAAAGTCAGCCATGTGCGCCATTTTCGTAAGCACAATCCCTTGTTCGGTCGTCACGAGACGCCCAAGAACCCGGGCAGAGTACACGTCATCTGATACTTCGGGAAGCGGACGCTGTTCGTTACTCATATATTCCCCTTGGCATTAAGTAGCTAAGGGCTTACGCCCCCTCTTCAAATTCCGACTTCACCCAGCGTAGTTTCACCGCCGAAACTTCTGACGGCCAGCGCTTCACTGTCCATCGGCGTCGTTCGGGCGTGCCCCGCCCTACAATAGTTTCTAAGATTGATTGCCGCGTTCATATCTCGATCATGCTGTACACCACACGCGCAAACCCACTGCTTGTCGGATAGTGTCAGGCTCTCATTCTTTAGCCCGCAAACCGAACAGGTCTTTGATGACGGAAAGAAACGATTCGCTTCCACAATCTCCGTTCCGTACTGTTCGGCCTTATATCGAACCTGTCTCAGGAGTTCACCCAGTGCAGCATCAGATAGATGCCGAGAAAGACGCCTATTTTTCAACAGCCCCGATATGTTCAGGTTTTCAACACCCAAACGACTGTACTTGTTCACGACCGACCTGCTCAGGTTATGGTGGCAATCCGCCCTCATGTCGGCGATTCGCTTATGGAGTCTGGCAATTCGGAGTTGCGCTTCCTGATAGCCTCTACTCCCCTGCGTGCGCCGCGATAACCGGCGACTCCATCGCCTCAATTTCCGCAGTTCTTGATTCAGCGCTTTCGGGTTTTCCCAGCGAGTGCCGTCACTTTCGATCGCGAGTGGAGATATGCCAACGTCCAGTCCCCCGTCCGCTTGGTTTTTGCGGACTGGAACGACCCATGGCATTTCAACAGCGATTGCTGCGTACCACTGACCGGCGGTCTTACTGATTGTGACCCGCAATAACTTGCCCTCTAAACGCAACGTTTGGCGCATTTTGACCCAGCCAAGTTTCGGAACCCTCAAGCGCTTATCTCTCACTTTGATTTCTTGTATGCCTACGGCGCACACAAAAGAGAGAGCCGCTTTGCCTTTCTTTTTGAAGCGAGGATATTTCCCGCGCCGGGAAAAGAAATTCCTGAACGCGATGCCAAGATTCTGAATCGCCATCTGTGCCGCCCATTTGGATACTTCGTACATCCAAGGGAAATATGCCTGCTTCATGGCGTTCAAACGTTTGTCCAATTGCCTGGCGCTTGGCTTCATTCCCGCCTGGTACTGACGCTTCCACTCGGCAAGGCCCCAGTTGTAGGCAAACCGTGCCGTGCCACAAGCCTGCACGAAGTGCCGTTCCTGCTGTCCTGTTGGGACAAGCCTGATCTTATGCGCCCGCACAATCGTCGTGGTCATGGGTAGCCCTTAACTACTTATCGCCTTTTGTTTTGTGGTGACGTGCTGGCGCAACCGCAGCGCTATGATAAGGGCCCGCTAACGCCGACACCGTCTATCCCGTCCAAAATGTCTTATGGCTGGCCCCAATCGATAGACCATGGAAAGGGAAAATCAAGGTAACACCACCTACTTAACTGAGCAAGCGAAGATGAACGGGATGTAATGGTGTATCGTGCTCGCACTCTTCTGCGATGCGCGTTTCACGATGCCGCTCCTTCGATGTACTCCTCCAAGCTGTTTCTTAACTGATTCGTGGTGTCGAGGGCGGCTCGAAAGTCGACATAGATGACAGTGGCGATGCGTTCCTTCACTTCATCGATATTGATTCGGAGTTCCGGGAGATCGAGTCCGGGAACGTCCAGCTGCGGGAGGCTGAATTGGGGCATGCTGACATCAAGGTCAGGGATGTGTCCCCACTTCTGTAACGGGGAAAGCAGATCGGAGGTGTGGCCTCCAACCAGATCCGTTTTCGCTGCAAACCAGGCCCAGGCTTTGCCGGCCCCCATTCTCTCGTACAAGCCTCTGGCCATGCTCCAGGCCCTCTTCCATCCTACCCATCTGGCCAGACCCCCGGTCCACTCTCTCATTTTGGCATGCGCGCCGCTGCCCGTCTCGGTGACAGTGTCGCGCATGAAGGTCTCTGTTTTATTCAAGACTTCTCCCGCCTCTTTGATCATGCCGCTCTCATTGAGCACGTCCCAGTAGCCCTTTGCCAGAGTGATTGCGTGCTGGGCAAGGAATACCAGGGAGACGATTTGAAGCACAAACAGAACCGGAACCAGTGCCAGAAGGAGCGCGGGGAACAACAGGCCCAGGCCGACAATCAGTCCTACAATGACAAAGGACAGTGCGCCTGCAAAGAGGGTTGCCTTGATGACCTTTTCAACCATTTGCTCCCATGTGATTGCGCCTTCCGCGTACAGGAGGCCACATTCCAGGCAGATAATCAGACCGCCTATGCGTATGCCCGCCATGGCCCCTGTCATCATCGTGGCGGTCGTCTGGCGCACGACGGAACCGATCAGCTCGTGCCTGATAACCGCCCTGGCAGCAGAAATCTCGCCCGGTGTCATAGGCCGTCCGCCGCGTATTCTGTTCAGAAGCCTGAGTTCGAAAATCCCGTTATCGGCTGTTGACGCTCCGCCCTGACTCCTGGGGATGATATGTGACCAGTCCTTATCATTCAGAAAGCGGGCAGTTTCCTGGGGGCCGCCGGCTCTGATCTGTGGGGGAATCGTTTCCCAAACCGCCTTCGCTTGCAACAGGTTTTTCCAGTCACCGCCGGCCCTTTGAAAGTAGCCGCGCATGAGCGGCGGCAGATTCATGAATTGCAGATGGTAGGCGAAGGAGTTGACGGTCTGTCCTGCTACCCAGAGCGGCGCCATGCCGTTGACGACCAGTTTCTGAAATTCGGGGGTGTCAAGAACGCTGCCTCCGCTCTCCGAAGGCAGGGCATAAGGGTTGTGCGCGTATGCCACCTGCGGTGAGGGGGGAAAGGCGGTTGCCAAAGTCAAAGCGAGC